>NZ_CP065546.1:4040716-4681075 GCF_015999545.1 Lysinibacillus sp. JNUCC-52
TTAAAGCCAAGAGGTCGCAACGAAAAAAGCTTTGCAATTATAGATATTCAAGATGATTATTTTCAGGTCAATTTCTTAACAGATGACAATGATTGTATTTCAACGCATAAGTTTATGCGGAAATAAGTCATAAGAAATGGCTAATATAAAAACGCTTAAGATTCTGCTAAAAGAGAGTTTAAGCGTTTTTATATTTATGTATAACTATATTGCTGGAAATCATGTCCACGAATTATTTGCATTAGAGTAGAAAAACTAAATGAAAAGAACAAGGGTGATTATATGACTATGGCAAACAACATAGGTTGGAATTTTGATAATAGCTACACTCGTCTACCGAGTTCATTTTATAGCCGCCTTCCATTGAATCGTGTACAAGCCCCAAAATTGGTGATTCTTAATGAGGCGGTGGCCGAGTCCCTCGGATTAGATACGAGTGCCCTTCAACGACCAGAAAGTATCGAAATACTTGCTGGTAATGAGGTGCCGAGTGGTGCAATACCGCTCGCACAAGCTTATGCAGGACATCAATTTGGGCATTTTAACATGTTAGGTGATGGCAGAGCGCTGCTTCTAGGTGAGCAAATGACACCTACAGGGGAGCGTTATGATATCGGGCTTAAGGGATCAGGGCGAACACCTTATTCGCGAGGAGGAGACGGTCGTGCGGCACTCGGTCCAATGCTCCGTGAATATATCATTAGTGAAGCGATGTACGCATTGGGCATTCCGACATCCCGTAGTTTAGCGGTGGTAACTACAGGAGAAACGATAATACGTGAAACGGAACTGCCAGGTGCTATTTTGACGCGTGTTGCTAGCAGCCATTTACGTGTGGGAACATTTCAATATGTGGCGCAATGGGGGACAGATGAAGAGCTTCAAATTTTAGCTGATTATGCAATTGAACGTCATTTCCCAATGATAGATCAGACGCAACCTAATCGCTATTTAAGTCTGCTTCAGGAAGTTATGGAGAGACAGGCTAAGCTTATTGCCCAATGGCAGCTAGTTGGCTTTATTCATGGTGTGATGAATACGGATAATATGACCATTAGCGGTGAAACAATTGATTATGGTCCTTGTGCTTTCATGGATACGTATAATCCAGCAACAGTCTTTAGCTCAATCGATAGACAAGGTCGCTATGCATATGGAAACCAGCCACCTATTGGAGGATGGAATATCAGCCGTTTTGCTGAAACATTACTTCCGCTCATTCATAACAACGAAGAAGAAGCTGTGATTTTAGCACAAGAAGTAATACAGCAATATCCTCAATTGTATTACACAAATTGGCTAGCAGGCATGCGAGCGAAACTAGGGATTTTTAATGAAGAAGAGCAAGATGCAAAGCTGGTAGAGGAACTGCTCACGTTAATGGAAAAGTACGATGCCGATTATACGAATACATTCCGTGCTTTAACTTTTACTAAATGTGAAGGAACGGACCTATTTAATAGTGCAGAATTTACAAATTGGTATGAGCAGTGGCAAGCAAGACGTGAAAAACAAGAGGAAAGTGAAGCGGCATCACAACAATTAATGCGTGATAATAATCCAGCAATTATTCCACGAAATCACCGAGTAGAAGAAGCATTAGAAGCTGCCGTTACACACGGAGATTATCGTGTAATGGAAAAGTTACTACAGGCACTTTCACAGCCTTTTGCCCATACAAGTAACCAAGAAGAGTATGCAACGTTACCAGCACCATCCAACTGTCCTTATCAAACGTTTTGTGGCACATAAATTTAGAAAAACGAAGGAATGCATATCCTTCGTTTTTTTTATTGAAGTAAAAGAAAAGCAGTAACAGCACAAAACCTTTGAGCATACGTTATGTAGGAGTAACAGAAAAGGAGACTGTGCAACGTGCATCGATATTCTAAAGGTTGGTTTGTCAAAGAGCTACGTGCAAAGGGAATTTTAGTTCATCCTCAATTAAAGACACACCTTGGGCTTTTTAAGGAATCTGAACTACGGAATTTATATTACCGCTATGTTGACAAGCAACCCGTCAATCCAGAGCAAACATAGATTAAGTGGGATATACTAGCGCAAAGGAAAATACTTTATAATGGAATACGAAAAACCAGATTGATGGACAAAAGATATTGTCGATGAATCTGGTTTTTTATTTATTCGTTATGAATAAAAGCGGTAGCAAAATTGCATAACAATCGCCATTGCAATCATATCCGACATTTCGAGTACCTCTGCTTCAATCTCATCAAAAACTTGCACATCTGCTTGATAGTCTTTTTGAATCATTGTAACAGCTTCTTTTTTCGTTAAAGCTAAATGGCTATAAAACATTTGCTGTACGGCTTCCTTACTCAAATATGGATTAATTGTACTTAAAAATATCGCAATATCATCGGCATTACGATACCATTCTTTTTCCTTTGCTGCTGCGGTTGCGGCATCTCCTTTATTCGCTGCAGTCACGAGCTGCGCTGCAATAAGTAGATGCTCTTTAATCAGCTCGGCGTATCGATCAGCTAGTTGATCTCCGTAAAAAGGACGGAGACAATTTCCTAAATCTGTCGCATTGCGTAAAAGACGTGTTTGTACAAATGGTAAATCAGGCAAACCAAAGACAATACTAATAATGGTCATTCTCGTCCAATTGACATGCTCCAACCACAACAATCGATTCATCGCCATATAATCAGATTCTGCTTTACTGATACACAGTCGAGTATCTCTCTGGGGTTTTAAAAAGTGCCGAATAGGTGCCGTATATTGGGTATAAGGGGTAGTATAAATAGCGCTTAATGAATTGCCGTAATAGTCATTTATATACGGATACAATGCACGTTCACTCCCTCAAAAAATTCATTCTATTTTAGAATACTCGACAATATCCTTGGATGTGCATAAATGAAGAGTGTTCATTAATCTTCATACATCATTTTCTTGGTCATTCCACCATCGACAGTAAGATTGATACCTGTGACAAATCGATTCGCTGGATTTGTTAAATACAGACATGCTTGTGCAATATTTTCTGGCATGCCAACCCGCCCTGATAAATGTTGTGCATGATCGATTGAACGTAACTGACCATAATCCCCCGTCTCAATCCAACCAGGTGATATACAGTTGACCGTAATCTGATCTGGCCCTAAAGAGCGTGCTAGAGCGTGTGTTAAAGCGACAATACCACCCTTTGAAGCGGCATAAGCCTCAGTATTAGGTTCAGACATAAACGCCCGCGTAGAGGCTAAAGAAACGATCGAACCACCATGCTCATTCGTCCGCATTACTTTTGCCGCCTCTCTAGAACAAAATAAAACACTCGTTAAATTCGTCTGTAACATATCATGCCATTGTTCAAACGTAATGTCATAAGGTGAAAGATGTTGAAACTTACCCGCATTATTAATTAAAATGCTGATTGTCCCAAAATGCTTTACCGTTTGTTGCATTAAAGAAACAATAGCTTGTTCCTGTGAAACATCTGTTTCTATAAACAATGCCGAATAACCTTGCTCATGCATTTCTTGCTCCAGCTGTTTACCGAGCGCTACATTGACATCGGCAATGACAACCTTTGCTCCACTCTTTGCGTATGCTAGCACAATGCCTTTACCAATGCCATGTGCACCCCCAGTCACTACAACAACAGCGTTCTTAAACATGCCTATACCTCCTATCATTTAGTTTTCATTATTTTAGCAAAAATAGGGCACTATAACGTATTAGAATGACATAAAGAAACCTATAGATTCATACAATAAATAGGTATATAATATTTTCAAGGCAAACCTTGCCTTCATAGTAAAATTCATGTTGACATTATGTTATAAACGACATATAATAAATATTGTCTTTCCTAAGAGAAAAGTTAATTAGGAAAACACATCATGTCTCAGTAGCTCAGCAGGATAGAGCAACGGCCTTCTAAGCCGTCGGTCGGGGGTTCGAATCCCTCCTGGGACGTCTAAAGGTTCAGATAGAACAAATTTGAACCAACTGAAAAGCGCTTCAAATCCTTTGTTGTCAAGGGTTTGAGGCGCTTTTCCTTTTTTTGAGAATACGTTAGAAAAGGATAGAAAATGAAAAGTTTCTACACATTTTCTACACAAAATAAGGTGTTACTAAAACGTTTGGTGACTGTTATAGAACTAAGCCGCAATAAGGTAAATTGCATACAAATTGCCGAGCAGACTTCAAGATAACCATTATTTCATTAATTTTTATTAATCAATCAATTCTTTTTTAAGCATTTAAATAGTACCCTTAGAAAATAAATGTAATTGATTTATTCAACAAACGGGCCAGATTGTGGAATAAGGGGTCTAGCCAAATTTATACGGATTCACAACGGTAAGCAAAGAAATATCCCCAAATGACGTTTTGGGTGTGTTTTCTTATTCAACAATCGGGCGCGTTTGTGAAGTGAAAAACTGGTCCAATTTCTTAATTTTAATGTTAAGAGATTGGACTTTTTATATTTGTTCATGGTGCAAAATAGCACTTAAAACAGGTTATTGGTAGTTAGTTTTTGTTTATATTTTTGGTCATGTATTTTAGTAGGTTTTTAACTTTTTAGAGAGTCTCCTTTTTGTTACCAAAAACGGTCGTTTATGGGGTGAACGGAGAAAAAACAGTGTATGTACAGCATCGCTCCTCGATGACGCGCTTCTTCTCATAAGGAAAAGAAAAGAAAAGAAAGTTGTATACTGAGAAATTATAGTGTTAGTCTGAGTTGGTAGTTTGCACCATTGAGTTAACTGGCAGTTATCTTCAATAACCACATAGTATAAAAGGAATATGTCTGCATCTGAAACGCCTATATTTGGCGTTATTTTCGTTCCATTCCTCACCATCTCATGGAACTTGAAGCATGTATTATAAAATTGCTAATTGCAACTCAACTGCTTGCTTTTAAAGTCAGAGAATGTTGCGATACCTAGAGGGGGGCTTTTGCTTTTGGAAAGCAAAAGCCCCCTCCATCGTTTTGGTGGAAGGGACTTAAAAATATGTGGTCATGGCGTTGGGGCATTATAAGATGCGTCAGCTCCTTTTTTTTGTTCTTTCCGCCAACTTCGTAATCGACTCCACGTCTTGATCGGTTAATTGATCCAGAAAATGTTTGCGTATGGCCATGGTGACGATGGGACGGGCATCATTTAAGGCTGATTTGCCAATGGGAGTAATGATGACCTGAACACCGCGATTGTTGTCTAATGGCTTCCTCATCACCATCCTACGTTTCTCCATCCGCGTCAGATGATGTGACAATCGGCTCTTATCCCAGTCCATGGATTCGGCCAGTTCCTGTTGACGAAGGCTGCCGTTCCCCAGAAGGTCTAACCGATCCAGTACTCCATAATCGCCCTCTGATAGTCCCGTGTGATCGGACATCTCTTTGATTACGCGACCGAAAATGCTGTGAAAGGAGCCTTTCCACTTATACCATAATTGAATTTCTTCTTCGTTCAGTTCGCTATTATTCATGGAATCATTATAGCATAGTTGACGTGTCAACTGCAATGTGATACAGTTGCGTAAGGTTGATATATCAACCTTGCTATTTCTGAGAAGACCAAGAAAGGAACATCCATTATGCAAATGAACGTAATTACGTCTACTCCAGTTATCTCTTTTAAGCCGGTAATACTATCGGCCCCGATGCGTGGCGAGGATTTGCAAGTGCGGGTATCAGCGCCAGCGACGGGTAGCCAATTGCCTATTATTATTTTCTCGCATGGCTTTGGTTGGTCGATGGACAGCTACGGTCCGTTAGTCGACTACTGGGCTGCTCAAGGCTTCGTGGTCATTCAACCCACCCATCTCGACTCGAGGACGCTGAATCTCCCTCCTGACGATCATCGTACACCACTGATTTGGCGTTTCCGAGTCGAAGACCTGAAGCTCATCCTTGACCAACTTGATTTTATTGAAGCTTCCGTACCAGTCCTCAGCGGACGTCTCGACCGAAGTCGTATTGCCGCAGCCGGACACTCCTGGGGAGGCCAAACGGTGAGCATGCTACTTGGCGCGCGAGTCCTCGATGCCAATGGCGAACCAGGAGAGGACATGTCCGACTCGCGGATCAAGGCGGGCGTATTGCTTTCCACGACTGGCCTTGGTGGAGCTGATTTGACTCAGTTCGCGGCAGAGCACTTTCCTTTCATGCATCCGAGCTTCTCTGAGATGAGGACGCCGACTCTTGTGGTCGCTGGGGATCAGGACCAATCCCACCTGTCCACTCGGGGGCCTGACTGGTTCACGGACCCCTACTTCCTGAGCCCTGGCAGCAAGAGCCTGCTCACCCTCTTCGGGGCAGAGCATATACTTGGCGGAATCTCCGGGTACAACGTCGCGGAGACGACGGACGAGAACCCCGAACGAGTTGCTTTGCTTAGGCAGCTCACGTGGTCGTACTTGCGCGATACGCTCGACCTCGACAATTCTAGCTGGATAGAAGCACGCAAAGACCTGGAGGAGAGTACCAATCCGTTAGGACGAATTGAATCCAAGTAAGAATAATTGATCACAGCGATCTCAAAGAATGGACCATCCTAAAAATAGGATGGTCCAAAAAAGGAGAGTGTTACTAATGCAGATTAATCCAAAGAAAGAGCGTTCCATGAGCAAGCCGTTCACTGAAGTTGCCGGTCCTGTCAACGATTCTACACCTGTTATATCCTTCAGCCCCGTGGTGCTTTCGGTCCCAGGGCGGATTGTGGATTTGCAGATCAAGGTCTCTGCACCCTCGACGGGGAGCGACTTGCCCGTAATTCTTCTTTCGCACGGTCATGGGCCTTCGAACTTTGTATCATCTCTACACGGCTATGGACCCCTCGCAGACTTCTGGGCAGCTCACGGCTTTGTCGTTATCCAGCCCACTCACTTGGACTCCAAGGTCCTAGGTTTGCGTGAATCGGATAACCCAGAGGCACCGTTGTTTTGGCGGTCACGAGCAGAGGACATGCGCTACATTCTCGATCACCTCGAGCAGATTGAGGCTGCTGTTCCAGGGCTCGGTGGACGCCTAGACCGGAGCCGGATCGCCGCAGTCGGGCATTCAATGGGCGGGCATACGGTAGGCATGCTGTGTGGTCAGGGGGTTACTGATCTGGTCGATGGGACGGAAGTGAATCTAGGCGACTCTAGGATCAAGGCGGGTGTACTGTTGGCTGCGCCAGGCAAAGGTGAGGACCTCGCCACATTCGCAACCGAGCACTACCCGGTATTGAAGACAACTAGCTTCGCCACAATGACAACACCAGCCCTCGTCGTCGTGGGCGATAACGACTGGAGCCCCGCGTTCTCCAATCGCAAGGATTGGCACTCTGATGCGTACTTCTTGAGCCCAGGCCCCAAAAGCCTGCTGACGCTGTTCGGAGCGGAGCATGGGCTAGGCGGGGTAGCCGCGTACGACGCGAAGGAAACGACTGACGAAAACCCCGAGCGCGTGGCTGCGCTGCGAGCGCTCGTCTGGTCCTATCTCCGTACCGCGCTCTACCCTGAAGACCCAGCCTGGTCTGCAGCGTGTGCCGCGTTGATGGATACACCTAATCTACTGGGTACTATCGAATGTAAAGGGAGCTCTAAGAAGGCGCACGCTTGATTGCGTCGTGATATTGTCGGGGGACAAGGACATTCATCCATTAGAAGCCGTGAATAGCCCACGGCTTTTTTATTTTAATGATGCAAGACCTTGTCAAAGACTCAGGACAAGGTCTTTTATTCATTCCCGATTTAGGATAAGAACTTGCGTTGATTGTCTAAGTGGGAATTGGCATTAAGCTAACGGGGAACAACAGTGAAATGATTATGACAGGAGCAGGCACCGCAACGACCTGCTCTTGGTCGTTGAAATAAACGGACAGAGTTTAGTAAATGTGAGGTGACCCCTAATACAATAATAATAATTATCAGGGGGTATTATTATGAAAAAAATTTTATTATGTATAACCATCTTATTCTGTTTGTTTACAGTAGTAGGTTGCAGTGAACAATAGAAGGCTGTAACAGGTGATTTCCTTTTAGGAAATTTTGGATTTGACCTTAAATCAAATGAAACTTACCATCTTGTTGTTCCAATTGAATGGACAGGTGAATCATCTGTGACAATAGAGTCGATTGAGTTGGTTAAAAGCGATGGAATTCCTGTTACATACGAGTAAGATGGTATTAAGTATGAAATTTTCGGTGTTGACCCATTAAAGAAATCGGGAGTTTATGGAGATAGAGATATAGGAGATATAAAAAGTATTAATAACTTTGAAATCAACGGTAAAGGAAAAATTGTTCTTAAACTTTCAACTGAGAACGTAAAGAACGATATTGACCGAAGAGTAAAAATCAGTTTTAAAGTTAACGGAGAAAAAAGTGAGAAAATTATTAAGTGGAAGACTCTTGAACAATTTTCTGCGGTTCAATAATTAAAGGCATTTCCTTTATTTAACTAACGGATGTTTTAGTGCAACAATGATTTATAAAGCATACATAATAAATATTAATAACGTTCCTAAATGTAAGTTCGGGACACTGAAAAATGAACTTCAACAATCGGGCGCTTTCCTGGAAATAGGGGAAGGCCCCTTTTCTATTTTCTGGTTAACAATACTTCAGAAATTATTAATATATTAGCTTATTGAATAATCTCTGTATGAAACAGCCTCTCTCTGAACATAATAAAATATAGAATACTAGATTTAACTTAGTAGGAGAGTGAAAGACACATGTTATTATCCGAAGCGTGGAAAAAGTATCAACAGGATAAAAAAATCGAAGGATATTCATCCTTACATTAAAAACATATTGTTTTCAATACAATGTATTATTACGATTTTTTGGTGATATTGATATGAACGAATTTAATACAGATAGATTAAAAGAATATTTAATACGATCAGGAGACCCCTTAAAGCCTTCCAGTTTAGGAAATAGGATTCGTTGTGTTAAATCATTATTTAGATGGTCACATGAAGAAGGTTATACTCAAAAAAATCCTGTAGCTAAATTAAAAGAGCCGAAATTAAGTAAAAGGATTCCTAAATTTCTCTCAGAATTAGAGATAGAACTTCTAAGGGAAGCTTGTCAAACAACAATGGAGAAAGCACTATTTGAGTTATGTATTCAACCGGCTACCGTATTGGTGAAATTGTAAAATTAGATCGAGAAGATATCGATTTTCAATCGAATTCAGTAATTGTACAAGGGAAAGGTGATAAAGAAAAGGAAGTGTACTTTAATACCCGCTGTTCTATTTGATTAAAAAGGTATTTAGATGAACGAGAGGATAAAGAACCTTGTTTATTTATTACGGACAGACGGCCGAAAAGGCGAATGAGCATTGATAATTTAAGCTATATTATCAAGCGCATATTAAATTGTGCTAGTATAAAAAAGAGTATACATCCGCATCAATTACGACACAGCTATGCAACGCATATGATTAATAACGGTGCACCAATTGATGTCATTCAAAGTTTACTGGGTCATGAAAAGAGTAAGACTACAAAGATATACGCTCTACTAAGCGGAAAGCTAAGACAAGATTTATACAGTAAATACTTTTAAAAAACTTTCATTCAATCAAGACACTCATGTAGAATTACAATACTTTCTAAAAGGAGGATATATAATGAAAGCAACGAAACTCGTATCATTAGCAATACCTATTCTATTATTAGTAGGTTGTGCGGTAGAAAATAAAGAGTCTACTCCTAAGACTGAGCAGTTAAGCAAATCAACAATGAAAACAGTAATATCAGAGAAACAGTATCCCTATTATATTTGTGAACAATTAGTAGAGTTTCAATACATGAAGGATTTATTCATAGTAAACTCGATGAAAGCTATGGAAGACAAAGAAAAAGAAAAAGATCTTTTAAAAACAGCAAACAAGATGGATAAGATATTAGACAATATGGAATATGTAAAAGTTCCTGATAAATACAAAGACATTCACAAAGACATACAAGTAGGGGTAACAGATGCAAGAAAAGCAACAAAGCTTATTAAAGACGCTAGTAAAGAGGATAAACCGAATATGCAAGAAGCTGTACTAAAAAGTACTCCACATTTATCAGGTGTAGATGGAGATAATTGGAAAAACGCACTTTATGAATTAAGTAAGGAAAACAAAGATGCTTATGGTAAAGCACTTGATAAATTAATGAAAGAACATGCGGAATAATATAGTACCATACAAATTATAAGGGAGTTAAGCGTAAAATTAGTTCTTCAACTAACGGGCTGCTTTAGTTTAACAAGAATTATGGTTATAATCTTCCACAAGCGGGCGCATTTCTTTAATAAGGAATGCGTCTTCCTCTATTAAAGGGCCATTAAATTGATTAACACTTCTAAATTAATTTTATATTAATCTTGATGTGAGACTGTGAAACAATGTACTTAAGCTAACGGGGCAGTTTATAATTAACTAGATTGCAATAGTGAGAATTGTGCAATTTAGAACTTTAAAAGAACAGACTTTGCTAAATTCAAAGGCAATACGGGAACAGGAACTGAAGTGATAATTACCATCTGATAAACATGGTTTTTCAAAAACATTGGAAGTATGGACTAATATGATTTAAAAGGAGAGAGACAGGATGAAAAAAACGCGAGTGTTATCTCTCGGCAATTTGGTGTTTATGATTCCAGTTATATTGTTGAGTTTTTACTTGTGGAAAGATTACATGAGGTATATTGATGTCTCAACACCAGCTCTGGAAAGTGGTTATATGCTGGAAGAGGGAAAGAAGTTGATTGGTTTTTCAAAAGATGACCAATTTAGTGAACAATACGATGTTTATCTTTTTGATACTAATACGGAAAACACCATTAGTAAGACTACTGTACATACCAATTTCCAAGACGGACTGGGGCCAGCGACTTATCAGCAGGATGGAATCATAGTACCAACCTACGACGACTCATATGGGTTGCAATTAAACTACTTCCACCCAACAGGAGAGGTTGAAGAGTTGGCACAGGGAACGATCGAAATTCCTTCCGCATGGAGTCAAAGCGTTAAATCCTGGCGAGGTAGACTCATTGTAGCATGGGAATCGCCACATTCATTTTTTGTAGCGCAAGTGAAAGATGGAAAGCTGGATAAAGTGAATTTAGCCGAAGAGGGTTTACTTCCCGCCAGACCTGTTCGGATAGATGAAGTGCATGGGAGTTTTGAGAACGACCAGGCAGTTCCAGTTTTTTCGGTAAGTTTAAAGGATGATAGAACTGCATTTGTTAGCGGGATACTAGACAAAAATGGCAATTTATCCGTGCTGCTTCAAAACAAGGATGAAGGAACATTTGCTGCACAGGATCGGGCTGGTGCTCACTTCGCCAACAACTTCGGCTTCAATAATGCTAAGTTGATACGCGAAAATGGGAACTACCCTGAACCAGCATCATTTTATGACGCTAACGAGAATCGTTGGGGAGCTGCGATCCCTACGCCAAAGCCAGTTTATCAAGCTCGTGTATTCTTATTGAATGACGAGGAAGTTCTGATCGCCGGATCTACTGTAGAAGATGAATTAAAAGGAACTGTTATTGGATTTGTATTCAATGAAAAATCCGGTGAATTTCAAGATGCCACTGGTCTTCTAGATCAGTTACCTTACGAGAATTTGAAAAAAAACGAGACGGAGTTTTACAAGCAATTGGATAGTGATATCCTTTACTATCGCGGTGGAGATCTTGCATCAGGCTATGTCAATATGGAAAACCAAGAGGCTAAGGTACTTTCAAGTG
Source organism: Lysinibacillus sp. JNUCC-52 (assembly GCF_015999545.1). NCBI lineage: Bacteria > Bacillati > Bacillota > Bacilli > Caryophanales > Bacillaceae > Lysinibacillus > Lysinibacillus sp. JNUCC-52. Next base: position 4,052,450 of record NZ_CP065546.1, read on the forward strand.
ATCAGATCGAAGGATGGATGCTCAAAGAAGATGAAAACAAGGTCTCAATTCAAAGCTTCTGGAATTATTTAAAACAAGGCGGAGCGATCGTTATTAACTGGGGTATTTGGGTCTTTCTCGTTTTATTCTTATTCATCGGCCTCGCGTTCGCCCCTCGCATGTTGGCGAGATCAAGCATGAAAAAAGTGAGAGATGGTCAGCATATTAAGGGCAAGATTATTAATATGGAAGAAACAGGTTTATATGTGAATGAACGTCCGCAGGTCCGGTTTATCGTTCAGTTTGAGGATGAAGGACAAATGAAAGAGGTTGAAATCAAGCAGGTCATCACCTATCTAAACCCTATTCACATCGGCGATCCGGTAATGATCAGTTACAACAGAAAGAAACACAAGGCTGTGTTCATCACAGAAGAGGATCATAAACAAATGGAACAGGACGCTAAACCGGTATATATTAATGATGCGGTCCTCACCCGTATCGAACGTTATGGAAATGTAAATCGGGGACAAGCCCTTCTGCTTCGCTTTACAGCCGAAGGACGCGATTATACAATACCTGTCGTCCAGCCTTTCGGATTTGAATATCGCACTGGTGAACAAGCTAACCTTATTCTGATTCAGGGAATGTCGAGAATATTATGGTACGGTAATGGAAGAACAGTTAAGGCATCGGATCAACTCTCTCTAAAGGGTGAAGTGATCCATGTGCAGAAAATGCCGATCATTATTGAACATAAACAGCTTATGCTTATGGAAGTCATGATTACTAGCGGGGCGAATAGAATCCTTAAAGTCAATAGTATTTTTGCGCCAGAAAAGCTATCTGTAAATGTGGGAACAGTCATTCCAGTCAACATGGAAATAGACGATTTACAGAAGGAGGCCCGATTACTTCGAGGTAAACAAGGGGCTGCTAAAGTGCTCTCCGTTCATTTTGATGGAACAAAGGGAGAACGACCATTAGCCAATATTATCGTAGAAAAAGAAGGGGTTTCCTACCATATCAAGCAGACAATTGAACCTGTATTTGGTGTAGTTGTTGGAGATGAGTTGTGGATTGCTTACGATGAAGGTACGAGAGAAGCCATAATTATTAATTATTCTATAAGGTAACTTGAAAACTAGAGTTATAATGGAGTCATAAAAGCCTGTCGCTTCGGCAGGCTTTTCGATTTGTTTGAGTTTCAAAGCTATTGTTGCTTGTATGAACTTCATAAAACTTTTCATTGAGTCGATTCGTGTTTAAATGAAATGGTATGGGTTGATACGATATAACATCAATATTGTAAGAATGGCTGTTTTGATATTCTACAAGTATTCATCTCAAATCCTGCTTTCGATACTTAAATAGAGTTGTTTGTATTTTATCATCTGTTAAATGTTGAAATGTGAAGGGTATTCTCTGTTACATACTGTCGAATTTTTGATAGTCTGGTTATAAAGATTAGCTAGCTACTACATATGGAATTATATTTGAAGTTCGTCAATACCTGAACGATGGGAATCTATGAAAGATGATTGCGCCTAAAAGAAATAATAAAGGTGATTTTAATACTTCGATCACAAAAGATATTGTTCCATATAATAAGCTGAACATTGAAGGCAAGTTACATTCGTGATTTCATCAAATGATTTCAATAATCTATAAAATGAAAAAGCTGATTTGTGAAGAATATCAGGACTAAGACACTGTAGAGATTGGTTATGGTTTTTCTAATGAAGTAGCTGGAAAAGGTTTGGCAACAGAAGCGGTTAGTACTTTGGTTAATAAATTATTTAGTGAATTAATGTACATCGTATACAAGCCAATCTTGATGCACGGAATACAGCTTCACAAAAATTGTGTGAACGAATAGGTATGTTTGTATATGGAATGTTATCCTCCGATTTGTAGTAATAGAATTACATCATCTCACCTTTACTTTTAAAAAAGCTTCATAAGCTTTACAGTTATTTCATTCACGGGCGCTTTCTTTGAATTAGAAAAGGCCCTTTTTTCTTTTAAAGTGCGCAATTCATGAAGATGAATTGTGCCTTTTTCAGTAATAGGGCCAGATTGCAGACGAAAGGAAGTCATTATTTATATATAATGGGTTTCTGGTTTTAAAGAATTACACATTAACTAAAGTGAAAGTTTTGTGGTAAAGGGATTCAAAAAATATTAAGAGAATCTACAGCATTTTTTGATTTTTTTGTACGAGTGTACTAAAATAAAAACATGAGTAAAAAAAATAAACTAACTAACCAAAAAGAATTATCATTTATTGAAAAAGCCCGTAGAACTCAAATTGTTGAATATGCAATAGAAACAATCGCAGAACTTGGTTATTCTCAAGCCTCTTTAGGTCAAATTGCAAAACGTGCAAAAATCAGTAAGGGGGTTATTTCATATCACTTTGCAAATAAAGAGGAATTATTGGAGCAAATAGCTATTGAATATTATATGGCTTGGCAAGCCTATACTGTTCCCCTTATAGAAGCTCAAAAATCGCCTAAAGAAATGCTTCGAGTTTATATTGAAACCAATCTTAAATTCATATATGAAAATCAACAACATGTTTTCGCTATTATAGAAATAGGTTCGAATTTGAGAACTGCTGACGGGAAACTTCGGTTTGCAAAAGAGCATGATGAAACTGTATTACTTCCAATTGAAAATATTCTCACACTCGGAATGCAAGAAGGAATTTTCCGAGAATTCACCAAACTATCGGCAAGGGTTATGGCATTAACAATAAGAAATGCTATTGACGGATTTACCATTGAATTAATGAGAAATTCCCAGTTTGATGTGCAGGAATATACTAACGAACTGGTTGCAAACTTTGAGAGATCAACTAAAAAGTAATGTGTCAGCAGGAGGAGAACTATGTTTTTCTATGAGATAGTTTGTAGTAGTTGTAGACAAAAATTCAGAGTGTATGAGGATTCACTAAGATATAGATTATTCAAGGAAAGAACGAATAAGATTTTCCGTTGCGAAGTATGTGAATCTAAAATACGCATGGATGCTATAAAAAACTTCTTTAGATAGTTTTTTTGAGTGTCCTTAATAGATTGAGTAAAATTGCACTCAAAGTAAACGGTGCTTTGTATAGAAAAATGAAGGTACAAATCACTATCTCGATTCTCAACAATCGGGCGCGATTCTGTAACAAGAATCAGCGTTCGTTTTTATTAAAGGGCCATATAATGGAACACCACTTTTATAAGATTTGGATATTTATGTTAACATATAGGGCAGATTGTGAAGAATTACACTTTAACTAATGGTGCAGGTTAGTACAATAAGGAAAAAAATACATATATAAATTAAGGGAATATATTGTTAAAATTTGAGAAGTCAAAAATTCGAAAGATGTGCTTCATTATAATTTTTCTTAACGGAGGATTGAAGTGTGAATAAGAATTTAAGGTGAAATATTACATAATGGGAGTTTGGAGGTATTTTATAGAATCACTCATTTATGCTTTGTTTGGATTTGTATTGGTTCGATACTTAATATACTGCTTAAGACGATTGAAAAACGAGATTGTCTTATCACATTCTTTGTAAAGTAATGAACAAACGAAAACAATTTTAAATAGTAATTTTTAAAAATTGATGAAGAAACATCCGAGTGAAACAGCAATGAAAATTATGGCAAATACTAAACTATTCCAAAGGCCTAGCATAATAAAAGGAGAAGTACTTTTATCTCCGTCTTTCTTGAGAACTGTGAATGTTCGCCAGGTTATTATTATCTGCCAAATACCTATTAATAAAAAAATGAATCCAAATAAATATCCCACATAATTACCTCCTTTATACAAAAATATCACTTTTGTAAATAATTGTCAATAAGATATAAATATAATGAAAAAATGCTTTATATTGTAAGTTGTGAATTAAGTTTAGGTTTAGCAATAATAGTAGCACCACTATTAAATTTATCCACTGCAACTTTTTTTGATGAAGACTAACAGATGTTTATTAAGCTAACGGGTACTTTATCTTCAATAAGGTATTGAACAATTGGGTGCAGTACCTTATGTAATAAGAATCAGCGCTCGTTTTCATTAAAGGGCCATTTTGTGGAATAACATTCTTGGAAAAGGTAATCAATTGACGCTACGTTTACTTAAAAGAAAAGGCACTAAATAAACCGATGCTCTGAGTTAAAAAGGATAACCGATTTTATGCTTCATATATTATATACCCCACGATGGTTTTGTAGAATGGGAACACCCCTGGATGCTGCTTGCAAGTTTTTAAGGGAATACCAAATTAGTGCATCATCAAACTTAGCATCCTCCGAATCATGGCGGGACATAATCGCTATGACGATGGGTTCTTTGTTTGGTGTCCAAACAATTTTCCGTAAAATCCGGCTCCACTCTTAACACCGACCTTCCAACCTTCAGGTGCTCCCTTACGAATGAGCATATCTCCTGTAGTATTGTCTAGTTATTCCACAGGGCGATTATTAAGTTTATCAGTCTAATTCCTCGGTAAAAGTGCGGGGTATTAGACTTTTTTTATCTCTAAAAATAATTTTCTTATTGAAGAAGGCATCCCATCAATCATGTTAAGTAAAAGAAACATTGACTATTAACCTTTCTCAAATATTGGGATTATGATACCATATATTTGAATCTTTTAACTTTAAAAAATAGGAAAGGAAGTGTAATAATCCTCACATGAAGAAGATATTGAAACCATTGATTAGTGTTATTGCCATTGGTGCCTTCTCTCTATCAATAAACATAGATAAAAATGTATTAGCTAATAATCTTGCAAATACATGTAAGTATGATGCGGCATCGAAAGTAAACCCTGATTACTCCACAATGAACTGTTTGTTAACCGAAACTGCACTGAGTTATGATGTTCCTCCTGAAATTGTGAAGGCGATAGCGGAAGGTGAAAGTGGAAATTGGCGTCATTTTGATAAGAATGGTGAAGTGATTGTGACAGCTGATAATGGAATTGGCATTATGCAAATTACAAATCAAGCAGGCTACAATCAAGATAGACTAAAAAACGATATTGTCTATAATATTCAAGCTGGTGTAGCGACGCTAGATGCTATGTTTAAGCGAAAGGATTTACCTCGCATCAACGGTGGGGAAAGAGATGTCCTGGAACATTGGTACTTCGCTATCATGGCGTATAACGGTACTAAGCCAGTAAATAGTCCAATTGTGCAAGCAACTGGTGAAAGAAATACCAATGCCTATCAAGAAAGAATTCTTGGAATTATTAATAAAATGGAATTAATAGACTTAACAGAGCTGCCTTTTTCACGTGAACATTTTCAATATGACTCTAACAGCAAAGAGAATATGAAATTTTCAACGATGAACTATGATTTTGATTTACCATTGACAAAATCTAAGTATTATTTTAAATCAAATCAAAAAGTTAGTGCAAAAACGAATGTAACATTTAGGACAAGACCTACTACGGATAGTCCTTCTTTGGGTACTTTACGTGAAGGTGAAATTGTTACCATTACGGGTCCTTTTGAATATGAAAAAGTATCAACGAAGAAAAACCATTTTGTTTGGTATCCTGTGAAAAGAAGTGATGGGACAGAGGGGTATGTAGCATCAAGTTATTTAAACTACTCAGCTTCTACACCAACGCCAACACCTCCAGTAACACCGCCAACAACGGGAAACGTTGATGTATCAAAGTTTGCTGATTACAATGCCAACCAATACTGGGCTGAGGATTTTAAGTGGGCAGTCAACATCGGTATTATCAGTGGATACCCGAACGTGAAAAACCCATCAACAGGTAAGTACGAAAGCTTACTAAAACCGTACACGAACTTAACGGAAAACCAAATGTTATCGATCCTATTACGTTACTTCAAACCAACAGAACTAGCTTTAACGGTAGCTAAAACTTCATGGTACGGAGACGTAAATTACCAACTGGCTACAAAATACGCTCTACCAGTTCTAGGTGCAAACACTGCTTCTAAACAAGCCATTGCAGGTAAGGATATTACACGGGGTAACTTTGCTCGTATCTTAGCTTCAATGCATTATGGTAAGACTATATCTCAGTCAGAAGCTATTAAATTTCTTCGTGATAATGGTTTAACAACTACTAAAACAAATGAAGAGTTTAAACCAGATGATTCTTTAGCAAGAGCGCACACAGTGGCATTCTTCCACCGTTACGAACAAATATTCAATAACTAAATAGCTAGTTTCAACTGCAAAGGTGACTATAAAAGTCATCTTTCTTTTTCTATATTTAATAAATCCTTTCTTGACACTCCTTGAGCCTTTCATCACTAAATTCATTGACACAGATTACCTGATTGGATTTACAAAGTCCTTTTCTGAAGCTACTGGAGTGATTTAGAAAGCATAATAAAAGGACTTGTGTGTAATTTTAAGCACAAGCCCACAGATTGTTGTATGATTTATTTCAATGTTTATCCTCAGAGGTTCTTCAACCCGAAATAGGTGCTGAGAGTAGTTTTACTATCTTCATATTAGGATGTTCACTAGCCTGAATGAATAAAGTTGCTGAAGTAGATCGTAAATCATGGAAACGTATCCGAGATAAATCAAGATTCCTTTCCATAAAGCAATCCCACCATGGACTTATTAAATCGGGGCAATAAGGTTTCCTAATTTTTAAAAAAAGAAAAATATATTCATCTCATTCTCAAGCTCTACTCCAGCATCATCTACAATTAGTTTAAAATTTTTTCAATTCATCTTCTTAACGTACCTCACAATAATGACTCCCTTCGGTAAGTTTATGACCATCAAAATAATGATTATTAAGATAGTGATATAATCTTTTCTTCGCAAAATCGTAATCTACATTAAAGAACGCTTGAATTGTAATAATTGCTTTTTCCTCATTTACAGGTAGTTTAAGCTTATTTAGCATAAAAGTGGGTACACAGGCTTGGAGAGCAAAACTATTTGCTTTCCATTCTTGATACTCTCTAAAAAGTGGAATAGATTTTGCTTGATTACCAGAGTGTACCATGGCATGACACAATTCATGTCCGAAATCCTGCCACTGCCTTTGTTCAGACAATCTAGAATCAATAAAAATTACATTTCCTGTATTGGTAGAATCGTAAGGTAAAAAGTATAGTGTAAAACCAAGGCGTGAGGCGATTAATCCTGGATTTAGTTGTTTAGGTGTTGTTACATCAATACTTGTATATAATTCACGAATATAATCTTCTAGATGAGTATAAATAAAATTCATAATATCCCTCTTTTATCAAACGTATGTTCTGTTTATGGTAACAAAAAAATTCACCAAAGAAAAGGCGAATTTTTATAATGTTTGGAAATGTTACAAATTATTGTGTTTTTTTACTTTTTGTTTTCTTGTTGACGTTTCAAAACTTCATAGAAAACTTCAAAATGTTCTAGCGCATCTAATAAATTTTCTGGCTGGTTTTTAAAAAATAAATCTTCTCTAGTTAAAAAGAAATCAATTACCTCTTTTTGATATGAACTTAGATTGTTGTATTCATTATCAGAGATGCCAGCTTGGGTATGTAAAGCTCCTTTATTATCTGTTCTTCCTAAAAGATAATCTATAGACACATTGTAGTAGTCCGCAATTTTTTCTAAAATTTCATAATCGGGATTTCTCTTACCTTGTTCATAAGCAGTATAAGCTGGTCTAGTAATGCCTAGAATGTCTGCTATATCTTGTTGTGTTTTGTTATTTGATTTTCGTAGATATTTCAAGCGTACACCTAGCATAATTTCACCTCGCGTTTCTAAATATAATTATATGTAACAATTTGTTACTAATCCAATGAAAAATAAAAATGTAACGAAATGATACAATTAATGTTGACTAAGTAACGAAGTGATACTATATTATAATTAAGCTATTGAAAGGTGGTCAATAATTGGAAAATCGAACTTGGTTAAAGACAAGACGTTTAGAAAATAAACTGACTCATGATGAGGTCGCTAAAGCATCTGGAATTAAACGAGCATATTATACCATGATTGAACAAGGTAAACGCAGGCCTTCTGTAAATGTTGCTAAATCTATTGCGGTAGTACTAGATTTTGATTGGGTTCTTTTTTTTGATGACGAAAGTAACGATTCGTTACAAAATAACTGTATAAAATGTATTTATGTAGCGATATGATACAACATACATTTTTTATTAGGGAGGTTATATGGACATGAAATTATTACAAATTATCTTATATAAAAATCGTCGCGTACTAACGACAGCACAAATTGCCGAACGTTATGGAACAAACAGTGACCATATTTCTAAGAACTTTTCACAAAATAAAGATCGATTTAAGGAATATAAACACTATATCAAATTAGAGGGTGAGGAATTATTGTATTTCCGAAAAGCGCAGCAACAATTACAAATTTCCAGTATAGCTAGAGTGTTATACCTATGGACTGAAAAAGGAGCGTGGCTTCATGCAAAATTTCTTAATACAGAGGAAGCTTGGGACGCCTACGAAATTTTAGTAGACGAATACTACATGGTTAATGAAGATGTAGTTCCGTTAACTAAAAATCAAGCACTTGTGACCGTCCTTCGTACAACAGCTGATTTAGTAGAAAATACTCAAGCAATTAAACAAGAACAGTATGAAATAAGAAAGGAACTTTCAATGATTAACGAAAAAGTGGATGAACAAATAACATTAACTTCTGGTGAACAACGCGCTGTACAAAAAGAAGTTGCCATAAAAGTTTATGAGATTGAAGTTAATACAACAATCCAATCGAAATTATTTCGAGAATTGCATCGTGAAATTAAGAATCGTTTTGCGGTAGCTAGTTATAAAGATATTCGTAGGCAAGATTTGCAAAGTGTACTTAATTACATTCGGTCTTGGGTTCCTCTAAAAATATCTTAGCTGTCGTTTGTGAGATGAACATGGACATTAGAAAACGACAAGTATTGATTGTTATTCTGGAGGAGGGAAGAGGCATGCGCGAAACACACAACCGAGGATTTAAGGGTGTTTGGATACCGAAAGAGATTTGGCTAGCCAACGACTTGGGCTGGTCAGAAAAATTCCTTCTTGTAGAAATCGAGAGCTTAGACGGTGAACAAGGGTGTTGGGCATCGAACGAATATTTAGCAACATTCTTTAGTCTTAGTAAAGGGCGAATATCAAAGTTAATTTCAAGTCTAAAAGATAAGGGCTATGTGACAGTTGACCTAATCTATAAACCTGGCACAAAAGTAATTGACCGACGTATTATCAAAACGACTAGAGGGTATGGTTGGAAACGACTAGGGGGTATGGTCGAAAGTGTTGATACCCTTATAGATATAAACAGTCAGGAGAATAATACAGTTTTTAATAATACATTGAATAATAAAAGAAACAATTGCAGTCAGTCGTCTAGTTTCCACTTTAATCCAAATTTTAATTTTATTAAAAAACTATTCGAAAGCAATGTTCGTATCGCAACATTAGCGGATTGCAACAATATTAATGAAGCACTAAAGTTTTATGACCCATTACTAATTCAAGAAGCAATATACGCTGGTACTCATAGTGCACAAAGCTTTAAGTACATTCTTTCAATTTTAGATAACTGGCGTAAAGAGCTTGGTGTAAAAACATATGCAGATTGGCAGGTGAAAATAGATGCAAAAATCGGGCGACAGAATGGCAGCAGTAATGGAGGAGCTACAAGCACGAAGCCAACTGTATTCGGAAACTACTGTAGCGATTGAAGAACCCAACTACAACTGTCCAAAGTGTAAAGATACTGGCAGTTACTTAATCCGTAAAAAGAATGGTTACTATATTCTAGGTGTGGAAGTTGAGCAAGATTATTATGTCGTCTGTGAATGCAGCAGGATACTCAAGATTAACAAACTTATTAAATCTAGCGCAATTACAAAAGCGTTTCAGAAAATGAGCCTTAAAAACTTCTCGACGGATAATGTTCATCCCAAAGTAGTTGAAATGAAAAGTAAGGCAAAACAGTATTACGCAGCCTTTGAAGAAATTAGAGGTTTCAGACAGAACAGCATCATGCTGATCGGACAACCTGGTTGTGGCAAGACACATTTATTAACCGCCATATCTAATTACCTGATGCATACAAAGCAAGTACCTGTTCTGTACTTTCCATACAAAGATGGTTTAAACAATATCGCAGTTAACAACTTTGAACGTAAAAACGAAATTATGGATCGGATGAAAGAAGTGGATGTACTGTTTATTGACGATTTATTTAAGCCAATTGGTGGGAAAGTTAATGTCAAGTCGTGGCAAACGGAAATCATCTTCGAAGTGGTCAACTCTCGCTATTTGAGCAACAAACCTTTATTAATATCTAGCGAATTGTCTCTTGATGACATGCTTTATATCGATGAAGCGTTAACTAGTCGACTGTTTGAAATGTCTCAAGATTTCATAGTTACTATTGAAAAAGACAAGAAAGCGAACTATCGATTGCGCAAGATATTTGAAAAAAGATAGAGAGACGCACATCCCCAAAATGAGGGGAAATGGATGACGAAAAGACAGAGATATGGATATGAAACATTTAGGAACTGAGTATTAACAGTTAGTTATTAATGGGATATAGGAGGTAGCAGCTTGAATCCAATATTTTTAGGTTTTGGAGTAAAACCTTACGCAGTCATCATATGGCGCAATGGGGATGAGAATAAGTCGAAAACAATTTGCTTTGACGAGCGTGAATTACAAGTAGCATTAGCAATGCATGTTAATCCCAATGGCTTCTATCATCGATATGAGCCAAAAATTTACTACTCTGCACAAAGAGAGAATAAGATTGCACTTAGGAGGGAAAATCTATGTTAAAAGAGAGAGTATTAGTTCTTACACCAGATGTTTTAGATTCAATGATTACAGACTACCACTGGATGGTTAACGCCATCAAAGAAATGCGAGCTGAAATGGTGATAGGGGCAAAGACAGCACAATATGGTATTGAGGCTTCATTACCAAAGGCGGCAGGCGGGATAGGTGACCCAATTATGCAAGAGGCTATTAGACGTTCGAAAAATAATAAACGTGTTGCAGATTACGAGAAAAAGATATTGGCGGTTCAGAAACTTCTAGAAAAGGTTACAGGCGAAAGGGAGGTGCAAGTCTTAAACTGGATGTTAGATGGAAAATCGAAGCGTTGGATAGCAAAGAAAATGGAAGTGAGTCACACACAAATACAAAATATTAAAGAAAATATATTAATCAAAATGTTAGCTTAAATAGGATCCCTGATATATTGAGGAATTCTCAGACTGTAGACAAACTCGAAGTTTTTTTCCAATTTGTCTACAGTCTTTTTTTATTTAAAATTAATTTAGATGATGACTACTGTCGTTGATTCCTGCTACGGACGGTCGCAATCGGCGAGCACATCGTACCCTCGCTAACGCGCGGTCTGTTGCATCTTACGTTCTGTGATGTTCCCACAGGTTACGATTGCTAGCAGTCTACTATACCTAAATTAGTCTATTAAGGCAGAAATATTCCATACTTGCCAGAGTTGCCATACTTTAAACATTATGTGAGTTAGAAATAATAATGTAAACTAGGATACAGGCAGGTTGGTTAGGTAAGGTTTGAAAATAGGGAGAGACAACAAATAATCACTTCCAAAGTTAATGCGAACAACCTAATTCAAATCATAATAATATTTTAATTAATCGGTCGTAGGTAATCTACGACTTTTTATTATGTCTTATTTCGTCTTTTTCAAACTTGTAGACGTTAAAGAATAAGTTTTCAACCCATGCCATTAAACTATATTTGGGAAGGGAGGGGTAGATCTATCAAAAGAAAGTTGATTGATTAGGATGAGGAGGTGCTATCTGATAAAGAATGAGTTCTCTATGTATCGAACGAAGACGTGGTTTTGAAGGAAGGTGTTTGCTTAATGGCATTTGAATTTAAGGAAGTAAAGCAATTAGCAGAAAACTTAAAGGAACTCACTATTACAACTGGGAAGATACACAAAAAAGTGGCTGAGAGAGTTGCCAAAATAGCCATTAAGAAAGTGAAAATGCTCACACCTGTAGATAATAAAGCGTTTCGTGATAATTGGAAATACCATATTGTTAAAGAGGGTAATAATTTTATAATTATTATTTATAATCAGTTAGAAAATCCGCTTTTTGTTGAGAAAAGGCATAATGTAATTACAGGACGAACAGTAGGTTTTGTAAATGGACAATTTATACTTAAACTCACGGAACAAGAAATGGAACATCTTATACCTCAAATGTGGGAACACGAAATCGAGAAGGAATGGAGGCGTAAAATGGGTGGTTAATGTAACAGATAGTATTAAAACGCTAGCAATCATGCAATTACGATCTTTGTATCCTGATAACAATCAATATCAAATCTATAATAAACTAGTGAAGCAAGGCATAACAGTACCTGCTTTTTTAGTCCGAATCATTAACGTGCATCAAGAGCGAGGTATGAAGAATCAAGCTATTCGCACCTATTCATTTAGCATTGTCTATTTCCCATCTACAGATAATATAGACGATGAATGCTTAAATGTACTGGAAGTTATTCAAAATAACTTTAAATACCTTGCAGATAGGTTCCATGTACATGAAATAGGCGGCGAGATAGTTGACGAAACATTAGTGATTAATTTTCAAGTGAAAGCGAGACTATACGACATTCAAGAAGAAACGAGAATGAAAACATTGGAGGGCGTTGAATTTGACACAAATAATGACAGACAAACAGAAAACAGTGAAGCAGCCAGGGAATAAAAAATTCTCTAAGGCTGCTTTTTTAGATAGTACTCAATCTTCAAAAGAGCGTTTGGAGTATGAAGTTGTGCTACAAGAAGGAGTAACTTATACAAAAATGGAAGCTGACAAGCTAGTAGCAGAGTGGAAGAAGAAAGGAGTGAATGCATAATGGGTGGTATTTGGGAAACACAAAATAAAGTACGTCCGGATGCTTATATTAATTTTGAAACAAATAATTTAAATACAATGGGGCTTGAATCGAATGGTGCTCTCGTCGTGCCTATGACACTAAATTGGGGTGAAGTTGGTAAGTTTATTAAACTCTCTACAACTACACAGTTTAGAAATTTATTCGGTAAATCGCTAGGTGATATTTTACCCCTGCGAGAAGCTTTTAAGGCTACTGGTAATGTGTATTTATATAACCTAAATGGTGTAGGTGAGAAAGCAAAAGCGACAGTTGAGGGATTAACGGCTTCTGCGAAGTTCGGTGGAACGGATGGAAATAAGATTCACATTCTGACAACGACAGGATTAGATGGAACTACAACAGTAAAAACCTATTTTGATGCTCTTCAAGTTGACTTGCAGAAGGTGACTGCTTACGAAGATTTAAAATCAAATGATTATGTAGTGTTTGATGGGGCATTACCAACAGGAGATGCTACTTTGACTTTAGCTGGTGGAACAACAGTAGCTGCTACAAACGACTCTATATCAGAGTTCGCATCTGCATTGGATACTTTGAATTTTAAGGTAGTAGCATATGGGACTGATGACAATACAATAAAAGCGCTACTTGCTTTAAAGGCAAAAGAACTGCGAGAACAAGCAGGTAAACGTGTTACATTCGTTACGAATAATTATAATGCTGCAGACCATGAAAGCACAGTATCAATTAAAAACGGAGTCACACTTGATGGTGGGGAAATCTTAAGTGCAAATGAGGCGGTGTACTGGTTCGGTGCAGCATTTGCAGCGGCCACTGTAGGTTCATTAACATATGCAAAATACCCTGGAGCAATAGAAGCGGAAGCGATGGCAAATGATGAAATTATTAAAGCATTACAAGACGGCCATATTGTCTATTCTTTCAGTGATGATGAAGTAGTAGTAGAGCAGGATATTAATTCATTCCATTCATTTACACCGACTAAAAACCAAGATTTCCGTAAAGGAAAAATCGATCGAGGAATGACTATTCTCGAAAATAACACACGCCACATTTTCCGAAAATACTTCATCGGTAAAGTGAACAATAATGAAGATGGAAGAGATTTGTTTAAGAAACAATTAATGAAAACAGTGCTTGATCCATATGTACGGTTAGGTGTTATTAATCCATATCTTCCAGAAGATATTACTGTTGAGCAAGGTGATGAAAAAGATGCCGTATTGGCTGTGATCGGTATCAAGTTTATCGATGCAATGGAAAAATTATATATGCGCGTTGAGTGTAAATAAAAGGGGGAAAAACTAAATGGCAGCAAACGTAATGCAAACAAAAGACGCTATGTCCTCTCGTGAGGGCTTGGTATTTATTAATATTGAAGGTCAAACATATGAATTTGCAGAAATTCTTAAATTTAAAGCGGAAGTAGAATACAACAAAGTAGAAGTAAAACGTTTAAATGCTCGTATGGAAGGTTCTAAAATTGTAGGAGCAAAAGGTGTTGGTGAAATGACGATGTATTACCATCGCCCAGAGGTTCGAGCGATGGCCATGAACTATTTACGTTCAGGTAAATCACCAATGTTTGATGCGACAATTGTTAATGCGGATATTACTAGTGCAGCTGGTAAACAAACCGTCGATGTCCGAAATATCGTGCCAGATAAAACGCTATTAGCAATGCTTGATGCAGATAGTGCAGACACATTAAAAGACGAATTTTCATTCACATTTGACGATTTTGAAATCTTAAACCAATTTAGCGTTATCCAATAAGGAGGAAACTATAAATGAGTAACTTTAAAGCATTCATGAAAGAAAATGTAATGGCGGTAGAACCTATTGAGTTATCCCTACAACGTTTTGCTGAGCCTATTAAATTACGACCTGTTCCATCTGAAGAAGCAGATGTAATTAATGATAGATGTTTTAAAAATGTAGCTGGCAAAAGAGGACGCCAAGAACGAGTATTTGATCCAGTAGCATACAACCGTAGATTAAACGTAGCAGCTATCGTATACCCGGACCTTAATAATACAGAATTACAGCAATCCTATGGCGTAAAAGGTGCAGAGGCGTTATATGGAAGAATGTTTCTGGCAGGTGAAACATCGCTGATTTCTGAAAAAGTATCCGAAATTAGCGGAAGTGATATTACTCTCGAAGATGAAGTAGAAGAAGTAAAAAACTAATACAAGGCAGTGACGATGAGCGTGACGGACTAGCATTTTATGCACATGTTGCGCTTCATCGATTCAATATACTGCCTAACTTGTTTTTAAATATGGATCGCAAAGAGCGCGCATTCATTATCGCAAGTTTGGATATTGAGCTTGAAAAAGAGGCAGAGGCTTCGAAAAAGTAATAATATAATAATTTTATAAAAAAGGCATGCCTTGTAGGGTATGTCTTTTTTAGCCCTAAAATGAGGTGAGTGTTATGTCAGTTCGTACAACCATGACCTTGACCGATAGAATGACTGGTACTCTTCAAAAGATGATGAAAGCTATGAATAGTACTATCCGAACGATGGAGCAAATGCATATATCATCCAACAGAGCAGGAGATATGCGTAGCCTGCAACGAGCAACGCGCGTTATTCAAAGTGCAAGGGTAGCTTTTGATAGATTAAGTGCTAGTGCAAGACTTGCATTTCAAAATGTTGGTGATGTAGGTGATATTTTTAGTGGGACTTCTGGAGGGATATCAGCCGCCACAAGTGGAGTGGATAAGTTTTTTAGTAAATTTGTAGGTTTTGCTTCTAATATTTTATCGGTAAAGAATTTAACTGAGGGTTTTAAAAAGTTAGCAAGCGCTTCTGATTCTTATAGTAATACTAATACGCGAATCGCTAATATTAATGACGGTTCGCAAACACAAGCGGAGTTGCAGAATAAGATTTATAGAGCTTCTCAGCGAAGTTTAAGCTCTTATAATGATATGGCTACTACTGTTGCGAAATTAAACGCTGGGGACACTTTTGGTAGCAATGATGAAGCTATCCGATTCAGTGAGCTGATGAATAAATCTTTCGCTGCTTCAGGAGCTAGTGGTCAAGAAAAGGCTGACAGTATGAAACAAATAACGCAAGCAATGGCTTCTGGAGGATTGCAAGGTGATGAGTTTACATCTATCGCAGAAAAGGCTCCATTGCTTGCAGATGCAATTGCAGATTCGTTAGGAAAAAGTACAAGTGAACTAAAGCAAATGTCATCTGATGGGGAAATTACAGCGGATATTATTAAAAATGCATTATTTAATGCTGCTGACGAAATTGAAGATAAATTTAGTAAAACGCCGAAAACATTTTCAGACGCTATGACCGTATTTAAAAACTATGCGCAAAACGCATTTGAACCTATATTTAAACGGTTCAGCGAATTTGTTAATTCGGATGCATTTGGAGTTTTAGCAGGTCATGCAATGGTTTTTGTAAATTTGTTTGTATTAGGTTTATCGTTAGTGTTTGACATTTTAGAAAGGGTTTATAATGGAATAGTTACATTTGGAGATATGTTACAGAATACTTGGTCTTTGGTTGGGCCAATAATTGTAGCAGTAGCAACATCATTGGGTTCATATTTGACGATATTAACTGCGTATAGGGGAGTATTAATGATAGTTGCAGCTTATGAGGCAGTAAGAACTTTCGCATTAGGTGTGCTGGCAGCGGCCTCTATGCTAGCTACAGGTGCAACCTTGGCTCAAACATCAGCTGTATGGGGATTAAATACAGCATTACTCGCCTTCCCTGGAACATGGATTCTAATAGCATTTATTGCTGTTATCGCTTTAGTAGTAACCGCAATGCTGATGTGGGCTGTACAAACTGCAGCTGTATTTGGCGCAATTGTTGGAGGCGTTTATTGGCTAGGTGCTGTTTTCTATAACGTTTTTATAGGTATATTGAACATAAATATTACCGTTGTTGAATGGCTCGTTAATACATGGAATAAGGCTATATTCTTTGTACAACTAGCATGGATTGCCTTAAATCTTATGGTTAGAACTGTATTAGATGCCATAGGAAATAATATAATTAGTGTAGCTGAATGGATTGCAAATACCTTCAACGCTTTAGTGTACGGTGTACAGATGGCATTTTATACGATGGGTACTATGGTGCTGAAAACGGTTGGTGGAATTGCAGATGGTATTTTTAATGTCATTAATAATGCATTAGGTGGAATATCTAATCTTATCAACGGTGCAATCGGTGGGGTAAATAAATTTATAGGTTTGCTTAATGGTGTGCTGGATACAGATCTTTCCAAGATAGGTACAGTAGATTTAAAATTAAGTAGTGGTGCAACTAACTTTGGGGATACTCTTCAAAATCTTATTAAAGCACCTACAAAGGCCGACAAGATTACTCTAGAAAGAAAGAACACCGCTGGTGAATATATGAATAGTGTGACTATGCCTACTGCACCAACTAATAGACAATTTGAACGTTTAGACTACAAAGACTTAGGTACTGCTTACGATAAAGGTAATGAAATAGGAAAATCTCTTTCACTTGCAGGTAGTGAAAAATTAGGTGTTATGGCCGATAAGTTAAAAGGGCTAGCGGGGTCAATGAATAAAGATGATGATAATTCTAATTCATTTCCATCCAGTTTGACAGATGATCTTGTAAAATCAGCACCTTCAGAATCAGGTCTTGGAAAAAATGCTGATGATAATCAAAAACTTAACGGTGGAAATATAGATAAAGTTGGGAAGATTGATGACAAAATCGATCTTGCAGACGAATATCTCGAATTATTTAAAGATATTGCGGAAGGTAAAGCGATTAACAACATTGTTTCGCTAACACCAAATTTACAGGTCCATAATAATTTTGAAGATACAACTGGTAGTGCAATGGAAAAAATGCTTAATAAATTCGGTGATTTATCCAATGCGAGTGGCAATGTTGCTAAAATAAATGACTATGTATCACAAGCTTTGAATGTTCCAGTTAGGGATGACGTTGAAGTATCAAATGAAGTGCGAGAAAAAGTTTCTGCGTCATCTTTAGCAAATAACAGTAAAGCTGTAGTGCAACATATTCAAAGTGAACCGAAGTTTTATTTTACTGGCGATATTCGTGAAAAAGTGGATGTTCATGAAGTCGTAAAGTTTATTACACAAGGTTTGAAAGATGAGCAGAATCGTTCGGTAGAGGGGGTATATGGATGATAGGAATCTATCTTAGTGCTAACAATGATAAAGAAGGATTTCGTATTCCGATTAATCCACCAGAATTATCATTTAAACAGGATGCTGACGGAGAAGAGTTTTCCGTCGCTAAGATAGGTGCTGTGAAAGTACCTAAACCTATGAAATTACCAGAGTTCTCGTTCTCCTCATATTTTCCGTCGCAGGATACACATTACGCGGAAACACAATTTGTAGAGCCTAAAAAGTATATTGACCAAATAAAAAAGTGGATGGCCGAAGAAACGGTTATCCGCTTTGTTTATGTAGGTGGTTCATTTTCTGTTAATGACCTGTTTACAATTGAAAGTTTTGAAGTAAAAGATCAATTTGGTACGTCCGACGTGGATTATACCATCTCTTTTAAAAAGTATGTGCCGTTTGGATTCAAAAAGATGGAACTTGTTAAAAAGAGTACTACACCAACTGTCTCAGCTAAGAAAAAGTCAGTGAAGCAAGTAGTGAAAAAGGAAACTCCAAGAGAAAATACTAAGCAAATACCACAGACGTATAGTTTAGTAAAAGGAGATTCACTTTGGAAGATAGCACAAAAGTATACTGGAAACGGAGCAAATTATAAAGCATTGCAATCCTTGAACGGGATTAAAGATAGTGAATTAAGGAAGTTGCCAATTGGGTTGAAAGTAAAAATTCCACCTGAATGGACGGTTAAGAAATGAGGTGGTAGGTATAGAAGTATTGGTTGATAATCGTGATGGGAATATTTACGAAGTGCCTGTCACTTCACTTAGCTGGAAGACTGAAAAAACAGGGAAAGCATCGGAGCTTACTGTTAATTTGTTAAATCCTAATCCACTTGAAAATAAAATTGTATCAGGTGCAATAGTAAGAGTAATTGATGGAAAACATAAAGTTTTTTATGGCTATTCATTTAAGGCGGGTTTTGGTAAGGATAGCGATTTTAATATTATTGCTTACGATCAACTCAAGTATTTAATGTATGAAGATACTTTTGTTATTCCATCGATGTTAGCAGAAAAAGCCATTGAGCGTATTTGCAGTATAGCAAATCTTCAATTAATTTCTGTAGCGAAAACAGGCTTTACAACGCCTGGAATGGTTGAAGAAGATAAGAAAGCATTAGATGTCATTATGAAATGCATTGATTCGGCTATTGTGGCTACAAATCAAAGCTTTGTTTTTATGGATGAGTTTGGCTCGCTAGGATTGCATAATATTAATGATTTAGTTATACCCCCTACAGACTTTTATATAGGGGAAGAAAGTCTTTTGTACGACTATGATTATTCGGTATCCATTGAGGATTCTTACAATCGAGTAAAACTGGTGTTAGATGATAAAGAGACATCAAAACGTAGAGTATTTATTGCGCAGGATAGTAGCAATATCGCTAAATGGGGACAGTTGCAGTATTACAAAAAGGTAGACGAAAATATGACGCCTTCCCAGATTGAAAGTCTGCTGAATGTATTGCTTACGGTCCATAATACAGAAAAAAAAGAACTGTCATTAAAATGTTTAGGTGATTGGCGAGTGCGCGCAGGAAAGATGGTATTTATCTATATAGAGAAATTAAAAATTAAGCAGTTATTTTTGGTGGAAGCATGCACACATGATTGGTCAGCTAAAGTTCATACAATGAGCTTAGAATTGAAGGTGATTTCATGAGTTTACTAGAGTTAATCAAAACGACTGCAATGGCAGCCTTTAATGCGTCCAATCCAGTAAATATTGTCTTGGGGACAGTTATTGGAGCAAAGCCTTTAAAAATTGAAATACACTCGAAGCTTATTTTAACGGATGAATTTTTACTAGTTGCAGAGCATCTTACTCGACACGAAAGAATAGCGAGTATTCAGTACGAACATCCGAAAAGCTACACCAAAAATCAAATTGGTGATGACATTAAACAGACAAGTTCGACATGGCAAAATCAAGGTGAATCGACCGCGGTGCCTTATGAAAAATATGAAATGAAATACTTAAAGCTCATCTTAGAAGATGGTTTAAAAGAAGGCGATAAAGTAGTGTTGCATAGAGTACAAGGTGGTCAAAAGTATTTTGTATCAGACAGATATAAGGAGGGTCATGACATATGGCACTACCAACAGAAGCAATAACAATTACCCCTGACATTGAAGTAATGGATGCTGTTGAATTACCTACTCGTACGTATCATTTAGATTTCAAACGAGGTTGCTGCAGTGGATTGATAGATGGTCAAAAAGCTATGGAGCAAGCGATATTTAAAGCATTGAATACGATTCGCTTTGAACATTTAGTTTATACAAATAATTACGGTTTTCAAAATATGATGGGATTTGATGAATTGTATGTACGTGGTGATTTAGGTAGGCGCATACAAGATGCATTGCTGCAAGATGAACGTATTACATCATTAGAAAACTTTAGTCTCGAATTTACATCAAAAGATGATGTGTTAATAACTTTTGTTGCTCGAACAATTTATGGCGATGTAAGTCTGTTAAAGGAGGCGATTAGGATTGCTTGAGTACTTAGAGTCGCAATCATTTGATAGTATTTTAGCAGAACTGCTCGATCGTGTGCGGGGTGACGTCGATAAACGTGAAGGTAGTGTAATATACGATGCACTTGCACCTACAGCATTAAAGTTAGCTGAAACATATTGGGATATGTCCGTGTTATATCGTCGTACTTTTGCTGCTACAGCAGACGGAGATGATCTTGAAAAACGAGTGAACGAGCATGGAGTCGAACGTAAGAAGGCTGGAAGGGCTATTCGCCGCGCATTATTTACAGATGGTGAAGGTCAACCTCTTGATGTGTCTACAAATAGCCAATATCGATTAGAGGCAGTTATCTATAATGTAATAGAAAGATTAGAGGCAGGGGTATATAAAGTAGAAGCACAAACAGCAGGTGCCGTAGGAAATAAGGATTATGGCGAGATGCTTCCGCTAGAAGCAAACAATAAGCTAGGTAAAGCTGTATTAGCTGATGTGCTTGTACCAGGTGAAGATGTTGAAACAGATGAGTCATTATATGTAAGGTTTGTAGACCATATCCGCGAAAAAGCATTTGGTGGTAACCGCGCAGACTATAAGAAAAAAATGAAGGCAATTCAAGGGGTTGGTGGTGTACGGTTACGTCGTACTCCGTTTGGTGGAGGAACAGTAAAAGCAATTATTATTGATTCTGATTTCAATGCACCGACACCTGAGTTTGTATCCTATGTTCAAGAGATTATAGATCCACTAGAATTTAAAGGCGATGGATATGGTTCAGCGCCGATCGGTCATGAAGTAACCGTGGAAGGTGTAGGGAAAAACACTATTGAAGTTGAAAGTGAACTCATTTTGAATGGTGCAACGATTGGTCAAATTGAAGCACAAGTGAGTGAAACGTTAGAAACGTATTTTGCTGAATTACGTGCCAATTGGTTTAAAGATTTAGATATCAATGTTCGTATTACTCATATCGAATCTCGACTATTAGAGATTGAAGGCATTGAGGACGTTGCTTCAACGATGTTGAATGGCTTAAGTAATAATATTAACTTAGTTGAAGAAATTCCAGTACTTTCTAAAGTAACACTGAAGGAAGTGATTATATGACCAATGCTTTTTTAGAGGAGTTACCATTCTATTATCAAAATATAAAAGAGTTTCGTGAGTTGTCCAATACAGTTACGCTTAACTGGGATAAACTCGACGAAGCTCTTTTTGGTGTAGATAACGATCAATTTATTTTAACCTCAAGCGAGACAGCTATTGCCATTAGAGAAAAGGATTTTGGTATTCGTGCAGATTCGAAGAACGAGACATTGAAATTCCGAAAACTACGATTACTAGCTCGAATGCAGGAAAGCGCACCATATGTCTTAGAGTATTTAACAAAGGCATTGTCAAGATTAATTGGAGAAAATAATCATCAGATTTTATTAGATGTTAATCAATTTGAAATGGAAGTCGCAATAGAAGTTGAACAAACGGCTTATTATAACGAAGTAGTACGGTTGGTAGAGCGAATCGTACCGTTAAATATTAATTTAATGACAACTATTTTGGCTTTAAAGGAATGCCTCATTATTGTAGGGGGCACTTATGCATGGCAAATCAATCATAAAATATGTGGTCGTTTTAAAACAGCCAAAACACATGGTGCTTTAGGAAAAGAAGTGTTAACAGTTTCAAATGAGATTTATAGTTTTATTATAAATAACCGTATTTGTGGTCGATTTAGAGCAGGAGGTGTGAGGAATTGAACGAAATACAACCATTAATGATAGATTTAACTCAACAATTTTTAAGTAATCTTACAGTTGGCGCAAAGGTTACGATTGATGGGGTTGTTTATAACAAAGAAATCTATCACACTAGCACGAAGGTTGGGCTAAGAAAGTATGTGAAGTTATCGACGGAACAAGGTTTGGTAACACGTGCTGCATTAGTCGATAGTTACGGACGTGAATTGTATGTAAAAACAATGAACTATCAGAAAGGCTCACAGGGGTATGTTATCGCATTTCCTCTGCAACTTGAAGTGAAGGAAGTGAAAGTAAATGAGTAACTATATGAATGGTGAAATACCGCTGAATTTTAAGAAAAACCCATACGAACGTACTGAATGGTACGATGACGTAACAGATCCAGTGACAGGAGAGCTCATCGAGGACGGTACGCCTTATATGTCTGAGTATGCCAACAATTTTGAATGGGGAATTTATAACGCCTATCGTTTTATGATTGAGATGTATCGACAATTAGAACGTATGCGTATTCAAATGGAACTAGATGGCCGTGTACCGGGTAATAGTGGAACATTTGCCGATATGCTAGATGGTAGTACAAATAAAATCAATTTAGACACAGCCATGACCGATATTATCGAAGCTGTCATTATAGGTACAACTACTTTAAAAGTGGCTAGTGTTGATGGGTTTACACCATTTACGCAAGTCACTATTTTTGATGATGTAGCAAGTGAGGATGTGGTAATTGCTGCAGTAGGGGTAGACACAATTACGATTTCAGCTCTTACAAATGCATACAAAAAAGGCGCGAAAGTGGCTCGTAGTAATGTCTTTATTGATATGGTTAACGCTGAAATGGGTGTTGGGGATTGGCAGACATTTAACGTTGAATTAGTGGAGGTGGTTTAAGGATGGTTAAATATTATTATGACAAGTTTACGACAATAAACACGACCATATACAACAATGATGCGCCGTGGGATTTCGAGTCAAACGACGGACTTATGCAGTATTCGACTAATTTCAAAAACTTCACACATGACTCGTTGACTAATGTTTACGAACTTGCAGGCGAGCGGATAGGCGCTAAACAAATCGCAGTGGGTGACCTTAGCTACTATACCTATAACGGGGCGCTGTATCGTTACACAGCTAAAAAAGGCGGGTATTCAGAAGATAGGCTTGAGTGCACGGTACACAAAAAGGTGCCATCAAAAAACACGACTAGTACAGCCTACTCAAAAGGCGCCCTAATACAAAGCAATATTCCAGCAGAGGAAGGGACCTACCCGGCAAACGGACGTCATACCGATGGGTATTGGTATGTGAAAGGAGCAAAGGTAAATACAGCCCCGACACAACCAGGAGCATTTTCATACCCGATAGGGACATTAGAAGTTGGCGATTCCAAAGTGTTCACTGTAGGAGCATCAACAGACGCAGAAAGCAATTTATTAAAATACATTTGGGAAGTGTCTATAAATGATGCTGCTTATTCGAAAGCAGGAGAAACAACCACTCCAAGCTTTACGTACACAATACCAACGGCAACAAGTTTGAAAATGCGTCTCAAAGCGGTTGATTCCGCAGGATTAGAAAGTGCATATCGAGAAAGTAGTTTGTACACAGTATCAAAGCCGAAATATTACTTTACGAAATATAATACAATAACTAACTCTCTATATACTCCAGTTGTTAGTTCTCTTATTAATAAAACAACGTTATCTAATGGTTACGGAATAGCTAATGTTTTTAATGTGTTATTAGGAGCAAACTATGGTATTACAGATGGACAAATATTTTATGAAGTGCAAGCTCTTAGCAATGGCTCATTACAATTATTAAATTCAGCTAACGGTTCAATGACCCATCTGCTTTACTATTTTGATATTAAAAAGTTCGACTTCTATTGTACTTATAATGGCTCAGTCTATAAGGTAAATATGGAAACCCCTGAAGGTCGAGAAGGATATTACAATGTCAATCTTTATCGAGTAACTAGCCAGCTATACTCGACTAATTATAGTAAAGGTTCGCTTGTACAGAGTGGAATCGCTGTTGATGAGGGAACATACCCTATTAATGGTAGACATACCGATGGCTTTTGGTATGAAAGAGGTAGCCGAGTTAATCAATCAATCACTCCACCAGCACCATTTACATCACCGATACAGGGGAAAAAATTCAAACCTAATGAAGTTGCTAATATCACATTTGGAGCCTCACACGCGCCTAACCTATCACTTTATGAAGTAGATTACCGATATAATAGCATAGGCACATGGACACAGTTAGCTTACAACAACACGCTCACTCGTAGTTTTACAACTACGACAGATAAGGCACTTAAAACCTTAGAATTACGTGTGCGAGCAAAAAATACAAGTAATGTATATTCTGATTATGTATACTCTGAACCATTTGAAATAGAACATAACGTTGCGCCAACAATAACCTTAACTGGTCCTGGGGATAACACAACACTATATGAAAATGACACATTAAATATTGCTGGTACAGCTTTTGATGCTGATGCAGATCAATCAGTTACAGTTTACTATCAAATTAACAGCGAAGCTCGTAAGATACTAGCAACAAACCTAAGCCAAATACAAATCTCATTATCTAAACAGATAACCTTTAAAGGTGGCAAAATTTACGATGGAGAAACAGCACTTACAGGAACACTTGCTGATGGTGTAGCACACACATTAAAAGTATGGGCGGAGGACAGCGAAAAAGCGTTATCTGCCATTGTTGAACGTACATTCTATGTTGTACCGAACCGAGCCCCTTTACTATCTGTAGATGCTGTTGTACCTTCTGGCGTAGTCGATGCGGACAAGTTTAAAATCAGTGGTACAGCCACTGATCAGGACGCTAATTCTACGCTTAAAGTAACTAGCCGCATTAATGCTGGAAATGCTGTTGAAATTTACAGTGGTTCGGATAGAGCTTGGGAATTTGATTTAGCACTTTCGCAGCTTGTAGTTGGTCAAAATACGATTGTGATTGAGGTAATTGATAACTACGGAGCAAAGACTAGCAAGACTGTAACACTTAATAAAAAAGAATTGAAAACACCAATTTTGCAATCCGTCGCTCGGTATAAAATTGAGCCACCTAAGGGATCTGCAAAGGGTGTTTTATTATTTATACAGCGTGATGAGGCATTGGATATAAAAGTTGAGCTATCAATGACTGCTAGTGATGAGCAAGAACAGTATGAAACTTTAACGCCCGTAAACACAGCACCGGTTCAACAAGGTTTAGTGGAGGATACATTTGAATATGAGGGGTTAGAAGCAAAGCAAAATATTATTCTTAAAATTACGTCATCACGTACAGATTTAGCATTAAATCATAAAATACATCTAATTTCAGGGGCGGTGGACTAATGGCATTTCAATATAAAGTGCGAAACTCAGATGGTACATTAGGCGATAGGAAGAAATTCGGATTCGAAGAAACTCCAGAAGAAAAAACGGATCGATTAGAAGCTACTAATGCCCAATTAGCGTATGAATCAGTTATGAAGGATTTAAGAATAGAAGAATTAAATAGTAATCAAGCAGATTTAACATATCAACTGATGATGAAAGGGGTTTTGTGAAATGGATTGGTTAAAAATGATTAATGGCTTTTACCCTAAATACTGGACGAAGGAAATGGTTGGCGATGCTGTAGAGG
The DNA here is from genome assembly GCF_015999545.1 of Lysinibacillus sp. JNUCC-52. Taxonomy (NCBI): domain Bacteria; kingdom Bacillati; phylum Bacillota; class Bacilli; order Caryophanales; family Bacillaceae; genus Lysinibacillus; species Lysinibacillus sp. JNUCC-52. The sequence continues at coordinate 4,078,463 of NZ_CP065546.1, forward strand.
CTGGAAAGATAACAGCAGAACAGTATAAAGAGATTACAGGTGATAAATATTCGCCAACGAAAATGCAAGCATAAGCTTAGCGTTATTTTTTATGCTGTGAGAGTAAACGAGATAACAGTACTTGGTTCTGTTTCTCGATACATCTCATAGCTTTTTATTTTACTTGAATAGCAAAGGAATGTGATGGAATGGATGTAACTGCAGTAAATGAAATCGCTACAAGCCAAGCAGTTTGGGCAATAGCTTGTTTAATTATAGCGTTTGGGGCATTTCGCTATTTAATAAGCAAAAATGATAATTTGATGGACCGAGCGGAAGAACGGGAAAATAAATTAATGGATCACTTGGAACGATCTAATGAATCGCAGGAAAGAACAGCAATCGCCCTTGAAGGCATGAATCGATCGTTGAATATATTGGAAGGTCGTGTCGATCGTATTGAAAAACATTCGCTGCAAAATAAAAACGATGAAAAGGATGATGAATAATGGATTTAACAAACATTTTTATGATTGCAATCATAATGGTGGCTATCGTGCTAGCTGTAGCAGAAGTACTGAAAAAGACATTTAAAATTAATACACAATACATGCCAATCACATCGGTAGTGATTGGTATTTTTATTGGCTTAGTTTGTTGGCCGTTATCTGAGTATCCACCATATGCCATGCTAATGTCTGGCTTTGTTGCTGGTCTAACAGCCTCGGGAACATTTGATTTATTAAAGGCGGCTAAAAAAGAAGGACAGCAATAATGGCTTACACTTTAAAACAAAATCTATTACCATCAATTAAATATCCAATAAAAGCACCTTACATCATGACACCACAGTATATTACAGTACACAACACGGCCAATGATGCATCTGCAGCCAATGAAATTAAATACATGATCACTAACAATAATCAGGTATCCTATCACGTTGCCATTGATGATGTAGAAGCAATTCAAGCAATCCCATTCACTCGTAACGGTTGGCATTGTGGAGATGGTCAAGGGATGGGGAACCGTAAATCAATTGGTGTTGAAATTTGCTACAGCAAAAGTGGGGGAGCTCGTTATATTGCTGCTGAGGAAAATGCAGTTAAGTATATCGCTTCTTTATTAAAACATTTTGGTTGGGGCATAGAACGTGTGAAAAAACATCAAGATTGGAACAGAAAGTACTGTCCGCATCGAATTTTAAGTGAAAATCGTTGGCATCTCTTTCTAAAACGAATTGAAGAAACTTTGAAGCCAACTACAACTATTCAACATAAGGAGGAACCAAAAGTGACTAACACATTAACATCAACAGCTAAAGAGGATTTAAAGGGCTTGCTAAAAGAAACGTATCAAAAAGGAATTTTAAAGGTGGACCATAGCGAACGAATTGGTTCAATGACGGATGGCGAGGCCTTGGGTTTATTAATATCAGTTGTAAAACGCACTTTGTAAACTTTAAACTAGATTTTCACAAAATATGTGAACTTGGTCTTTTTATTTTGAACCAACTGAAAAGCGCTTCAAATTCTTGAGTTTCAAGGATTTGGAGCGTTTTTTTATTGTGGCGTCAAAATGGTTAAATGAAACTATTTTCATACAATTAGCCGAGCAAAATTCTGGGGAAATCTTATTTCATTAATTACTATGAAAGTGAATTTCTTCAAGACCTAACTACGAACGTGAATAACCAGTAGCCTAGAATATAAGAATCCGCACAAAACATGTGGTTACTCATAATGGTGGTCGATCATCATGTTCCAAAATAATATTTAATTAACATGGTGTAAATAACTTCACAATATATATATATGTAATGTATAATATAAATATCCTAGGTATACATGAAGTAAAAACTATTTTTCAAAAGTTTGTGAAGACTATTTAATTTTGAAAAGGATGATTATAATGGGACGTTTAACAGGTAAAGTAGCAATTATCACTGGTGCAGCACTAGGGATGGGAGCGTCGGAAGCTAAGCTTTTCGCAAGTGAAGGAGCAAAAGTAGTTGCAACGGATATTAGAGATGATTTGCTAAAAGAGGTAATTCGTGAAATTAAAGAAAATGGCGGAGATGCAATTGGATTAAAGCATAATGTTACATCTGAGGAAGAGTGGAAAAATGTTATTCAGGAAGCAATAAACCATTACGGTAAGGTAGATGTACTAGTCAATAATGCTGGAGTAGCGAGTCCAAAAACGATGACTCAAATGGAAATGGATGAATGGAATAGAGTAATGGATATTAATTTAAACGGCTGTGTACTTGGGATGAAATATGTAATTCCAGAGATGCAAAAAGCCGGTGGTGGTTCTTTGATTAATATTTCATCTATTGGTGGGATAGTGGGTATGGCTGGATCAAGTCCATACACTGCTGCCAAAGGGGCATTACGCTCTTTATCTAAATCAGCTGCTGTAGAATATGGCAAAGATAAAATAAGAGTAAATTCCGTTCACCCTGGTATTATTGAGACACCTATGACTGCTGATTCATTTAAGGACGCATTACCATTCTATCAAACGTTCACTCAGCTTCCTTATTTCGGAAATCCAGAAGATGTTGCTTACGGAGTACTATTCCTTGCATCTGATGAATCACGTTTCATGACTGGAGCTGAATTAGTTATTGATGGAGGTTGGACAGCCATTTAATATTTAAGCTGGTGGCACATGTGCTTTAAAGAAAAACAATAACTACTTTTTAAATTCCAAATCAAGTAAAAAGTCGATCATTTAGTTGGGCGGCTTTTTATTTTACTCATTTTCAGCAAGCGATTCGTCTCTGTTTTTCAGAGGATTATTTTTGTAAGGCCCTTTAATAGACAAATTCATTAATTGAAAAGCCATTTCATTTTCTGAATAAGGCAGGTTGTTTTTAATCCACCATATAATAACTTCCAAAAAGGCAGATTCCACATATTTGATTATTAAATCTCTTTTAGCTGTAAGATTTTGCTCACTAGGTTCGATTTGGTTAATCCCTTCGGAAACAAACTCATGTATAATTTCTAGAAGTCCCGAAGCTAAATAAGGGATGCGATTAGTAACAAGGAAGGCTTTATAAAATGAGAAATTGTCTGCAATATGTTGAAATAATTGAACAAAACTTGGATGAGGGTATTCTTCTAAATAATCAAAGTTATCTAAAAGTGATATTTTGACACTTACTTTCTCACGCAAATCACTTAAAATTTCATCGATACATTGTATCATAAGCTCATTCTTATCTTTATAGTGAAGATAAAAGGTAACACGTTTTACTGTTGCTCGGTCAGAAATATCTTGGACCTTAATTTCCTCAAAGGCTTGTTCTTCCATTAGTTCAATTAATGCCTGCTTTAATAACCTTCTAGTTCTAATTACACGTGGATCTATTTTTTGTCTTGTCATGAATTTCTATCCCTTTACTATTAGATTATGTTTTGAAATTTTTTAATATTTCGGAAATCCCGTAACACAACGATGCTCTTCAATTACATTATCAGGACATCTTAATGTTTATTTTTTATATTTATTAAGAAAAATTGTTCATTAGCTACTTTACATAATATACCTCATCAACCTCCGCTAGTCGATGGACTTGTATTATTCCGAAAAATAATACTTCGTTACTACAATTATGCATAGTAACGATAAAAAAGACAATTACTTATGTATGTCAAAATGAGGCCAGTATAGGAATTAAAATATAATAAGAATAATTGGAAGATAAACTAAACGGGAGCCATTATCTTATCTAGACATAAATAGGACGAGATACTATGATAAATAGAAAATGAGGGGGCTAATAATGGGAAACAAACGATATTCATCAGATTTTAAATTAGAAGTTGTTAAACAATATCGCCTCGGCACAGCTGTAAGTAAACTATCAAGCGAATATGGGATATCAGAAGTGACGATTTATAAATGGATTAAATTATTTACACCTGTTGATGGTATGGTCAACATGACAAAGGCAGAAGTATTAAGCGTGCAAAAAGAAAATGAGCGCTTAAAGCAAGAGGTTGATATTTTAAAAAAGGCTATAACCATATTCGCAACCAAATAGTTGAAACAGATGTCATTGACTTTATCGAACGGGAAAGTAAAAGCTATGCTGTGAAAGTACTTTGTGAGCTTCTAGACTTGCCGAAAAGTACTTATTACAGCGCATTGCACAAAAAGGCCACAGACCAACCAGAAAAATCTCCATCAGAGCAATTATTACAAGAAATTCAGCAGATTATAACTGAAGATGGCAGACTTTACAATGGTACAGAGTTATATGACAAATTAAAAAAGCAAGGCTTTCAGGGGAGTTTACGGAAAGTACAGCGGGTGTTAAAAAAAGCTAAGGAAGCACAAGTTGAGGAAGTGCAGGAGCAGGTAGTAAATGTTGGCTTTGAAACGACAGAAGTGAACGAAAAGTGGGTAGTCAATGTAAGTTATGTACCAACGTGGCATCAAGGGTGGGTTTATATGGCATCTATTATCGATGTACATACAAAGAAGTTAATTGGCTTTAGCTTTGATTCATCAATGTGCGAAAGCTTAGTTGTGGAGGCACTACAGAAAGCGTATGCCCAATTTGCATTGCCAGCCGTATTGTATACAAGCTTGCAACCAGCGTTTATTGAGCAATGCAAAGAAGCTAGTAAAGAAAAAGAATTGTTAATACCACCAATTGTTTATAAAGATTATTTGTATGATGAGGAATGTTTACAAGCAATTGTACCATTTTTAACAGGTACGGAAAATCGACTGCGCCGAGGTCATGCTTCCTTGGAAAATTAAAAAATGAGAGCCTCCATAGATGGTATAAAGTATGCCCATTTAAGGAGGCTTTTTTTGTTATAAAAATTAACTAAATGATGTCCAAAATATTGACGTTTTCTGAAAAATTAATTATATTTATGGTGTATTAGGATTTTGTAAGCCTAATCAAATTCTATTGAGAGAGGAGACATTCTAAATGAAAGCACTTGTATTTGCGGGACCAGGTAAAAAGGAACTGCGTGAAGTTGAAAAACCACGTGTAATGAAAGACGGCGATGCAGTTGTTCGCCTTGTAAAAACAACAATTTGTGGTACGGACTTACACATTTTGGGCGGCGATGTACCTGCCGTTAAAGAGGGAACAGTTTTAGGACATGAAGGTATCGGAATCGTAGAAGAGGTAGGCGCAGGCGTATCTAACTTTAAAGTAGGCGATAGGGTCATTATTTCGTGTGTAACTTCGTGTGGTAAATGCCATTATTGTAAAAAATCATTGTATGCACACTGTGAAGATGGTGGCTGGATTTTAGGTCACTTAATCAATGGTACTCAAGCGGAATATGTTCATATACCACATGCAGATAATTCTCTTTATCACATTCCTAAAGGGATTTCAGATGATGCAGCTGTCATGATTTCTGATATTTTACCAACTGGTTTGGAAATAGGCGTATTAAATGGACAAGTATCACCTGGTGATGTAGTAGCTATCGTCGGTGCAGGTCCAATTGGGATGTCTGCATTATTAACTTCACAATTTTATTCTCCTTCCAAAATCATTATGATTGATTTAGATGACAACCGTTTAGAAGAATCCAAGAAATTCGGTGCCACAGATACAATCAATTCACGTGATGCGCAAGCTGCCATTGATAAAATTTTTGATATGACGGATGGCCGTGGTGTGGACGTAGCAATTGAAGCTGTAGGCTACCCTGCGACATTCGATATTTGCCAGCGTATCTTATCACCTGGAGGGCGTTTAGCGAACGTTGGTGTGCATGGCAAAGCTGTCGATCTACAATTACAAGATTTATGGATTCGTAACGTTACAATTTCCACTGGCTTAGTATCTACAAGCACAACACCAATGCTACTAAAAACTTTGGAAACAGGAAAGATTAAGCCAGAGGGATTAGCAACACATCGCTTCAAATTTGATAATATGATTGAAGCATACGAAACATTTGCAAATGCCGCGAAAGAAAATGCATTAAAAATTATTATAGATTTTGAATAATGAAGAATTAGCATAGTCAATCTTTCGAGTATAGTATGTTCAAACTCCATAAATTTGTAGTAAAAGTATAGGAAAAGGTGCCCGCAAGGTGGCTAAATTAATATAGAATCTTCTTAATTAGCTAAGTACCGAATATATAAATGTAAAAAATATAAATAGCTATCACCACTGCCTTCTTTGACGTCGGATAGTAGGCGAGCAACGGGAAACATGGACACAGTTGTTACGTCACCTTACGTTACGTACAGGGTCAGTTGTGTTACGAATAAAAAGGACTTGCATAGTTGAGGATAACTCAAACATGCAAGTCCCATTCTTATTAAGTAAACGCACCTGATAACTTAATAAGAGTGAATGTTTAGAAGGAATCATGGATACCAAGTGATAGCGGGGCAAAAGTATTTTCTTTAGAATAATGCGAACAGGTTGCCCAAAAAGTCGGCTCGGTGGACTATTTATTAGTGCAATGTTTCATCCACGAAGGAAGTTTTCAATATTTTTCCGTACAACTGTTGGGGAAATAAGTTGGATATGTTCACCTTTATCGTCACATGTGAAAATGCCTTTGAACACTTCGGGCATGGCATTATACTGTTTCTCTAACTGTTCATTAAATTTTTTAAAACAATCATAAGGATATTTCTCTTGCAAGTAGGGTAACAAAAATGCTGAACGTAAGATTTCGTATTCCTGGTAATTATATGGTGTACTTTTTGGACGCTTTTTTAAGATTTCCAACATCTTATTCATTAATAGCGCAACATCTTCTTCGCTTGCAAAAGCAGCATATCCTCTAATGGCAGTAAGCCGCATATCCAAATATCGTTCTTTTTTATATACTTTTAGAAAAAAATCCTTTCCGTCCTCAGGCAAGTCAAATACTAATTGCTTTAATAAGCTATTACGTTTTGCAATATCCTTTGTATTAAAATATGCTTCCAAATATGTGTTTTTTTCGTCCAAGTAATCTACCTCCATTCATGAGCTGGGCGTTACAACTTGTTTATCAAGCTTGCTTCTCATTTTCTTTTTCATATCGCTACTAATGTTATCAAAACATCTTATAAACTGCTCAGATAGTATTAACCTGCTGTTTTATATTTTACCTTTTAATAGCTTCCAATGTTCGAAATTCTTCATCTACAAGATTAACAGTTGCAAAAATACGATGAAACTACTCCTCTAATGTTCTGCTTTCACGATTAAGATATGCCTCGCAGTTAAATTTATAGGCGCGCTACCCTTTTCTTGTGTGGACTATAAATAGGGGGATGTTTAATCCCTATCAAAACCATAATCAACAAATAAAAATCATCCCATAAAAAAATAGGGAAATTTTTCTTGACCTTTCCAGGAATTTCTGTTAATTTTGATAGTAACATAATGTTATTAACGAATTGATACTAAGAGATCATTTGATTTTCATTTCTTGAATGAGTGGAAAAAACGGAGGGGGATGTAAGATGAAGAAGGTAGCAGGGAGTTGGAATCTTTTCGAAATAACGTGGTTAATGCTGTTTACCTCAATCGCTGTGGGGTTTACGGTAGTTTCAAAGGACTCCTTATTCGGATTTACCGTTTTTATTACGGGCGTATTATGTGTGGTGCTTGCGGCGAAGGGTAACCTGATGAGCTATGTTTTTGGTATGTATAATACCGTTGGTTACACTTATTTGGCTTTTATTAATGGCTTGTTTGGAGAGGTAATGTTGAATCTACTATTTTTCGTTCCTATGAATGTTATAGGGTTCTACATGTGGAAAAATAACCGTCAAGAAGACGGTAAACTCGTTATGCGACAGATGAACTTAAGAGCATTGCTTCTCGTTGTAGGGGTCTGTGTAATCGGCTGTTTACTTATTGGGTTTGGCCTTTCCTTTATTCCAGGACAGAATTCACCTTACATCGATGCTATTACGACAGTGCTATCTGTTGTGGCAACCATTTTAATGGTTCGTAGATTCAAGGAACAGTGGCTGGTCTATATCGTGCTTAATCTGTTCACTGTGCTGCTGTGGGCAATTCGAATGCTGGAAGGGAGCGGCGAAGGCTTGCTAATGATTGTGATGTGGAGCGCGTATCTGGTCAATGCGGTTTACGGGTACTATACTTGGAATAAAGTGGTTAAGGAGGTGGCGGTATGAAAACGCTTGGACTAACACTCGGGAAGTTTGCCCCGTTGCATAAAGGACATCAGTTTATGATTGAAACGGCGTTACAAGAGGTCGATGAATTAATTGTAGTTATTTACGAGACGACGGTCAGCCCAATTCCGCTTCATATCCGAGCAAATTGGATTCGCAAACTCTATCCGCAAGTCCGTGTAATCGAAGCTTGGGATGGACCAGACGGCTATTCGGATGATCGAGAGCATGAGATACGCGAAGAACAGTATATACTCGGTTTACTGAACGGAGAGCAAGTAACACATTTTTATTCGAGCGAGTTTTACGGCGAACATATGAGTATTGCTTTGGGTGCTATAGACCGACGGGTGGATGAAGCCCGCGAGCTAGTTCCAATCTCAGCGACAATGGTGCGCTCCAACCCATATAAGTATAGAGAGTTTGTAAGTGATATTGTGTACCGAGATTTAATCACGAAAGTTGTTTTTGTTGGAGCGATGTCAACGGGGAAATCGACAATTACTGAAGCACTTGCCAAACGATACAGCACGACGTTTGCAAGTGAATATGGGCGCGATTATTGGACTGAGCATCAGGTGGATCGCCGAATTGGACTCGAAGCGTTCGATGAAATTGCAGTCGGACATATTGAGCGCGAAGAACAGGCATTACTTACTGCGAACAGATATCTTTTTGTCGATACCAATGCCATTACAACGTATATGTTTGCTCAGGACTATCATGGCAGGGCGCCCGAGCTGTTAACACATCTCGCTTTGGAGAATACGCAACGCTATGATCTGTTCTTCTTATGTGATGACGATATTCCTTACGACGATACGTGGGACCGAAGTGGAGATCAGAAGCGGCATGTTTTCCATAAACAGATTATTGCGGATTTGAAGGAGAGACGAATTCCTTATATTACACTGCAGGGGAGCCTAGAGGAACGCATAAACAAGGTTGACGAAGTGCTGGCAAAATTCGAGCCCTACGGAAACTATTTCGGAGAGTTAAATAGTTAAATCATGAATTGAGGAGGCGAGCCAAATGGATTTGTTAGATAAAGATGGACTTACAGAACACGAATTTTTGGAGCAGTATAGTGTTGGGGATTACGAGCGACCTTCTGTGACAACGGATATGGTTATTTTTACTGTAACGGCGGAGGAGGCTGACAGTTATCGTAAACTGCCAGAAAAAGAGCTACGCGTCCTGCTTATTCGTCGAGCAGGACACCCGTTCTTAGGTAAATGGGCATTGCCTGGTGGCTTTGTACGTTCGAATGAGACGACTGAGCAGGCAGCGGTAAGGGAACTATGCGAGGAAACGGGCGTGAAAGACGTTTATTTGGAACAGCTATATACGTTTAGTGATATTGGGCGAGATCCACGAACATGGGTGATAAGCTGTAGCTATATGGCATTGATTAACAGTGACAAGTTGGAACTGAAGGCAGGAGATGATGCTGCTGATGCCGCCTGGTTCAAGGTAGCTTATCGACCGCTACGGGAGAAAAAAGAGCGGATTGAAGACGGGTATATCAAAACACTGGAGTATGAAATTAAACTAAGTAGTGAGGAAGAAGAACTTTCGGCGGTCGTGGCAAGGACGATGACAGCGAAAACGACCTCTACTGGCATGGATTATCAGATTGTATCGAATGATGGATTGGCTTTTGACCATGCAAAAATCATAGCATGCGCTATTGAGCGGCTGCGTGGAAAAGTGAATTATACAGATATTGCATTGCACCTAATGCCGAAGTTTTTTACTTTAACGGAGCTGCAGCAAGTTTATGAGGTAGTGATGGATAAAGAACTGTTGAAGGCGGCATTCCGACGTAAAGTGGCCGATCTTGTGGCGGAGACTGATCAATACACCGAAAATGCGGGGCATCGACCATCTCGCTTGTATCGGAGAAATTGGGAGGATGAAGGATGATTTACAATATAGACGACTTAAAAAAAGCATATAACGAGGGGAAGAAGTCCAAATTCGTGTTTTTTTGGGGGCATACGCCGTCTAAGGACGGGAGTGTCGACAAAAGCTGCTTTAGTCAATGGTGGATGTGTCCATTTACAGTAGACGGAACGCAGTACACTTGCGCCGAGCAGTTTATGATGGCCGAGAAGGCACGGTTGTTTAGTGATGATGAAATGCTAGAGTCCATCCTAAATGCTAAGCATCCAAAGGAGATGAAGGCTTTTGGACGGGCGGTTCGAAACTTTGATAATGATATTTGGGATAAGGAATGCTATGGCATTGTCAAAAGAGCAAGCTTGGCTAAATTTTCGCAAAATCTGGTGCTTGCGGATTATCTTAAATCGACAAAGAACCGCATACTCGTTGAGGCTAGCCCGCGGGACCGTATTTGGGGGATTGGCATGGCACAGTCCAATCCAGCTGTGGAAAATCCACTGAAATGGCGGGGGAAAAATCTGCTGGGGTTCGCACTGACGGAAGCACGAGACGAGTTGCTAAAGCATTAGAAGTAAGACTTATAGTAAGAGAAAATAAAGGAAGGATAGTGATGACCTTGAGATACACTGAATATGTCCGTCTAAAAACAGGTAGATACCAATCTGTCGGCAAGTTTGGTGATGAAATTTATGCCTATGAGGTTTTAACTGGGGTAACAGACTCCCCTGAGTACCATCAAATTTCTAAGGCGGAATTCGACTCATTTGAAACATGGACGAAAGAGTATATTTCGGATCTTAAAAAACTGTATGACATCATTAACCGCCCAGTTATATGTAGTGGTTATTTGGGGAAAGAGAAATTGGATACTTCACTTCTTCGTGATTTAGAAAATGAATAAAGAGGGTTTCCATTTAGAACTATGAATTCCTAAAATTTAAATTTTTAAATAGATGAATTGAGGTGAATGGGATGTCACAGCTGCCAGAAATAAACTATGAAGCGTTAAATAAGCTAGTTAAATTTCTTGATTTTTTCCAAAGACTAGACGGACTGCCGAGTGAAAACGAAAAAAGAAATATGCTTGTATGTGAAGAAATTCGACAATTTCACGATGAATTAGGTAAGACAGGTTTTCTCATTGTATTCGATTGGAAGAGTTGGTTGCATGAAAATGAAGCTTATAGGCAAATTGCAAATGATATAGAAGAGCATATCAAGAAAGCAGATTTAGCTACACTTCGAAAATTGATGACCAGTTATATACGAGGAGATCGATTTACGGAAGGACTATTTGAAGCCGTCATTATCAATGGACATATAACAAAGATACTAACAAGACTGCAAGAATTAGTGGAGATAGAAGGCAATAGGAGGGACATAAATGAGTATTAGTAACGCTCAACAATGCAATCTAAATATATGGTATGACTTACCATCTGAGGTATGGGATAGGATGACGAATGTATACGAGTGTATGCCTGGGTGGAAAGGATATAAAAATGGTATTCCCTATTGGTTTGGGCACGAAGAGGATGATGTTTTTATAATGGCATCGGTAGAACCAAGTGGGTTATCTTTTTTTGCACAGATGAATCATGATGACTGGCATACCTGGATCGAGCGCTTTAAAGTGGAAGCTACCAAAATAGTAGGATTTGATGTGGGTGAACCGGAAGACGGATTTAATTAATTTGGGATGAGATTAATAAAAAGAAACGAGGGATAGCTATTAATAACAATATCAAGCAAGAACATATTGAGGGGCTTTCTGAGAAATTGAAAGCTATATTACACAATGAATTATTGCTTGGGAATGAAATTACGGAGACTTGGGAAGGGTGGCCTCCAGATAGCATTGTTGTATTTTTGAAAAAGCCATTTAGAACAAATATTAAAAAGATAGATAAAGAACTAGAGTACAGAGAAATAAATGATTTGCATTATTGGCAAGCCGAAATACATGATAGAAAGTCAAATCGTATATTGCTATGTGGCTTTGCTAATTAACGATTAATACAACTAGATATTAGGGGAGAGAGTAATTAAATGTCCATTTTACTAAAAGCGTCATTTGTTTATTTTGGTATTGAGGATGAGACAATTATAATTGGTTTTGCAGATGATGAATTTGATACGAAGGAATATGTGTTATTTCAAAAGTCGTTATCGGTTGAAGAAATACCTATTTTAAATAAGGTTCATATTACGCTTAATAGTGAAAATAGAGCAGCGTATGGGGGAATAGTAAGGATAATACTAAGTAAAAAATTAATTTCTATTTTTTTATCAAAAGAGACAGCAAGTTCACTAGGCGTAGCTGATTCCATAGACATTGAGTATGCAACAGAAGAAAAAGAGTTTGATTCCTTAATAAGTCACTTTCATAAACTTAATGTCGAGCAAGAGATAGTCATTGAAGTGAAGTAGATTTAAGAATGATGTTCATGATGAAGTGACAATTAAAGATAAAACGCTAAAGAATCGAGCTCCCTCCTAAGACACCCCTCAGGCATTCTCCATCGGTCCCTCTATTAAGGGAATCTCTCCATATTTATGACACCCTATTGATGGGTGCAGGAAATAGACAAGAAATGAATAAGTGGTAAAATTTAGTGATACAGTAAAATGAAAAATCAGACGTAAGGAGAGAAAACAACGATGGGCAAGAAGAAAAAGACCTTACCGAAAAATTTTGATGAACTAATTGAAGCAGGAGATATATTAGGGTTAAAAGAGGTATTTACCAAATGCGAACTAGATGCTCGTGGCGGTTACAGTAAATCAACAGCTTTAGGCTTTTACAATATACCGCATGAATTCGTTCGCTGGCTTTTGGAACAGGGGGCTGATATAAATGCTAGCGATAGTTATGGAAGAACAGCTTTACATAAACATGCAATAAGTTCGAGCGGTATTACTGAATTGCTACTTGCTTTGGGTGCAGATATAGAAGCTAGTGATTATCAAAACGAGACACCTTTATTTGCCGCTGCAGGTTTTTGTAATCCAAATGCGGTGCTCACATTAGTTGCCAACGGAGCAAATACTAGCGCAAAAAATAAGATGAAACAAACGCCTTTAGAAAAAGCTTTGGCAATGTGTAAAAATAGCGATATCGTCAACATGGCAAAAGTTGCCGATATTTTGCTTGACGCTGGGGTAAATGTCACGCAGGAAATGAAAGAGTCTATTAAGCGAATTGGAACAGACTTTGAATTTCATAGAGAAGGTTTTAACAAAGACCATTTGAATCAAACAGATGAGGCACTATTACATCTATACGAACTATTCGATGTTCCTCCAGTAGGGAAACGAAAGACTCACGATGGCGCCTCTTCGATAGAAGTTTCTACAACGGGATGGCAAGCACAACATAGTGAACTTTGGAGTTTATTAATTCCTTCACAAGGACATGCGAAAACCGTACAGGGCGAGGTTATTCGTATTACTGGTAAAGTATCATACGAAATATTAGATAATGGTGGTATCAACTGGGATAACCAATATCGTAAAATGCTCAAAAGTCTAAACCAATACTTTAAATTGGGCATTCCATTAAATGATGATGCACTTCTGGAGGTAGAAACATTAGTAAAGGAACTTCACAATGGCAATGGTAGTGATGAACCAGCAAGACTGTGTGAACTGGCAGTGAGCTGGGTACTCAGCAATCTAAATCCTATTACGTTGGAACAGCCTGACTATAAGCGATAAAGGGGATGTATATCACAATGAGTAATGATGTTCAAATTGGAAGGCTAATCAACGGGACAAGAGAATTGGAAGGCAAAGGTACGTTTCTACTATGCTCAACAGCTCAAACCATTCAGGAAATCACGACATTTAATCCACATGAAGGGATTTTCGTTAGTAGAAAAGATCTTGAGAATGCGCTATACGACTTCTGCAAATCGGCTATCTCTAACTATATAGAAGAAGGAAGAAATAAAGATGTGTATACCTTCTCCATCTATACCGATAGCTATAACGGTAGCTACATTGTGTACATAAATAATCGGGCTTCCTTAGAGCAAACTGTTGCAGATTGTTACGACTGTTATCAAGAAAATTATATGAGAACGGGTGACGAAATTTATAACCAAACAAAAGAGCAGGTCTATCGTTCAAGTAAATTTAGTGAAGGTGATTATCCCTTTATGTTTGAAGACATGCCTGCGTGCCTAGAAAGCTATCTTGAAACATACAGCTGCATTAGTCAAGAAACGCCTGAGTATTTAAGCAATAAGGAGAATTATATATTTGAAAAGACGATTATAGATTCGGAGCTATTTTTAATCGCCATGGATGTTATTCAACGATTGCACAACGATTTAAAACAATTAAACCAAACAGAGGACTTCATTGCCTACGTTTCAGCAGCGGATGGCGTTGGTGGTGATTATTTGACACTAAGCCAACTCGTCAGAAACTGTGTACCCTTAGACCAATTGTATAAAGCAATGCCTGACTTAAAGATTAAAGACCAAGAATTTCAGTTTGCTGTCGAAGCTATACACCAACTCTCCCTTGATCAACAAGTAAAACATTGGGTCAATGTGATAGAAGGAGGAGAATTTGGTGAAGGTAGTATGAAAAGTTTCTGGCGAACAGATTATGAAGCCTATGAACAACTTGCTGCGCTTGGAGCACTAGCCATCCCATATATTAAAGCGTATTTGAACGGTGATCTTAATAATGAGAGTAGGAATATTCTAACGTTAGTATTAGAAACTCTAGGCGAACAATAACACCCAATAATACTGTTACTCATGAAAAATATGAGGTGACTGGCTTGATTACAGGAATCGCGATTTATAATACTGAGAATATTAGCGCGACCGACTCTTTAAACATCGGATTGTCTTTTTTTTTAGGCGGTATGCGTCGGAGATTATGTAGAGGATCATCAACTTTCCAATGATTCTGTCGATCGGTTATAAGAGAATGTGTTAAATGGAGCTTGTGATGCGTTAGGGCTATACCATGAGCGAAAGGGCTCGACACCTTGATATGCTACATTCAGCCGTGAAACTGTGAAGTTTGGCAGCTTCTCTCATTTCACTGCATGTTGTGAATGTTCACTTGAAAAAGTTTATGCCCCTTTAACGGCGATGCTTGCAGACTTTGCAAAGCGATTTCCAAGCTTGTCCTATGCGATCCATACAATAACTTATCGAACTGAGGTTTCAATATGATAGCAAATCAAAACAAAATGAAAGTAATGGAGGCCATTGCAGACAGAAATTTAGTTTCGATTATGAATAATACAAAGTGGCGAGAACTGCAAGATGCCGTTATAAATACGTTATTATTTCCGCCACCATACCAATGCAAGTATTTGTTAGAAGGAATACTACACCCAGAAGAATTTGAAACGGATGTGTGGTATTGGGGAGATTGGGAAGAGGGCATTGAACCGTTTTACAGTGTCGAGTGGATTAGAGTAAGGCCAAGATATTTGAAACATCGAGGTAAACTCGTTTCACCAGAACTGATTGATATCACAGATGATTTTGTCAATATATTAAAGGCATTATCCATTCCATACCGACTTGAGAAGGATACCTATTATATTTACGGCTATCTATTAGATACAAGTATATTAACATCATGAAGCCCAGTGGGAGGCAATGTTAGCTGTTGACAAATAAAGGAGGGAATCTAATATGACAGAACGAATATCATGTAAGACGGAAGGTTGCAATGCAACAATTTTGCCGAGCACCGCAGCCAAGACAGGCGGAATCTGCATGCCTTGCTATCAAGAGCAGGAACGAAAAAAACAACAAGCATATATTAAGCAGCACCGCAAAACGGTCAATCTCTATGAAGGATTAACAGATCATGTCGATATCCTCAAGGTGATGCATGCACCGAAAAAGCATGATCCGTTTATCGAGTATGTTCCTTATCCAATAAGCAAGGAGCAGATATACATATCTTTATCAGACCAAGAAGCGGACTGTATGCTGACATATGCAATGGAATTACTCGCTGTTCACAATGAAAGTGAAGCAGAGGATATTTTATTAGCGCTAGTGTGCTATCGGGATGTGAATATTTCAGATGCTTTGTTAGATCTTATACAGCAAGGCTTGTTTGATAATCCAATTCTTTTTAAAGATGCAACACAAGACATTCGAAATCAGCTTCTAGAGCGGGTGGAATGGGATGAGGATAGCCGAAATCATCTCCTCCTTATACTCGGCTGGATTGGTGATACGGTAGTTATCGAGCAGTTTCGAAAATGGCGAATGCAGCCACCAAAATGGGTGGAGCAGTTATTTGTAACTCCTGAAACTTACGCTCTTGATGGCGGGTGGGAGCTTACCCCTGACGGAGAGCGACGTAACCTAATTAACCAACTATGTTATGCAATTAGGCAAGCAGATGAACCATATAATGAATTAAATGTAGAACATCATGCGCGTTTCCTGGAGACAAGTCATTTAACATGTCCATGGTGCAACAGGAAGCTAACGAAGTTGATGGACGTAGCTACCTCTCATCCAGCTTTGCAATATCTCAAACTCCAGATGGAAACATTACAGGTCATAACCTGTGACTTATGTGGGGGCTTTAGCACAATATACATGGAGCTGGATAATCGTGGCGTGCCTGTTTGGAGCCGCTATAATCAGGAACCCGATTATCTTCCTGATGCTGATGACGTTAATAGCAGTACGGAAACCCCTCATAATTTAATGCTTGCACAAAAGCCACAATCGCCTTATTATGCTGCTGTTTGGACAATGTCACAATTAGATTCGCAGATGGGTGGACATCCAAGCTGGGTACAAGATTCGGAGTATCCGATTTGTCCTTGCTGTACGCGAAGAATGATGTTTATAGGGCAGATTGATTATGCTGATATCGATGAATATGCAGAAGGTATTTTTTATATGTTTATATGTCCAAAAGACAGAATAACAGCAACAGTATATCAGCAAAGCTAATTAATGTTCACGCTTTGTTGCATTTCAGGAACCGCCACAAGAAGAACCCGCTTTAACAGCGAGCTCTTTGCTTAGGCGTCTTTTAACTTATTAATTACTTCATTTGTATAGGAATCGTTAAAGCGAATGATCCCGTGATTCTTTACAATACGACCTTCCTTCAAGCGGCGATCAAGCCAATCGGTAATAAAGGCAGGAGCATATCCGCCTTGCCCGAATTCTCCGCCAAATGCAATGATGTTCTGATAAACGGATACATATTGATCGTAATTAGTATCTGTATACGACTTGGTATATAACCAAAACTGCACATCGTACATGTCATAGGATAATTCATCTGCATGAAAACTAAAATAGCCTTTTTCTTCGACAATCCGTGTGCAAATGTTGCGGATTTTTTGTTCAACTTGTTCTACTTCGGTTACCCGAGAGCACAGCTCCTCCAGCAGTGGTGAAAATTTGCCGTGCGCTACTTTATCGAGGGCTTCCTCTTTGTCCTCTTCAAAAGTATCGTATTGTTCTTCGCTCACTAACCCTTTAATAAACGCTTCGAAATTGTCGGCAAGGAAGGTAATCTCATAATCATCTTCTTGATCGACATGAATCACTTCAGGTTCACCATCCCTACCACATGCTCGATAGTCTAACATAACGACATCATGACCTGCTGATGGACAATCGCAGATTACGACTCCAATGTCTGGATATCCCCATTCCTCAATCATAAACGGACTGCCCAAATCTCCGCATAGGGAATAGCTTTTCTCACGCCCAATACCCATGATACCAGTAATGGCAATATGATCTTCAGCCCAGGAAGTAGGCTCCTCTGTTGGAAAGCAAGTGTGCATCGGTACTCCGCCATTTTGCTGCTTCATGAGATAAATATAAGAGGAAGGGAGCTTATAGCCAAGTTCCTTTTCAATAGATTCAATTAGTTCATCCGTCGGGGGCTCACATTGATAGGATGTTCTAGCATACTCGCTGTCTTCCCAGAAATCGGGTAAAGACATGTCTGAAAAAGGAATCTTTTTTTCTACGAACCCACCATGCGCTAACGAAGCTTTCTTTTTAGCAAGCCGAAGTTCTTCTTTTTGCTGCTTCGTCGCTTTATGCGTACTTTGTCTCAAAAAGTATTCTGTACTTTGATCACCAGGTTCTAGTTGATTAGAAATGCTAAAAGCTTGAACTGCTTCCTCATATCGCTGTAAATGATAAAGAGCAAAGCCAACCCGATAATGCCAGAGAGAATCCTGTTTGCCAGCCTCAGCAATCTTATCGAATTGATAGAGCGCTTCTTCATAAAGCCCTGAATTGTTATAGGCTCTTGCCATAATACTAATTGCTTCATAGTCTCGCTTTTCTTCGGGTATTGCTAAAAGCGAATCGATAATTCGCTGATGTTCGTCCATTTCATGCCACTCGTTCAATTGATCAGTAAGTCTTTGCTCCATGTCTACCTCCAAATGAATATTTACTTAATAACTACATATGTTTCTGGTGGTCTCTACCTTAAAATAGTAACATCTATAAATGAAGGATTCTAGAATTTTCCTTTGTTACGATGAAACTGAAATGATAATTTGTTTATTCAAATAATCACAAATTATAGAAGTTCGTTCATCACGTAGGTATAGGAGCTATAGAGGAAGCATATTAAAAGGACTTGCATAAATGATAAAAAAATATCCATACAAGTCCTAAAACGTAACGCTGTGATTATTTTTCTTTTATAAAGAAGAAGCCTGTTCCATTTTCTTGTGGCACAAAACCTTCTTTAACGAATGTTTTTTCAACCATATATTGTTCTTCTTTTGTTATAACCGTAGTCATGTTTGTTTGTTTTGAAGCAACAACAGTTTTTTCTTCTATTGATACTTGTGTGTTTTGCAAGTTTGCAACAAAACCAATTGTGAATGCAAGAACGCCTGTTAAACCGATAGTAAAGATTACATTCTTTTTTATATTAAAACTTCCAGTTGTATTTAGATTGCAACAAGCACATAGGTTTACTTTACGGAGACATTAAGGATACCAAGAAAGTTTAGAATCACTATCTAGTGGTATCGTTTTTATTTCTTCACTTATAATAGTGAACCATTTACGTAAAATGTCTTCTTTTCCTAAATTACTATTGTCATCATCAGCCCAAATAATATGGGAAAACCATGCTCCTGTTGCCCATTCGAATTGCAGTTCAGCAAATGATATGCCAGGATGGTTCACTTGAGTGAATTTGTCATTTACTGCGACAGCGACATTAGAAGCTTGAGGGAGTAATTCATTTTGTATTTTTTCTGTCATATTAGGATCTTCAAGCTCATTCCACATCTTGAGACGCCCATCAATTTGGTAAAAAATATTGAAAGAAGGCTGTTCGCCCATATCGATTAAAATAAAGGCACGTTCTACTGTGTTGTCAGTCGCCTTAACGGCATTGACGATTAGATTTTGCGCGATGTCCACCCAAAAGTTATTGGCTTCATCTAATGGTGTGTCCTCTAAATAAAACTCCGATTCAAGTTCAGAAGCAGCGACTTCTCCTTTATTCACATCTTCAATTTTTTTAAAAAACCTATTAAAGAACCCCATTTATTTACACCCTCCGATATTTATATAATAAATAATTCTAGCATTGAATTTCTTGTTTAAAATTCTACATATTACAAATTTTAACACATTGAAGTGTTGGATAGTAAATAAATAGATTTTCATGGTGAGTACTAAACAGAAAGTATGAACTACAGAGTAAAGGGATTCTTACTATATAAAAGATCTGTAACTGTTCACGATGAAATTGTAGTAGAGCTAAAAGTATTTTGGTTGATTACTTCAATGCCAATTGTCCCATGCTATAACTAGATGGGGGGTGTTGGTTAATGGATTACGAATATACAGTGAAGTTATACTTCAATGAAAGTCGTGAAGAAGAATATAAAATTAAAAATAATATTGGACAAGATACATTTGTAGAAGAAATTTTGAATGGGTTCAATGAGAAGCGCTGGCATTCATTTACTGAAACTGAAAATTTTAAAACGATATTAGTTAGTACTAATGAGGTTTATAAAGTAACGGTAGTGCAAAATGTTGTAACGTTTGATTAATCTAATGGAAAAGTCACTTCTAATTTGGAGTGACTTTTTATTACCTCTATAAGGTCATTTCAATGAATGGAGTGGGAAGTAAATATAAAAAACAGATAACTTATTTAGTTATCTGTTGCAGGAGCCATATTGTTGTAGATTACGTCGGCAGTCACTTTACCAGTCGTAACATCTTGAGAGGTGTAACCTGAAATGAAGTTTCCTACTTTAAATTCTTTCTGTAACAGTTCTTCGGATGGTTTTGCTGCAGTTGGACCTTTAATTCCCAGCTGGGTTTTGTCCGTTATCGTTACCCATAAATCACCGATCTTAAAGGTTTTGCCGTTTGCAGTGACTTCCGTAATCGTCCCTTCAATATTCACCACTGCTTTAGCTGTAGTTTGCGGTTTATCTATTTCTATTACTGTACTTTGCGTGTCGCTTTTTAAATGCTGTGTCATCGTGTATGTCCCCGTGAGTACTGTACAAACTGTGACTATTAAACCGAAATTTTTTAAGGATAATTTCATGTTTTTTTTCATTTTCACTTCCTCCTTAATGGGTGTTGATTGCATGATTTTTTTATATGTTTCTTCTTTGAACCTATTGTTAATCTTGACCTGCTCCATCGCAGATTTATAGACAGACTTCCTCATTGTCAAGGCCTCCAATCTTTTCTTTTAAAAGAAGGCGTCCACGCGCAAGCCAAGTACCCACTGTTGCTGGTTTGGCCTGTAAGATTTCTGCAATTTCCTGAATAGAATAACCCTCATAATAGTGCAGATGAATAGGAATCCGATATTTTTTATCCAAAGCTAATACTGCCTGTAATAACTCGTTCTCTTCCTTGGGGAGGTAGCTTAAATCCTCAGGAATTGGGTTTCTACTGCGGAACCATCCCGTTTTTAGCATGTTTTTGCTTTTGTTAATAGTTGTGCGTATGAGCCAAGCTTTTTCGTGTTCATCGCTGTTGAATACAGGGGCATTCTGCAAATACGTTAAAAATACCTCCTGTGTAACCTCTTCAGCGTCCGCTACATTTTTTAAATAGGCGAACGCTACTTTAATCAGACTGTGCGAATATAAGTCTAGTGCTCTTCGCAATGCTTCATGTACTTCTAGAGAATGATGCACGCCACCACCTCCTTTCACTATTAATACAACTGAGGATGCCAATATTTTTCATCGAGCATAAATTTTTTAAAATATTGAGTGGAAAAGTTTATTGTATATCCAGTTTCAATCTTCTACCTATCTTCCTTGTTTTTCTGTAATGATAAAAACGAAAGAAATTGATGATAAAAAACTTTATCCCGCTTATCATTGCCAATTCACAAATGTTACCTCAACGTTACTATGAAACAAAATTGTGCGTACTTTTTTTTACTCCTTCAAGACTACATAATGAGAAAGCAATCAAGAAAAGCACATTGGAGGAATAAAAATGATTAATCATTTACAAGATACAATCACATTAAATAACGGCTTACAAATGCCTGGAATGGGTTTAGGTGTTTTCCAAGTAGAAAATGAGGCGACGGCAGAGATGGTGAAAAACGCTATCGAGGTTGGCTATCGCAGTATTGATACAGCTGCTATTTATGGCAATGAAGCGGGAGTAGGGCAAGGTATTAAACTAGCATTAGCATCTACTGGTTTAAAACGTGAAGACCTGTTTATTACATCAAAAGTATGGAATGACGGATTAAGCTATGACGAAACAATTGCTGCTTATGAAGACAGCCTACAAAAATTAGGGTTAGATTATTTAGATCTTTACCTTATTCATTGGCCAGGTAAAGATAAGTATGCGGAATCTTGGAGAGCACTTGAAGACCTATATGACCAAGGCAAGATTAAAGCAATCGGCGTATGTAACTTCACTGTTGCACACTTAGAAAAATTATTAACGTTTGCTCGTATTAAACCTGTTATCAATCAAGTGGAATTTCACCCACGCTTACAACAAGTGGAGCTTCGTGCGTTTTGTGACAAGCACCAAATTCAATTAGAAGCGTGGGCACCTTTAATGCAAGGCGGTCTGCTTGAAGATGAAACGATTGCACAAATTGCTACTAAATACGGAAAATCAATTCCTCAAGTTATTTTGCGCTGGGATGTACAAAATGGTGTTATCACGATTCCAAAATCTGTGCGTAGAGAGCGCATGATGCAAAATGCTAATGTTTTTGACTTTACATTAACAGATCAAGAAATGGCGATTATCAACTCGATGAATCTTGAACAACGTGTTGGTCCTAACCCAGATGAATTCGACTTTGCGCTATAAGCATTAAAAAGGAAAAGAGACTGTCTAGTGTATGACAGTCTCTTTCTTCCCTCATTATGAGGTTTGTTGCATAGCGATATCTTCATCACGTTGTTTCAAAATGATATCTTCACCTTTTTCTTGTAATACTTCAATATGATGTTCGCCCCACGTGCAAAGCATGTTTAAAATAGGTTCCATGCCTTCTCCATAAGGCGTTAATGAATATTCTACTTTGGGTGGTACTTGATTAAAGACTTTGCGATCGATGAGTCCAGCCTGCTCTAATTCTCTTAATTGACTTGTCAGCATTTTTTGTGAAATTTTTGGAATCAATCGTCGAAACTCATTTGTTCGAATTTTACCATGGTGGTTTAAATGACAAAGAATGACCGGTTTCCATTTTCCGCCGATTACTTCAAGTGTCGCTTCAACACCAATATTATATAGTTTTTGCATTGTAACCTCCGTAATATTCAAAAGTAACTAAAAGTACTCTATGGTTTGTTTAGGTATGTATGAATAGTACTACACATGAAAAGAAAAATCAAAGGAGATAGTATTTAAATGTCACAATCAAAAAAAACAAGTGCTAAATTAACATTGCTAGCACTTGCAATCAGTGCTTTTGGTATAGGTTCTACTGAATTTATCAGTGTTGGATTGCTACCATTAATAAAAGAAGATTTTGGTATATCGTTAAGCACAGCAGGTTTAACCGTTTCTATTTATGCATTAGGTGTGACGATTGGGGCCCCATTATTAACAGCCCTAACATCACGCCTCAGTCGAAAAACCGTTTTATTACTTGTTATGGCTATATTTATAGTTGGTAATTTAACTGCAGCTTTCGCCCCTGTTTTCTCTATCCTAATATTAGGGCGCATTATATCAGCATTAGCACATGGTGTATTTATGTCGATTGCTTCTGTTATTGCTGCCGATGTAGTTGAACCAAATAAACGAGCAAGTGCCATTGCCTTTATGTTTACAGGTTTAACATTAGCTACTGTAACAGGTGTCCCGCTTGGTACTTTTATTGGACAAGTAATGGATTGGCGTATGTCATTCATCTTTATTGTCGAAATTGGCATTATCGGCTTAATTAGTAATGCGATGTTAGTGCCTAGCCAATTATCGAAAGGTAACCCAATCTCATTACGTGATATTGGCAAAGTATTAGGCAATATCCGCATGTTATTAATACTGTTCATTACCGCAATTGGTTACGGTGGTGCCTTTGTTGCTTATACTTATATTTCACCTATTTTAGAGCAATATATGGGCTATTCACCACATGCTGTTGTTGTTATTTTAGTTGTCTATGGTATTTGTGTAGCGATTGGTAATACACTAGGCGGTCATTTTGCTAACCAAAATCCGCTTCGTTCAATTTTTATTATTTTTATTGGGCTTGCCTTGGCGTTACTTGGCATTAACTTTACTCTAGAATCACCTATTATCGGATTAATCATGGTACTGCTAATGGGACTTTTTATGTTCATGAATGTCCCTGGTTTGCAGCTATATGCGGTTATCCTGTCTGAAAAATATGTACCATCAGCTATTTCAATGGCGTCCGCATTGAATATTTCTGCTTTCAACATTGGTATATTCCTAGGATCGTATATTGGTGGCTTTATTATCCGTCATCAATCATTAGCCTATACGCCAATTTACGGATTCTTAATGGTAATGCTTGCAGCGGTTGTTACATTGTTATGGTTACTTTTCGATAAAAAGAAAGTAGATTAAATTTTTAGCCATGAATTGCATTTCGGATAACTAACAAAAAGGAAGCTCACTATCGCTTCCTTTTTTATTTATGGCAACAACGCTTTCCTTGGAATATTCTTGACATCTAACGTAGTTTCTAGTTTTAATATAAGTATATACATTAAGCAATAAACACGTTTTTCGGTTACGTATAGGTAGGACCTCTAGTTGATAGATGGTCTTTTTTTGTGGGCTCATATCGACTATACAAGTTAGGAATGACATTCAATACAAATAGTCTATCTAGTACTTGCTTTCCACCCAAGTTCTAAGGTAGTTTGTTTATGAGAATAGGTTTTATCGAGGACACAGTGAAAGCTCATGCAATTAATTTGTTGAGATGAAATATAGATCGAAAGAGGTTATGTACAACATGAAACAAGGAGTTACTGCCAAGGATGTAGCAAAATTGGCTGGTGTTTCACAATCTTCAGTATCAAGAGTTTATTTTGAAGGTGCGTCAGTATCTGCGAAAACTAAAGAAAAGGTTTTAGCAGCGGCACAGGAGCTAGGTTATAGACCGAATGAATTTGCACGTAGTTTAATTACAAATCAATCAAAAATAATTGGTTTAGTAATGAAAGGCGTTCAAAATCCATTTTACCCTCAAGTATTAAAGCTATTTACAACTTCTCTAAAAAAACATGGCTACAGCGTACTATTCATCTATACGAACAATGATGAAATACAAAAAGATGATATCGAAATATTATTTAATTATAATGTTGCGGGTGTAGTTATTACCGATGCATCACTTTCTTTATCGGTTACAGAAGATTTCATCAAGTATCAAATACCGTTAGTTCTGTTTAATCGAAAAATAGATAATAATCAATTTTATTCTGTATGTTGTAACAACTTTGAGGCAAGTAAAAAGATTGCAGAATATCTATTGAGTATGGGCTGCACAAAGATGATTTATATTTCAGGGAATGAAAATACATCGACTAGTAGAGAACGGGAAAAGGGATTTAGTGCTGTGTTGCAAGGGGAAGAAGTGGACTATCAGAAATACAGCTCTGATTACACATATGAGGGTGGATATAATATCACACAGAAAATTATATCAGAAAAACAATTGCCCGATGCGTTCTTTGTGGCCAATGATATTATGGCGTTAGGGGTAGTGGATGCATTAAAGGACAATAATATTGATATTCCGAATGAAACGAAAGTAATTGGTTTTGATAATATTGAAATGGCAGCTTGGCCTACATACAATCTAACAACATGGGAGCAACCAATTACAGAAATGGTAGAAGAGACTGTGAAATATTTACTTAATGAACTAGAGGAATATTCAGGTGAAGCTAAAAATCTCGAAATTGATGGAGCGCTTATTTTACGAAAAACAACATAGTGTATAAAGGTCGTAAAGACTTATTTCTAGGCATCATGCTATTTCAAAATGAGGATGCATACAGCAATATGTATGTGTATCTTATATGAGATAGTGTGATGCTTTTATTATTTTTATATGTGATATGGTAAATATTTAATAAAAATAACGAAAATAAATACTTGTTGACAAGCTATTATTTTTCGAATAATCTTACTTATATAATTTCTGCATACGTATGCAAAAATGAAATTCTAAACAAAAAGGGGTAAAAACAATGGTTAAAGTATTGAAATCTGGAAAATCAAAAGAAGAAGTAAGCATAAATGACTCGCAGGTATCTCAAATTGTTTCCGAAGCAATTAAGGATATAGAAAAACGAGGAGATCAGGCAGTTCGTGAACTATCTGAAAAATTTGATAAATGGTCTCCGACAGCGTTTCGTTTAACTGACAAACAAATAAATGAAATCGTATCCAAAGTGCCAAGTGACGTAATTGCGGATATTCAATTTGCTCAAAAAAATATTCGTGAATTTGCAGAGGCGCAATTAGCTTCACTACATGATGTAGAAGTAGAAAATATTCCAGGCGTTATTTTAGGTCACAAAAATATTCCTGTTAACAGTGTTGGATGTTACATCCCTGGTGGTCGCTATCCAATGGTTGCATCAGCACATATGAGTGTTTTAACGGCTAAAGTGGCAGGCGTAAAACGAGTAATCGCATGTACGCCACCTATTAACGGAGAAATTCCACATGCCACAATTGCTGCTATGTCCTTAGCAGGTGCGGATGAAATTTACCTTTTAGGTGGTATTCAAGCAATGGCTGCAATGGCAATTGGGACAGAAACAATCGAATCTGTAGATATGATTGTTGGACCAGGGAATGCTTTCGTTGCTGAAGCAAAAAGACAATTGTATGGTCGCGTAGGCATTGACTTGTTTGCTGGACCAACAGAAACATTAGTAGTTGCTGACCATACGGCAGATGCCGAAATGATTGCAACGGACCTTTTAGGTCAAGGGGAACATGGACCTACATCACCTGGTGCACTAATTACAACATCTGAAAAACTAGCAGAAGAAACTGTAAAAGAAATTGAACGTCAATTGCAAACGTTACCAACTGCTGATGTTGCCCGTGTATCTTGGGAAGATTATGGTCAAATCCTTTTAGTAGATTCAATTGAGGAAGCTAGAGTTGAAGCAGATCGCCTTGCTTTTGAGCATGTAGAGATATTAACCGAAGATCCAAATTACTTCCTTGAAAATATGACGAACTACGGATGCTTATTCTTAGGCCCTGAGACAAATGTTGCCTATGGAGACAAAGTAATTGGCACAAATCATACATTACCAACTAAAGGTGCTGCTCGTTATACAGGTGGATTATGGGTAGGAAAATTCATTAAGACGGTTACCTATCAAAAAGTAACACCAGAGGCAAGTGCCTACATCGGGGAATATGCAGCACGTCTTTGTCAGTTAGAAAATTTCGCTGGTCATGCAGAGCAGGCTCTTCTACGTGTAAGAAGATACGGAAAATAGAATGATGAATGCTAGGAATGACGGCAAGTAAGTGAAGATTAATAAAGTGCAAAAAGGGGATTCGGGGGGAACAATATGTTAGGGATGATTGGGTTATTTGGCGGATTGGCACTATTAATATATTTAACAATGAGAGGTATGAATTTACTCATTGCTGCACCTATTACCGCATTGCTTGTAGGGCTATTAAATGGGCTTCCGCTTTTCCCGCAGCTCGCAGAAAATGATGCTGCAAACTTTTTAACTAATTATATGTCTGGTTTCACAGGCTTTATTGCATCTTGGTATTTAATGTTTTTAACAGGGGCTATATTTGGTAAAGTAATGGAAGATAGTGGAGCGGCGGACAGTGTTTCGCAATGGATTGTCAATAAAATTGGCATGAAACAAGCTGCATTAGCGATTGTAGTTGCCTGTGCGGTTTTAACTTATGGTGGTGTGAGCTTGTTTGTTGTAGCATTTTCTGTGTATCCAATGGCGCTTAGCCTATTTAAACAGGCCGATTTACCAAGACGCTTTATTCCAGCGGCACTTGGGTTTGGCTCAACAACGTTTACGATGACATCTGCAGGTTCGCCTGAAATACAAAATTGGATTCCAATTCAGTTTTTAGGCACTTCACCATATGCAGGATGGGAAGTGAGCTTTATTGTCGCTGTATTTATGTTGGCATTTGGTTATTGGTGGCTAAAAAAGATGATCAACAAAGCTATGGCGAATGGAGAACGATTTGTTAGTAGAGAGACGGATGTATTGAAAACAACTCGAACAGATTTACCAAATCCGATTTTAAGTATTGTTCCGCTTCTCGTTGTATTAATTATTTCTTTCACCTTCCATAATTCTTTAGGAACGTCAGCATTGATTATTGCGTTAACGGGCGGTATTTTAGCAAGTTACCTAATCAACAGAAAGTTCTTTCAAAATTTTGGTGCAGCAGTAGGAGAAGGGGCAATGGGTGCTATTGTTGCGATTGCAAATACAGCTGCAGTTGTTGGTTTTGGGGGTGTCGTAAAAGCAACACCTGCCTTTGAATCTGCTGTGAAGGTTATGACGGATATTCCAGGAAGCCCATTAGTAGGTGGTGCTTTAGCGGTAGCAGTTATTGCGGGACTAACGGGTTCGTCATCTGGTGGACAAGCCATCGCATTACCTTTATTAGCACCACATTATTTAGATTTAGGAGTCAATCCTGAGGCGTTACACAGAACAGTTGCCATTTCTTCTGGGTCACTTGACTCGCTTCCACAAGGAGGATATGTTGTCACGACTATTCGTTCTATCTGTGGAGAAACACATAAAGATGCTTATCCAGCATTTGGTGCCTTAACAGTTGTAGTACCAGCATTAGGCGTTATATTAGCCGTAATTTTATTCTCATTAGGTTTGGGCATTTAAAAATATATGAAAATAGAAACCCAATAAATGATTAATCATTTATTGGGTTTCTAAGCCTGCAATAGTTTTATTTAAGCATAGCTAAATGTTAGTTACCGGTGCATCGTATTGGTTGTTTCATACTGTATATTTAACTTAATTTTGTTCAAGTCTCTATCAATTTTGGAAATTAACATATGTAATTCTTCATTTTCTGGAGCGTCAAACGTTTCCCCTCTTCGTTTGCATAAAGTCACTGTTTGATTAATTAATCGCAAACAGGATTTAATTAGAGCCAAATCAGTTTTGATTGCTTCTTTGTTTATAATGTCTATTTCATCCATTAATAATCACCCCTACAAACATAATACAATATTAGTGATAATTAACCAATTTCGTAAAAT
The DNA here is from genome assembly GCF_015999545.1 of Lysinibacillus sp. JNUCC-52. Taxonomy (NCBI): domain Bacteria; kingdom Bacillati; phylum Bacillota; class Bacilli; order Caryophanales; family Bacillaceae; genus Lysinibacillus; species Lysinibacillus sp. JNUCC-52. The sequence continues at coordinate 4,107,257 of NZ_CP065546.1, forward strand.
GAATATAATCCTTGGGAAATTCACATTTTGTTTTTAGTGAAAGCATGTCACCCATTCAAAGTTGGTTAAGCTAATCTTAAAGAGGGAGTGTTTTAATGTTTGGATGTAGTAGCTTATCAATAAATACAACAGATAAAAAAACATTATTTGCTAGAACAATGGATTTTACAATGGAACCAGATAGTAAAGTAGTTATTGTTCCACGTAAATATGGCATTCGATTGCTTGAAGAGAAAAATGAGGTAACGATTAGCAATCCATACGCGTTTATTGGCATGGGAAGCACGGATCTCGCATCTCCAGTTCTCTACGATGGTGTAAACGAAAAGGGGTTAATGGGAGCAATGCTTTACTATGCCACATTTGCGACATATTCGGATAAGCCGAAAGAAGGTACGAGAGGTATTAATCCAATTTATGTTGTTTCACAAGTTTTAGGAAGCTGTGTAACAGTCGACGATGTTGTTGAAAAATTAGGTGCTTTTACATTATTGACTGAAGCAAATAACATACTTGGCTTCGCACCACCACTTCACTATACTTTTACAGATGCTACTGGAGAAACGATAGTTATTGAGCCTGATAGAACAGGCATAACCATTCATCGCCAAACAATAGGGGTTATGACCAATAGCCCTGGATATGAATGGCATCAGACAAATTTAAGAGCTTATATTGGTGTCACACCTCACCCTCCACAAGACATTACAATGGGAAATTTGAAATTAACACCGTTTGGGCAAGGGGCAGGTGGGTTAGGATTGCCAGGTGATTTTACGCCATCTGCACGATTTCTTCGTGTCGCTTATTGGAAAAAGTATACGGAACAAGCGAAAAATGAAACAGAAGGGGTAACTGCCATGTTTCATATTCTATCTTCCGTTAATATTCCGAAAGGTGTTGTGTTAAATAAAGAGGGAAAGACGGATTATACAATTTATACTTCTGCAATGTGTGCCCAAAGCAAAAACTATTACTTTAAGCTTTATGACAATAGTCGAATTTCAGCTATTTCATTATTTGCAGAGGATTTGAATAGCCATGATTTAATTACATTTGAGTGGGATCGTAGACAGGATATCAAACAGTTGAATATAAAAAGCTGATAGTGGTCCAGTTCTCATTAATATAATGAGCAACTGGTCTTTTTTTAGTCTTTTAGTAACCGTCGCAACGCATTATAGCTAGCGATTGGATTTTTTAGTGGATGGCTAAAATAGCATTGTAGTGGCTGGTTCAAGACAAGCTAACTTACATTAATATATAATCTTTTAGCTTGTATAAAAATGCTAAAAGATGAAAGCATGTTTGATAGAATATTATGAGGTGAGTATATATGGATTGGAAACCTGATAGAAAAGCAAAAAAAGCTATCTATAAACAACTCGCAGAATATATTGAAAAGGGAATTGCAGATGGTACATTTCCACCTGATAAACCATTGCCATCGGAAAGATATTTGGCTAGTACATTAAACGTAAATAGAAGTACTGTCGTGCATGCATATGACGAATTAGAATCGTTGGGCCTAATTGACAGAACTAGAGGAAGCGGTACTACCATTAGTAAAGATATTTGGGGTATTACAAAAAAACGGATTCCAAGCTGGAACCGCTATATTGAGGCAGGTTCTTTTTTACCGAGTCTACCTGTAATGCAAAAAATAAGAAAAGAAGCAGTTGAACATAAATTAATTAATTTAGCTTCTGGTGAGTTGTCAGAGGATCTTTTCCCTAAAAAATTTTTAAGCGAAATTACTTCGACACGCTCCTTTATTGGAAGCTTAGGATACGATCATCCTCAAGGAAATGAAATTTTAAGAAGTACACTTTCAAAACATGTAAAAAGAAGTCGCGGAATTGAAACCAGCCCGTCTTCAATACTTATCACTTCAGGGGCGCAGCAAGCATTACATTTAATTGTCCAATGTTTGCTAAAGCCAGGAGACGCCATTGCTATAGAAGATCCTTCATATAATTACAATCTTCCTACTTTTAAATCAGCAGGCATTCAAATACATTATTTGCCTGTCGATAAGGATGGGATTAACCCAGAAGATTTGCAAAAACTATATAAAAAACACCGAATTAAAATGATTTTTCTAAATCCTTATTTTCAAAATCCGACTGGTTATCTATTGAATCAAAGAAAAAGAGAAGCGATTTTAGACATATCCTCAAAGCTAGGGATTCCTGTTGTAGAAGACGATCCATATAGTTTAACTGCTTTTTCAGGAGAGAAAATTTCAACCCTTAAATCATTGGATAGGAACGGCAATGTTTTATATATTAGTTCATTGTCCAAAATTGTAGCTTCAGGACTAAGAATTGGATGGATTATTGGTCCGACATCAGTAATTGAACGTTTATCCGATGCGAAGCAACAAATCGACTTTGGTCATTCTAGCTATACACAATGGATAGCGAATGATTTTTTAGAATCAGAAAATTTTCATACGCATATAAAAAGTTTAATTAAGGAATTAGAAAAAAGAAGAGATACAATTATTAAAAGCCTTGATACTTATTTAAAAGGGCTTGTGGAATATTCGATTCCGCAAGGTGGTATTCATATATGGTGTAAAATACTAAAAAGCTTTAATGAAACCCAATTACTTGAGGCATCTATTAAGCAGGGGGTCATCTATGCCCCAGGCTCTACATTAGGTTCCAAAGAAAGCTTTGTTCGTTTTACTTTCGCAAGGGAAGATGAAGAATCGATTGATGAAGGTATAAAAAGGTTTGCACAAGCACTACAAAGAGTATAGTTAATTGGATGACTAAAAATAACCAAGAGTGGATGGTTTAAACGATATAGAAAACCTATATGATTGTAATAAGGGAAAATAGCATCATCCCTTAAAAGTTCGAGCTGCTGATGAGAAAACTTAAGGCGGCTACCTTTTATTATATTTTATACCGCGTTCATTTTATGTTTTAAAGACATCGCCACTTAAGCTTAAAATGAAAGAAATAGAGCACTCCTCCAATCCTCAGGTTGGAGAGTGGCTCTGTTTTTATTATGTCACAATACTTTCATTTGATATTCAAAGCTTGTATGGTATGGTTTTGAATAGAGCAAAAAAATGATTTTAGTTTAGTTCCAAAATAAATGGATGGTCAAAAAACCCTCCAATTGGATGGTACGATTCACTATAATTCCTTTATCATTGAGAAGTGGATGATGCATCTAGGCATTTAGTGAAACGATGGCAATGAAGGTGATAAAATTATTTGCTATATATAAAAATAATAAAATGATTGAAAGAGTTGATATGCTATGACATGGGGTTTAGTTATTACAATCGTTATTGGATCTATTGTTAAATTGATAATGAGTCCGCCAAGTATCGTTGTGGGATGGACAGTAAGTAAATTTGAACTTCATAAAAAACTGGATTCAAAAGATGTGACGGTAACCTACAATGGAAAGAATTTAGAAGAAGAAGATAAAAATAGATTTACTGGCTATTTTAATGAGGCTTCCTTTTTAAAAAAGCATTATATCTTTCCAGGCAATGAAAAATTATTTTTAGAGCCAGAATCGAATGTAACGCCTTTTGTTATCAATGTAAATAAGGGCAAAAAAGAAGATATTCACTTTTTTGTTTTTAATTACGATAATCACGTGGATGTTGTGAAGAAATACAAAGAGAAAGTTGTTTCTTATAGTATAAGTTCTGAACATCTACAAAAATGGTCTACGTCTCCTAACGGATTAATTTAAAGGATAAATACCTAAACATAATATGGAATTCATGAAAAGGCACTTACTAAGTTGTAAGTGTCTTTTATTCTGTCGCCTCTTATATTACAAAAATCACTATCGATTGAGATTGTATCGTTCTCTTTTGTACTAATAACAGTCACGAATAAACAACTGTCGATGACAGCAAGTTGTTGAAAACGACGAAGAAACAGGTTATTTTATATAGATAATTGAAAGTGATTTTCAAGGTGGAATAAATGAATTGATAGAAGATTTACTTGCAGCTTTCATCCCTAATGGTAGTATTGCTTTAAATACACGAAAAATCGATAGAAATATTGAATTGTTAAAAAATGAATTTTGGTTCGAAGTTATTTATAATGAAGAAAAATATCGAAAGCTATTTTTCGTAAATAGAAAAGTAAGGAAATATTTGCAAAGTACACATCGTGTGAAAAGATTGATAAAGAAGGAAAAAGTTCAAAATGCATTTATAATCTTTTTAAATAATCAACTAGGACAATTTTAATATGGGGGAAACGAATATGCCAACGAAAGAGTTATCAATTGAGCAGCATGAGGAACTACTGAAAACGTTGCAAGACCGATTTGAGAAAAATATGGACCGCCATCAAGGTCTTGACTGGGCTAAAGTACAAGCTAAGCTAGAAGCTAATACGGAAAAACTATGGTCACTGAATGAAATGGAAGTGACAGGCGGTGAGCCCGATGTTGTCGAGTATGACAAAAATTCGGACGAGTACATTTTTTACGATTGTGCAACGGAAAGCCCTAAAGGTCGTAGAAGCTTTTGTTACGATCGTGAAGCATTGGAATCAAGAAAAAAGCATCAACCAGAAAATACTGTAATCGATTTGGCAAACGCTATGGGCATTGAACTTTTAACAGAGGACCAATATCGCAAGTTGCAGGAACTAGGAAATTTTGATTTGAAAACGTCAAGTTGGGTGCAAACACCTGACAATATTAGAAAACTTGGCGGGGCCATCTTTTGTGATCGTCGCTACGACACTGTCTTTATGTATCATAATGGAGCGGATTCCTACTATGCTGCAAGAGGCTTCCGTGGCTCGCTTAGGGTTTAATCATTTTGAGCTGTTGAGACAGCTCTTTTTTATTTTTTAAAATAGCAAATTGAACAGATAGTAAGGACGAATAGGATGAAAGATAAAAAGGAACGTTTGAAGGAATTGTTAGCTCTGCAAAACGAAAAAAGAAAGGAGGCGGAGGAACAAAGAGCCTATGAAATAGTTGTAGAGGAAGTAAATTCGTTGTTTCCAAATATTCGTTTTGAAGAGGAGATAGCCATTTTATCAAAAGAAGCTTCTAAAAAAATCACCGATGATTTATTTGAAGAGTTCCCATTTTGTCACTCGGGAATTGACTGGACACGTATGTTTTACAAAACGATATTTTCTAACTTTGTTGACTATGAAAGTGCATTAGCAGAATTAGTGATGAAAAATCATAAAGAACAGCATACATATTGTTATATTATTGACTTGAATGCTCAACATGTGATTAAAACACAATTGGTTAATATCCTTCATAGAGTCGAGGAAGTGAGGCATTGGGATAAATATATTTATGCACCTCAAATTCAATTGGTTATGGAATTTCCTTCGAATGATATTGCAGTAGGATGGAAGAAATAAAATTGAGTAAATAGCAAAATAAAAATCAAACCAGTGACCAATGCAAAATTTACAATGGTGACTGGTTTGATTTTAAGTATAAAAAATTTTTAGCTCGTCTATTTGAGTTACTTCATATCTAAATGAAAGGTGTCGGTGCAAGGATTAGATTAAAAGGGTTACCAGGCTGAGAGCAACCCTTTGTGTTAGAGAGGTGCATTACATTTGGATAATAGTATTAGCAATCATCTCCATTACTGATGAAAGTAGCACCGACAATAATTAAAAGAATAAATAGTACAACAATTAGTACGAATGTTGAACCGTTATTGTTATTACCATAATCATAGTTATTTACTCCACAACAATTATTGTTCCAATTGCCTGCATTTCCGTAGTATCCCATGGAAAATTCCCTCCTTTCTTCAATGTATAATATGTATTTTGCAAAAAAGTGGGGGGGTGTTTATCCATTAAAAATTTAAACTAGTTATATTTTGTGGGAGAAAGAAAATCATTCGATTAAATTAGCAAAAATCATAAAATCGATAGAGGGCTTAAAATATCAGACATAGTAATAATGAATCAACAAATTACTATTACGTCAAAATATTTGAGTTTTACTAAAGATGATTTAGAAACGATAAATCATGCCTAGCCATATTAAGAAGAGGTAAATTAAATCCATTCAAGCGCTTCTAAATTAAAAAAACCACTCAACTTTCCGCAGGCACGATGTAAGACGCAACTTGCTTAAACGCGCTTTTTTGCGTCTTACGTTCCGTTGTACCGCAGAAGTCAAAGTGGATTTTACTCGGACAAAAAAATTCAGAATTGTTTGAGTGACTGGCACTCCTTCGCTACCCAGTGATCTTTAGACACTTCCACAAGCTGTGTATTGTCTAAATTAAAACGATTGGTCATCAATTCTTCCTCTGACATGACCTGGCGTTTCTTCTGTTTTTCAATAGCTGGGTCTGGAATTGGAATAGATTGTAGTAACATCTTAGTATAAGGATGCTGTGGGTTTGCATAGAGTTCTTCACTCTCCGCTAATTCCACGATTTTTCCTCCGTACATTACAGCAACGCGATCACTAATATGCTTCACCATCGACAAATCATGTGCGATAAATAAATACGTCAATCCTAAGCGTTGTTGTAATTCTTTCAATAGGTCTACAACTTGCTTTTGAATCGAAACATCTAAGGCAGAGAGTGGTTCATCACATACAATAAAATTCGGTTCGACTGCTAAAGCGCGGGCAATACCAATACGTTGTCGTTGCCCACCACTAAATTCATGTGGATAGCGTAAAGCATGCTCCTTTTTTAAGCCTACTAGTTCGAGTAATTCTTCTATGCGTGTGCGTCGTTGCTCAGCGGATTTCGTTAATTTATGTACATCAAGTGCCTCCCCGATAATATCAAGCACCTTTTTTCGGGGGTTCAATGACGAGTACGGATCTTGGAAAATGATTTGCATATGACGACGCATACTCTTTAATTCATTTTTAGTTAAGCGAGTGACAGGCACCCCTTTATACAATACTTCTCCTTCTGTTGGTGCATGGAGCTGTAAAATCGTACGTCCTGTTGTTGACTTACCTGAACCAGATTCTCCTACGAGCCCCAGTGTCTCACCAGGATAAATACGGAATGATAAATCATCTACTGCTTTTAAAATTTCCCCTTTCTTTAAATCGAAATGCTTGGATAAATTGCGTACTTCTATTAGCGGTACATTTAAATCAGTACCATCTTCGATATTAGGTGGCTGTTTTGGTTCTTTCTTTTCATGCAGCTTTGGTAGCGCGTTTAATAGCTTCTTCGTATAGGAATGCTGCGGATTCGCAAATATCTCTTCCGTAGTTCCTTCCTCAACAATTTCTCCCTCTTTCATGACAATGACACGATCACACATACCTGCAACAACACCTAAATCATGTGTAATTAAAATAATAGATGTTCCAAGACGCTCTTGCATTTGCTTCATAATACTTAAAATTTGAGCTTGAATTGTAACATCTAGCGCAGTAGTTGGTTCGTCTGCAATTAAGAGGGAGGGGTTGCAGGCAAGGGCCATCGTAATCATGACACGTTGACGCATACCACCACTAAACTCATGTGGATATTGCTGATAACGCTCCTCACTATTTTTAATGCCAACTAATTTTAATAATTCAATCGTTTTTTCGTATGCTTCCTTTTTAGACATTTTTTGATGCTTCATTAAGCCTTCAGCAATTTGCTCACCAACGCGAATTGTTGGGTTCGTAGATGTCATCGGGTCTTGGAAAATCATACTAATATCTTTTCCTCGGATTGCCTCCATTTGCTTTTCAGATTGCGTCACCAAATTTTCCCCTTGGAATAGGATTGTACCTGACTTTAAAAATGAGGGAGGGGATGGGAGAAGACGCATAATGGATCGAGCCGTAACACTTTTACCGCTTCCCGATTCTCCAACAATGCCAACCGTTTCACCTTTATTGACGTAAAAGTTTACGCCCTTTACAGCTTCAAATTCGGTTTCTCCTGTAATAAAAGAAACGCGTAAATCTTGTATTTCAAGAATTTTTTCGCTCATCGAATGCTCATCCTTTAATAAATTTCAAATATTCTTATTGACGAACTGTAGTCGTTCATACATACTATACTATACAGGTAGGTATTGTACAATATACGCAAAGAAAGTAAATTATCTCATTTTATTTTCATACCTTACTACTATAGTAAGCGAAGAAAGGAGGAAATACATGAATAATTTTCTGAATATTAGCAAGTTTAAAGAAAATTATTATTTTAAGCGAATTTTTAATGAAATGACAAGAAGAAATAGTTATTCTTTTGTGTTATTTTTACTAGGATTTCCAGTGCATATTGTTACATATTTTTTATATTTGTTAAAAAAAGATAAACATTCATATGCTCAATTGTTTGCACAAACGAAAGAACATTTTATTTCGCAAGGGAAACTCCAAGCATGGGAAGCGGAATATAGACAGCAGGAACAAACGAAGGCAGCATTTTTTAATAAATCGCTGAATGAGCAGCAACTTGAATCGGTAGTTAATCAACTAACTGAACAAAAGCTTACTAGAGAAGTAGAAAAGAAACTAGAAAGTGAAAGTATTGCAAAACAATCTTACAAAAAGTATTTTAGTGAACTACTTGAAAAGCCAATTTTTTTAGCTGTGTCATTTATTCCTGGTATTTTAATGTATTGTTTCTTAATTTTATGCAGTAATGCGTTTAGTCGATTTATCGTTGAACGTTTATTCCAAAGTGCATTTGTCATTGTTGGTGTGGCGACATTAGTATTTACGATTTTATATTTATCGCCGTTTGATCCAGCACGTAATTTGCTAGGTATCGAGGCAACACCTGAACAAGTCGCGAATTTTAATAAAATTTATGGATTAGATCAGCCCTATTTAGTACAGCTGTGGCATTCCTTATCTGGACTGTTTACGTTTGACTTAGGAAATTCATTTGAAGGTAAAGAAAATATTACGCAAAGTATTATGAATAAGTTTCCAGTAACATTGGAAATTGCGCTGTTTTCATTATTAATGGCGGTGGCAATCGCAATACCTGTTGGAATTATTTCAGCGGTACGACCGAATTCATTTGCAGATTATGCGTTTATGTTTATTGCACTTATTGGTTTATCGATACCAAGCTTCTGGCAAGGGCTCATTTTTATTTTAACGTTCTCATTAAAATTACAATGGTTCCCTGCTACTTATAATCCTAACAATTGGTTATCCATTGTCATGCCAGTTGTTGTATTAGGTACTTCTATTACAGCGTCGATTGCACGAATGACAAGATCAAGCATGCTCGAAGTAATTCATGAGGATTATATTATTACAGCAAAAGCGAAAGGGTTGAGTGAGCGTAAAGTCATCACAAAGCATGCGATTCGCAATGCGATGATTCCGATTGTTACCGTAATAGGCCTTTTATTTGGCGGTATGCTCGGTGGCGCTTCTGTGACTGAAAAAGTATTTAATATTAGTGGTATCGGTAGTTATATAGTAGATAAACAATTTATTCCTGATATACCTGCCATTCTAGGTGGGGTTGTCTATATTGCCATTACTATTTCGATAGTCAATATGGTGATTGATGTGCTATATGCGTTCTTTGATCCACGCATTCGTTCAAAAATGAAGAAATCTTAGGAGAGGGTATATTGTGAAATTCATATCGAATGTAAATCTGCTTTTGAAAATAACGCAAGAATATGTCAATGCACAGTTTACTATTGCCTTTTCTGCTATTTTTTCAGTGCTGTTTTTACTAAATAGTTTTGATTTTGCTAATGGCGTGTGGCGACCTTATGTCCTTGCGATATTTGTCATTTATGCCTGTACGACATTATATATATGGTTTACAACGTTACAAATTAAAAAGGATTTAGCTAAAGAACGAGAAATTCAAACACGAACGCGTCTGCTTGCTTATCCATTAATGCTCACAGTTTTAGTAGGTAATGTATTTGCAGCAGGCTTTGGCTTTATGCTAGCAACGAAAAATAAAACAGCAGAATATACCTTTGCTGTCTATGCGTTGATTACGCAGATTTTTATACTTCTTATTTCGGCATTAAATTTATTTAAACCATATGTGGTGGATACATTTTTATTAGCGATGGGTGCATTTCTATTACTCGCAGTCCTTTATGCGGTGATGGCGGTACTTGTAGCGCGATACGTTACAGTAAGCGATGCTCCTAAATGGATGATACCACTTGGTGTAATATTGCTTTTACCAGCGCTAACAGGAAATCTTTTCTCATTCCTGCTCGGCTGGACATTAATTAAAAAAGCACGAAATACGGATCCATCCGCTGTTGAAAAATGGCAAAAAATATGGAATAAAATATTACGTAATACGATGGCTGTTTTCGGCATGTTCTTCATTATATTTATGTTCTCGCTATCAGTCGTTAGCTCATGGACATTTGATTACGATTTTGCCGTGCAAAATAATTATAGTGCGTTATTACAAACACCTTCTTTGGATTATCCGTTAGGGACAGATAACTTTGGTAGAGATTTATTTTCAAGAATCGTGTTTGGTGCTCAAATCTCTTTAATAGTTGGGTTCTTTTCAACTATCATCCCTGCTGTAATAGGAGGCGCACTTGGTGCATTTTCAGGCTATTACGGAAAAAATACAGATAACATCATTATGCGTTTGCTCGATATTTTGTATGCGATCCCTGGTATCTTACTGGCGATTGCGATCATTGCAGCATTTGGCGCAAACACAGTGAATTTAATTATTGCATTGAGCGTAGGGGCGATCCCGACATACGCAAGAACGATGCGTGCGAATGTTATGCAAATTGCCAATTTTGAATTTGTAGAATCAGCAAGAGCACTCGGTGTATCAGATGCTGCCATTATTTTTAAGCATATCGTACCGAACTCTCTCGCTCCGATGATAGTAAAAGCAACTTTGACAATTGGCGGCGCGGTTATTTCAACTAGTAGTTTAAGCTTTCTTGGACTGGGAATCGAGCCACATATACCAGAGTGGGGCAATATTTTAAAAGTAGGCAGTACGTATTTAGAAACTAATTCTTATGTAGCCATTTTCCCAGGATTATGCATCATGCTACTCGTCTTATCGTTTAACTTTTTCGGCGATGGGTTACGTGATGCACTTGATCCTAAAACAAACTAATTTATAAATTGGAGGAATAGAGAGATGAACAAAAAATTATTTACACTTGCTGCATCAGCAACTGTTGCGGCGGTCGCTTTGGCAGGGTGTGTAGAAACGAAATCGAATGTTGAAAATAAAGGTGATAAGTCAGATACAGCGAGCACAAAACCCGTTATTGAAGTGCTAGGTATGGCAGCACAAGAGCAGGATATGAATATTGTGCGCGATCAGCTAGTGAAAAATGGCTTTGATGTAAAGTTAAATATTCAACCAGACTTCGGTTCCTACTCAGCACAAAAGGATGCTGGGAACTATGATGTGGCCATTTCTAGCTGGACGACTGTAACTGGAAATCCGGACTATGCAGTACGTGGTTTATTTAAAACTGGTGGAGATTATAGTGTGACTGCAGATGAGACAGTCGATAAATTAATTGATGAGGCAAGTACTTTAACAGGCGATGCTGCAAAAGAGAAATATAAAGAGCTTGAGCAAGCATTAGTATTTGATAATGCATATATTGCACCGTTATATATTTCTCAAAAATTCCAAGGTATTTATTCGAAAAAAGTAAACCCGGATACTGTGCGATTACCAAAATCACGTGCTCAAGCATGGGAATCAATTGCATTTAATGATGCTGGCAAAAATGCAACGGACACATTAGTATTACATCAATCAATAGGCTCATTAACGTCTCTTGATCCGATTAAAGGGAATGACGGTTCGATTAATACATTAAATACAAATATGTATGTTCGTTTAGTGAATTTATCTGATACAGATGAAGTAGTATCGGATGGTTCATTATCATATAATCATGCTATTTCTGAAAATAACCAAGAGTACTATTTCGTGCTACGTGATGATATTAATTTTGCTAAAGTGGAAAATGGCAAAGCAGTAGATACTGGTGATGTAGTATCGGCTGAAGATGTTGTATTCTCATTAGAACGTGCGAAAGATCAAAATTCGGTACCAGATCACCGCACATATTCAATTCATGAAAATATTGATTCCGTAGAGATAGTTTCAGATATTACTTCACTTGAATCTGTGAAAACAGCTGACGGAAAATCGGTTTTAGATGAATTATCAGATCAACTACCAGCAGCAATTGCGCAAGTTGTAACGGATGAAGCAAGTGTCGACAATGCAGCAGGTAAATATCAAGTTGTGAAAATTACAACGCCAAATCCGTTCCCGCAAGTGCTAAATTATTTAGCGCACCAATCAGGCGGAATCGTCTCTGAAGCGGCGGTTAAAGCGGTTAATACGTTTGACGTAGCAAGCTATGATCCAAATGTAAATGTTGCATATGGTGACCAAGCAACTGTTACAGAAGGGGCAACATATGCAAACCATTTAGCAGCATCTGGTCCTTACATTTTAGTGCAAAAAAATGATTACGAAGCAACATTTGTCAAAAACCCTGCTTACCAAGTTGGTACAGACAACGAGCCGAAAATTAATAACATAAGTGTTCGCTTTATTGAAGATAATGACAGTGCGCTATCTGCACTTCGTAATGGTGAAATTGACGTATTACAATCCGTACCAGAAACTAAAATTGATGTAGTAAAAGGCGATGCCAACTTAACATTAAAAACAGCTGATAGTAATGCAGTCTCTTATTTACTAGTAAATCCAAAAGGTCGTGAAGTATCGAAATCAGTAGACTTACGTAAAGCAATTCTTTACTCTATCAACCAAGATGAATTTATTAGCTACTATCAAGGTAATAAAAAACCAGCAGTATCAACAGTTTCTCCACTTGTTGACACGGGCTTAAAGCTAACTGCAGATAGCTCAAAAGTGAAAGAATTTTTAAGCGCTTATAAAGCTAGTAAATAAAGTGTCAGGCACATAAATGGAAGCACTTCAAATCCTAATCTAAAGGTTTGAAGTGCTTTTTTTTTGAGTGTCAGGCACTTTTTGTTTAAATTTGGAACTTAAACCAAGTTTAGTCGTATATAAACTAACAAGATAAAAGGGGAGTTGTATATGCGAAAGAAAGATTACATCATTATGATTGTGACATTAGTTGTAGAAGCGGTTATTACGTACTTTATTGCATCATTTTTCTCCGTTCGCTTTATCGAAATTATGTTCTTTATTGGCTTTGCTATTGCGGGTGGTATTTTTTACTTTTCGAGTAGTGGTGGTCCAATGGCTAGATTCAATGAAGTGCAAGTTACTGCTCAAACAGGTATTATGCAAAAAAGCGAGCAGTATATCGCGAAGAAAGGCCCAATATTTTTTGCCTCGGTACTATTTTGCTTAATTGGGCTAGTTTTCTTTCTCCTCCTTATTGCAGGTATCATCCCACCTAGAGAAATTTAATTCTTGTTAGCTAGCAGCAAGCTTCCTACTGAGGATAGCTCTCTGCAAATATGGACGCCCTTTTCATCTTTTAATGATTGAAAGGGCTTTTTTGTTACAACAGGATTAAAGGGAATACATAAATAACCCCACAGCGATTTTTAATCAACGAAACGATTAAATTGCATACTATTTGGAAAGTACTGTATGTAAAAACGTTGGAGTTGATTAGCTTGGAATTTATTAAAGATAAAGAGCTTTACTGCTATAGCTGTCGTAAAAAGACCGTCTTTACATGTAAAGATGGGCATCATAAAAGTGGTGTAGAAAGCCATTGCAGTGAATGTAGTGGCATTTGGTTTGAATGGCAAAATCGAGCGGTCGAAAGAGAAATGGAAAAATGGGTTGAATATAACCAAAGAATCGTCAATTAATACAAGCGCTACACAATTTTTGTTATTGTGTATTGTAATTTATTATATTTATAGAAAGATTTTACCTTAAATTATTGCGATATTTTGCTTAAAAGTGATACAAATTATCCAAAAAGCTCACTTACTTAGAACTTAAGGCTTTCGAATATAGACTATGTCCGATTTAGTTGTATATAATGGAATAAAGTTAAAGTGTGAAGGTGATATATTTGGACGACATAGTCATAACAGGATATGGCATTAAAGCTCCTGGAATTTTAGATAAATTTAGCTTTTTAAATATATTAGAAAAAGGTATTTGTACGCAGAGCATTTTAAACAATGCTCATCAGCCTCACACTAATATCGTAGCGGGTTTGATTGAAGAAAGTTTCAAGGAGATAAATGGGGTAAGTTATCATCGTCATCCGCGTTCAGTAAGAATGGCGATTGCTGCTGCATTGGATGCAGCTGAAATGTCAAATTTAGATGATTTTAAACCACATCGTATTGCAGTAATTATGGGTACATCCGCTGGAGCAATACTTGAAATCGAAAAATATGCTACTGCAGCTTTTGATTTAAGGCAATTTCCCATTCATGGAGTTTCCCTTGTGGATACGCACACACTTTCAAGTTCTGTTGCCGAAGCAATCGGTTCGTGTGGTTCTGCATTTACAGTAACAACAGGCTGTAGTGCTAGTTTGGATGCTATATTAATAGGGAAACAGCTATTAGAATCTGGAAGTGTTGATGCTTGTATTGTGGGAGGAACTGAGGCTCCTTTAGGCCAATGGACAGTTAATGGCTTTAAAAAAATAAGATCACTTTCGCTAGAAAGTTCTATTGAAAAAGCTGGTGTGCCGTTTTCAACTCAGCATCGCGGCTTTGTGTTATCCGAGGGAGCTGGGGTAATGGTTTTAGAGCGTAGACAATCAGCCGTCAGTCGTGGACAGAAAATCTACGGTAAAGTTGAACGTGTGATTTCAAGAAATGAAGGACAAAAACTATTAAGCTCTGATATCACTGGTAGACATATGCTGGACGTTTTTCAAGAAACAGTCGGAGATACTATACCAAGCTATATAAACAGTCAGGCGCTAGGGATAGAGGTAAATGATCAGATAGAACGCTTTACTCTGAAAGAAACATTTGGCTCTAAAGTGCCTATTACGTCTATTAAAGGAATGATAGGGCACACATTTGGTGCAATGGGTGCGATGCAAATTATTGCATCTTTATTATCAATGGAATACAGGTTTATACCTCCAACGATTAAAACCTCTGGGCATGGGTTTGAAGACATACCTATTGTTTATGAAACTAGACATCAAGCAGTAGAGTCTGTATGTATTACTACTCATGGGAGTAGCGGGAATAATGCTTGTCTATTACTGACACATACATAGGAGGCTCTTTATATGTTTTTTATATTTTTAATTTTATTATCATTTATTCCCGTTTGTGTTGGCATTACAATCTTAGTGTTATTTAAAAAAAATAAACTTTCTAAAATTATTTTTCTATTCTTAATTTTAGCCTCATTTTGGCACATCGATGTTTCGTTTTTGTACGCATATCGACTGTTTAGTGAAGAGACGATAATGTTCTTTTTCAAGCTGTTTCGATTTGGGTCTATTATGTTAACACCAACAATCTTTTATATAGGTTATACGATTGTACAAGAAATACTACCAATTGAATATCAAAAAAAGTGGGGGTATCTTGTTAATCGAACAACCGTTATTATATCTTATGCATTTGCATTACTTGGTTACATAATCGGATGGAGCTCTAAGGGCATTAGTCAATTAGAACTTATTCAAATGGATACGAGCATATTTTATTTTCCAGTAGATGGCGAGCTCTCATGGATTTTTAATTTTAATGTCCTTCTTTTTATAGTTTGTATCATTATTAGTTTATTGATTAGTTTAGATGTACAAAACAAGAATGAACGTTCATTTTTGTTTTATTTTAATATTTTCACGTCCATTGGGTTTGCTATTGGCTACTTAAATATGTTTCCTAATACAAGATTGTACCCAAGTTCGATTGCTGTTTTAGTCTTTGCTATTTCGATCTTAATTCTTTCAAGCAGAATGCATCTTGAAATCGTAAAAACTATGAATAAAAAGCTTTATGAACAAAAGCAGTTTTTATTTAAAGTTATTGATTTAAATCCGAATTACATTTATGCACAGGATGAAAATGGTCGTTATACTTTAATGAATAAATCCTACGCACAGTTAATGGGTATGAGCTTTCAAGATATGATTGGAAAAACAGATACTGATTTACTCATTGATTTGACTAATGAGGATGAGTGCGTTGATCTTGAGAAAGACATGTTCAAGCTACCAGAAAAACATTTCATAAAAGAGGAAGCCATTACAGCTGCATCTGGGGATGTTATATGGGTACAAACGGTTAAAGTACCGATTCAATTACATGATAGTTCTACGTTACTTGCTGTTTCAACAGATATTACTGAACGTAAGCAATATGAAGATGAAATTAAATTCCAAGCGAATCATGATGCATTAACAGGATTACCGAATAGAAGAATGTTCAATGATGATTTAATTGCCCTTTTAGAAAAGGCTAAAATCGAGGGCAGTGACAATGCAATATTATTTTTTGATTTAGATCGCTTTAAATATATTAATGATAGTCTTGGACATGATGTAGGCGATTTATTATTAGTAGAAGTTTCAAGACGGATTGAAAGGTTACTAGAAGAAAAACATCGTAAGGCAAACATTTATCGTCTCGGTGGAGATGAATTTACAATTTTACTTCCTTATTATGATGCGAATGAAAGTGAAGCGTTTGCTAAGGACTTATTGGCACAATTTATTTCAGGCTTTTGGATAGATGGTAGTGAGTATTTCATTACACCAAGTATAGGAATTAGCACGTTCCCGAATGATGGCTATGATGCCAATACATTAATTAAGCATGCAGATACAGCCATGTACTATGTAAAAGAAAGAGGGAAAAATAACTATCAATTATTTACTTCCGAAATGCAACAACATTTCTATCGTAAAATGATGATTGAAAAACAATTACGTACTGCACTAGATAATAATGAATTTGAACTTTATTATCAGCCCATTATAGATGTAAGAACGAATGAAATCATTGGTATGGAATCTCTCATCAGATGGAACAATGCGGTACTTGGTCAAGTAACACCAGACGAATTTATTTCCATTATGGAAGAGACAGGAATGATTATTCCTATCGGTAAATGGGTATTGAATACGGCAATTACCCAAACTGCACGTTGGCACAATGAAACAAATAAGGAATTGAAAATAAGTATAAATGTTTCAGTAAAGCAGTTACTTGAATCATCGTTTGTAGAAAATGTCCAAATGGCTATTGAGAAAGCAGAATTGGATGCGTCCTATATTGTATTAGAGATAACGGAAAGTATCGCAATGTATGCAGAGTCGATGATTGAAAAATTATGTGCATTAAAAAAACTCGGTATCAGTTTATCGATGGATGATTTCGGAACAGGGTATTCATCCCTTAGTTATTTAAATAAATATCCTCTTGATTCCTTGAAAATTGATAAATCATTTGTCATTGGCATGAATCAAGATGATGAGAACAAGGCACTCGTAAAAACCATTATAGCGATAGCCAAACAACTCGATTTGAAAGTGATCGCTGAAGGCGTAGAAGGTAAGGAAGAATATCACTTCTTGGCTGAGATTGGCTGTGATTATGCACAAGGGTACTTATTTAGCCGTCCACTCCCTGTTGCAGAATTTAAAGGGAAATGGCTTTCAGTGAACTGATGTATGGCGCCAATGTAGATTTATTAAAGTAATAATTGTTAGCGAGGCTTTCTCTTACTGAGGAAGCCTTTGCTTTTTAATAACTAAAGATAGTTTAGAAGGAGCGGTAGAAGTGAAGAAAAAGTGGATTGTTTTAATTACTTTCATTATGTGTATAAGCTTCCAATCAATTACTGAAGCAAAAGTAATATGGGATGGAGCGGAGATTACAAAAGGACAAACGGGTAAATTAACATTTTCTAAAGACGTGAAAATATATAAAAAAAATGCTGACGGTACGTTTGTTTCGCTTATTGTAAAAAAAGGAGAGTTTTATCGCGTTTATGGCCATGAGTATTCGACTGTTGGCAAAGTATATAACATGAGTGGTGACTATCGTGTACAAGCAACGGATTTAGTTATTTACAAGGAAGTGCCGTTAGCTATTCAACAACAAGTATCTGGGGGGAAGTTTACTGTAGGAACACCCATTTTTGCTAATTCAGCAAAAGGCGTTTCTATTAAAGAAGCCCCGAATAGTTCAGCAAAAACTATTATGCATACACCCTATGGGGCTGTTTTTAAAGTGGTCGAGCTAAGTGGTGATTATGTCAAAGTAGAATACAATCCAAGAACTGATACGACAATCGATTATATATGGGGATTTGTACCTCAAGACTATGTTTCGAATTTACCTGAAGGCACAACCCAATATGTAAAACAGATCGTTGATTTATCGGTTCGTCCTGGGTGGCAAAGTCAGTCATTAAAACCTGGTACATCGGTTGCAGTCTATTTCACAACAGCAGATGGTCGTGCATATGTGTCTTCAAATAAAATATATGGATATCTCCCTGCTAGTGCTTTATCAAAGACGCCAATCGTTGATAAGGAACTGCAAACTTTAACCGAACCGTCGAGCTTATTATTTGATGCAACGAAAAAGATTTCCTTATCAGAAACAGCACCAGATTACTATTTAGCCGAGTTTTCACCGATTTCTAGTAATCGCTGGCAAGGACATATGCAACTTGTGAATGACGACGAAATTAGCGGTGGCAAACAAATAGAAGGTGAACTAAGCTACACGCTTGTAAATAAGAAGCTAATGTATCATTTAGAAAGCGAACTACACAATCATAATATTGCGATTCAGTTCCCGCTAAAAGTAAATGATACAATTTATGTCAACGACCAACCGCAAATGGTCACAAAAATTTATGACCAAAGGGATTTAAATATTAGAGGTAGCTATGAAACATTTAAAAATGTTGTAATCGCAGGTGACTACATTATTGCGAAAGGTTTAGTAAAGGGTCGTTACGATTATTGGATTCAATCGTAGCGTGGTCTATTAGGAAAGTCATTGTTTTAAAAGAAGTGTTTCTGATTGAACGAAAACGCTCTTATAGTAAAAAGTTGAATTAGTAAAAAAATTGAAATATTCGGAATGAGAATTTATAATATTTACAAGTATTTTATGGGAGGGATTTTTTATATGAAACAAAAAATATGTATTTTGTTATCATTAAATCTATTGCTTTCCACTTTCTTACCAATGTTTAATTATGATGGAACGAGCTTGTAGAGGATCTTGGAGACAGTAAGGTATGAAGACAATAAATGATATATCGATTTTTATTGATACTAGCTACATTAATCTTTATATTTAATTTATATGTCCTTCCAACATTTTTTTCCATTGAACAAGACCGTACGGGTACTTTTATTGGTTTAATGATAATCATAGGTATTATCAATTATTTATTAAAAAATAAAGATAAAAACTAAGATACTGTGCAGCGCCTTTCAATAGAAATGCTGCACAATTTTTTTATGTTTCAGCTATTTTTATTGTACGAAATGTCTATTTTATGTATTTAAATTGAAAAAATTGTTCAAAAAAAACAAAAAGATGCGCTCATTGACCAAATTAATGGTACAGTTAGAAAGTATATTTTAAAAGTGAGTAGGAGACAAAACATGATAGAAATTAAAACATCTCCATTAAGCGATGGAGAATTCAATAGAGGGGTATTTGCTACATGCGATATCCAAAAAGGAGCGCTTTTGCATGAAGCTCCAGTCATTTCTTATCCAAATGAACAGCATCAATACATCGAGCAAACATTGCTTGGGGATTATGCTTTTGAATATGGAATAGGACAATCTGCTATCCTTCTTGGCTATGGCATGCTGTTTAATCATTCTTATGAACCGAATGCAACATATGAGATTAATTTTAGAAACCAAACATTCGATTTCTTTGCTTATAAGGATATTAAAGCTGGGGAAGAAATTTTAATCAATTATAATGGAGATGTAGATAATCAAGATCAGCTATGGTTTAACGAGGAATAACAGAGATTTACATGCCCCATATAAAAAATTTGTATGGGGTTTTTTTCATACTATGCGGAGTCGAAGAAGTTTTTTATATAAGTGCTAGACAAATGAGATTTTATATTATATAATGAATTCAATAACATCGTTTGCAAAGAAACAATAATTCACATGTTACAAAGAGTAATCGTGTTTTGTTCGGTACTTTTTGTAATATGTGAATTTTTTTCTTTTGAGGAAATCGGATATTATTAAATACAATTAATGGAGGTCATTTAAATGACACAACAAGGTACAGTAAAATGGTTTAACGCAGAAAAAGGTTTCGGTTTCATCGAAGTAGAAGGCGGAAACGACGTATTCGCTCACTTCTCAGCAATCCAAGGTGAAGGTTTCAAATCACTTGACGAAGGTCAAAAAGTTGAATTCTCAGTAGAAGAAGGCCAACGTGGACCTCAAGCTACAAACATCGTAAAACTTTAATTTTTAATTAAACGAACGATATCTAACTGTAGGCAAACTCAAATTTGAGTTTGCCTACAGTTTTTTTTGTCGGTTTAATTTATATAATAAAGAACTTTTCTTTTTAAGTCGTTTACAAGCCCGTATGTAAATTTTTAATAACTATAGGACACTTTTATCTAACATCGGGTAAAAAGGGAATAGAAAGCATGGGAGGTGGCTTAAAATGAGCCTCAGGATATTTCTAAAATTAAAATGACTTATGACAAAGTATTTCACATCATGCCGAATATATTTGTTTGTATTTCCTCTCTTTAGGATAGACTGAAATCAAAAGTAAGGGAGGGCATACAATTGTTACAAATTGAATCTAATATTGTCGGTAAAGAAATTACCTTTGGTTATTTACGTGATCAAATCGAAAGACATGGTTTTACAATTGGAGGCAATTGGGAGTATCACAAAGGGAGCTTTGATACAATTTTATCGAGCGAGGGGGGCGAAACAATTTATTTACGTGTACCTTTTATCGTGACACAGGGTGAACTAGATTTTTATGATGCACAAATCCGCTTTCAAAACCCTTTTGTTATTAAACATGTTATAAACGTGGGATTAGATTATGATGAAGGCTCATTGCTTGATGCGACAGGGGCTAGTCAATTCCAAACACCGCTTGATAATGATGGTCATATACATGACAAAAGCAAATGGATACAAGCTGGTGAAAAGGTAGTGGCTGATAAAGTTCTTCCTTATTTTCACTAGCCTTCGCACCCATATTATTACGTAGTCACACTTTTAATAAGTAGTGGCTTTTATTATGTTTAAAACACAAGAAGCCTGCAGCTGAAAAATCTTTGCTATTTTGTTCCTTCATAGTAATAAAGAGCGTGATTTTGATAGAGATTATCCACACCACCTATATAATACGGCATTCTAATGCTGGCAAGATCGCTAGGTGCCCACTCAATGAGTGAAATTTCATCAGGTAATGTTATTTCCTCCTCACCTTCTACTATTTGCGCTTCAAAAGTGAAAAACAAAGCATGATGATTCCGACCCGTAAACTTTGCCTCATTAACTGAAAGTAACTTCCCTATTTCAACAATATAGCCTGTTTCTTCTTTAACCTCGCGGATTGCCGCTTCAAATAGTGTTTCACCTGCTTCAACTTTTCCTCCAGGAAGCGACCAATGACCTTCGTGATTATGAACCATTAAAATTTGATGATTGAGGTTTTTAATGAATGCATAGACAACTTTTACTTCTTCCATAATGCTCTCCTTTTTATATCATTTTTTGGTTAAATATGTACATAATAGTTTATTGGTATTTAATTAGGAAGTAAATATATCATGTACGATTAACATAAGAAATTGCAAGTCGACGAAATAACTTTAAGAAAGAGGGTTAGCAATTGAAGAAAAGAATTATTTTTTTGTTTTTAATAATGATTTTGGCGTCTGGCTGTTCCTCAAGTTCACAACAAAGGCCTACAATGCATAAGCAGGAGAATGTTACAGATAATCTAGAAAGCAATAAGAACATAGAAGTAATCGCCGATAATTTAAACATACCATGGGCTATCGAAAAATATAAAAATATGTTTTACGTTACGGAGAGAGCTGGGTATATTGTAAAAATTAAAGAAGGAGAAATAGAGAGACAACATGTCAAATTGAAAAAGGAACTAGCGACAGCCGCTGAAGCAGGATTATTAGGGTTTGTACTTGCTCCTGATTTTTCTGATTCAAAACTTGCGTATGCTTATTATACGTATGTCGATGGAAATAAGCAGTTTAATCGGATAGTGACACTTCGACAAGAAGAGAATGTTTGGAATGAAGAGCATTTGCTCATTGATGAAATAGTAAGTGGTACCTTTCATCATGGAGGAAGACTTAAAATTGGGCCGGATGGTAAGCTTTATGCAACAGTGGGGGATGCATTGCAACCTTCTGTAGCGCAAGACCTGTCTGTATTAGAAGGGAAAATTTTACGAATTAATTTAGATGGAACGATTCCTTCTGATAATCCATTCCCAAATTCATTTGTTTATAGTTATGGACATCGCAATCCGCAGGGACTGACGTGGTCGTTAGACGGCACATTATTCACAAGTGAGCATGGCAATAGCGCCAATGATGAAATAAACAAAATAGATGCAGGACAAAACTATGGTTGGCCGATCATTGAAGGGATTGAGACTCGACAAAAAATGAGGTCACCGTTGTTTACATCAGGAAGTAGCAACACGTGGGCTCCTTCGGGCATCGATTATTATGACAATAAATTGTACGTTGCTGCGTTAAGAGGAGCGGCTGTTTTGGAATTTGATCTTAAAACGAACAGCCAAAGGGAAATGATAGCAGGGCTGGGGAGAATTCGAGATGTTTTCGTGGACGAGCAATATCTTTATTTTGTAAGCAATAATACAGATGGACGTGGGAATCCACTAAATAATGACGATAAACTATATCGAATACCATTATGATATAATGATTTTGAAAACGTTGAATTGGTTGGAAAAGATGAGGGGGGAAAGATAGCTATGAATTATAAGACAATCGCAGTAGCTATAGATTTTTCAAAACAGTCATTAAAAGCCTATGATCGAGCTATAAAATTGGCAATTGAGTATGGGGCAACATTACAATTAGTGAATGTCATTGACACGAAGTCGTTCGGAGCTGTTACGGCATATGACTTGAAGTATGCTGAGAAATTAAAAGAAGAGAATTTTACCAGAATAGAGAAGTTAAGAATAGAAGCTCAAGCAGCAGGTGTAACGGAAGCATTAGCTAATGTAGAAACTGGTTCGCCGAAAAGTATTCTTACACAACTTCCAACTGTAGATTTACTTGTATGTGGTGCAACGGGGTTAAATCAAATAGAAAAGATGGTACTTGGTTCAGTAGCAGAACGAATCGTCCGATTAGCATCATGTGATGTATTGATTGTTCGCTAATTTAAAAAATAATCATCTTAACAAAGCTAGTGACAATTAATTTTGGAACTCGGAAGCCAATCTTCGAAATTTCGAAGGTTGGTTTTTTGCTAGATTCAAATAAAAAAGACCGAGAAAATGAAATCATTTTCTCGGCTCTTTTGATTAGTAACCCCAGATCATTGCAAATAATGTACCAAGGACTGTCACAGCAGCTACGAATACTGAATATAAAATTGTTGTATATAATGTTTTTTTATCTTCAGATTCACCGATGTGCATGAATAATACTAATTGAACAGTTGCTTGTGCAAGTGCAGTTACTAATAGGATAGCAAATGCCATATTGTAAGACATATCAAATTTCACAACTGCTAAAGCGATAACTGTTAGTAATAGTGAGAAGCCGAAGCCCATCACGTGTTGTTTTGGGAATAGTTCCTTCATTAGCTAATCAGTCCTTTCAAGTAGACGAAGCTGAAGATGAAAATCCAAACAACGTCTAGGAAATGCCAGTACAGTGAGAAAATAAACGCTTTGTTAGCCGTTTGTGGGTTTAAGCCACGTCTTGCTACTTGGATTAAAATTGCAACACCCCAGAAGAAACCAAATGTTACGTGGGCACCGTGCGTACCAAGTAAAGTCATTAATGAAGATAAAAATGCACTTGTTGTAATTGTTGCACCTTCATGAACATAAGTGACGAACTCATCAATCTCAATACCTAAGAAGCCAAGACCTAAAATAAGTGTAATGATGAAAAATGTCATCATTGCTTTTTTGTTGCCAAGACGCATAGCGTGTACGCCAAGACCGATTGTAAAACTACTTGCTAGAAGTAAAAATGTTTCTAGTAATACTGGTGTTAACTCGAAAATCTCAGCACCGTCTGGGCCGCTACCTGTACGATTGTGTAGCGTGAAATAGACAGCAAAGAGTGTAGCGAATAACATGATTTCGGCGCCAAGGAAGATCCAGAAACCAAAAATCTTTAAGCGGTTTTCCTCTGTACTATATTCTAATGGAAGTGAAGAATCGATTTTCATATTATTTATCACCTCTCAAACTTTTTTCAGTTTCCATAATTTCTTCCACTGAAATGTAACGGCCATGATCATCTTCAAATGAACGATGAGCCATGAAGCCAAATACAACAAGCATGCTGATGATGGCTAGAGGCCATAGACTAAATACAGCGAAGAATGCTGCAAGGAATAAGAATCCACTTGTCCAGAAAGGAGTACCTGTGTTGTTAGGCATGTGGATTTTTTCAATTTTACCAGCAGTAATATCGCGACCTTCTTTTTTCGCGAACCAGAACTCGTCTAAACGTGACACGTTTGGTACTACTGCAAAGTTGTATTCAGGAACTGGAGAATGTGTAGCCCATTCTAATGAACGACCATCCCAAACATCTGCTTTCTCGTTACGAGGCATATGTTTCCAGCTGTAGTAAATGTTATAGCAGATTAACGCAAAGCCTACTGCAAGTCCAAGGGCACCGATGAACGATAGCATGTTTAATGGACCGTAACCAGTTGAAGCTGAGTAAGTGTACATACGACGTGCATAACCATCTAAACCTAAAATGAATAGAGGGAAGAATGTTACGTTAAAGCTGATAGCGATGAACCAGAAACCAGCTTTCCCTAATTTCTCATTTAAACGGAAACCGAACATTTTTGGCCACCAGAAATGGTAACCTGCAAGTACACCAAATACTGTACCTGGAATTAATACATAGTGGAAGTGGGCAACTAAGAACATCGTATTATGATATTGATAGTCAGCACTTGCCATTGCTAGCATTACACCTGTAACCCCACCAATTGTGAAGATCGGAATAAATGCAAGCGCATAAAGCATTGGGGTAGTGAATTGAATCTTACCGTGCCTCATTGTGAGCAACCAGTTAAACATCTTAACCCCAGTTGGAACAGCAATCGCCATTGTAGTAATAGAGAATACACTGTTTACCATAACGCCGTGACCCATTGTATAGAAGTGGTGGGCCCAAACTAAGAATGATAGTAATGAAATGACAACCATACTCATTACCATTGATTTGTAACCGTATAAGTTTTTACGTGCAAATGTTGCAATAACTTCTGAGAAAATACCGAACGCTGGTAGGATAACGATGTAAACCTCAGGATGTCCCCAAACCCAGAATAGGTTGGCCCAAAGCATATCCATACCGCCGTCTGTCATTGCAAAGAATTTTGTACCGAATTGACGGTCTAACATCATTAAAGCAAGTGCTACAGTTAATACTGGGAACGCAAATACGATAATAACGTTTGTAATTAAAATTGACCAAGAGAACATTGGCATTTTCATTAATGTCATACCAGGAGCACGCATTTTAAAGATCGTTGTGATGAAGTTCACACCCGTCAATAACGTACCAATACCTGATAATTGTAGTGCTAATGAATAGTAGTTGTTCCCTACAGTTGGACTAAAATCAGTACTTGCTAATGGGAAGTAAGCTGTCCAACCTGCATCTGGTGAACCACCAATAATGAATGATAGGTTCAGCAAGCCACAACCTGCTGCAAATGCCCAGAAGCTGACTGCATTCAAACGAGGGAATGCTACGTCACGTGCCCCAATTTGTAATGGAATAACAATGTTCATTAAACCGATAACAAACGGCATCGCCATAAATAAAATCATGATTAAACCATGTGTAGTGAAAATCTCGTTATAATGTTGTGCATCAAGAAGTCCGTTATCAGGAACGGCTGTTTGTGCACGCATTAAAAGTGCGTCGATACCACCGCGGAATAGCATTAATAGTGCTACGGCGATATACATAATACCGATCTTTTTATGATCGACTGTTGATAGCCAGTTTTTATAGAAGTAGCCCCATTTTTTAAAATAAGTAAGGCCTGCTACGACAACAACTGCACCAACTACGATACTGATAGCTGCCGCTAAAATCATCGGTTCTTGCAGTGGATGGAATAATTCTTCCATACTCATAGGATGCGCTCCTTTCAAATTTGAAAATTAGTGTGAATGTGTTGAATCGGCATCAGTTGAATGGTCCATATCTTCATGGTTCATGTCTTCATCAGACATATCCATGTCGCTATGATCCATACCCCCCATATCCATATCACCATGTGCCATTGGTGCTGGGCTGAAATCTAAGTGAGTAGATGAGTAGCTTGAACGACCTACATGTTCAGCTGCTAATAATTCTTTGAATTTCTCTTCAGTTAATGGTTTTTCGTTCGCTTTTACGTCCTTAACCCATTGCTCGAAGTCTGCTTGAGTCATAGATTGAGCTTCAAATTCCATTTCCGCAAATCCACGACCGTTAAAGTTAGAGTTACGACCCATGAAAGAGCCAACTTCATCTGCTGCAAGGTGAATAGTTGTTAACATGTCACTCATTGCATATTTTTGACCAGCTAACTGTGGAATCCAGAAACTTGTGATTGGTCCGAATGAATACAATTTGAATTCAATAGGACGATCAGTTGGAATGTTTACATAGTTCACAGTTTCAATACCCTCTTCTGGATAGCTAAAATGCCATTTCCAGTTTGAAGATGCTGCATAAATAACAAGTGGTTCTTTATTGTCATAACCTTCTGGTGTTGTTTCTACCGTACTAGTTGTTTTAACAGTAACAATTGCTAGGAATGCTACGATAATAATAGGAATAACTGTCCACGTAATTTCAAGTACGTGACTACCTTCTTCATGAGGTGGCTCATAATCGGCAGATGCTTTAGATGCGCGGTATTTTGTTAGCATAAACGCAAAAAGCACATACACGACTAGTAAAATAACTGCCATTGTAATAATGGATAAAATAATTGTGTTTGATAATGTTTGAGCATTCGGTCCTTTTGGATTGAAAACTGTTAATGGTTCACAACCAGACAGGATTGCAATAGCACCAAATGCTAAAAACATTAAGCTTAATTTTTTATTCATGTTTGACTCCTTTCTATAAAACGGCTATTCATAAATTTAATGTGTAGTAGTATTGATTCACATTTATAAATAGTGGGTATTGAGGTCACCTCTTTTATCTGTTGTACCAATCAAGTACAGTTGCATTTACAATGACAATGGCATGGTTCGATATGAAGCATAATGTCTAGTATTTGATTGGTCTGGTGCAAGCGTTCACATACATGATGATTAATGCACCATAAATTGGACAAAATTTCAATGTCGATGGTCGCATCATGTCTTTGTTTGCATATAGGATTATACGCCCGCTTCACTAAAAAAAAAAATAATTAATTATAAATATGATAATGAAATGGGGTTGAATATGAACATTTTTTGAACAAAAAAAGCTATTTCACTATTGGTATTTTTAGGTTTTGTTAATTTAACACTGTATAAACGTTGAAAATACTGAGTTTATCGTATTTAACTAAGTAAATGTTTTTTTTGTGAAAAATTCTATTTCACATTTTAGACGATGATTTGTAATAAAATCCTTGACCTACCTCTGTTTTCGATTCTTTTTAGTTGCGTTTTTTTAAAAAAAGGAGTATATAAAAAGACGGTTTTCCAAAGAATAAAGGATAAATTTTCAATGTAAGGAATGATTAGAGAGAGGATACTGGAACAATGATAAAATTATGTTAACATAATTAAGCGCTTTCAAAATTTAACAGAAATTAGTATACCAATATTGGTGTTCGTATAAACAAAAGAACATCCGATGTGAATTGGATGTTCTTTCATTAGTTAAGAACCGAGCTTCAGCCACTTTGCTACTTGAATATAAAGTGTATTTTGAAGTTTAGGTGCTAGATTATTCATTTTTAAAGCGAAGTACAATGTTTTCATCGTATTTAAAGTGCAAGTACGGCCGCTAAAAAAGCTTTCGTTATAGCCTTGTGTTACTAAATGTATTTCGAATTTATCAAAAGTTTGCTCGACCCATTCCGTTAAGGCTTCTTCAGAATAGTCCCTTGCTAATAATGCTTCAATAATATTGACAAAGCGTTCTTCCTCATCGTTAACATAGACAACATCTTTCCAAGTTGCTAATTTCAATGCATGTAAGATGGAAGGTGCATGTTGCAAGTCAAATTTAGGATGTTTAATTGTCATGGCGGCTAAATCAGCCCCATGTGCAATGCTATGTGCCCAACCTTTGCCTTCAACATGTCCTCTTGTATCCTTCTCAAGTAATAAATAGCGACCAATTTTTTTAAAGAAAGTGTCCAAGCTTGTATCATTTAAAATAAGGAGCTCGCTATCTTTTGCAAGAATGCTAGCAACAAGTAACGCTGAAAAGGAACGAGTAAATACACTATCTCCCGTTTGTTCCCCAATGTTTGCATATAAGAAATCGTCACCTGTTGCCGTATCGAACAAATATTGGAGCTGCTGTGAACTTAGTAAGTTATCACTAAGCAGGTCGATAAATGTTCGATAGATCAAATGGTCACGTAGCTGCTCATCAATAGAACCGATATGTGTTAACATTTCCTTCAATAGCCAATCACCTTCTTTTTCAAAAAAAGCTTGTTTTTCAGTAGGTGTCATTGAAGAAAATGTTTGTAATGCTTCTTTTATATCCATGTTAGTTGCCTCCAATAATAAATCTATTTTTTCATTATACCTTCTTTACTAAAGAAATTTGTCAGAAGTGAATTTTTTAATGGTTACTTTGTCAATTGCAATACCGTAATCAATAGAAAGCTGATATGATAAAAGCGCAACGAATGAGGGAATGGTTTTTGATTCACAATAAAAAGACATACTTAATTAAGTATGTCTGAGACAAAAATAGTTTATTTGTTAGTCAATTTTATAAGCATGTGTTACATAAAGAGTTTTGTTTAGCTTCCTATAATATAACAGCGGACTTTATGCCAAGTGGCCATTCGATATAGGAGTTTTGATTCGTTTTTAATTCAACGAGAATACTCGCATTTTTGATGGCATCTAAAAGCCACTCACTATAATAAAGTGTTGGGTTAGGATGTTGTAAAATGCGTTCCATATCTTTTGTATCAATATGAAGAAGCTTATAGTTGCATTCAATGTGAACACTTTGGGGAATAATATAAAGTGACTCCTGATGATGCCCAATTGAGATGGATCCAGGTATAGTTCCATGAATACTCGAAATATGGGTTGTTGCTTCTTTCGAAAACGTATTAATTTTTGTTCGCGTGAAAAATTCGAAGTCAATTGAATAATCTTGTAACGGACCATGTGCTGTTGTAATTGATATAACTTTAATTGATAGTGCCTCGAAAGCAGGGGAGATGCGACTATCGAATTCAATGATTGTATCCATTAATGGCATGTATTACACTCCTTGTGAACAACTTGTTTTCGTCTAGCTAACAATGACTATATGATTGCGGAAAATTTTGATAATAATGTAAATTATGTTAGGTATTATTAATTATAATTCAATTCATTACAAAATATGAATATAAATTCAATTATTTTTGTTAAAAATAAACAATTAGGAAATAGTGAACTAAAGAGGTGAGAAAAATGTCAAAGCAAAAGCGCCATGTTATTAAACATGAAAATATTGTTGTTTTTCCAGGCGCAACCCAAACGTTAATTCGTGAAGGACATATGTATGCGGAGAAATATCAATATGAAGAGGCGGTCGCATGTTTTGAAAAGGCGTTTTTATATGATAATGGAGATGAAAAAGCTTTAAGTGCCTATGCCTATGCATTATATGAGCTGAAGCTTTATGTGAAAGCTAAGGAAATATGTGAGCAATTGCTTGCTATGGGCACCTCTATGTATGTTGAAGTGATGGAACTATACATTACAATTTGCATGCAGTTAAAGGAATATCATCAAGTTGAGTCTATAATAAATACGTTGATAGAAGAAAAAGTACTGCCTGAAGCGCAGCTAGAAAAATTTGAACGCTTAAAAAGTATAAATAGTGAAGTCGCTAAAAAGCTTCAACAACGAGAAGATGTACAAGATCTAATAGAAACACAAGAATATGAATTAGAAAAATTTATTGATCTGACACCAAGTGAACAGTCGTTGCGATTACATCGACTGATGGATACGAATGTAAGACAGTTGAAAAAGTCGTTAAAGGCTATTATCGAATGTTCGGATATTCATCCATTTGTGCAAAGTCTTGCACTCATTTTGCTAGTAGAGCAAGAAGTTTCAATCGAAGTGGATGTTACTAAATTTGAGCAGACAAAAATTATTAATCCAATTGATTTAGCGTTACCGAATCAATTACAGCAATATGGTGAAATAAAAAAAATTATAGAATCCGAATTAGAACAAGACCCATCGACATTGGAAATGGTACAATATTTAATGGCAAAGCATGCAATCGTTACGTATCCATTTGAATGGCACCCGTTTGCAGCCGATGATATTGCTTATAGTTATATTGATTTTGTTAAAGTAATGCTCGGTAAGGTGCAGGAAATGGACTATGAAATCATCGACTTTTTACAAATGTTAGAAAAACTAACAGAACTCCATGAAGTATGAAATAAGTTGAAACTATGCGCATCTATGATATACTAAAATGGTTGTCAAAATCGTAGTTACGAATAAATTGTCTAACATTTAAACTTGATTCAACTGAAGTCCCTTATTTGACAAAGTGGGTGGATGAATGTCAAAGATATATACTATTCAGCAGAAATGCTAAGTCTTTGACACAAGTTGCGGATTTACAAAAATTATCGAGAAATCGAAATCCGGACACGATTACGTTATGCGTAATTGAAACTAGATTATTTTGGAGGTATTTATACATGTCAGCAAAATGGGAAAAACAAGAAGGAAATATCGGTACTCTAACAATTGAAGTACCAGCTACAGAAGTAGATGCAGCAATGGAACAAGCATTCAAAAAAGTTGTAAAACAAATTAACGTACCAGGTTTCCGTAAAGGTAAAATGCCTCGTAAAATGTTTGAACAACGTTTTGGAATCGAATCTTTATACCAAGATGCATTAGAAATCATTGTTCCAGATTCTTATGCTAAAGCAATCGATGAAGCTGGTATTATGCCAGTTGATTACCCAGAAATTTCTGGTACAGAAAACTTTGTGCATGGTCAAGACTTCTCATTCACAGCTCAAGTAACAGTGAAACCAGAACCAAAACTTGGCGACTACAAAGGCTTAGAAGTTACGAAACTTCCAGTTGAAGTAACAGACGAAGAAGTTGAAGCGCAAATCCAAGAACAATTAGCACGTAAAGCTGAACTTGAAATTAAAGAAGATGAAGCTATCGTAGAAGGCGATACAGCGGTAATTGACTTTGAAGGTTTCGTTGGCGAAGAAGCTTTCGAAGGCGGAAAAGGCGAAGACTACCCATTAGAAATCGGTTCAGGTTCATTCATTCCTGGATTTGAAGAGCAATTAGTAGGTGTAAAAGCTGGTGAAGAGAAAGACGTTGTTGTAACTTTCCCAGAAGAATATCACGCTGCTGAATTAGCTGGTAAAGAAGCTACTTTCAAAGTAACTGTGAAAGAAGTAAAAACAAAAGTTCTTCCTGAGCTAAACGATGAGTTTGCAAAAGAATTAGATCCAGAAGTAGAAGGCGTAGAAGCATTACGTGCAAAAATTAAAGAACAAACTGCTTCTCAAAAACAAGCAGAATCAGATGCTACACTTCGTGATGAATTAGTAGAAAAAGCTGCTGAAAATGCGGAATTCGAAGTACCAGCTGGCATGGTTAACTCTGAAACAGATCGTATGCTACAAGAGTTTGGCCAGCGCTTACAAACACAAGGTATGAACTTAGACCTTTACTACCAATTCTCTGGTCAATCAGAAGAAGATTTACGTGGTCAAATGAAAGAAGAAGCTGAAAGCCGTGTGCGTGTTTCATTAACGCTTGAAGCAATCGCTGATGCAGAAAAAATTGAAGCTTCTGAAGCTGATATTGATGCTGAATTAGAAAAAATGGCTTCTCAATTCAATATGACAAAAGAACAAATTACTGGCGCTCTAGGCGGTACTGCTGTTCTTGAAAATGACATTAAAATCCAAAAAACAGTTGAACTTTTAGTAGAAAACGCTAAAATTACTGAATAAGATTTTTTACGTAACTAGATAGAAAAATTAAGATGACAAGGTACGGCGCTAAACCGTGCCTTGTTTTATCACACATAGCTTTTTAGTTTAGGCTAAAGGGGCCCCAACCTCTCAAGGTCAAGGACGACAAAAAGTAAGTCTGATTTTTACTAACTGTTATACTTTTGGTGGCCACTTTAGTTAATTTACTTATACATAGTATTGTTGTTTAACTTTTTACACGATGCTAAATTTTAACTTCATTATAGTAGAGCCGATAAGTAGCAGTGACTATAGCGTCCCCATTATAATGGAGATAGAACGCACATAGGTTTTACGAGTGAGGGAACTAAACCTCGAAAAAATGAAGCTAAACAATCAATCAGTGGTCATGGGTTAGTCTGAATGGTCGCATCAACACGAATTATCTGCATGAAGGTGAGCAGACAGCGTTAATGTTTTAAGTATGAATGACTGGTAATTATTAGTTAGCAGTCCTCGTGCTTGAAGACTTTGAAAATAATTCAAAATCTAGACGCATTTGCGCCATGACGTAAATGTTGCAATCAATTTATTTGATAATGGTTCAATAATCTTGTAAGATTGTAGCTTGAATAGGGGTGAAACATATTGTTCAAATTTAATGATGAAAAAGGCAATTTAAAATGCTCATTCTGTGGTAAGCCACAAGAACAAGTACGTAAATTAGTTGCAGGTCCTGGTGTTTATATTTGTGATGAATGTATCGAACTTTGTTCAGAAATCGTTGTAGAAGAACTAGGTGTTGAGGAAGAAATTGACTTCCAAGATATTCCGAAACCGAAAGAAATTCAATCGATTTTAAATGAGTATGTAATTGGACAAGAGCGTGCTAAAAAAGCCTTAGCGGTTGCGGTTTACAATCACTACAAACGCATCAATACAAATAGTAAAATCGATGATGTGGAATTAGCAAAATCGAACATTGTGTTAATCGGCCCAACTGGTAGCGGTAAAACATTATTAGCTCAAACATTAGCACGTATACTAAACGTACCTTTCGCAATTGCAGATGCTACTTCTTTAACAGAAGCAGGTTATGTAGGTGAAGACGTTGAAAATATTTTATTAAAATTAATTCAATCAGCAGATTATGATATTGAACGTGCAGAAAAAGGGATTATTTATATTGATGAGATCGATAAAGTTGCACGTAAATCAGAAAATCCGTCGATAACACGTGATGTTTCTGGTGAAGGGGTCCAACAGGCATTACTAAAAATTTTAGAAGGCACTGTTGCAAGTGTACCTCCGCAAGGTGGACGTAAGCATCCGCATCAAGAATTTTTACAAATAGATACAACAAATATTTTATTTATCGTAGGCGGAGCATTTGATGGTATTGAATCCATCATTAAACGTCGTCAAGGTGAAAAAGTAATTGGTTTCGGTTCAGATCCTAATAAAGTAGAAGTGGACGAAGGTTCATTAATGGCGAAATTGATTCCTGAAGATCTGTTGAAATTTGGTTTAATTCCAGAATTCATCGGTCGATTACCAGTACT
Organism: Lysinibacillus sp. JNUCC-52; assembly: GCF_015999545.1. NCBI lineage: Bacteria > Bacillati > Bacillota > Bacilli > Caryophanales > Bacillaceae > Lysinibacillus > Lysinibacillus sp. JNUCC-52. Next base: position 4,141,158 of record NZ_CP065546.1, read on the forward strand.
TGCAAGCCTAGAGCAATTAAATGAGGCAGCGCTTGTACAAATTTTGACGGAACCAAAAAATGCGCTTGCGAAGCAATATCAAAAAATGCTTGAACTAGATGGTGTTGAGCTTGAGTTTGATGAAGGTGCCCTTTCTGAAATTGCAAAGGAAGCAATTGAACGTAAAACAGGTGCACGTGGTCTTCGTTCAATTATTGAGTCAACAATGCTTGATGTAATGTACGAATTACCTTCACGTGATGATGTGAAAAAATGTATCATTACTGCAAAAACAATTACGGAAAAAGAAAAACCGAAATTGCTTCTTGAAGATGGCACTGAACTCGATGAAGGTAGCGACACAAAAACTTCGGCATAATAAACAGACGTAGCGTCTATTGTTATGAGAAAAAGAGTAACTTAGCTGACTTCGATTGTGCAATGTTCGCACATATCGGGAGTCAGCTTTTTATTCATACATAAAGCTGACGACTGTAAATAGATGAAATTTTTGGCTCGTTTGAATAGATAGTGTGAATCAGTTTTTTAAACACATACTAGAAGCGCGGGATTGTGAACAAGAAAATTTTGACGGAGGTGAATACCCGCATGGTAACAATTCAAAAAACAACAAATGTACCATTATTGCCTTTACGTGGACTTTTAGTATACCCGTCGATGGTGTTACATATTGATGTGGGTAGAAATCGTTCTGTAGCGGCGCTAGAACAAGCGATGTTAGAGGACCAATTGATTTTATTGGTAACACAAAAAGAAATGCACGATGAACAGCCAGAAGAGCAAGATTTATATCAAGTTGGTACAATGGCTTATGTAAAGCAAATGCTAAAATTACCAAATGGAACGCTACGTGTTTTAGTGGAAGGTGTGGCACGTGCAACATGGTCCAACTATCAAGCATTAGACAAATATACAGTTGTTGATATTGATGTTAAAGAGGAAAAAATCGATAAAGATGTGGAAACACAGGCCTTAATGCGTACATTGTTAACGTATTTTGAAAAATACGCGAAATCCTCCAACAAAATAACAACAGAAACAATTAATACAGTTGCAGACATTGAAGAGCCAAGCCGTCTTGCTGATATTATTGCCTCGCATTTACCAATTAAAATTGCGGATAAACAAGAAGTTTTAGAAATGCTAAATGTGAAGAAACGCTTAGATCATTTAATTATTCGCCTGCACGATGAGCAAGAGGTCCTGGATCTTGAAAAGAAAATTAATTCAAAAGTAAAGCAATCAATGGAGCGTACGCAAAAGGAATATTACTTGCGCGAACAAATGAAGGCTATTCAAACAGAGCTTGGAGATCGAGAAGGTAAAACAGGTGAAGTAGCTGAGTTGCGTAAGCTTATAGATGAAACAGGTATGCCTGAATCTGCAAAAGAAGCTGCGCTAAAAGAACTTGATCGGTATGAAAAACTCCCTAGCGCAAGTGCGGAAAGTGGAGTTATTCGAAACTATATCGATTGGTTAGTGTCTTTACCTTGGACGAAAGCAACGGAAGACCGAATGAATATTGCTCATGCTGAGGAAATTTTAAACAGAGATCATGCTGGACTAGAGAAAGTAAAGGAACGTGTGCTTGAATATTTAGCTGTACGTCAGTTGAAAAATTCATTACGTGGACCAATATTATGTTTAGCTGGCCCTCCTGGGGTAGGTAAAACATCGTTAGCACGTTCAGTAGCAGAAAGCTTAGATCGTAAATTTATTCGTATTTCTTTAGGTGGGGTGCGTGACGAATCTGAAATTCGAGGACATCGTCGCACATACGTAGGTGCAATGCCAGGACGTATTATTCAAGGAATGAAAAAAGCAGGTACGATTAATCCTGTATTTTTACTTGATGAAATCGATAAAATGTCAAATGATTTCCGAGGGGATCCTGCGGCCGCAATGTTAGAAGTGTTGGACCCTGCACAAAACAACACGTTTAGTGATCACTATATCGAAGAACCGTATGACTTATCAAACGTATTATTTATTGCTACAGCAAATGATTTAAGTACAATTCCTGGACCTTTATTAGATCGAATGGAAGTGATTTCGATTGCAGGTTATACAGAAATTGAAAAGGCGCAAATTACAAAAAATCATTTGATCCCAAAACAATTAAAAGAACATGGCTTGAAGAAAACACAAGTAGTTATTAAAGACGAGGCTGTAATGGACATTATTCGCTATTATACACGTGAAGCAGGTGTCCGAGGTCTAGAGCGTCAAATAGCAACACTTTGTCGTAAAATTGCTAAAATTATTGTTTCTGGCGAAAAGAAACGTGTAACAGTAAATTCAAAATCAGTTATCGAATATTTAGGGAAGCACCGTTTCCGCTATGGACAAGCGGAAGAGGAAAACCAGATAGGTGTAGCAACAGGACTAGCGTATACAACTGTTGGTGGTGACACATTACAAATTGAAGTTTCTTTAACTCCTGGGAAGGGCAAAATACAGTTAACAGGGAAACTTGGGGATGTTATGAAGGAATCCGCACAAACAGCGTTATCGTATGTCCGTACTAAAATAGAGGATCTCAATGTAGACTCCGAATATTTCGAAACACATGATATCCACATCCATGTACCTGAGGGAGCTGTACCAAAAGATGGTCCATCAGCAGGTATTACGATGGCGACAGCAATTGTTTCGGCTATTTTACATCGTCCGATTCGTCGTGAAGTAGGAATGACTGGTGAAATTACGTTACGTGGTCGTGTACTACCAATCGGTGGTTTGAAAGAAAAAACTTTAAGCGCACACAGAGCAGGTTTAACAACAATCATTTGTCCAAAAGATAATGAACGTGATATTGAAGATATTCCTGAAAGTGTACGCGAACAACTTACATTTAAACTAGTGTCATCTGCTGATGAAGTATTAGCAATCGCACTGGACGGAGGTTTTTAAGGAAATGAAAGTCCATAATGTCGAAATGGTCATAAGTGCAGTAAGACCGGACCAATACCCAGAAGATGGACTGCCAGAGTTTGCATTAGCAGGTCGCTCAAATGTTGGGAAGTCATCATTTATTAATCGTATGATTGGGCGTAAAGCGTTAGCACGTATTTCTTCTAAACCTGGGAAGACTCAAACGCTAAATTTTTACAAAATTGAAGAACAGCTGTTTTTCGTCGATGTTCCAGGATATGGTTATGCCAAAGTCTCAAAAACAGAGCGTGAAGCATGGGGGAAAATGATTGAACGTTATATTACTGGCCGTGAAGAATTAAAAGCCGTCGTTCAAATTGTTGATTTACGTCATCCTCCAACAGCTGATGATTGTATGATGTATGACTTTTTAAAACATTACAGTATCCCATGTATTGTCATTGCAACAAAGGCAGATAAAATTCCAAAAGGTAAATGGGATAAGCACAAAAAAGTTGTCAAGGAAACATTAGATATGGATAAAAATGATCCACTCATTGTGTTCTCTTCTGAAAAAGGTATCGGTTTTGAAGAAGCTTGGCAAACGATTGAAAATAAAATGTAATCAAAAAACATCTATTGCGTGTATGGAGCACAGTAGATGTTTTTTTATTGCGTAACATCGAGCTACACATATGTGCGTTCTATATACAAAAAGAAGTAAAAAAGCTTTTCTGCTGCTAGTCTGAAAGTTATGGATAAATATGAGGAAATTACTTGATGTATGGCAAGTTTAGCCGATAAATGTAATAGGAGGTGGACTAAAATGGATATCGCAGCTTTATCAATCGCAATGCATCAATCAAATCTTATGCAAAATGTATCTTTAGCTGTTACAAAACAAGCAATGGAAATGCAACAGCAAAATACTGAACAGCTAGTTGAGATGCTAGATGCTCCACATCCAACAGCTGGACATACAATTGACATCCAAGTATGATGATGGCAAGGTAGCTTGAAGTTGGAAGCTACCTCTATCTTTATGTCTAATGGTAGATTCGAAAAAATATTAAAACGCGTGAAAATGTAACTTTTTGAATAAGAAAAACTACCAATAATACGATATACTATTTATAAATAACAATTTTTTAAGGAGGCGGGAAATGTTGAAGAAGATTCCATACATATTGATTGTCCTGTTTGTAATGGCCCTTAGTTTGCCATCCCTACCGACTGTCCATGCCGCACAGTTAGTAACAGGAACCTTTGTCGATGTAACTTATTCAGAATATACGAATACAAACGGGGAAATAGAAAGGCAGCTTAGCAAAATTACACTAGAAAATGCTGATGGCCGACAAGTAACTTATAATATTAACAATAATGCCCGCCTGTACATTAATAACACTGAAACGACAATTGAAGGCTTTAAGATGGGTATGAAAGTAGAAGCTAAAATTAACCTTCGTAGTGTTATTGAGCTCCGAGGCACTTCCAATAGCACAGAGGAATCAACAACAGTTGTTCAAAGTCCAAGAATAATTGCTGGGGTAATCACAAGTATTGACCCAAAAGGGTTATTCATAATGGTGAAACCAGATACTGGAAAAGAAACTACATATTATTTGAATAAGGATACTGCTTTTCAAAAGGGTTCTTCATCGGTAGATATTAGTGGGATGTATGTAGGTGATCGAGTTAAGCTTCATCTAAAAAATAAAAGTACATCGATTGTCACAAAAGTAGATATTAGTGAGACTGGAACATTAGTTGAAAATTTATACAAAGGTGAAATTCAAGCAGTTAATATTAATACGAACAAATTAACAGTAAAAAATCAAAATGCCTTTGTGAACTGGCAATTTGGCTCAGCATCAACGACTGCACTTTCAACGATGAATTTTTCAACAAAAGTGCCGATTTATGTTGGCAATACGAAAATTGAAAAAGGGCAATTGAAAAATTATATTGGCAGTGAAGCATATTATGCGACGGTGAAGCAATTTGGTAAAGAAGTTATTGAAAAAATCGTCGTATTGAAAAACAATGAACGCACGTACTACGAGCCGATGATTGCAGTCGATACGGATTATCAATTATTAAAATTAAAATCAGCTGGCACTTTGTACTTCCATGATGGGTCAATTTTAATTCGAAACGGCCGCTTTATTCAGCCTACAGGATTATTGGCATATGGGACAGCGTTCGTCATTACAGACGGTGCTGCTCGCGACCATTATGCACAAGTAGTGGATGTTACTAGTGATAGCTTTATGTCACCAAATTTAGCGTCGCATGAATTATATTATGGTCGATTAGCACAAGCAGATGGTTACTTAATTGAAATTGATGATGCAATGAAAATTGAATCGAATGTGTTCAAAAAAACTGCAAGCACCGTGCTATCTGTTAGTAATACAACAAAAGCAATGGTAGACGATGGTAATAAAACGTACAGTGTAGTGCCGGATATTGAACTGTATTTATCGGAAGGCGATTATGGTTACTTCTATGTAAACAATGGGCATGTGCAGGCTCTTCACATGTTAGATAATGCAAAACCTGTTGCGCCATTAATGCTAGTCGGTAAACTACAGTCAATAAAATCGACATATCCAGCTACTATTAATGTGAAAAGTGTGAGCCAATGGCAAAATGGCCGTTGGTATGAAGCTGGCCAAATGGTGGATATGAATATTGACCAAGCTACACTGATTAAAGCAGGAAAAGTCATTCAACCATCTGATTTGAATCCTTCTGATCGTTTAGTCGTATTATCTGACCGATTTGTAAAAGCACATTTCATTTTAGTTGATTAATAAGATAGAAGCTATCTCTACAATATGAGATAGCTTCATCTGTGCATACGCATGGGAAGAAAGAGAGGGGAAAAGAACAGATGCGCAACCATTTATATAAAGCACTGTTAGCTATTGTAATGGTGTTCGTTTTGGGAACGAGTATTTTAGGGAATGCCTCCGCTGCATCAGTGGAAACAACGGGTGCTGTAAAAAATGAATATACATATGAAGAAGCAGTGTTCATTACTGGTACACCGATTATTTTTAAAGGTACAAGTAAAGATATTAAAATTACACAAAAAGAAACAAAAGGTAAATTAACAGAAACATATAATTTAAAATTAACTGCTAGCAATGGGGCAACATTAACAAGAAATATTGCCTATGAATCAGATGTTGTTAATTATGCGACGATCGGCCAAAAAACATCTAATGGGGTTGTTAAAAAATACTCTGAAAAGATTGTTGATGGAAAACTTACGTATACATTAGCAGACTACCAATTTTCACAAGGCACTGTAACAGATAACCGTGCAGCTTCTGATTATTTCTCAGGGAATGTTATTTCAAGAAAAACATATACGTACCAAACTGGTTCTGGAAAGAATGCAAAAACTAATACAGTCACAATAGATGTTGATAGTCGTCATGCAGGCTACGAAAATTTCTGGGGTGCGACTGAAACGCAAATTACAGAATCGATTTATACGTACAGCGATGGGACAACTAGTCATGTAAAAAATCGTTTATCAACAAGTAAATCGCGTGTCCTTAACTATGAAGAAAACCCAGGTAGTTTAGCTAGCTTTGATGGTGGATATGCAGTCGTAAGTGAAAAAGATGTCATTTCAGAATATACGTATGACTTAGCTTCTGGCAAAAAAGGCAAAGTTGATTTGGATACAGAATATACGCCAACAATCGAGCGCCTTATAATTCCGAAGTTCCGAGATTTATCTAATCATTATGCGAAGAGTGCTATCGAAAAACTATATTCTTTAGGAATCTATTCAGATACAAGTAATTTCTTTTCGCCTAACACACCAATGAAGCGAATTGACTTTACCATAGCAATTGGTAAAGCAGTAGACCTTCGTGTAATGGAAGAAAAGAATACGAAAAAACCATCTACAAGTGTCTTTAAGGATGTTAAACGTACTGTAAAAGATTATCCATATATTGAATCAGCAGTAAATAAAGGCATTATTAAAGGTGTGACGCCAGAGTATTTCAAACCGGATAATGCGATTACACGTGCGCAAGCAGCTGCCATATTTGTACGTGCATTAGGGCTTGAAAATAAAGCGCCAGAGCCTGGGTATGTTACGGAATTTAAAGATGATGCACAAATTCCAGACTATTCAAGAGACGGTATCTATATCGTCAATGAACTTGGTCTAATGACAGGTGACCCTGTAACTGGTCGTTTTAATCCAAACCAACCATTGACGCGTGCACAAGCATCTGTTGTACTTGAACGCTTCTTAAACTATTTAGAAAATGATTTAAAACAAAACTATCGAGACGATATTTTATTCTTTAACTAAAGGAAGGACTGAAATGAATGAAGTATGCGAAAAAGGCATTGCTATTACTGGCCTGTTTTGTACTAGCCTTTATGACTTTAACACCATCAGTCACATTGGCAGCTACAACGATTCAAGATGTACCAACATCTAATAGTAAATACAAAGCTATTTCATGGGCTGTTGCTAATGATTTACTATCGTTAAACAGTGCAAATAACTTTTTACCAAACGAACAAGTAACTGAGCGTGAGCTAGTAACGATGTTTGCAAAGCTTGATAAAAACTATGCACTATCTTATAACGAAAATGTTGCCTATAATTTTTATAGTGATTTTTATTTACCGTTTGACGGAACGCATGTAATGGGGAATCGCTCAAAAGCTATCACTCGTGGTCATTTTGCTCGCATCTATGCTGCATTTCAAGGCTTAGATTTGGATGAGCCACAAGCGGTGCAATATTTATATACAAATGATATTTCAACAGGTAGTACAGGTAAAAAAACATTTGCTGATTTTAACCCCTCTACGAAACTATCACGTGGTGATGCAGCTGTGTTTTTATATCGCATTGTAGAAAATAATTCCTTTGCGGTACAAGGATTAAAACGATCTGCAGCAGGCCGTGATAATGATAAAATTACTTTGCCAGCAGGTTTTATGGGTTCTAATAGTGGTGAGTTTGAAGAGCCAAACGATAATGAAAATGATTTTACTGGTCCTGACTATGTTAACAATGCATTACAGAGTATTGAAGTTGAAAAACCAGATTTAATTGCAAATGGTGAGGATATGACGCCAATTACTGTATCCTTAAAGGCATGTAATGGAGATCCAATTGCTGATGATAAGTCCTACACATTCCGTGTGACTTCTTCTAACGGAGCGGATATTGTAAATGCAGCTGGGGAAGCTGTTCGGAATGTACAGTCGGACGGTTCAACAGTAACAGCATTTGTGAAAGCGAAAAAGCTAACGAAATCTGTACGTGATACGATTACTTTTGAGCTTATTAACAATACAGATCCTAGCATGAAATGTCTTGTTGGAGAAAAAATAAATGCACACGTTCGCTACTTACCACAGCCAGAATTGCGCATTGATTTTAAAGTGTATGACCCAACGAATACAGATGATAATGGAAGTGTCACACCACCATATGTACAATACGAAAAGCCACCAGAGTTTTTCACAGAAAATTTAATTGATGTATATGGTCCTGTACCGTTAAAACCAGATGCAGATGAAAAGAAATTTAGCATTGGGCAACAAACAAATGTTACAAATGCTCTTGGTCAAGTAGAAAATATATACTTACAATATGGTGGCTCAGATCCGAAGTATCCAGCTCTCGGATATGAAAATGCGATATTACAATTTGAAAACTACAATATTTCAGTGTATTTATTTGAGAAAATATTGAATGACCGTATAAATGACTCAGTAACGACGCCAGCTAAGACTGAGATTATGTACATGATCTCAGAGGATGGTCGTCCGATTTATCGCATCCAAGGAATCGATGATAATATTGCGTCTCAAGTTGAAAACATTAATCCTGTCGGTGCCATTATTCAATTAATGAGTCCAAAATATATGCCAGAAGAAAAGAATTTAACATTAGAGCATTATGATAGTGTTATGAAGATTTATGCGATTTTAACAAGTCTAAGTAATTATGAGCGTACAGTATTATTAAAATACCAAGGTGGTAAATTACTAGGCCAAGTAGAAGCATATAAAAAACGTGTAGAGGCGCTAAAAGAAAGTGCGGACGCTGCTGCAAGACCAAATGGAAAGGACAGATATACGCAAGTAATGGTGACACTAGTAAGTCCAGGTGGTGAAGTTATTACAGACTACCAAGGAACAGTAAAAATCAAATTTGATGGTGTTGAGAAAACAGCTTCTTTTGTCACGAATACTTCGGATTATTTAAATAATACAGGTGGTCCTGGAACTGCAGTCGCTTATTTTGACTCAATTATTTATGGGAAATCTAAAATAGAAGCGACACTTGTAAACAAAATCGATCCACGTTATGCCACAATATTGAAGTCTATTACGGATAAAACGATTACGAAAGAAATTTTTACAAATCCTTACTTTAGTAAAAATGCTTGTTCATTAGCAACTGAGGTTGCATATGTAGTCGATTACTCATCTTCTATGAAACGTATTGATCAGACGAATTATCGTGGTAAAAAAATGATGGAACTGATAAATCAAATACAAGCTAAAAATAATATTGTCATTGAAACAAATACAAGTGCAAATTTATTAGGTGAGGGTAGCACCGAAAATGTCTTAAAGAAAGATTTATATCGTACGTCTACTGATAAAGGTGCTACAGATATCTTTACAGGTATAGAGTTGGCGCTTTCTAAATTCTCGAACGATACAAAAACTTCTAAATCCATTGTTGTTGTGTCAGATGGTAAAACAAGTAAAACGAAAATGACAAAAGTAATCAATGATGCGAAAAAGAAAGGCATTAAAATTTACACTGTAAGTATGGGCAAGAAAAATCAAATTAATGAAGCAATACTTACTCAAATAGCTGAGGAAACAGGTGGTATTTACTATCATGCTATTGATAATTATCAATTCCATCAAGTTGCTCAAAAAATAATTGATTCGATTTTATGTAAAACTTCGCCTTCAAGCTGTATTAATCCTGAAGACTTATTTGAAGAAGCGCAGGTAACATTACGAAAAGGTTATATTACAATGAATGCAAGAATTGATGGGAATTGTTCAAATGTTGCCAAAGTCGTTGTGCGTTATTCTTCTGTCAGCGGAGATGTTCAATTTGAACTTACAAAACGCAGTGATAGTGTGTTTATGTTGACTAAAAATGTGCAAACTATGTATGACTTTAAAGTGAATGGTGACATCGAATTTTTAGCATATGATAAAGATGGTAATGCGATTTCGCAGCAAACTGTGAAAATTTCAAACTAATATTGCTCTTCTATAGAGCTATCTTAGACTGTAGATGCACTCAATATTATTGAGTCATCTGCAGTCTCTTTAAATTGTGTTTTACAGGAGAGCTCAAATAGTTGTTTCTATAAAAACCTCCAAAATAGTATGCGTCTTTCTTATTTTCGACACAAGATGCTATTGCATCCTATTGAGTCCAGTTTTTAAATTTGATACATGCAGTATAATTTGTTAAACTTAGTTTATAATAATTCTAATGTAAGAAATGAATTATAGTTCTTCATGACATGTTCACAAATTATAGATGAACTATTGTCGAACTATGCTATAATGAAATTTGTGAATTAGAACGTGTGAGGTGTTATTCATGCATACCATCGTAGTAGGCTTGAATTATAAATCAGCGCCAGTTGAAATTCGTGAAAAGCTATCTTTCATAGAGAGTGAGCTACCACAAGCAATGGAAGCGCTGCAAAAACAAAAAAGTATATTGGAAAACGTAATCGTTTCAACTTGTAATCGGACAGAAATATATGCAGTAGTAGATCAATTGCATACTGGCCGACACTTTGTTAAGCAATTTTTAGCAGATTGGTTTAACTTGCCTGTGGAGACTTTTTCTTCTTATTTAACAATTCGAGAAGAAGATGAGGCATTAGAGCATTTGTTTAAAGTAACAGCTGGAATTGATTCAATGGTGCTAGGTGAAACTCAAATTTTAGGACAAGTGAAGAAAAGCTTCTTAAATGGACAAGAGATTGGGACGACAGGTACGGTCTACAATCAGTTATTTAAACAAGCAGTCACATTTGCGAAGCGAGCACATAGTGAAACAGCTATCGGAGAGAATGCGGTATCTGTATCATATGCAGCAGTAGAATTAGCAAAGAAAATTTTTGGATCTTTACAGCGCAAGCATGTTGCTATTTTAGGCGCAGGTAAAATGGGTGAACTTGCCATTGAAAATTTATATGGCAATGGTGTAGGAAAAGTAACGGTTATTAACCGTACGTTTGAAAAAGCGGAGACTTTAGCAGCTAAATTCCAGGGTGAAGCAAAATCAATGAGGGAATTACAATGCTCGTTACTAGAGGCGGACATTTTAATTACGTCTACAGGTGCAACCGATTTTGTAATTGATTATGAATTAATGCAACTTGTTGAACGTTTACGTAAAGGTAAACCATTATTTATGGTAGATATTGCGGTACCACGTGATATTGATCCACTTGTTGGAGAATTACCGAACGTTTTCTTATATGATATCGATGATTTACAAGGTATTGTAGAAGCAAACTTAGCAGAGCGTGAACGTGCAGCAGCTGAAATTACACAAATGATTAGTAAAGAAGTTGTCCAATTTAAAGATTGGTTTGCAACGCTAGGTGTTGTACCAGTTATCTCGGCTTTACGTAAAAAAGCAAACCAAATTCAAGAAGAAACAATGATCAGTATTGAAAATAAAATGCCAGAGTTAACGGAACGTGAACGTAAGATTTTAAGTAAGCATACTAAATCAATTATTAATCAATTGTTAAAAGAGCCAATTTTACAAGCTAAAGAAATGGCAAATTCATCAAAAGCAAATGAACAGTTACGTTTATTCCAACAAATTTTTGGCATAGAAGATGCTGTGGAAGTAGAAGTAGATATGATGAGCAAGCAAGAGCTTGAGCGTAAAGAACGTTTACAGTCATCGCAAACACCTACCGAACCAAAGTATTCTTTCTAGTAATGTCTAGACATTCGAGCTCCACAATCGCTTGAGGTTCACGATGTGAGTTATGTAGGCACTAGTGCGAATTGCGTACTTTTGCTGACGTGTGCGAACTTGAAATTACATGAGGCGTTTTCGTATCTGTATGGTAAACTAAAGATACGAAAACGTCTTTTTTAGGCTGGGATACTGTTTATAGTAACTTTAGCACTTTTTGATATAAAGAAGGGATGTCCATTGGCTGATTTGACAATGACAAGGCTCTATGAAGTAATGATCGTCTTGTACGCGATCAGTCTAGTGTTTTACTTTACTGATTACTTTTATAAGCAAGTGCGAGCAAGGCGAATTGCTTTTTGGCTTGTATCATTTGTATGGGTAATTCAAAGTGCCATTATTATTTTGACTTTTGTAGAAACAAAGCGATTCCCGATATTATCCTTGTATGAGGGGATTCTTTTCTATTCATGGTTACTTGTAACACTGTCGATTATTCTCCATTGTATAGCGAGAGTCGATTTACCAGTATTTATTATCAATATATTAGGATTTGTTTTTGCTAGTATATTTACATTTATGCCGAAGAGACCGACTGGTGCAGTAGGAGATACTTTAATTTCGGAAATGCTCTTCATCCATATATCATTTGCGATTTTATCGTACGCTGCTTTTACATTAACTTTTGTTTTTGCGATATTATATTTAATTCTATATCGTTTATTAAAAAAGAAAAAGTGGTCACAGTTGTGGACACGTTTGCCGTCTTTACAGCAAACGAGTAATTGGATGAACATTTCATTTTTTATTGGTATTCCAATGCTTTTTATAAGTTTAGTTTTAGGGTTTGAATGGGCATTATTAAGATTAGAGAGTTTATCTATCTTTGATGCGAAGATAATAGGGTCCTTTATCATTTTAGTATTATATTGCTGTATTTTATATGTGAATCGGAAAAGTAAGCTGACAGGTACTAATTATGCTTGGGTGCAAATTTATGCTTATTTATTGGTTGTCGTTAACTTCTTTTTAGGAAGTAGCTTATCTCGATTCCATTTATGGTATTAGAAGAAAGGTTGGAGACAGTTGAGAAAAATTATTGTAGGTTCTAGGAGAAGTAAATTAGCATTAACGCAAACAAATTGGTTCATCAATGAGCTAAAGGCAGCAGGTGCGCCGTTTGAATTTGAAGTAAAAGAAATTGTCACAAAAGGCGATCAAATTTTAGACGTCCAACTTTCAAAAGTTGGCGGTAAAGGGCTGTTTGTAAAAGAAATTGAACAGGCACTTTTCGATAAGGAAATTGATTTTGCTGTTCATTCAATGAAAGACATGCCTGCGGTACTACCTGAAGGTTTAGTCATTGGTTGTATTCCACCACGTGAAGATGCGCGTGATGCATTTATTTCTAAAGGTCATGTGAAGTTTGCAGATCTTCCTGCAGGAGCGGTAGTTGGGACAAGTTCTCTTCGACGTAGCGCTCAACTCTTAACGATGCGTCCAGATATTGAAATAAAATGGATTCGTGGCAATGTAGATACACGTTTAGCAAAGCTTGAAACAGAAGAATATGATGCGATTATTTTAGCTGCTGCAGGGTTAAAACGCCTAGGCTGGAGCGAGGATGTCGTAACAGAATTTTTATCAGTAGAAGATTGCCTGCCAGCTGTAGCACAAGGTTCTTTAGGTATTGAATGCCGTAAAGATGATGCGGAATTATTAGCTGAACTAGCAAAAATAACTGACAATGCAACATGGCAGGAGGCACATGCAGAACGTGCCTTCTTAGCGGCTATGGACGGTGGTTGCCAAGTACCTATCGCAGGGTATGCAAAGCTTAATGGGGAAGAAATTACACTTACAGGTTTAGTTGCTGCACCAGATGCTTCTGTCATTTATAAAGAGACTGTAATGGGTAGCGATGCTGAAACAATCGGCAAGGAGCTTGCTGAGATGTTAACGAAGCAAGGTGCCTATGATCTAATTCAACGTGTGAAGGCAGAGCAAGATGCAAAATAGTTTACCTTTACAGGGTAAAACAATCGTTTTAACAGGAACATCTAAAACAGCAACTGTTGTAGAAGATATTTCCTCTTTAGGTGGTCAGGCAGTTTTTGCCCCATTGATAGAAACTTGCGAAATAATCGATTCAAATGATGGCGTGCATTTAGAATGTGCGCGTCAATTTAACTGGCTCATCTTTACGAGTCAAAATGCAGTAGATGCTTTTGCTAAGAAAATGGATCGCAGCCAATTACGAGCAAGTCATTTTCAAGGGAAAATTGCATCTATTGGAACTAAAACTACTGAGGCATTAGAAAAGTTAGGTTTTCAAGTTAGCTTCATGCCTTCAGTATTTAGTGCTGATGTATTTGTAAAAGAGTTTCCTATTATTGCAGGAAGCAATCCAACGTGTTTATTTATTCGTGGGGAAAAAGCAAAGAAAACGTTAAAGGAAGGTTTGCCTTTTAAACTCAATGAATGGACTGTTTATGAAACGATTGAGCGCCACGACCAGAAACAAGTAATTATTGATTGCATTCAGGAGCATGCTGATGTCACAGTAATATTTGCAAGTCCTTCAGCTGTGGACGTATATGCAATGGATGTAGCATCAATCGTTGGTTGGGATACTGTACGTGTGGCAGCAATTGGTCATATTACAGAAGCAGCTATTTTAAACCACGGTGCTACTGTAGACATTAAGCCGAGTGTTTATACAATGACAGCAGTCATCGAGGAATTAACGAAAGTAGAGGAAAGAAAATGACAAATTTACAATTTCAAAGACATCGTCGTTTACGAGCAAATGCAACGATTCGATCTATGGTAAAAGAAACTTACTTACACAAAGAGGACTTAATTTATCCGATTTTCGTTATTGAAGGCGAAAATATTAAAAATGAAGTTCAATCTATGCCAGGTGTTTTTCAATTTTCATTAGATAACCTAGGTGCTGAAGTTGATGAAGTGGTTGCTTTAGGTATACCTGCTGTTATTTTATTTGGTTTACCAGCGGAAAAGGATGCGGTTGGTACAGGTGCATTCCATGATCATGGTATTGTACAAGAAGCTACTCGTCTAATTAAAGAACGTTATCCTGATCTTTTAGTTATTGCCGATACATGCCTTTGTGAATTCACAGACCATGGTCATTGTGGTTTAATTGAGGGCGATCAAATTTTAAATGACGCTTCTCTGGATGTTTTAGCACGCACTGCTGTATCACAAGCACAAGCAGGGGCAGATATTATTGCACCATCAAATATGATGGATGGTTTTGTTGCTGCAATACGTACTGGTCTTGACGAAGCTGGATTTGAAAATGTACCAATTATGTCCTATGCCGTAAAATATGCATCTAGCTACTATGGTCCATTCCGTGATGCGGCTGATGGAGCACCACAATTTGGTGATCGTAAATCATATCAAATGGATCCTTCAAATCGTATGGAAGCATTCCGTGAGGCGGAATCTGATATTGAAGAAGGTGCAGATTTCTTAATCGTGAAACCAGCTCTTAGCTATTTAGATATTATTCGAGATATGAAAAATAACTATACATTACCGATTGTTGCCTATAACGTATCGGGTGAATATGCAATGATTAAAGCTGCGGCAATAAATGGCTGGATTGAAGAGAAAAAAGTCGTGTTGGAGACATTGCTAGGTATGAAGCGAGCAGGTTCTGATCTAATTATCACATATCATGCTAAAGATGTAGCACGTTGGTTGGAGGAGAAATAAATGGCGCGTTCTTACGAAAAATCAAAACAAGCATATGCAGAAGCTGTTAACTTAATGCCAGGTGGGGTTAGTAGCCCTGTCCGTGCATTTAAATCTGTGAATATGGACCCGATTTTTATGGAATCTGGTCACGGTGCGATTATTAAAGACATTGATGGAAATGAATATATCGACTACGTATTATCATGGGGACCTTTAATTTTAGGGCATACTCACCCAGAAGTTGTAAAAGCTATCGCTGAAACTGCAGCCAAAGGCTCTTCTTTTGGCGCACCTAGTTATACAGAAAACCGATTGGCTAAACTAGTGTTGGAACGTCTGCCAGGTATGGAGATGATTCGCTTTGTATCATCTGGAACAGAGGCAACGATGTCCGCATTACGTGTAGCACGTGGTGTAACAGGACGCGATAAAATTTTGAAATTTGAAGGGTCATATCACGGTCATGGGGATTCATTACTTATTAAAGCTGGTTCAGGTGTCGCAACATTAGGCTTACCTGATAGCCCAGGCGTACCTGCAGATATTGCGCGTAATACATTAACAGTTGCCTATAATGATTTACAGGGTGCACAACAAGTATTCGAAAAATTTGGTACGGAGCTCGCAGCAGTTATCGTTGAACCAGTGGCGGGGAATATGGGTGTTGTACCACCACAACCAGGATTCCTCGAAGGTTTACGTGAGCTAACAACTGAACATGGTGCTTTGTTAATCTTTGATGAAGTTATGACAGGCTTCCGTGTTGACTACGGCTGTGCACAAGGCTATTTTGGTGTGACACCAGATATGACAACACTAGGAAAAGTAATTGGTGGCGGTCTTCCTGTAGGCGCGTTTGCTGGTAAAAAAGAAATTATGGAGCAAGTAGCACCAGCTGGTCCGATTTATCAAGCTGGCACACTATCTGGTAACCCGTTAGCAATGACAGCAGGTTATGAAACTTTATCACGTCTTGATGCCAACTCCTATGAGTATTTTAAAAAATTAGGAGATCAATTAGAAGAAGGTTTCCGAGCAGCTGCTACAAAATACAATATTCCACATACTGTTAATCGTGCAGGCTCTATGATTGGTTTCTTCTTTACGAATGAAGAGGTAATAGATTTTGCTACTGCGAAAACGTCGGATTTACAATTATTTGCGGAATATTTCCGCTTAATGGCAGAGGAAGGTATTTTCTTACCACCTTCACAATTTGAAGGATTATTTATTTCTACTGCACATACTGAGGAGCATATTGCAAAAACTGTCGCTGCCTTCCATAAAGTGTTTGAACAATTAGCAAAATAATGTAAAGCCATCCATTTAGGGTGGCTTTTTTTTGTTAAAATTAAAACTTTCAGCATAGCCAAATTGTGGGCGTTTTAGTTTATAATATTACTATTCATAATAGAAAGTAGTGAATTAAAATGGCAACAGGCACACATACAGTAGAAGTACCCGTAGGAATCGAACATGTTTGGGAATTCGTTAGCGATATGGAAAAATGGGCAAAACTTGTCCCAGGCTATAATGCACATACGATGATAGATGATAAGCAGTCTACATGGACATTTAAAGGTAATGTTGGCGTACTGAAAAAAACAGTTGAAGTAGAAATTACAATTTTAGAGTGGACAGCACCATCAAAAGTAACGTTCAATTTAAAAGGTTTATCAGATAATTTCACAGGAAACGGATATTTCCTTGCTGAAAGCATTGATGCAGACAATACAAAAATGACAGGCTTTTTAGAAGTTATAGCAGGTGGCTTAGCTGGACCTGTATTAAACCCTATCTTTAAGCCAATCGTTCCAAAAGCTACTCAAGTATTAACGGATCGCGTAGCTAATAAAATTAAAATGGTTAACGTATAATTATAAAAAGCATGCCTGATTTTAATTCGGGCATGCTTTTTATATGAACACTAACTTGCTAGTTGAGTAGTATATATTCCACTTGCCATTCATATGATGCAAAGGGAGGGATTATTATCGAACAGAAAACATGGAATATGCGTGAGACATTTTGTTTTCCAGGGTACGGTTGCCCAACAGAAATTGCGGCTGTGCAGATAAAGCCACAATGGCAGTCAATGCAATTAGAAGATTCGTTAAGATTAAATGGTATTTATCATATTACAGCACATGTACGCTTTGATTTTCAAGACATGCAAACATTTATGGATGCTGAAGATTTAATCCGTATTGATGCGCTTGATGTGCAAGGAGACACAGGTTATTTTGAGTATGCAGTCCCATTAAATGTCGATTTACCAAAAGAGGCTGCAATTGAGGACTTAATGATAAAAGACATTCGTCCGATTCTTACCAATCAAAAGTGTCAACTAGAATGGACAGTGACAAGTACGTTTAGCGAATCGACGCCAGTAGTCGAACAAGTCGATGCTGTTATAGAAAAACTTGTAGAAGCTACGCCCCAAGAATTAGTGGATGAGTCTACATTTGTTGCGCAATCTGTTCAAGTAAAGCAACCGACAACGATAGAAGCTAGTGCAGCAACTGCAAAACCGAAACAAGCTGCACCTGCCGAGCAAAAAATCGTCCTTAGAGAATCTTCAAGCCATACAGCTGTGAGAGAATCAAGTTCTTGGCATGAAGTACCGTCTATGATATGGGATTTAACAGAAGGTTATACACCACTTAAAGTTCGTGTATCAAATGATATCTTTCAAAAGTAAATAGCATAGAAGTAGTAAAAGTAATAAGATGAGAAGATCGCCAGAAGTTGGAATGATGATGACACGTATAAACTGAAAACCACAAATCGGTACAATAATTGTTCTACAATAAAAGCGGAATTGTCGTAGCCAAGGTGGTAAAAGCCAAGGGTTATACTTACGTCGTCGCATTTGAATAGTCACTTCCTTTTCTATTTACTTTTTAAGACTAGCTGAAATTAACGAAATCACTTGAAAAAATATATGAAATTGCGGTACAATGTGTAAAATCGAATATGGATGCTATGACAGGGAAGAGTAAATTATTTGTGCAATTATAGAGAGGAAACGGTAGCTGAAAAGTTTCTATTTGTGCGTAATTGAACGTAGCCCTTGAGCAGCTTTAGTGAACTAGTAGTAGTTAAAGCCGGTTAAACACCGTTAACGAATTGAGAGCCAGCTGTTATAAGCTTAAGTAAATCAAGCATATCATTATTTTGAAATGATAAGGGCATTTAGAGAGCACTTATTAAATGATGAATTGTGGGATGCAAAAGTACTAATCTTAAAATACTGGAATTAAAGGTGGTACCGCGAACTTAAACTCCTTCGTCCTTTTGTAGACGATAGGAGTTTTTTTATTTGCTAAAAAGATGTATAGGTTTTTTTAGTAAATAAGCCACGTGCAATTGTCACGGATTTATTTGGTGAGAATACACTGAAAAAATCAAGACGAGTGGTTATCTAGTTTGCCAAAGCTGACGTATGTCAAAAATTATTTACAACAGGAGGAGACAATATGACAGAAAACATTGCAATGCCAACGAAATATGATCCACAATCAATTGAAACAGGTCGCTATGAATGGTGGTTACAAGGTAAATTTTTCGAAGCACAACCTGAAAGCGGAAAAGAACCTTATTCCATCGTTATTCCACCGCCGAACGTAACAGGTAAATTACACCTTGGGCACGCATGGGATACAACGCTACAAGATATTTTAATCCGTATGAAGCGTATGCAAGGTTATGATGCACTTTGGTTACCAGGAATGGACCATGCAGGTATTGCAACTCAAGCAAAAGTAGAAGCAAAATTGCGTGAAGATAATATTACACGTTATGATTTAGGACGTGAAAAATTCCTAGAAAAAACGTGGGAGTGGAAAGAAGAGTATGCTGGACACATTCGCGCACAATGGGCGAAGCTTGGCCTTGCATTAGACTACTCTCGTGAACGTTTCACACTCGATGCAGGTCTATCAGATGCAGTTAAAACAGTATTCGTTCAATTATATGAAAAAGGCTTAATTTATCGCGGGGAGCGTATTATTAACTGGGATCCAGCAGCGAAAACAGCCTTATCTGATATTGAAGTAATCTATCAGGATGTTCAAGGTGCATTCTACCATATGAAATACCCGTTAGCAGATGGCTCAGGCTTTGTGGAAGTGGCAACAACTCGCCCCGAAACAATGCTAGGTGACTCTGGCGTAGCAGTTCACCCGAAAGATGAGCGTTATCAACATTTAATTGGTAAAACAGTTATTTTACCGATTGTCGGTCGTGAAATTCCAATCGTAGCAGATGATTATGTTGATATGGAATTCGGTACAGGCGTTGTAAAAATGACTCCAGCCCATGACCCGAACGACTTTGAAGTTGGTAACCGCCATAACTTAGAACGTATTCTTGTTATGAATGAAGATGGCACAATGAATGAACTTGCTGGTAAATATAATGGCATGGATCGTTTTGAATGTCGTAAACAAATCGTAGCAGATTTACAAGAAGCGGGTGTCTTAATTAACATTGAAGAGCATATGCACTCTGTAGGACACTCTGAACGTTCTGGTGCGGTTGTTGAACCTTACCTATCTGCACAATGGTTCGTTAAAATGCAACCACTTGCAGATGCTTCTTTAGAGCTTCAAAAAGATGAGGAAGGTAAAGTGAATTTTGTACCTTCTCGTTTTGAAAACACATATTCTCGTTGGATGGAGAATATCCGTGACTGGTGTATCTCTCGCCAACTATGGTGGGGACATCAAATTCCTGCCTGGTATCACAATGAAACAGGTGAGATTTACGTAGGGAAAGAAGCCCCTGCTGATGCAGAAAATTGGACACAAGATGAAGACGTATTAGATACATGGTTCTCATCTGCACTATGGCCGTTTTCTACAATGGGTTGGCCAGACGAGGCAAATGAAGAATATCAACGTTACTACCCAACAAGTACGCTTGTAACGGGCTATGATATTATTTTCTTCTGGGTTTCTCGTATGATTTTCCAAGGTATTGAATTTACGGAACAACGCCCATTCAAAGATGTATTAATCCATGGATTAGTACGTGATGGTGAAGGACGTAAGATGAGTAAATCACTTGGTAATGGTGTAGATCCTATGGATGTTATTGAGAAATACGGTGCTGATTCACTTCGTTATTTCTTAGCTACAGGCTCATCTCCAGGTCAAGATTTACGTTATACAACTGAAAAAGTAGAGTCGGTTTGGAACTTTGCTAATAAAATTTGGAATGCTTCTCGTTTTGCATTAATGAATATGGATGGTATGTCATTTGACGAAATCGACTTAACTGGTGAAAAATCAGTTGCTGATAAGTGGATTTTGACTCGCTTAAATGAGACGATTGAACGTGTAACATCGTTAGCAGACCGCTATGAATTCGGTGAAGTAGGACGTGAGCTCTATAACTTCATTTGGGATGATTTCTGTTCTTGGTATATTGAAATGGCGAAATTACCATTGAATGGTGAAGATGAAGCTGCTAAGAAAACGACTCGCTCTATATTAGCTTATGTACTAGACCAAACAATGCGTCTATTACATCCGCTTATGCCATTCATTACAGAAGAAATTTGGCAACACTTACCGCATGAAGGTGAGTCAATTACAGTTGCAGCATGGCCAACGGTACGTGCAGACCTTCACTTTGCTGAAGAAGCAGACAATATGAAGCTTCTTATGGATATTATACGTTCAGTGCGCAATATTCGTGCGGAAGTGAACACACCAATGAGCAAAAAAGTACCATTATACATTTCTGCTAAAGATGCAGCAACCGTTGCCATTCTCGAAGCGAATAAAGGCTATTTAGAAAAATTCTGTAATCCAGAGCCATTAACAATTGGTGAAGGCTTAGAGGCTCCAGGACAGTCTATGACGGCCGTAGTAACAGGAGCAGAGCTATTCTTACCACTTGTAGGACTTATCAACTTAGAGGAAGAGATTGCTCGTCTTGAAAAAGAATTAGAAAAATGGGCAAAAGAAGTGAAGCTTGTTACTGGTAAGTTGTCAAATGAGAAATTTGTATCAAAAGCACCAGAAGCATTGGTTAACGCAGAACGCGAAAAATTAGCGGACTATGAAGGTAAACATGCCGTTGTATTAAAACGTTTAGAAGAACTAAAAAATATGTAATCATAAAAATGATTTATTGAAACAGCAGATGGCGAAAAAGTCATCTGCTGTTTTTCTTTTTATGCGTCAAAAGATATGTATTGAGTTAGGAAAAATTATATAGTATTATACAATGTAGTTAGTATAATAGATAAAGGCAAACTACCCGAAAGGTTAGGACGCAAAGCCTAGGGTCTAAGGTGAAGAGAGAATTGGTTTTTTACTATGATTGCCAGGTTACCATTTAATGTAATTTCATTTAATTTTATGGCTATTCTATGGTGATTAGAATAGCTTTTTTCTTTGTTACAAAAATAATTTTGGAGGTTTTTCATGTCTGGAAATATTGGAACAATAGTAGTGAAGGTGAACAAAGCCTGTGATGATTTAGATTTTGTGAATGCAAGAGGAATAATAGAGGCAAATCTTCTAAAGCTATCGGAAGCAAAATACTATCGCCTATTAAACGCAAGCGGGCGTGTACTTATTAAACATATATTAGCAAATGGCGACGGGCAAAATGAAGTGAAACAAACATTAACACGTACTGATTTCCTAGTGATTAATAAAATTAATGAGTATTGTTCGAACTTTGATATTTCAATGTTGAAAAGAACATTAAAAAACTCATTTGAATTAGTGCAAAGATCAGATGTATTGCCACTTTTAAATAATGATGCAAAAATTATTTTAGACGATATGGGTGCGCTTTTAGGCGTCCATCAATTACATTAATTTGCTGTTTATTTGCAAAAAACTAGTTAAAAACACACAGACAATCACTCCTACAGTGCTTTTCTGTGTGTTTTTAAAATTGTGTCAGAATTGTTTGTGTGCCTGGCACGCTTTATACTAGAGTGAGAGGGAGTGTTTCTTTTGTTTACAACGATAAAAGCATGTACAGATTTTATTTTTACATTAAAAGCGGTTGATCATAAACGTGAGCCATTAGTAATGATGCGCGAAGTATTGGCTCGTTTAGGAGACCCGCAGAACAAGCTACGAACTATACATCTAGCAGGTTCCAATGGCAAAGGGTCTACTGTAAATGTATTGAGGGAGATGTTGGAGAATGCAGGTTATCGAGTAGGGGCTTTTACTTCTCCACATTTAACGCGTGTCAATGAACGGATGACGATTAACGGCATGCAAATTTCGGATGAGCAATTTTTACAATATATGAACAATATCGCTTCAATTATTGAAGCGCATTATAATGGGGACTATCCAAGCTTTTTTGAGGTCGTAACACTTATTATGTTCCAGTATTTTGCTGAAGAAGGAGTAGATTTTGCACTTATTGAAACAGGGCTTGGTGGGCGCTTAGATGCGACCAATGTAATCACACCACTTGTTTCAATTATTACGACAATTTCATTGGAGCATACAGCATTTTTAGGCGATACGTATGCGAAAGTTGCATTTGAAAAGGCAGGGATTATTAAAGAAGGAGTACCTGTTGTGGTGGGCGTTAAAAACGATGAGGCGCTTGCTGTTATTCAAAAAGTTGCACAACAACGTCAAGCCAAATGTTTTGTTTTAGGATACGATTTTCACGTCGTAGCACAAAATCAACGGGTTGGTATGCAATCCTTTAATTATCGTAACGCAAATGTTGAACTAACTGGTATTCAATTAAAAATGGCTGGAGAGCATCAAATTGCTAATGCCAGTCTTGCCATAACAGCAATGGATATTTTACGTGAGCAAGGACATATTCAACTAACAGAACAGGCTATGCTTCAGGCGCTACAAACTGCACAGTGGGCAGGCCGCTTTGAACAATTTATAAATAATATTGTGCTAGACGGTGCCCATAATTCAGAAGGAACCGCCGCATTGATTCAAACGCTTCAGACAGTTTATCCGCATCATCATTATCACTTTATTTATGCAGCGCTTTCTGATAAAGATCATGCAAATAGTATTGCATTAATGGATGCAGTGGCAACTTCTATGTCGTTTACACAAATTGGCTTGCCGAATGCCATGCCAGCTGAAAAATTAGCGATGTTATCAACACATATTAACAAACAATATGATGCGAATTGGCAGGCAATAGTCCAAGCCGTTATACAAAGCAGGGAGCCTCAGGATATTGTTGTTATTACTGGCTCACTTTATTTTATAGCGGAAGTTCGACAATGGTTGAAGGAGGAAACACGATGATTCCTCAGTTTGATCAATATAAGAAAAAATGGGCATTAGCAAGTGATGATATCATTAAGCCTGGACTAACGGCTATTGAAGAAGCTTTAGCACTAGTGGGAAATCCAGAGAGAAAACTACAAATTGTGCATCTTGCAGGTACGAACGGCAAAGGCTCTACACTGACATTTTTAGAGTCGATTGCGCAACAACATGGTTTAAAAGTAGGGAAGTTTATGTCTCCTTGCATTTTAAATGTGCATGATCAAATTCAAGTAATGAGCGAGCCAATTTCTAAATTAGAGATGGATCGCGTTTTTCAACAAATGAAAAGTGCTGGACTTAGTGGGAAGCTGACAGATTTTGAGCTACTAACAGTTGCAGCATTTTTGCACTTTGTCCATAGCGATGTAGATGTGGCATTCATTGAAGCGGGTATGGGGGGCTTACTAGATAGTACTAATGTCGTAATGCCAATTGTCTCCATTATTCCAAGTATTGCGCTTGAACATACGAAATTTTTAGGATCGACAATTGAAAGTATTGCCGAGCATAAAGCAGGGATTATTAAGCAAAATCGTCCTGTTGTTATTGGTGAGGTACCGTTAGAGGCGATGGCCATAATTAATAAAGTTGCAAAAGCAAAGCATGCTCCAATTTTAGAGCTATCAAAACAATTTACAATTGAGCAAATGGATGATGATGAGTGTTATACAAATAAAGAAAAAAACATATGTATTGCCAATCTCACTCGTAAGATGAAAGGGCCACATCAGGGTAATAATATGGCATTAGCCATTACCGCTTTTTTTGAAGTAGCTACAGCATTAGACGTTGCCATCAACGAAGAAAGCATACGCTATGGTATTAAAATGGCAAGTATTTTAGGACGTTTTGAAGAAGTAATGCCTTATATTATTTTTGACGGTGCGCATAATCCAGCAAGTGCAGAAAAATTGGTAGAGACGGTCCGTCGAGAATTTCCTGATGAGTCCATTACGTTCGTTATAGGCATATTAGGTGATAAAGATGTAAAAGAAGTTTTGCAATACTTTGAGCAAATTAGCGATCGTTTTTATTTTGTTGATTTTGATAATCCGCGAGCTATGTCCGCAAAAAATATGGTAGAACTAAGTAATGCACCCCATAAAGCGGTTTTACGTGATTACATTCAATTTATACAACAGCAATCAGAAAACCAGTGCAGAACAATTGTATCGGGCTCTTTATATTTATTAACAGAGGTTCGTAGTAGGTTACTACAATCCAACAATTAGGAACGTCAAATTATAGTTTTATAATTACAAGAAGGACTAGCAATTCGTCATCGTTCTACTGAAAACAACGTAACCTTCCGTTAGTTGAACCACATGTATTATGAAAGCGTCACAGCGTGGAAACAGGCTCTATAGCCGTGTTTAACGTGGAAAATGCACGAAATTAGGCGAGCAATCATGATGTGACGAGCTTTGAAAATTAAAGACGTTTTTTGAAAGTTTATAGCGATAAATTTTTTAGACGAGACGACAACAGTCTCGTCTTTTTTTATGTTTATTTTGATAGGTTGAAATAAGAGGTGATGAACGTATGAAAATTGTTAGTCAGGTAATCAGAAAACAAATAGTGCGCGCAATGCTAATTGGTGGCATCGTGGGGCTTTTTGGGGTAGCCATTTTTTTAGGTGTTCTTCAGGCAAGTACCCAATTTTCTTTAAAAAAGGATAGCGAGGTCGCAAAAAACGAAACGGAAGCACCAGTAGAGGGAAATTCAGAAACAATACCGACAGCAGGAGGTACTGGAACCTCGACAATGTTTTATGCGAGTCAAGCAGGTGTATTTTCTAATTATGAAAGTGCAAGTGCGTTTATAGCAGAACATCCTACACTGCAAGAAAGTGCGATTGTGGAAGTAGAGAGTAAATATTATGTATGGACAAGTATGGTGACAGAGGAAAGTGACTTAGTTTTTTTAAAGGATCCTCCAACATTTAAAAAAGTTTTCAATGTTACTGGCGATAGTTGTAAAGAGCCGACCATTGCAGAAATAACAAATGTATTAGCAGATAAAAATACGAAAAAATTAAATTTTAGTGAGGCAGCAAATGATTCCACATTGCCTTCCGATTGGCAAAGTATTGGCAAGGCAGCAACATCTATTTCTAGTGAAATAAGCATTATCCGTCTTCAAATTTTTGCGCATTACAAATCCAAAAATCCTTGTCTTCAAACGAAATTTTAAGTAAAGAATATAGCCAAAAGTACATTATCTTGATTTTTAGAAAATTTTCAAAAACCACTTTCTCCGTTATGATAGAGAGAAGGAGGAATGGTGAAAAAATGTTTGAAACGAATCATAAATTAGTGCTTGCTTCCGCATCACCACGACGTAAAGAATTGCTTGCGATGCTAGACCTTCCGTTTGAAATTGTGACAAGTGAAGTAGAAGAGACAAGCGTAACCGCAACAACAATGCAAGATTATGTAAAAGGTGTGGCACTTTTAAAAACGCGGGATGTCGCTCAAAAAGTATCAAATGCAACGATTATTGGTGCGGATACGATTGTCGTCTTTGACAATGAGCTACTGCATAAGCCAAAAACACGTGAGGAAGCCATTTCTCACTTAACACGTTTATCAGGCAAGCGTCATGCGGTCATGACTGCTGTTGCCATCATTGAACCAAATGGATTGGAAACGACATTTGTAGAAGAAACAGCTGTTGTATTCCATACTTTATCACAGGAGCTTATAGAAGCGTATGTAGCCTCTGGAGATTCTTATGATAAGGCAGGCGGTTATGGGATTCAAACAGTTGGTACCCTTTTAGTTGAGCGAATTGAAGGAGATTATAACAATGTTGTGGGCTTACCACTTGCAGCGTTGTTCGCGCAATTGGTAGCACGACGAATTATCCAATTTGCGAAGGAGTGAAGCTATTGCCAATAGATGTTATACCAGATATGATGATTCGCGACGTTCATTTAGCAGATCGACCTCGGGAAAGACTATTACGGCAAGGTGCTAAGAGCTTATCCAATCAGGAGCTACTGGCTATATTACTGAGGACAGGCACGAAGGAAGAATCTGTTCTTGTCCTTGCCAATCGTGTTTTAAGTACATTTGAACGTTTACATCAATTAAAACATGCAACAATTGAAGAAATGGTCGCCATAAAGGGTATTGGAGAGGTAAAGGCAATTCAAATATTAGCCGCAATCGAACTCGGAAGGCGCTTGTCTCAAAAGCAAAATGATGATAAATATACGGTTCGTTCTCCGCAAGACGCCGCTGCTTACCTTATGCCTGATATGACCTCTTTAAGTCAGGAACATTTTGTTGTCCTTTTTCTTGATGTGAAAAATCAAATCATTCATAAAAAGACGATTTTTATCGGGGGGTTGAATGCCTCCATTGTGCATCCGAGGGAAATCTTTCGTGAGGCTGTAAAGCGCTCTGCTGCCTCAATTATTTGTGCTCATAATCACCCAAGTGGTGTGCCGACACCGAGTCCAGAAGATATTGAGGTAACGAAAAGAATTCAGGAAGCTGGTTTTATTATTGGTATTGAGTTACTGGATCATATCATCATCGGTGACCACCAGTTTACTAGCTTAAAAGAAAAAGGTTATTTTTAGCACTGTACGCTTAAAGGCTTCCTTGCTGGAGCTTCTAGTAAATAAGCTTCAGCCTTTAGAAGGCACCCCATTACCTAGCTACTCGCCAGCGAATTAGAAAGAGGAATGATGCTTGTGCTTGCAATAGTGGGGCTAGTACGTTTTGCTACAGAACATTTTGCAAATTAAATAGCTTTGGTAACAAGCTGAGCTCTGCAAAAATTTTTGCAGAGCTTTTTAGAATACAAAAGGCGTTAATGCTCCGAAATGCGTTTTTTCTTGGTAATAAATTTTTCTAGTTTATTTTAGGGACAGTATAGTTTGAACGGTTTTTAAGCATTTTAATAAAAAATGAACCTTTTTGATTGAATGACGTTATTGTATTCGTAGAAAAATATCTATAGCATTCACAAAAATTGGTAGCCTATAATGCGTTGTCTTACATGAAAAAAAATAATATGCTAATCTATACGTACTATTTTTAGTTTAAGAGGGAATTAAAATAGTAAGTTTTCTGCAAGATGAGGTATGTGGCACTACAAATTCTTGCATTTATCCGTTATAATGAACGGTATGATTTTATGTCAACGATAGTATGGCTTAAATAGAAAGGGAGTACACAATTTGTTTGGATTAGGTAGTAAAGATGTCGGGATTGACCTTGGCACAGCGAATACATTAGTTTTTATTAAAGGGAAGGGGATCGTTTTACGCGAGCCTTCAGTAGTAGCAAAAAACACAAAAACAGGAGACATCGTTGCAGTTGGTAATGATGCGAAAAATATGATTGGCCGTACACCTGGATCAATCGTGGCGATTCGTCCGATGAAAGATGGCGTTATTGCTGATTATGATATTACAACAGCGATGATTGAATATTATTTAAAAGAAGCTTGTAAAAATTCTGGCGGAAATTGGAAAAAACCGAATGTAATGATTTGTGTGCCATACGGTATTACATCGGTAGAGCAACGTGCAGTTATCGATGCTTCTCGTCAAGCTGGTGCAAAAGAAGCCTTTACAATTGAAGAACCATTTGCAGCTGCTATTGGAGCAAACTTACCTGTTTGGGATCCAACTGGTTCTATGGTTGTTGATATCGGTGGCGGTACAACTGAAGTAGCAGTAATCTCTTTAGGTGGTATTGTGACAAGTGAATCTGTACGTATTGGCGGGGATGCTATGGATCAATCAATCATTTCATATATCCGTAAATCGTATAACTTAACAATTGGTGAACGTACTGCAGAAGCAGTTAAAATGGAAATTGGGACAGCATTCGCTGAAGGCCCAGAAGAGAAAATGGAAATTAGAGGTCGTGACCTTTTAACAGGTTTACCAAAAACAATTGAGATTTCGTCTCAGGAAATTTCAGATTCATTGCGTGAAGCGGTATCGTCAATTATTGACGGTGTACGTAAAACGTTAGAACAAACACCTCCAGAATTATCTGCAGACGTGATGGAGCGAGGTATTGTGTTAACTGGTGGTGGCGCATTGTTAACGAATTTAGACAAAGTTATTAGCCGTGAAACAAATATGCCTGTATTTATTGCAGAAGATCCATTAGACTGTGTAGCTATTGGAACAGGTAAAGCTCTAGATCATATTGATCTAATTCGTCAACAACAAGTAAAAGGGTAAGGAGGTTTAGGCAATGCCACATTTTTTTTTCAATAAGAAATTAATACTGCTATTAGTGGGCATGGTTTTTCTTGTGGCATTGATTAGCTTCTCATTACGAGATCGGACGAACGCAACTTTACCAGAGCAAATTATTAAAGATACTGTCGGCGTCGCGCAATCTATTGTTGCGAAGCCGGCGAATTACATAGCTGGTATTTTTAATAATATTGACTCCCTCTTAAACACGTACGAAGAAAACAAACGTTTAAAAGCACGCTTAGAAGATTTTGCAGCTGTACAAGCCGAAGCATTGGTATTAAAATCTGAAAATGAAAAGCTATTAGAACTTACAAAGTCAGAAAGTTTAAAGGCGTTTAATCCTATTCAAGCAACGGTTATTGCTAGAAATCCAGACCAATGGGAAGAAAAGATTATTTTAGATAAAGGTTCATCCCATGGTGTAGAAAAAAATATGGCAGTTATGACAGCGAAAGGGCTAATCGGTAAAATTACGTTAGTGACTCCTTTCACCTCTGAGGTTGAGCTTTTATATACAAATAATCCTAATTATCGTGTGTCAGCGATGGTTTTAGGAGAAAAAGAAGCATACGGTTTAATCGAGGGCTTTGATAAAGAACGAAATGAACTCATTATGAAGCGAATCGATTCTAGCTTAAATGTGAAGGAAGGCGAAAAAGTAGTTTCTTCAGGTTTAGGTGGTATTTTCCCTAAAGGTGTACCAATCGGAGAAATTACGGAAGTTAGCACAGATGATTTTGGCTTAACGAAAATGGCTTATGTAAAACCATCTGCTGATTTTTCTCTATTAGAAAATGTTGTTATCGCAAAACGATCATTAACAGTTATTGATGGTTCTGACGGAGAAGCAACGAATGAAGATTTAACAAATCCACAAAAGGTTACTGAAGAGGGGGAAAAGTAATGGTTCGGTTTCTTATTCCCTCTGTTGCAGTATTGCTATTTTTACTAGAACCAGAGTTTGCTATGCTGTCACCGATTGAAGTGGGCGGGCATGTCTATTATCTAGTACCTCGATTTCTAATTCTATACTTAATATTTATATCCATCTATTACAGCCGTCAACGAGCGGTAATGTATGGACTTTTTTTTGGTGTCTTGTATGATGTGTTTTACATTGATATTATTGGATTATACTCGGTACTATATCCGCTAATTTGTTTTTTAGCAGGGTCTATCGTGAAAATAATTCATCAGCACTTAGTTGTGACTACAACTATTTCAGTTGTTTTAGTAGCAATTTTAGAATTCGTACTTTATCAATTCTTCTATCTAATCGCTTTTACAACGATACCGTTAACGGATTTCTTACAATCACGACTACTGCCAACAATCATTGCGAATACGTTATTTTTAATGATTCTTGGTTGGGCCTTCAAGTATCTAATTAATGCGCGTGTCTTACAGAGAGCACGTGAAGTTTCTTAATATCAAGAGCAACGTGAGGTGAGGCATTCATGAAAAAACAATTAGTTAATATGAAGGGAACAAAGGATGGTTTTGTTCTTCGTTTAGACGATCAATGTTCGTATGCCGATTTAGTAGAAGAGCTAAAGCGAAAAGTTTCAGAAGGCGGTATCGATGGTAAAGTAGATGTACAATTACATTTAGGCTATCGATACTGTTCAGATGAACAAGTAAAAGAGTTAGTGAAAATTGTTCAAGAATCAGAACAATTAGTAGTAGCAAAAGTGCAAAGTGAAGTACTGACTGTCCATGAGAGCAACAAGAAAATGATAGAAAGCCAACAAGATACATATGTAGGAGTGGTCAGATCGGGACAAGTTCTACGTGCCTCAGGGGATATAGTAATTGTGGGGAATGTGAATCCGAATGGACGGGTAGAAGCTGGTGGTAATGTATACGTCCTTGGCAGACTAAAGGGAATTGTACATGCAGGTGTACATGGAAATAGGGAAGCAATCATTGCTGCCTCTCGTTTAGAAGCCACACATATTATGATTGCTGATCAGGTTGAAGCAATGTCAGATGAACATGTAAAAGCTATCAATCAAGCAGACATGGCTTGTGCATTTATCGGCTATGATGGGCGTATTGCGTACGATCAAATTCATGCGTTAAAAAATATTCGACCATTATTAAATGTGTCTAAGGGAGGAAGCTAGTGTGGGAGAAGCGATCGTCATAACTTCAGGTAAGGGCGGTGTCGGTAAAACGACAACAACGGCTAACCTCGGGACTGCATTGGCTCTACAAGGGAAAAAAGTATGTTTAGTAGATACAGATATTGGCTTGAGAAATTTAGATGTGATTCTAGGTCTCGAAAACCGTATTATTTATGATTTAGTTGATGTTGTTGAAGGACGTTGCAAAATCCATCAAGCATTGATTAAAGATAAACGTGTAGATGATAAACTATTTTTATTACCTGCTGCTCAAACGACAGATAAAAATGCTGTCACACCTGAGCAAATGGAGAGCTTAGTAGAGGAATTAAAGAGAGACTATGATTATGTTTTAATAGATTGCCCTGCTGGTATTGAGCAAG
Source organism: Lysinibacillus sp. JNUCC-52 (assembly GCF_015999545.1). Lineage (NCBI taxonomy): Bacteria > Bacillati > Bacillota > Bacilli > Caryophanales > Bacillaceae > Lysinibacillus > Lysinibacillus sp. JNUCC-52. Next base: position 4,172,789 of record NZ_CP065546.1, read on the forward strand.
GTTATCGCAATGCGGTAGCAGGTGCAGACCATGCAATCGTTGTAACAACACCAGAAATTTCTGCTGTACGGGATGCAGACCGAATTATTGGACTGCTTGAACAAGAAGAAATTACAGCTCCTAAACTTATTATTAATCGTATTCGTCAGCATATGATGAAAAACGGCGATACACTGGACGTCAATGAAATTACAACACATTTGTCCATTGATTTATTAGGCATTATTGTTGATAGTGAAGGTGTTATCTCATCCTCAAATAAAGGTGAGCCAGTCGTTATGGATCCAACGAATAAGGCATCTTTAGGTTACCGTAATATTGCCCGTCGCATATTAGGTGAATCTGTGCCATTAATGGCCATTGAGGACGAGCATCGTGGAATGTTCTCAAAACTTAAAGCATTATTTTCAAGATAATCAAAACCTTTTCGTGCACATGCGCGGAAAGGTTTTTTTATTGCTAGTAAATTGTGTGAGAATTGTATGAGTGACTGGCACATGCATGAATGGACATGCTGCCTCATATAGTGTGAAAAAAGAGGATGAGAGCTTGTTTAAAAAATGGAAATGGATTGTCATGATATTACTTGTGGCTGCAATTATGCTTATGATTCGCTTAGAAGATCAAGGCGTAATGGAAACACCTGTGCGAAAGCTTGTAACGACATCAGCAGATTTAACATATTTAAGTGAGCTCGGAAAAAGTCTGCTGAAAAAAGAGGAAGAAACGATAATGGTTTCCAGTGATATAGGGCAAACTGAACTATTAACGTTTTCAAATGCGCAAGTTTTTAAAGAGGGGTTTTTATTACAATATGATGTGGGCCTCCCTGTATATGCGGGCCAAAGTGGGCTCGTTGTTTTTACAGGTCATACAAAATATACTGGTAAAACGATGACAGTTAGCTATGAGGATGGTACAACTGTCTCTTATGGGATGCTTGATAGTTTAGCACAGTTACCATATACAACAATACAGGCCAACGACTTGATCGGTATGAAGCAGACTGGACAACTCTATATTTCGATTGAGAAAGATAAAAAGCATTTAAATTTAGAAGAAATTGTGCAGTGGCTTGAAACGACGGAGAACGATGAAGGTTAAATTGCATTTACTTTGTATCCCTCTGATTCTGTTAATGATTTTCAGTGGCCAGATCGCTTATTATGCAATTATTTTAACTTCTTTGCTATGGCATGAAGCGGGCCATATATTGGCTGCGGTGCTTTGTGGCGTGAAAATAAAATCATGTGTGATCGCACCCTATGGAGGGGAAATAGAATTTGAAAATCCAGCAGCTGTGCAGGCATCTTCACTACTTTGGATTGCACTAGGAGGTCCAATCGCCACAATACTGGGGATTGGTCTTGCTTTTTCTATGCCAGATTTAATTGCCATTCGACTTGTCAATGTGCAGCTAGTATTACTAGTAATTAATTTAATACCCATCATTCCGTTAGATGGTGGAAGGATACTTTTGGCCTGTTTATTTTTATTTTATCCAAGTGTGAGAGTTTTTGAATATTATTATTCGCTTTCTCTTATTTTTGCCTCTATACTATTCATAGTAACTTTAGGAAATTTACCACAATCCATTTTTTTAGCTGTTCTGTGCCTATTTATATGGTTGCAAGTACTAAAAGAATGGAACTATCGAAAGTACCGTTTAGCATTTGAGAAATATGTAATGAACAGGTTGACTTGATAGAATCCATGTGGTAGTATTTTAATGTTATTGTTTGTAGCACCCGTGCTACTACAACCGCTCTGGGAAGGTTTAAGCATCTTTGGATCACCTTCATAAACAGGCGAGTCTGAGTCTAAGAGGAGGTGCAGTAAAATGTACGCAATTATTGAAACTGGTGGTAAACAAATCAAAGTAGAAGCTGGTCAAGAAATCTATGTTGAGAAATTAGGCGTAGAAGCTGACGAGGTTGTAACTTTCGATAAAGTTCTATTCGTAGGTGGCGAAAACGTTAAAGTTGGAGCTCCATTCGTAGAAGGCGCTACAGTAACAGCTAAAGCTGTGAAAGAAGGCCGTCAAAAGAAAATCGTTGTTTTCAAATTGAAAGCTAAAAAGAACTACCGTCGTAAACAAGGTCACCGTCAACCTTATACAAAATTAGTTGTTGAATCAATCAATGCTTAATTGTGAGGTGTAACATTTGATAAAAGTTACGATACATCATGATGAAAACAGACATGTGTCTGCATTTGAATTTTCAGGACATGCTGAGTACGACGAATCTGGAAAAGATTTAGTATGTGCAGGTGCATCTACCATTGCCATCGGTACGGTGAATGCGATTTATGCATTACTACAATTGCAACCAGAAGTTGAACAAGCAGCTGAAGGTGGAGGTTATCTTAAGGTAAATTTACCGACAGATTTAGAGCCTGAAATTGATACAAAACTACAATTAATTGTCCAAGTAATGACTGCTCAAGTGTATTCTATGGTGCAAAATTACGGACAATATATCCAAATCAACTACAACCAAGTAGGAGGTGGAACAGAATGAAATTGTTATTAGCATTAGACCTTCAACTTTTCGCATCGAAAAAAGGGGTAGGTTCTACAAAAAACGGACGTGACTCTGAGTCTAAACGTCTTGGCGCTAAACGTGCTGATGGCCAATTTGTAACTGGTGGTTCTATTCTTTACCGTCAACGCGGTACAAAAATTTACCCAGGTACAAACGTAGGTCGTGGTGGCGATGATACACTATTTGCTAAAGTTGATGGCGTTGTTAAATTCGAACGCTTAGGTCGCGATCGCAAACAAGTATCTGTATACCCAGCTACACAAGAAGCTTAATTTTAATAAAGTAGACATAAAGCGGAGGACTGCATTTATTGCAGTCCTTTTTTTGGCTAAATTTCAATGAAGAATTAAGGGAAAAATACATCAAAACTTGTTATACTAGTTAAGATAACTTTATTGGAGTGAATGGGATGAACAATCAATCACTAACCATTAGTGAGGTATTACGTTTTGCAAATCATGATTATGTGAATCAACTTCAACTTATTCGCATGAATTTAGATTTAGGTAGAATTGATGAATCAAAAGAACTTATTCAACATTATTCGGAACAGCTACGAGTATTGTCTATCATGAATCGTCTACAATTACCACAAACAATGGAGTGGCTACAAACAGCAGGATGGCGTTATCCATCTTTACCGCTGGAGCTTAATGGTGAGATCAAAAAACCAGTCACTAATAATATTGACAAGGATGTTGTAGAGTATTTAAACAAAACAGTTATGCATGTTTATGATACATTAGATCCATTTACGGAGCAGAGCTTAGCGCTTGATGTACGTGTTGACGATCATACATTTGTTTTGGCGTTTACGCTAAATGGACTGTGGAGTGCAGACGCATTCACCGAAAAAGGTTTGAAACAATTCGACATTCAAACAATTGTGCAGACAAATACGTGCTGGCAATATGTGTTGAGTGCAAATAGGGAGTGAAATAAATGTTTGTCGATCACGTAAAGATATATGTTAAAGGTGGCGATGGCGGCGATGGAATGGTAGCCTTTCGCCGTGAAAAATATGTACCAAATGGTGGGCCAGCTGGTGGAGATGGCGGTCACGGAGGTAACGTAGTATTTGAAGTAGAAGAAGGCTTACGTACGTTAATGGATTTCCGTTATAAACGTCACTTCAAAGCAGAACGTGGTGAACACGGGATGAGTAAAGGGATGCACGGAAAACGCGCTGAAGATTTAATTGTTAAGGTGCCACCAGGTACAGTTGTGATGAATGAGGAAACAGGAGAAGTCATCGCAGATTTAGTTGAGCATGGCCAACAAGCGATTATCGCGAAATCAGGTCGTGGTGGACGCGGAAATTCTCGCTTTGCAACACCTGCCAATCCTGCGCCTGAGCTTTCTGAAAAAGGCGAGCCAGGACAAGAATTAAATGTTATATTAGAGTTAAAAGTATTAGCAGATGTTGGTTTAGTTGGTTTCCCAAGTGTAGGTAAATCCACACTATTATCAGTTGTTTCTGCAGCAAAACCAAAGATTGGCGCTTATCATTTTACGACAATCGTGCCGAATTTAGGAATGATTGAAACAGATGATCACCGAAGCTTTGCAATGGCAGATTTACCAGGGCTAATTGAAGGCGCGCATGAAGGCGTAGGGTTAGGACACCAATTTTTACGTCATATCGAACGTACACGTGTCATTGTGCATGTTATCGATATGTCAGGTATGGAAGGCCGTGACCCGTACGAAGATTATTTAACAATTAACGAGGAGTTAAAGCAATATAATTTGCGTTTAACAGAGCGTCCTCAAATTATTGTAGCAAATAAAATGGATATGCCAGAAGCAGAAGAGAACTTAGTGGAATTCCGCAAAAAAGTTGGAGAAGATGTGCAAATCTTCCCAATCTCAGCAGTTTCACGCCAAGGCTTAAAAGAATTATTATTTGCTATAGCAGATTTACTTGAAGTAACGCCTGAGTTCCCACTATTTGAAGAAGTAGAGGAACAATCAGATGCAACAGTAATGTACAAGCATCAATCGCAAGGCGAAGATTTCGAGATTACTCGTGATGATGACGGTGCATTTATCATTAGTGGCTACTCGATTGAACGTCTATTTAAAATGACAGACTTTAGTCGTGAAGATGGTATTCGACGTTTCGCACGCCAATTGCGCGGTATGGGTGTGGATGAGGCATTGCGTGAGCGTGGTGCTCAAAATGGTGATACCGTTCGTCTACAAGAGTTCGAATTCGAATTTATAGATTAAGACAGGAGTTTTAGGGGGAAGCGTATGAAGAATGTTGCGAATCAGCGATATTATTTAGTTCGTGAAGATGTATTAACGGATGCTATGCAAAAAACATTGGAGGCAAAGCAATTACTTTCAAGTGGTTCGGTATCCTCCATCTGGGATGCGGTAAAGCAAGTGGATTTATCGCGCAGTGCGTTTTACAAATATCGTGATGCTGTATTTCCTTTTCACTCAATTGTACAGGAGCGCATTTTAACCGTCTTTTTACAGCTTCAAGATCGAAAAGGAACGTTAGCCAAATTGTTAGAAACTGTGACCAATTCACATTGTAATGTACTGACAATCCATCAAACTATACCAATTCAAGGACGTGCGAATGTAACATTGTCATTAGATGTGACGAGTATGACTTCTGAACTTGATGACTTAATACAGCAGCTAAAACGTTTAGATTTTGTTGAATCTGCAGAGGTAATAAGTTCTGGTGCATTGTAAGGGGCTATTAAAAAAGGCCCCTTTGCCTTTTATTAGTTAATGCTGGTAGATGTTGATACAAAATTTCGCTCCCTTTCCGCATGCGATGAGCAAGCCTCTCTGAAGCTGAAAAATAGCTTCTGTGAGGTTTCGCTAAAGTCGCGATCCTGCAGAAATACTGCGAAATTTTTTAAAATACCCGAGCATAGTGTATAAAACTGCATTAAGCTATAAGCAATAGTGTTGAACCTGCTAGCAAAAGCAGTATCTACTATCACAATTACTCATTTTAGAGGGAGGCTGTATTACATAGCCTTTTCTTTTTATAAAGAGTTTTCCAAACATTATAAATGTTTCATATACTAAGAGTTAAAGAAGGAGGTCATTTCGATGACAGAGCGACAGTGGGAGAAACGAATTGCATATTTAGGACCTGAAGCATCATTTACATACTTAGCGACAAAATCTATCTTCCCAACTGATTTGCTTGTCCCGTGTACAACGATACCTGAATGTATTGAGGCAGTAGCAGAGGGCAAGGTTGATTTAGCGGTTGTACCATTAGAAAATGCTTTAGAAGGCTCAGTACCATTGACGCTCGATTATTTATTCCATGAGGCAACGCTTTATGTAACAGGTGAGCTACAATTGAAAATTCAACAACATTTAATGGTTAATAAGGCGCAAAAGAATAATTGGGAATCCATCAAAGGGGTATATTCACATCCGCATGCTTTAGCGCAATGTCATAAATATTTATTTTATCGCTTTAGTGATGTGCCGTTACATCAAACAACATCAACAGCTGCTGCAGCTAAATTTGTATCAGAAAATCCTGATGATTGCATTGCAGCAGTAGGTAATGCAGCCGCTGCTGCAAAATACGGACTAGAAATCGTGCAAGATAATATTCATGATTTTCATTTTAATCATACTCGTTTCTTTGTGTTATCTAAGCAAAATAAACGATTACCCCAGGAATTATCAGATGGGCAAGCTAAAACAACCTTTATGATTACGTTACCGACAGATCGATCAGGGGCATTACACCAAGTTCTTTCCGTTTTTGCGTGGCGACAATTGAATTTAAGTAAAATTGAATCACGCCCATTAAAAACAGGTCTTGGTGATTATTTCTTTATGATTGATGTTTTAGCTGATGAAAAAGAACCAATGATGCGAGGTGCTATGGAGGAGCTAGCGGCACTTGGCTGCAAAGTGAAATCGCTTGGTACATACTTTACGTATTTAACATCAGACGAAGGCTAAAAGATTTAGGGGGTGCGAAAATGGGTGGTATTATATTGTTCGATGGTATTTGTAATTTCTGTAATAGCAGTGTGCAATTTATTATTAAACGCGATCAAGCTGCTTTTTTCAAGTTTGCCTCCATTCAAAGTGAAGTTGGGCAAGCACTACTTGCACAATACAACGTCCCTGCAAATATAGATAGTGTAATTTACATTGAACAAGGTACTATTTATTTTGAATCAACAGCAGCACTTAAAATTTGTCGCCGTTTAGATGGCTTATGGCCAGCGTGCTACGCGTTTATTGTGATACCTCAATGTATAAGAAATACGGCATATAAATTATTTGCCAAAAACCGTTATCATCTTTTCGGTCAAAAGGAAGCATGCCTATTACCAACACCTTCACAACGACAACGTTTTCTTTAAATATGGTGTCAGGCACTCAAACAATTTTGAAAATTTTATTACTGTCCAAGTAAAAATCCACGGAAGCCAGTCGGGACCACACGATGTAAGACGCAACAAGCCACGCATATCATAAGCGAGGGTTGCGGCTTACATCGTGCTCGCCGAATGCTAAGTGGATTTTTATGTTATAGAAAGTGATATATACCCTATCCATCATCATTGTTTATTGATCTGAGACAAGGTATCCCTTCTTTTGCAAGGATTGCTCAATTAAATCTAAAATATCAACAGAAGGTGCTGTAATAACATGAAGATGAGTGCCACCTGTAAGCGCAGATAAATAGTTTGCCTGAGTGTCATTTACACGTTGTACGAATTTTTCAACTTCATGACGATTCGAGACCATAATCGAAGCGGTAAGCTCTCCGTAAATCGGATGCTCTACAATGACATTTTTAACCGTTCCACCACAATCTACAATTGTTAACAATTCGTCTTTGGCATCTTCGGGTGTGTGGAAACATGGGATTGTCCGTTCAACAGTTTGACTGAGCTGCTCTTGGTGCATATAAATATAACCTTGGCTTGTTGCAATAATAGGTTCATTTCTAGCCTTTAATAATGTCATATCATTTACGATGACTTGTCTAGAAACATTTGCAAATTTAGCGAAGTCTGTCCCAGTTATCGGTGTGTTGCTTTTTTTTAACAGTTCTAAAAGTTGCAGTCGGCGTTCCTCGCCTAACATTTTTTTCATAAAAGATCACCTCTGCCATGTAATAAAGGAATAGTTATTCCTTAAGCATTAGTGTACCATGAAGCATTTCCACCATGCGTAATTTTTTGTATCCAAATGAAACATTGAACATATGATACGTAGAGAGGAAGGGAGGAAAAAATTGCGTATTCATATTGTTCAAAAGGGAGATACATTGTGGAAGATTGCGAAAGAGTACGGTATTTCGTTTGAGGATTTAAAACGACTCAATGCTCATCTTGCCAACCCTGATTATATTGTTCCGGGCATGGAAATTATTTTGCCTGAAAAAATAAACATGGAACCACATAAAGGAACACATAAGGAAACACAAAAAGAAACACATAAGGAAACACAAATGCATAAAGAGATGCCAACTCAAACAAAGCCTAAGGAAAGTGTTAAAAAAGAGGTGCAAAGACCGATGCCAGTGCCACCACCTATTGTTATTCAACCACCAGCACCGATGCCTATGCCAGAACCACAGATGATTCCAATACCGTTTCCAATGCCAATGCCGATGCCACAACAACAGCAACCGATGTGGGTGCCTCAGCCAGTAGAACTTAGCTGGAATCAACAATTAGTAATGCCGCAAGTGCAACAACCAGCACCCCCACCACCACCAGTAGCACAACCAGCACCGCCGCCACCACCACCGCCAGCACCAGCACCAGCACCACCGCCAGTTCATATGGTACCACATATGCCAATGGTACCTCATTGTTCTAGCTGCCATCAGCCAATGCATCATCAAATGTGGTGGCATATGCCAATGCATCCACAAATAGATGCATATGCAATGCCACAGCAACAAATGCCATATGCTATGCCGCAACAGCCAATGCCAACATATGTAGAAGGTGCGAATTTCTTAGAATCGAGCTCATCACCATTCTTTAATGAGCCACAAATGCAGCCTCAATTTGAGCAGATGCCAATGATGCCGATGGGTCAAACTTGTGGTTGTGGCGCACAACACGGAATGGGTCAAACTTGCGGATGTGGCGCACAGCACGGAATGGGTCAAACTTGCGGATGCGGTGCACAACATGGAATGGGCCAATCCTGTGGATGTGGTTCACAACCAGTAATGATGCCGAATTGGCAATATGACCATGGTCACTGCCCACCGCCATGCCCGCCACCATGTCCTTCAACTGGACCATGGGTTTCACCGAACTTTTTCCCAGGCGGGATGACGCCTTATCGATGGTAAAAAAGCGTACATTGTTGAGGAAGTAAAGCCGAATATTTGGAAGTATAAATATCGATCCAATCATTATTTTGTGAAACGAGCAAAGCAGTTAGAAATAGCAGATAAGGTGAGGGTCATTCATCGCCAACTTGGGCGAATAGAGCCCTCCCTCGTCCTGCCTTTAGTAAAAAGTGATGATGAGCAACTTATCGTTCAAATGTGGCAAGAGGGAAGCCACAGTGCGAATTTCGCACATAAAAAAGATAGAGAACAATCTTTAAAGCTATTAAATACGTTACATGATACAAATCAAAAAATTGCGTGGCAACGAGTGCCAGGTCTGTATACCTTCTCACAGCTATTAAAATGGCAAATGCGTCATATCCGTTTTAAAAGTAGACGAAATGAATTCAGAACATTTTTAACGAGAGAAGAAGTGGATCAAATCATTCATTTTAGTGAAAAGGCTTTGCAGTTAATGGAACAAGAAAATGTGCCAGAAAAAGATCTTACGTTGCTACATGGTGATGTTGTACATCATAATTTCTTATGGTGTTCAGATGGAGAATTACGTTTAATCGATTTTGATCTTGCTCATCTTGGTGAAGCCGATGATGAATATATATTATGGCTGCATCGTGTATTGCCAGCAGTAGATTATAATATTGATAGTATTTTAAACGAATTACCAGACCTCCAACGATTAGATATGAGAAAGTTACATCGTTTAAAGTTTCCAAATGAGTTATTGAGAGAGTGGCTTTTTGCTGTAGATTTGCCATTAGAACAACAGCTAGTATTTTTAGATTATTTAATACCGTTTACGAAGCGAGCCCTAACATACTGGCCAAAACTGTGGTACGATATTGATAGAGTGATGAAGAAATGACCGTCCCCGAGGCGGTCATTTTTGCATGTGAACGGTACTATCGCCATTTATATAGTCGAGCATTCGTTCGCTATATGCTATAATCGAAGACGATGAATGTGAGGGATTTTACATGTATGATTATTTAAAAGGACAAGTAGTGCGTATTACGCCTGAGTATATTGTGCTTGAGCAACAAGGGATTGGCTGGCAGTTGAATACACCTAATCCATTTGCATTTCGTGCGTCCGCTGTCGAACAACAAATTTATGTACATCTACATGTTCGAGAAGATGCACAAATGCTATATGGCTTTCCGAATTTAGATCAACGAGAGCTGTTCCGTAAATTAATTTTAGTATCAGGCATTGGACCAAAAGGTGCGCTTGCGATTTTAGCGACTGGCAACCCACAACAAGTCATCAGTGCCATCGAACGAGAAGACGAAGCATTTTTAGTGAAATTTCCTGGTGTGGGCAAAAAGACAGCACGCCAAATGATTCTAGATTTAAAAGGCAAACTTGGTTCATTAATGGACTCAATTGAGTTGCCTAGCACTGAGGATGAATTACCGTTATTTGGCGTTAATCCGTATAAGCATGAACTCGAAGAAGCCATTCTAGCATTAATGGCGCTTGGCTATTCGGAAAAAGAACTTGATAAAATCCGACCGCTTCTTGAAGATAATGACAAGCTGGAAACAACAGATGCCTATATGAAACAGGCATTACAGCTTCTACTAAAGTTAAAATAATGAAAGGGGGGCACGTACATGTCAGAGCGCATGATAGCAAGTGAAGCAGGCAGTTATGATGAACAATTTGAATTATCTTTAAGACCGCAACGATTAGCTCAATATATTGGGCAGCATAAGGTTAAAGAGAACTTACAAATTTTCATTGAAGCGGCGAAGCTTCGGCAGGAAAGTTTGGATCATGTACTATTATATGGTCCTCCTGGATTGGGAAAGACGACATTAGCCGCGATTATTGCAAATGAAATGAATGTTAATGTTCGTATGACGAGTGGTCCTGCCATTGAACGTCCAGGAGATTTAGCCGCGATTTTAAGCTCACTGGAACCAGGAGATGTTTTATTTATTGATGAAATTCATCGTCTTCCTCGTGCCATTGAAGAGGTACTATATCCTGCAATGGAGGACTTTTGTTTAGACATCGTTGTTGGAAAAGGCCCTGAAGCACGTTCTGTCCGTCTAGATTTGCCACCCTTTACACTTGTGGGAGCAACTACAAGAGCGGGGGCGTTGTCAGCGCCACTCCGAGATCGATTCGGTGTCTTGCTTCGTCTTGAATTTTACGATGATATATCACTAGCTGAAATTGTAGTTAGGAGCGCACATTTATTTGACGTCAATATAGAACAAATAGCCGCAGGTGAAATGGCAAGGCGCTCTCGTGGTACACCTCGTATCGCAAACCGTTTACTTAAACGAGTGCGAGATTATGCACAAGTGCTTGGAGATGGTATGATAACGGAGGACCTTGCCAAGCAAGCGCTAGAACTTTTACAGGTTGACCCTAGAGGGCTTGACCATATTGACCATAAACTTGTGACCAATATGATTGAGCGCTTCCGTGGTGGCCCAGTAGGCTTAGATACACTTGCTGCCTCCATAGGTGAAGAACGAGTGACGATAGAAGATGTGTACGAGCCTTATTTAATGCAAATAGGCTTTATTCAACGTACACCGCGTGGACGTGTTGCAACGCATCTTGCTTACGAACATTTTGGATATGATTATCCACAACAATCATAAAAGAAGGAAGTTTTTTTAATGCGTGTAGAAGATTTTGATTTTGAATTACCAGAGGAGCTCATCGCACAAACGCCACTTGTCGATCGTACGGCAAGTCGTTTAATGGTCGTGACACCAGGTTCAGAAAAAGTTGAGCATCAGCATTTTGCTCATATATTAGAAGAGCTTCATGCTGGAGACTGTCTTGTTTTAAATGATACAAGAGTATTACCAGCACGTTTAATGGGTGTGAAAGAGGAAACTGGCGCACATATCGAAGTATTGCTATTAAAGCAAACAGCAGGTACTGATGAATGGGAAACACTTGTAAAGCCAGCAAAGCGTGTTAAAGTGGGGACAGTTGTAACATTTGGAGACGGTTTACTAACGGCTACTTGTACAGCTGAACTAGATCATGGTGGCCGCATGTTTGTATTTAAATACGACGGTATTTTTTATGAAATTTTAGAGCAACTTGGAGAAATGCCATTGCCTCCTTATATTCGCGAAAAACTAGATGACAGTGAACGTTATCAAACTGTATATGCGAAAGAGCGTGGCTCGGCAGCAGCCCCAACAGCAGGTCTTCATTTTACGCAGGAACTATTAGAACAAGTTCGTGCAAAAGGTGTGGAAATTGTTTTTATAACGCTACATGTTGGTCTTGGCACATTCCGTCCAGTGAGTGTGGACTCTATAGAAAATCATGAAATGCATGCTGAATTTTATAGTGTAACAGAAGAAGCAGCTGCTACAATCAACCGAGTGAAAGCAAATGGTGGTAATGTGATAGCTGTTGGTACGACATCTACTCGTACGCTCGAAACAATCGGCTCTAAGTATGGAGAAGTACGTGCAGAGCAAGGTTGGACATCTATCTTTATTTATCCAGGCTATAAATTTACGGTAGTAGATGGGTTAATTACAAACTTCCATTTACCGAAATCGACATTAGTAATGCTCGTTAGTACACTTGCGACAAAGGATACGATTTTAAGCGCATATAATCAAGCGGTAGAAGAAAAATATCGCTTCTTTAGCTTTGGAGACGCAATGTTTATACGTCCGAGTACAATTCGTAAATAATGTTTTATAAACATTTAGGCAGTTGAATGTTAACATGGATTCTTCTATGAGAAGAATCAAAAAATCGGAGTACTGTTTTTACTTTAGATAAGAGAGGATTTATTATTTTATGACACAACCAGCAATTCGGTATGAACTACTTCATACATGTAAGCAAACAGGAGCACGACTAGGTATTGTGCACACACCACATGGCTCTTTTGAAACACCAGCATTTATGCCTGTGGGGACTCAAGCGACGGTTAAAACGATGTCTCCTGAGGAATTAAAAGAAATGAATGCGGGCATTATTCTTTCAAATACGTACCATTTATGGCTTCGTCCAGGTAATGATATTGTCAAAGAAGCAGGTGGCTTGCATAAATTTATGAACTGGGATCGCCCAATTTTAACGGATTCAGGTGGCTTCCAAGTGTTTTCATTGAGCCAATTCCGTAAAATTGAAGAAGAAGGTGTCCATTTCCGTAATCATTTAAATGGAGATAAGCTGTTTTTAAGTCCAGAAAAGGCAATGGAAATTCAAAATGATTTAGGTTCAGATATTATGATGGCATTTGATGAATGTCCACCTTACCCAGCGACATATGACTATATGCTGAAATCAGTAGATAGAACGACACGTTGGGCAAAGCGATGCAAGGAAGCGCATGCTCGTCCAGAAGATCAAGGCTTATTCGGTATTATTCAAGGTGGGGAATTCGAGGAATTACGTCGTCGCTCTGCGGAAGCGCTAGTAGAGCTTGATTTTCCTGGTTATGCAATAGGAGGCTTATCAGTGGGCGAACCTAAAGATGTGATGAACCGAGTGTTAGAGTTTACGACACCGTTAATGCCAACTAATAAGCCACGTTATTTAATGGGAGTTGGATCTCCAGATTCTCTTATTGACGGCGCTATTCGAGGAATTGATATGTTTGACTGTGTACTACCAACTCGAATTGCACGTAATGGAACATTAATGACGTCTGAAGGCCGTTTAGTCGTGAAAAATGCAAAATATGCACGTGATTTCGGTCCAATCGATCCAAACTGTGATTGCTACACATGTAAAAACTATTCTCGCGCATATGTGCGTCATTTAATTCGTACAGAAGAGACATTCGGTATTCGTTTAACTTCTTACCATAACTTACATTTTTTACTGAAGCTTATGGAGCAAGTGCGTGATGCTATTCGTGAGGATCGCCTAGGAGATTTCCGTGAAGAATTTTTCGAGAAGTATGGTTTTAATGGGCCGAATGCTAAAAACTTCTAATACTGGAATGTAACTTAGCGAAAATTTACCTAATATAGAAAAACTATTATTAATATAGAAAAATTTTGGGCTTGTTCATCGCTTTTTTAGGGTGAAATAGTCTATACTAAAAAAGTGAGATTTGGAAAGGGGGCTAGCAATTTGAATATGGAATCAATATTAGGTTTTGCACCGATCATTCTAATGTTCGTGGCAATGTGGTTCATTTTAATCCGTCCTGCTAAAAAGAGACAGCAAGAAACACAAAATATGCAAAGTAGCTTACAGCGCGGCGATAAAATTATTACAATCGGTGGCTTGCATGGTGTTATCGACTCAATTGAGGACACAGCTGTCACTTTAGTTATCGCTGATAATGTTCGCGTTAAATTTGACCGTCAAGCAATTGGACGTGTCGTAAATGACCAAGTATAATGTTATAAGGCGTTGTCCCAAATAATTTTTGGACAACGCCTTTGTAATTTTTCAAGCTATGTCGAAATGTGTATTTTTGACACAGCTTTTTTTGTATAAAAAGTAACTGATACGGTCACCTTGATATAGATGGGGGTGTCTGTATGGAAGAATATTTAACAATAATTTTTAGAACATGCTTTTTATATGTGTTTATACTTATCGTTTTCCGTTTAATGGGTAAACGTGAAGTCGGTGAATTATCTGTTATCGACTTAGTCGTGTTCGTATTAATTGCGGAAGTTGCTGCCTTTGCACTTGATGATTACGATAACCCGTTATTTAATGCTATATTACCGATTATTATTTTGCTCTTTATTCAAATATTGAGTGCTTATTTATCGTTAAAAAATAAAAAAATACGTGATTTAGTTGACGGTGAACCAGCATTGCTCGTAAAGGATGGGATTATCCAAGAAAGCGAAATGAGGAAACAGCGCTATAATTTGGATGATCTATGTCAACAAATACGAGAAAATGGCATCGCTTCTGTTACGGAAATTGCTTTTGCTTACTTAGAGCCTTCTGGCAACCTTTCTGTTTATAAAAAGGATGAGAAGGCATTTATCTATCCACTTATCATTGATGGAGATATTCAAGATAGGCATTTAAAGATTATTCATAAAGATGAAGAATGGTTAATGACTGAGTTAGCTAAAAATAATATTCTGGATAGTAGTACGGTGTTCTTCTGTATATGGGAAGACGAGCGACTTCATATTCAATTAAAGGAATTTTAAACCTTCTTGGCTAATTTACGTATATAGTGGAAATCTGTAAAGCGTAATTGATTGGTCATTAATAATAGCGTAAATAATAAAAATAATGTAACACAGCTACTTAAAAGCAATGGTAGTGGCATAATTTGCATGAAGAAATATTGGGCAATACAAACCATAATAAAACAACTATAAGGTACAACAAACATACGGAAGCCTGCGCGTAAATTTTTACGTTGTCTTACCGTAGCAATATGCAAGAATGATGTTAGCAAAACACCAAAGCCAATTGCTACAACAGCACCTTTTTCTTGTATCCCAGGTTGAGAGGCCAGTACAAACATAACGAATAGTTTGCCGAGGCCTCCGTATATCGAATTCATCATCGCGGCACGCGCTTCACCAACCGCTTGTAAAATCGAATGTAATGGACTTTGAATATAATAAAAATAAAAAATTGGTGCTAAAATTTTCACATAGCCTCTATTTTCTTCTAAGTGAAATAATTTCATGGCTAAGTCATCACCGTGAACGAAAAAATACGTAGCAGCGAAGCAACCGACCAATGAAGATAAGCGCAAGGAAACAGAAATACGTTCCTGTAAAAGAGCGTTATGTTGCCGAGCGACTGCATCACTCACTGCCGGAATAAGGACAATGGATAGTGCTGTGGATACAAAGGCTGGGAATAATAGCAAGGGTACTAAAACACCTGAAATAACCCCATATAATATAGTCGCAGCAGAAGCTGTCAAGCCTGCCATTGTTAATGCCTTTAAAAAGATAATAGGCTCTAAAAACCAAGTGAAAGAGCCAAATAGCTTACTACCTGCTGAGGGTACGGCAACCCGCAACATAGGTGAAGCAGGATAGGATTCCACTTTGCTTTTTCTTGGCAATAATTTTTTCTTTGAAACGGTATAGTGCAACCATAAATACAAGAAAGCAACTACTTCTGCTAAAAGCGTAATACCCATTGCAGAAGCTGCAGTGATTGCTGCATTATTATAAGCAGCAACAAGTGGTAACATGAAGGTAATAAACCCGATTCGAACAATTTGTTCAAGCATTTGAGCCCAAGCAGTTGGTGTAATTTTAGCTACACCCTGTAAGTAGGCGCGGAGTAAACCTGAACCAACCGAAACAGGTACAGCGAAGAGTGCAATCCAAAGTGTAATCGTTGTTTGTTCATTATGTAACAGCGTTGTAGAGATATAAGGTATTGTCAGTGCAACGAGTGGCATAAAAACAATCATACCAATAAATGACCAAATGATTGCCGTACGCATTACGCCAAAAATGCTTTCGCGTTTATTTTTTGCTAGTAATTCAGCTACAATTTTTGCTACAGCGATAGGTAGTCCAAGTTGAATGAGTGAGATGAAGAAAATAAATGCAGGATAGGCGGTCATATAAATGCCGACTGCCTCTTCACCAGCGATACGCATAAACTGCATTCTATAAAAGAAGCCAAAGAGTTTAGATAAGAAAATCACAAACATTAAAAATAGTGTACCTCTTACAAAAGAACTCATGCCATCCGTCCCTTCTCAAGCCACAAAAATTCATTTACACTATTTGTATGCAAACACTTCTTACGATACAACTTTGATTGGAGATGATTCAAAATGAGTATGCAACATGCACAACTATTTGAAAAAATTCGTCCGGCAATTGATAGTAAGATTGCAGAATTTAAGTATTATAATTATGATGCAATTACAGCAGAGGAATTATGGCGTTTTTGCGTAGAAAAAAAATGGCGAAAAAAAAATGTAGAGCAATTACGTTTATATGAAATTATTGCTACTATTTTTGCAGTATCACCGTCCGATATTGTATCATTCAACCAAGTAGAATTTTTACAAAGTTCTGATTGGTTTGCAGAAATAAACACAGATGAACTAAAATCATTGCTTGGTCCATTAAAAACACAAGAAGAATATGTCGGTTCTGTAAAAGATTAATAAGAATACTACAGTGTTGAATTGACACCAAGCGCAACGTGTTTCATAATGAGTGTGTTGCGCTTTTTTACTTTGTACAAGCCATATCGAAAAAAAGGCTGTAAAAAGTTGTAAGGAATTTGATTTCCCTACATACATGTTCCGCTTACTATTCATAATGAAATGGAAGACGCATCTTCTATTAGTACGGGATTTGCGCGTTATTGAACGATTGAAATAAGTAAAGCAAAGCAACCCTTTTGAAGCACGAGCTACAATTATTCTAAGGAAAAGGAGGAATATACGTTTCAAAAGGTATTGCTAGTATACTTGTTTGCAGTGTAAGGGATGCCCTTGCACTAATTCGAGGAGGATTTATAGATGAAATTAAGAAGTCGAATTGTTGCATTCGTGCTACTTTTGGTGCTATTTGCAGCTTCCATGAGTACGACTGTAGAAGGCGTCTTAAAGGACATTAAGCTTGGTCTTGATTTACAAGGCGGGTTTGAGGTACTTTATGAGGTCAATGAATTAAAAGAAGGACAAAAAATCACACCTGAGGTTGTAACCGCAACGGCAACAGCTCTTAGTAACCGTGTCAATGCAATTGGGGTAAGTGAACCAAGCATTCAGGTTGAAGACAAAAACCGTATTCGTGTGCAATTAGCGGGGGTTGAAGACCAAGAATCTGCTCGTAAAATGTTATCTACTTCTGCGAATTTAACATTCCGCGATGTCGATGATAATTTACTTTTAGATGGTGATGATTTAAAGGCTGATGGTGCGTCAGCTTCCTTCGACCAACAAAACCGTCCAATTGTTTCGCTAACATTAAAAGATGCGAAAAAATTTGCGGATATTACGAGTAAAATTGCTGCCAAACCACAAGGCCAAAATTTACTTGTTGTATGGTTAGACTTTGAAGAAGGTGTTGATTCTTATAAAACAGAATCGCAAAAATCGAAACCTCGTTATGCATCTGCAGCAACAGTAAGTCAAACGTTAAATACAACAGATGTCATGATTAGTGGTAGCTTTACAGTTGACGAAACAAAAAATTTAGCGGGTATTTTAAATGCAGGGGCACTTCCTGTGAAACTTGATGAGATTTACTCTACATCAGTTGGCGCACAATTTGGTGACCAAGCATTAAAAAGCACAATATTTGCAGGTATTGTAGGCGTAGTAGTTATTTTCCTATTTATGCTATTCTACTACCGTTTACCAGGCTTTATTTCGATTATTACACTTGCGATATTCACATTCCTAGTTCTTGTTGTGTTCGATTGGATTAATGCCGTGTTAACATTGCCAGGTATTGCAGCGATCGTGCTCGGAATAGGGATGGCAGTAGATGCGAATATCCTAGCAGCAGAACGTATTCGGGAAGAGCTACGTGTTGGTTATTCAGTAAAACAAGCATTCCAGATTGGTTCTAAACAATCGTTATCAGCGATTGTCGATGCGCAACTAACAACATTATTAGCAGCAGCCGTGCTATTCTACTTCGGGACAAGCTCTGTTAAAGGATTTGCAACAACATTAATCATTAGTATTTTACTAAGCTTCCTAACAGCTGTTTGGGGTTCTCGTGTGCTACTAGGGTTACTCGTAAACAGCGGTTACTTCAATAATCCGGCATGGTTTGGTATACCAAAATCTAAACAACATAGCTTGGATGAAAAAATTGGTACATTAGATTTATCAACGAAATTTGATCGTTTTGACTTTGTACACAACCGTAAAAAATTCTATACAATCTCTTTAGCTATTTTTGTTGCAGGGATTGTTGTGCTTGGCATTTTCCGCTTAAATCTTGGGATTGACTTCTCAAGTGGTACGCGAGCGCAAATAGAAGCGGATCAAACCTTAACGAAAGAAGAAGTTTCAAACTATGTGTCTAGCATCGGTTTCCCATCTGATGATATTGTGCTTTCAGGTGAGAAAAATAAAATGGCGGTTATCCGTTATAAAGATGACTTATCACAAAGTGAAATTTTAAAATTCAAGAAGGTAGTGGGCGAGAATTATGGTCATGAGCCTGCAGTAAGTACTGTATCTCCAACTATCGGTAAAGAGCTCGTGAAAAATGCGATTAAAGCATTAGCACTTGCTGCACTTGGAATCATTATTTATGTAGCGATTCGATTTGAATGGCGTATGGGTATTGGCGCGATTGTATCGCTTCTGCATGACGTATTCCTAATTATTGCTGTCTTTAGTTTTATGCGCTTAGAAGTGGACATTACGTTTATTGCAGCCGTACTGACAATTGTTGGTTACTCCATAAACGATACCATTGTTACATTTGACCGCATGCGAGAAAACTTAGAGCGATATGATACAATTCAAGACCGAGAAGTCCTAGCGAACATTGTTAATAAATCGTTACGTCAAACGATGGGACGTTCAGTAAATACGGTATTAACTGTAATTATCGTAGTAGTGTCGCTCCTTATTTTCGGTGCACCGTCAATTGAAACGTTCTCAATTGCGTTATTAATTGGTTTAATTACAGGTATGTATTCTTCAATCTGTATTGCAGCCCAAATCTGGTACTCACTAAAAGTGCGTGAGATGAAAAAATCAGATGGTCAATTACGCAAAAAAGAGAAAAAACAATGGGGAACTGACGAACCTACTGTTTAATAAATAGTTAAAAGAGCCATTCTCAACTGAGGTTGAGATGGCTCTTTTTGTATGGTTAGGATTAGTGTTTTACAAATAACTTAATTATTGAGAATTTTTGTTGAAAATTTTATTGTTTCTAATAATAACCTTTTATTGTGTTAATGATAGATTGTTTCATGTCTTATTAGCCCTGTATATTGTGAGTATTTGTAAAAATATACCTCTTCTTTATATCTTTTATATAGTAAGGGAAACTGTTCGTGTGGTTTTGTATATCTGATGTGCTTATAATATACACTGCCTCTTTCAGAAGAGACTGAAGAAAAAATGGCAGTTGCTATAGAAGCTAGAACACCTACTATTACATTTTTTGTAAGTATGGCTGCGAGGACACCTATTAGTGCAGCTTTAGTTAAGCCAAATACATTAATTTGTCCATAATCTGTAAATTCATAAACCCATGATGTACCAAATCCAGCACCTTGATCAACTGATAAAGGTGTTGGATTATTGTTTTGCAAGTGAATAGATTGATGGTTATTGATTGATGTATGCTCATTTTCAATTTCAGCAAATTTTTTTAAAGAATTTACTATTTCATCTGAAAGTTTTTCACCGTTTAAAAACATTTCATTTTTTTTAGTATCGTAGACAATGTTTTCAGTTGTGTTTCCGTCGTCTACAATCACCGTTTTTATGCCGTTATCAGTATTTATTGTTACGAAGAAACTTTCTTTTGTTGCAGAGTCAGTTAAAATAAATCTTTTATTATTTGATGATACTTCTGCATTAGCTGAGGGGAGATTGAGAGTAAATATTACTAGTAGTATTAAAGCTGTAAGGTTTAGAAATTTTTTCATGATTATACGCCTTTCTTTAAAAGACTATAAATATGATATATAAATTATATATAGAAAAGGAAAATAAATTAAACTAACAAGTGATTTTATAGGAGGGAAATTTAATGAAATTACTGAAAATTGTATTGAGTTTGTTTATTGTGCTGGTTGGTTCTTTCTTTTTAAATATTACAGTAAAAGATGAATTACTTAAAAATATTGTATTGAATTTTTTAGGAGTTATATTTTTGTTCGTTGGTTTATTTTATCTACTTAAAATAATGAAAGTCCCTAACAAATGTGAAAAGAAATAAGCAACTTTGTCATCTTTTAATCAGAATTGGTTGACAATTATTATAGGGTGGCATAAAATAAGGCTAACTTTTCGTTCGGATACGGCAGAAGGTCTCGGGAGCGAGATCAGCCTAGAACAGATGAGCAGAGCATAGACGAGAATAGCTGAGAAATTGTTGAATAAGAGTAGTAGCATAAGTGTGCAATCTAGAGAGTCAGTGGCTGGTGAAAACTGATTTGTAGCTTATGTGAATGGACTTATGAGAGTTGCTATGCAAATAGCAAACGGATTCCCCACGTTATCGGGGGTGCTTCATCTTTAAACAGTTAACTACACAACTGTTTATTAGACATATGCTTATAAATCTTTCGCACAAAAAACACTGCGATAGATTTTATTTGCTATAGGTAAAAATGATGCACATAAGTGAGAGCTATCTAGCTCTAATATGAGGTGGCAACGCGGTCATGATCGTCCTCTGTAATTAGGAAAATTCCTTTTTGCAGAGGGCTTTTTTTGTTTTGTTTTATGCTTTTGCTAAATCGAGAAACGTTAAATGAATGTTAAAAAGGAGTTTAGTCGATATGCAAACAACCAGTTCAAGAACGAAGATGAAGAAAATAAATGGGGATTCGTTAACGCCAATATTAATTTTTAGACGCTTGCAAGGTACACATAAATTTTTGCTAGAAAGTTCCGCTCAGCATGAAGGTGCAGGACGTTATTCATTCATAGGTGCCAATCCTCGAAAAACATATAAAGGTATAGGCGATGAAATTACGGAATACTCCTATAAAACTGGAAAAACATATACACATAAAGGCGACCTTTTCGTATTGCTAAAGCGCTTGATACCTCGTATTTCGAATACGACTGAATTTCCATTTTCAGGTGGTGCGATAGGTTATATTGGCAGCGGTGCTATAAACAACGTAGCAAAAAATCAAGAAATTATTGAGCAACCAACTGTACATTTTCATGTTTATGAAACAATCGTTGTTTTTGACCACCTAACAGATGAGGTTACATTGATTCATACAAACATCGATGCAGAAAATAAAGAGCCGAATTTAGAGGAATTGGCTCAGCAGTTATTAACTGGTAAGGAAGCAGACGATACTACATGGAGCTATCAAGCACTAAAGACGTTATCGGATACACAATTTCATACATTTGTTAGCAAGTTAACGGAGTCGTTAAGCGAGGAGCATACACGTGTTATGCTTTCTAAACACTTTTTAGCCACTATACAGGGAGATGCCTTTGCATTATATCGTCAATTACGAAAGAAAAACCCTGCACCTTATATGTATTATGTAACATTTGAGGATCATATTGTGATGGGAACATCGCCTGAAAGTTTGGTTCTAGTAAAGGGTGAACGCGTTATTGCGACACCGACAGAAGGCACTTATGCGCGAGGTACAACCAACCTAGAAGATATAGAAAATGAACGCAAGCTGTACGAAAATGCTGAAGTGAGGAAATCACATGCCGTTCTTGTTACGGCGATGCAACAAGAGTTGGCAACAGTATGTTTCCGAGATTCTATACGAGTGATAGATGCGATGAGAATTAAGCGGTCGAAGCAGGCGCTACATATGACCTCCTATGTAGAAGGGCAACTTTTACCGATGTTACATGCAATAGATGTATTAGCTGCTACGATACCACCATTTACATCTACTGTTATGCCAGAACAACTAACCGAGAGCCATTTATCAAAAACAACGCAAACGGCTGGTGTTTTCGGTGGGGCTATCGGATTTATCGGATTTAATGGGCATTTAGATTTTGCATTAACAGGTAAGTCAATTGTTGTTGAAAATGAAACAATGCATATGCAATCCACTGTTACAGTTACAAAATATTCAAATGTGAAAAATGTACTTGAACAAGTAACAGCGGAAGAACAGTTGTTTTTACAACATTTGAAAAATGAAGGTGGGGCAAAATGATGGAAATGATACAAAGAAAGGTTCAGCAGCGACAGCATTTAATGTATGAAGAAATGATAGAAGCTGCAAAATGGATGTTTCAACAAGATACGCCGAAAGAAGAAATAGCTGACTTTTTAGTAAGCTTATCCGCAAAGGGCGAAACCGCACATGAAGTGGCGGCATTGGCCATGATAATGCGTTCATTTGCACTTGAAGTACCAGCTAAAGCAGGTGTCTATATGGATAACTGTGGTACAGGTGGAGATGGTTTAAATACATTCAATATTAGTACGGCTTCAGCCTTTGTATTGGCAGGAGCAGGTGTCAAAATGGCGAAGCACGGTAATCGCAAAGTTTCATCTTCATCGGGTAGTGCTGATGTGTTAGAAGCGCTAGGTATTCATACAAATATTTCTATTGCGCAAACGGTAGAGCTATTAGAAAAAGAAGGGATAGCCTTTTTATATGCTCCCAATGTACATCCAAAATTGAAGCGTATCGGAGAGGTACGTCGTGCCTTAGGAAAGCCAACTATTTTTAATCTTGTCGGTCCACTGACAAATCCAGTCCCATTATCTACACAATTTACTGGCATTAATCGCCCAAACTTTGTAATGGAATATGCCTCTGTTTTACAAATGCTTGGACGAGAGCGAGCGATAGTTGTTTCTGGTCCAATGGGTTTAGATGAAGCTTCACTTGCTGGTCAAAATACATTTGTTTTAGTCGATAAGGGAGATTTAATCCCGTTTACTTTAACAGCAGAAGATGTAGGACTACACTATGCTCCTTTAGAAGCGATACGTGGAGGCAATGCTAACGACAATGCAGCTATAATGCGCAAATTGCTAGCAGGAGAACAAAGTGCTTATTTTGATACGGTATTGTTAAATGTGGGAATTGGTTTATTTGGTCATGGGATAGCGCAAACCGTTAAAGAAGGTGTAGAAATCGCTAAAGATAGTATCTTCACTGGACGCGCATTGCAAAAATTAGAAGCTGTTGTCGCTTATAGTGAGAAAATTAAAGAGGTGGAGATAGGGCAATGAATATATTAACTAAAATTATAGAACAGAAAAAAATAGAAGTAGCCAACTTACTTACACAGCCAGATCCACTAGCCAATTTTACTGTCATAAAGCGCAATACACTTTTTGCAACGTTAAGTTCTGCTGATACTTTGCAAGTCATTGCAGAAATGAAACGAGCATCTCCGTCAAAGGGGCTTATTGCACAAGGTGCTGATCCTGTTAAACAGGCAAAAATTTATGCAACAGCAGGGGCAGCGGCGATTTCTGTCTTAACGGACAAAGCATTTTTTCAAGGTTCATTTGAAGATTTGGCGGCGGTTGCGAAGGCTGTGCAAACACCATTACTTTGTAAAGATTTTATGATTGATCGTGTGCAAATTCGATTTGCCAAGGCTGCTGGTGCATCTGTGATTTTACTAATCGTTGCTGCACTTGATGATGCAACGTTACAAGATTTATTTAGCTTTGCAACAAGCTTGGGACTAGAAGTATTAGTAGAAGTTCATGATGTGGAAGAGCTTGAACGGGCACTAACTTTAGGGGCAAAGTTAATTGGTGTCAATAATCGAGATTTACGAACATTTGAAGTAGATTTAGCACGTACGCAAGAAATTGCAGAAGCTTTTCCTTTTGAAGAGCAACGAGTGCTTATTAGTGAAAGTGGCATTTGGAGCAATGCAGATGCTAAAAAGGTAGCGGCTATGGGCGCAAGTGCTGTACTTGTAGGAGAATCCTTAATGCGTAGTGGTGATGCAGGTAGTGCACTTCGACATTTACAAGTAAATAAAGCGGGGGCATCAGTATGACGAAGGTGAAAATTTGTGGATTGAAAGAAATACAGCATGTGAAAGCGGCTGTGCAAGCAGGAGCAGATGCCATCGGTTTTGTCTTTGCTCCAAGTAAACGTCAAGTATCCATTGCACAGGCGCAACAATTGGCTAAGCATGTACCAAAAGGCGTTATGAAAATAGGTGTTTTTGTAAATCCAACGCCTGAGGAATTACAAAAAGCAGTTTTAGGCGTGCCATTGGATTATGTGCAGTATCATGGTGATGAAACGCCTGATTTTATAGCTCAGCAAGGCTATCCTTCGATTAAGGCACTGTCTATCCATGGCGCTGAGGATGTGCAGGCGGCGACCAACTATGATGTTGACTATTATTTATTTGATGCTCCTGGCACGGAATATAAAGGCGGAAGTGGTCATACGTTTGATTGGACATTACTCGAGGCAGCTGGCATCCAACGTGACAAGCTAATACTAGCAGGCGGCTTAAAGGTAGAAAATATTCAGGAGGCATTGTCATTAGTATCACCTTCTATGGTAGATATTTCAAGCGGTGTGGAGACAGAGGGTAGCAAAGATACGAAAAAAATAGAAGCATTTTTACAAGCAGTAAAGAGGGGGAGAGCATTATGACAAATTCAATCGCAAATAGCGTACCAACGAAGGAAGGGCGCTACGGGAAATTTGGCGGACAGTATGTTCCTGAAACATTAATGACAGCATTAATAGAATTGAAAGCATCTTTTGATGAGGCAATGGCAGATCCCACATTCACAAATGAGCTAGCTTATTATTTACAGGAATACGTCGGACGTGAGACACCACTATACTATGCTGAAAATTTAACAAATGAGCTGGCGGGAGCCAAAATCTATTTAAAGCGTGAGGATTTAAATCATACAGGTGCTCATAAGATTAATAATGCAATTGGGCAAGCGCTTCTTGCTAAGCGAATGGGTAAAAAGAAAATAGTGGCGGAAACGGGCGCGGGACAACATGGTGTAGCGACAGCGACAGCTTGTGCATTATTAAATCTGGAATGTGTTGTTTTTATGGGTGCAGAAGATATAAAACGACAACAATTAAATGTTTTTCGTATGGAGCTACTTGGCACAAAGGTAGAGTCTGTTGAAACGGGTTCGAAAACGCTGAAAGATGCTGTTAATGCTGCCCTTCGCTACTGGGTGACGAATGTCGAAGATACGCATTATATTTTAGGCTCAGCACTAGGGCCTCATCCTTTCCCAAAAATTGTGCGTGATTTCCAGCGGATTATTGGTGTGGAAACAAGAGCACAAGTCCTTGCAAAAGAAGGTCGTTTGCCAGATGCCGTTGTCGCTTGTATCGGTGGAGGTAGTAACGCAATTGGCATGTTCCATCCATTTGTCGATGATGCATCAGTAGCGTTATATGGTGTAGAAGCTGCTGGAAGTGGCATTAAGACAGGAAAGCACGCTGCTGCCATTGCAGGCGGGCAGTTAGGTGTTCTTCACGGAGCATACATGTATTTGCTGCAAGATGACAATGGCTTTGTACAGGAGGCCCATTCGATTTCAGCAGGTCTTGATTATCCTGGCAAGGGGCCAGAGCATTGCTATTTGTATGATATCGGACGCGCAAAGTTTGATTCTATTACAGACGATGAGGCACTAGAAGGTCTTCAATTATTAAGTCGCACAGAGGGAATTTTACCAGCTCTGGAAAGTGCACATGCTATAGCGTATACAGCAAAACTAGCAAAAGAGATGAATGCTGAAGACATTATTGTTGTTTGTTTATCAGGTCGTGGTGATAAGGATGTACATACTGTTCGTGCAGTACTTGGAGGTGATGAAAAATGACAACTTTACAGCAGGCAATTGAACAAGTGAACAACGCTGGTAATAAAGCATTTGTGCCCTATATTATGGCGGGAGATGGTGGACTTGCAACGTTAAAGCCGACGATTTTGTCCTTACAAAACATGGGAGTAACAGCCATTGAAGTTGGTATTCCTTTTACGGATCCAGTTGCTGATGGACCAACGATAGAGCAAGCAGGAGAACGGGCTTTAGCGGAAGGTGTAACATTGCGCAAAGTGCTAGAAGCGCTCGCTTCATTCCGTCATCAGATAACCGTTCCATTAGTCGTTATGACATATTTTAATCCAGTTTTAGCCTATGGTTTAGAGCAATTTGCCATTGCTTGTGTGGCAGGAGGGGTTAAAGGAATAATCGTACCTGATGTACCATTAGAAGAAAGTGAAATACTACGTCAAACTTTAAATCCCCACGGTGTTGATGTGGTGCAACTTGTATCGTTAACAAGCCCACCAGATCGAATTGCTCGTATAGCAGCAGCTAGTCAAGGCTTTGTTTATGCTGTTACGGTAAACGGTATTACTGGAGCACGCGCGAGCTTTGCAGATGATTTAGAAGGCCATTTCGCACGTTTGCGCAATATGAGTCCCATTCCTGTGTTAGCTGGCTTCGGTATTTCTACGCCACAGCAAGTAGTGAGCATGAGTGCCCTTGGTGATGGTGTCATTGTAGGCAGTACAATAGTGGCGGCTTTACATGAAGGAAATGTTGCGAAAGTCGAAGCATTAGTCGCTGCTTCAAAAGGAACGCTTGAGACTGAAATTGTTTGAGTGCCTGACACTTCGCTTGCACACTTGTAAGCTGCAACAATCGCTTGCGGGGCGGTCTGTTCCAGTGCATTCGTCGCCATCGTCCGCACTAATTAACTGAAATTGTTTGAGTGCCTGACACATTTCAATCCGAAGTCTACTCTTTTTTAGAGTAGGCTTTTTTACATGCTGACCTTCAATGGCTACATGTTAGTCATAATAGAAAATCTATGCAAGGATAAAACTAGTAAGCTAGTGGATAGTGCGAACAAGCTAGATTTTCGGTATAATAGCCTTCGTGAGGAAGTGAGAAATATGATTTTATCGAAAAAAAGATGGCAGGTCGAGCGTCCAGACGCCGAACTTGTACAAACATTACAAAATGACTTACAACTTTCTGCAATTGCGGTGAAAATTTTGGTTGCCCGAGGATGTTCAACATCAGCTGATGCAGAAAGCTTATTAAATATGACAGAAGCAAATATACATGATCCGTTTTTAATGCATGGTATGGCAGAAGCAGTAGAGCGCATACAACAAGCGCTAGAAAAGAATGAGAAAATTTTAGTTTATGGGGATTATGATGCAGATGGTGTAACGAGTACGACGGTCATGCTCAATGTATTACTAGACCTTGGAGCGGATGTATCATTTAAAATTCCAAATCGTTTCTTACATGGCTATGGTCCGAGCGAAGCATTATTTCGTGAAGCCCATGAAGAGGGCATTCAATTAATTATAACGGTTGATAATGGTATCTCAGGTATTGAACCGATTCGAGTGGCTAAGGAACTTGGGATGGATGTCATTGTGACAGATCACCATGAGCCTGGGGAAGAGTTACCACAGGCGGATATCATTTTACACCCGCGCGTACCAGAAGGGCATTATCCGTTTGGTGAGCTAGCGGGTGTTGGTGTGGCATTTAAATTAGCGCACGCCCTTTATGGGGAGCTGCCAACCCATTTATTTGAGTTTGTGGCAATAGGTACCGTTGCAGATTTAGTACCTTTAGTTGATGAAAACCGTTACCTAGTAAAACGTGGCATTGAGGAAATGAAACGCTCACTTAGCCCGTGGATACAAGCAATGTGTGAAGTAGCAAGTGCTGAGCAAGCCACTATAAATGAAGAAACGATTGGCTTTTATTTTGGACCTCGTCTTAATGCAGTTGGACGACTAGGCGAAGCATCTCCAGCTGTTGAATTACTCATGGCAGAGGATGCACCGAAGGCGACAGCTTTAGCGAAGCAGTTAAATGGCTGTAATACAGAGCGAAAAGATATTGTAAAAAGTATTACAGATGAGGCGATTGCCTTCATTGAAGCAGATGAAAAGATAGGGGACTCTCTTGTTTTAGTTGTAGCAGGTGAAGGCTGGAATGCTGGTGTTGTAGGTATTGTAGCATCCAGACTTGTTGAACTTTATTATCGACCAACAATTGTTCTATCACTAGACTTGGAAAAAGGGACAGCGAAAGGATCTGCCCGTAGTATTGAAGGGTTCCATTTATATAATGAATTGGCGAAAAATAGAGATATTTTACCACATTTCGGCGGACATCCGATGGCCGCGGGAATGACGTTACCATTGGAGCATGTGGATGAACTGCGCGCGCGATTGGATGTGCAGGCAAGGGAATGTTTAACAGAAGAGCAATTAACGCCAGTTGTTTCAATCGATATTCCGCTTAAAATTGATGAAATCTCCACGGAAGCTATTGAAGAAATTGCGACGCTCGGCCCGTTTGGCACAGATTTCCCGAAGCCAGTGTATGTGCTTGAGGATGTGGAAATTGCATCAATGCGTAAAATTGGCGCTGCTGAAAATCACATTAAAATGGAATTAACAGACGGCTTAGAGAAATTGGATAGTGTAGGATTTAATAAAGGGCATTTGTTCAATGAGCTGACATACGGCATTAAAGTTTCGTTTATTGGGGACCTTCAAATAAATGAGTGGCAAGGACGTAAAAAGCCACAATTTATGATTGAAGATGTCCAAACGACGGAGTGGC
Organism: Lysinibacillus sp. JNUCC-52; assembly: GCF_015999545.1. Taxonomy (NCBI): domain Bacteria; kingdom Bacillati; phylum Bacillota; class Bacilli; order Caryophanales; family Bacillaceae; genus Lysinibacillus; species Lysinibacillus sp. JNUCC-52. The sequence goes on from NZ_CP065546.1 coordinate 4,201,873, forward strand.
AATTATTTGATATTCGTGGAATTCGTCAAACATCTCGATGGTTGCATACAGTGCCGAAGGAGGAAGCTGTTTTTTATGCGTTCCGTCCTGAGACAATTAGCTATTATCATTCATTGCTTGGAGTGCCAATACAATTAGTTGATGCAGAGCTGTCCAATGTAGAGCAAACAAATTACATTGTCTTGCTTGATTTACCGCATAACGTTCAATTATTAGAAAATGTATTACAAAAAACAGCACCTTCCCGTATTTATGCGCATTTTTATATGCCAGATTCCCAGTACTTCAACGGAATGCCTACACGTGAACAATTTGCCTGGTACTATAAATTTTTAAAGCAACGTCCTGCATTTCCATTAGATATGCATCTAACAGATTTAGCAAAGCATACGGGTTGGCCGTTAGAAGCATTAAAATTTATGACACAGGTGTTTTTTGAGCTCAATTTTGTTAGAATGGAGAGTGGACTGACGACTGTCAACGTGAATGTGCCGAAAACTGCATTAACTGAGGCGCCGTCTTACAAACAACGTTCAGAACAGATTGAAATAGAGCAAAAACTTGTCTATGCACCATATATAGAGCTAAAGCAATGGTTTGATGAACGATTAAATTTATATGCGAATACAATTTCGTAGGAGGAGCAAGAACTATGGATTTAAAGCAATACGTGACAACAGTTGAGAACTGGCCAAAAGAAGGCATTAGCTTCAAAGATATTACAACAATTATGGATAATGGACCAGCTTACAAATATGCAACAGACCAAATCGTTGAATACGCTAAAGAAGTTGGCGCAGAAATTATTGTAGGTCCTGAAGCTCGTGGCTTCATTATTGGTTGCCCAGTTGCCTATGCACTAGAAATTGGCTTTGCACCAGTTCGTAAACCAGGAAAATTGCCACGTGAAGTAATTAGTGCCGATTACGGTTTAGAATACGGTAAAGATACATTAACAATGCATAAAGATGCCATCAAACCAGGTCAAAAAGTGCTTATTTGTGACGACTTATTAGCTACTGGTGGTACGGTAGAGGCAACTGTTCGCTTAATTCAACAATTAGGTGGAGAAGTTGTTGGCTGCGCATTCCTAATCGAGCTAAACGAGCTAAACGGTCGTGCAAAACTTGGCGATTTAAGCGTAAAAACATTAATTCAATACTAATAAATGAAAAGGCTGTCCCATATATTGGGACAGCCTTTTCATTTATTGAGTGCCAGGCACCCAAACAATTTGAAAAATACCGTTATTCGTAGGATTTCAATACTTTTTGCATTTTTTTAAGTGTTTCATAAAAGTCTTTATATTTGTCGAGGCCAATATCTTGAATAATTTTTTCTTGTATATCCATCCAAAGAGGCGTTGCTTCCTTTAGCTTTTCAATACCAATAGCCGTTAAGGAAATGATTTTTGTTCGACCATCTTGTGTATCACGAGTAACATCCACATAGCCGTTTTTCTTCAATAGATTGACATTACGGGTTATCGTTGTCTGATCAAGTAATAGAATATCACCTAGTTGACTTACTGAAACTGCTTGATGGCGGGCGATATTTGCTAGCATCGAGTATTGAGTAACTTTTAATTGAGTAGGTTCAAGTACTTTATCATATAGTTGCGTTACGGCCCTAGTCTTTTTTCTAAGATTTGCACATACGCAAATTTGAGTATAGTCAATGTCTGTGTAATTTCTCTCCATAACTAGATCTCCTTTTCTTTTTTCGTTATATTACATTGTACCACTAAAATGGAATTATTTTCTTGACATCTAAATTAACAAGTCATTATTATATATGTATATACATATATTTTTAGCATAACGGTTTTCTAAACTTTTTTCATTTAAAAACATTCGTTTTACATTTTTCAAGAAATGTAGGTGGCGTTATGAAACGTATTCATTACAGTTGGTTTATTTTAACGATAACATTTTTCTCAATTATTGTAGCAGGCATTACTTTATCTTCATCAGGTGTTTTTATTGGCCCGTTTGAACATGAATTTGGCTGGGACCGATCGGTAATAGCAATGGCATTTGCTATCAGTCTTTTTTTATATGGAATTTCTGGTCCATTTATGGCAGCATTACTCGAAGTTCTTGGATTAAAGAAAATGATGCTAGCTGCTATGACAATATTAATGATAGGTATATCGCTTACATTGTTAATGCAACAAGCATGGCAACTAATTATAATTTGGGGCTTTATTATTGGGCTAGGTGCGAGTCTCTTTTTAACCGTTTTAAGTCCCTTTGTAGCGAATCATTGGTTTGAAAAAAGAAGAGGGCTTGCTTTAGGGATATTAACGGCCAGTACTGCAACGGGGCAATTAGTTCTTCTGCCAATATTAGCAATGATTATCGAAAAATCCTCATGGCGATGGGCAATTGTTTTAATCATGGTGTTAAGCGCCATTATGTTTTTCATTATTTTAGTGTTTATGAAAAATAAACCGAAGGATGTTGGAGTTCTTGCGTATGGACTTGAAGAGGAAAAAACGGAAAGTGTAATAGTAGAAAAGAAAAACCCAATCATTATTGCTTTTAATGGTTTGTTCACTGCGGTGAAAGTGAAAGAATTTTGGCTTTTAGCAGGTAGTTTTTTTATTTGTGGATTATCAACGAGTGGTTTAATTGGTACGCATTTTGTATCGTATTGTATTAGCTTCGGTGTTCCATTAGTAACGGCAGCTTCGTTTTTATCGTTTATGGGCATATTTAATTTAGTTGGAACAACATTATCAGGCTGGTTATCTGATCGCTTCGATAATCGCTGGTTACTGTTTTGGTATTATCTTTTAAGAGGAGCTTCTCTCGTTTTATTGCCGTATGCATTAATGCAAGGTTCGCTCACATTGCTTATTATTTTCACTGCGTTCTATGGATTAGATTGGATTGCCACTGTACCGCCTACAGTTAATATTTCAAGACAAATTTTTGGCACGCAAAAAAGCGGTATTATTTACGGTTGGATTTTTGCATCCCATCAGGCAGGTGCGGCAGTAGCAGCGTATGGTGGAGGTCTAATTTATAAATTTTTCAATTCGTACACATGGGCATTTTTCTTAGCTGGTGTATTTTGTGTTTTAGCTAGCCTGTTTGTCATCATAGTGAAAAAACAAACGCTGAATAAACTAGCACATTAAAATATAAATCATTGCTCTGATTGTAATGAACAGAGTGAATTGAACATAATAGTATAAACGACATAAAAAGTACAAATAGTATGCTAGGAAGTATTCTAGCGTGCTATTTTTTTGCCGTAAAACCAGTTAGGTAATTGTGAATAAGAGATATGTTTGACAATATTCAAACAAAAGTTTATAATGTAAACAAATATAATAAAAGGTGATGCTATGAATGAAAGAGAACAAGCGGTACTGGCTTTAATTCGTAAAAATCCGTTTATGTCTCAGCAAGAGATGGCAGATAAGATGAATCTGTCACGTCCAGTACTTGCAAACTTAGTGTCGAGCTTAACGAAGCAAGGAAAGATTGTTGGCCGTGCTTATATTTTACCTGAGGAAAATGAAATTATTTGTATCGGCGGGGCTAATCTCGATCGGAAATTTCATGTAAGAGGGACCGTGCAATTAGGAACTTCTAATCCTGCTAGCTCCTCATTTAGTGTAGGTGGGGTTGGTCGTAATATTGCGGAAAATTTAGGTCGACTTAATCATGAGGTGACGTTACTCACGACAGCTGGAAAGGATGCGGATTGGCAAGTAATCCAAGAAGCATCAGAATCATTTATGAATTTACGCTATGTCGAGCAGTTACCAGATGCTTCAACTGGTTCCTATACTGCGATTATGGACGAGCAAGGTGAACTTGCATTAGCTGTTGCAAACATGGAAGTTTATGATTTGTTATTGCCAAGTTTATTGAAGAAATATGAGCCAATGTTGATGAATGCAGGCTGCTTTATTATGGATTTAAATTGCCCGAAAGAAACGGTCGCTTACATCCAACAAGTAGCGATTGCGCGAGCTATTCCGTTTGTCATTGTACCTGTATCTTCACCAAAAATGAATCGATTACCAGATACATTGCAAGGGGTTACATGGTTTATTTGTAACACAGATGAAGCAGAAACAATCGTTGGTCATAAAATTGAAACCGATGCAAGCTATGAAAAAGCTATTCAAAAGATTCTTCAATTAGGTGCCGAACATGTCATTATTACGGCAGGTAGCAAAGGTGTCTATGCTGCATCTGCAACTAGTACACCAAGTCATTTTGCTGCTAAGGAAATAACTAAAATTGAAGATGTAACGGGCGCTGGTGATGCTTTTGTAAGTGCTGTCATCCATAGTTGGTTAAGGGGACAATCTCTTGATGTTTGTATTGATGCAGGCTTAACAAATGCTAAAAATACACTGGCATCCCCGTACACAGTAAGACCTGAATTATCAGAAGAATTGTTAAAGAGTGAAATGGAGGAATAACACATGAAAGAATTCATCGTATTATCAGAAGAAGTAAAAGCTGGACAAGCAAAAGGACTACCAATTGTTGCATTAGAGTCAACAATTATCTCACATGGTATGCCGTATCCTCAAAACGTACAAACAGCACGTGAAGTAGAGCAAATTATTCGTGACAACGGTGCAGTGCCTGCAACGATTGCGTTAATAGACGGTAAAATTAAAATCGGTTTATCTGACGAAGAACTAGAAATGTTTGGGAATGCACAAGGTGTTGCTAAAACATCTCGCCGTGACCTAGGCTATTTATTAGCGACGAAAAAATTAGGTGCAACAACAGTTGCTGCAACAATGATTTGTGCAGAGCTTGCTGGCATTGAAATTTTCGTTACAGGTGGTATCGGTGGCGTGCACCGCGGTGCTGAAACAACAATGGATATTTCAGCTGACTTAGAAGAATTAGCACAAACAAATGTTGCTGTTATTTGTGCGGGTGCTAAATCAATTTTAGATATCGGTTTAACACTTGAATATCTTGAAACAAAAGGTGTACCTGTTGTAGGTTATGGCACGCCAGAGCTTCCTGCATTCTACACACGCCAAAGTGGATTTGATGTAAACTTTAAGCTTGATACACCAGAAGAAGTAGCAGCAATGTTACGTGCTAAATGGGATTTAGGTTTACAAGGTGGAGCAGTGATTGCAAATCCTATTCCAGAAGCAGAAGCGCTTGAGCACGAGTTTATCACTAGCATTATTGAAAAAGCGTTACAAGAAGCTGAAGAAAATGGAATTCAAGGTAAAAACGTAACGCCATTCTTACTTGGCAAAGTAAAAGAATTAACAGAAGGTAAGAGCCTTGATGCAAACATTGCATTAGTGAAAAACAATGCAGTAGTTGGTGCGAAAATTGCGGTTGCTTACAACAAAGCAAACTAACTAGTAAATGAAAGACCCTTTGTGAAGCTGATTGATTTCACGGAGGGTCTTTTTATCTATAATAATGTATTTTTAACCCATTAATACGAAGTGTTCACGATATTATCTAAACTATATGACACAGTCCCTTTACAATCGACCTCTATTTTTTATACAATTAAGTTTATATCTAATCTGAAAAATTTGACGAGCAAGGTGGACATGTTATGGCGAAAGAGCAAATTTTGACTCCTGAGGACGTTTTTGATTTAGTCAAATCCTACATGAATGAGGAAAATGTCGCATTCGTGAAAAAAGCATATGAATTGGCAAGAGATGCGCATATTGAGCAATTCCGTAGCTCTGGTGAACCGTATATTATTCACCCAGTGCAAGTTGCGGGTATTTTAGCTGAATTACAAATGGATCCAGAAACTGTAGCAGCAGGCTTTTTACACGATGTTGTGGAAGATACGGAATTTACACGAGATGATTTAGTCCGTGAATTTGGCGAGGAAGTAGCAGTGCTTGTTGACGGAGTAACGAAGCTTGGGAAAATAAAATATTTATCGAAGGAAGCACAACAGGCGGAAAATCACCGCAAAATGTTTGTAGCAATGGCTCAAGATATTCGCGTCATCTTGATTAAGCTTGCTGACCGTCTGCATAATATGCGCACGTTGAAGCATTTACCTGCTGAAAAGCAACGCCGTATTTCGAAAGAAACACTTGAAATATTTGCACCGCTTGCACATCGTCTAGGGATTTCGACAGTAAAATGGGAGCTGGAGGATACTGCACTTCGATATTTAAATCCACAGCAATATTACCGTATTGTCAGTCTAATGAAGAAGAAGCGGGATGAACGTGAGGCTTATTTAGACAATGTCATGGGGGAAATGAAATCTCAATTGTCTGAAGTTGAAATTGATGCGGATGTTTATGGTCGACCAAAGCATATTTATAGTATTTATCGTAAAATGGTGCTACAGAAAAAGCAATTTAATGAAATTTATGATTTATTAGCGATTCGTGTACTTGTTGATAGCATAAAAGATTGCTATGCAGTGTTAGGAATAGTCCATACTTTATGGAAGCCGATGCCTGGGCGTTTTAAAGATTATATTGCAATGCCAAAGCAAAACTTGTATCAATCATTGCATACGACCGTTATAGGGCCATATGGCGACCCATTAGAAGTGCAAATCCGCACAAAAGAAATGCACAAAATTGCGGAGTACGGGATTGCAGCACACTGGGCATATAAAGAAGGTAAAAAAATTGATATTGAAAAGCAAAATGTCGATCAAAAATTAACGTGGTTTAGAGAAATATTAGAATTCCAAAATGAATCATCTAATGCAGAAGAGTTCATGGAATCATTAAAATTCGATTTATTTTCTGATATGGTGTATGTATTTACACCTGAAGGCGATGTTATTGAATTACCTGCTGGTTCTGTACCTATCGATTTCGCATACCGTGTGCATTCAGAAGTCGGCAATCGTACAATCGGAGCCAAAATCAATGGTAAAATGGTACCGCTTGATACCCCATTAAAAACTGGTGATATCATTGAAATTTTAACATCGAAACAATCATTTGGTCCGAGTCGTGACTGGCTTAAAATCGCACAATCATCGCAAGCGAAAAATAAGATTAAGCAATTTTTCAAGCGTCATCTTCGTGAGGAGAATATCATCAAAGGTAAAGAGATGATTGAAAAAGAAATTCGTTCACAAGATTTCGATATGAAAGAAACGATGTCCTCGGAAAACTTAAAACGTGTTTGCGATAAATTTAATTACACGAATGAAGAGGATTTATATGCGGCAGTTGGTATGAATGGTATTACTGCACAACAAGTTGTAAATCGTTTAGCTGAAAAACGCCGTAAAGAGCGTGAACAAGAAGAAGCGCTTGAAAAAATCGAACAAAAAATGAAAAATCCAATTCCACAAAAACGTACAGAGTCAGGCGTTATTGTAAAAGGCATTGATAATATGCTTATTCGACTATCACGTTGCTGTACACCTGTTCCTGGTGATGACATCGTCGGCTTTATTACAAAAGGTCGGGGTGTTTCAGTACACCGTGCGGATTGTCCAAATATTCAAATTGAGGATGAGCAGGAGCGTATAATTGAAGTGGAATGGGAGCATGGCCTTACACCAGAGAAAAAAGAGTATCCTGTTGATATCGAAGTTTCTGCCTTTGATAGACCTGGAATATTAAATGAAGTCATGCAAATCGTTAGCGAAACAAAAACAAATATTTTAGCTGTAAGTGGCCGTGCAGATCGCGATAAAATTGCGACTATTCATCTTACAATTTCTATTTCAAATATTTCACATTTGCATAAGGTTGTTGAACGCATTAAACAAACACCCGATATTTACTCTGTGCAACGTGTAATTAATTAGAAGAGCAAAAGATAACATAGTATGCATACTGGAAAGGCACTGCAGTTAAAACGACAGTGGGCACAGATTTTGATAGATTGAGGGGTTAAACATTATGAAAGTAGTTCTACAGCGTAGTAAGGCTGCATCTGTAACGGTCCAAGGAGAAGTTACAGGTGCGATTGATAAAGGCTATGTGCTTCTCGTAGGTATTACCCATGAGGATACGGCAGAGGACGTTGCATACCTTGCCAAAAAAGTCGCTAATCTACGCTTATGGGAAGATAGTGAAGGGAAAATGAATCATTCCATTTTAGAGCATGGTGGGGCAATCTTATCTGTATCTCAATTTACTTTGTATGGAGATGCAAAAAAGGGCAATCGTCCGAGCTTTACAAGTGCAGCAAGACCAGAAATCGCTGCACCGTTATGGGAAGCTTTTAATGATGCTTTACGTGGATATGGCTTACAAGTAGAGACTGGTATTTTCGGTGCTATGATGGACGTTGCATTGACGAATGATGGTCCTGTCACAATCTTACTTGAGTCAAAATAGAGGTACATTTCCTATCATTCCTACATATAGTAAGAAGAATGGCAAATTTGTAGGAAGGAAGTGTATCGTCGATGACGCAAACAGGAAGGCTATCGAATCCTTATTTATATGAAACACTTAAACTGATGATTAGCCAAAAAATTGTCGTGCAAACAGAGAAAAGTATCCAGCAAGGGATTTTAACTACTGTATTACCTGACCATATCGTTATCGAGATTGAGCATACACCCTTCTTTATTCGTATGGAGGAAATCATATGGGTTACAATGGCGACAAAATAAGCACAAATAAATAAAAACCTTCATTTTCTATAGGTAATAGAAAATGAAGGTTTTTGTTATTCGTTAGCATCAAAGTAATCTAAAATACCTTGATAGATGCCGAGTGTGGCCTGTTCTCTGAATTTAGCCGTTGTAATGATCCGTTCTTCATTGGAATTACTTAAGAAACCTAGCTCGAGAAGCACTGCTTTTTGTCTGTTTTCACGAAGTACTAAGTAATTTCCTTCCTGTGTACCGCGATCTTTAATGTTAATTTTACTAGCGAGCCCGTTGTGTATAGCTTCAGCTAGCCCTTTTTGATTGTTGTTCAAATAGTAGGAAGTAAAACCCGAAACCGAACTATTGTCAGTTGCATCATAGTGAATACTTATAAACGCATCTGCATCATGTTGGTGTGCAACGGATACACGTTTACGAAGGGCAACATATTCATCTGATTCACGTGTCATGACAACATTTGCTCCAGCTGCACTTAACTTGGAAGCGAGAAGAGACGCAGTTTTCAACGTTAAATCTTTCTCGTCCGTTCCTCGCTGACCCGTTGTACCGTGGTCATTTCCACCATGTCCAGCATCCACAACAATTGTAAGTCCGTTAAGAGTTCCTTTTTTTCGAGGTTCAGATTTTGTATTGCTAGTTGTAACTACTGTGCTTTGGGAAGTGGAGACTACCCAGTTAGCGACAAATGCCGTTTTATCTTCTAATTGGATTTCGTAAAAATCATCTTTAGCACCTACAATTGGATAGGTTTCACCTGCATCTACACGTTTAACAACCTCAGCCGTTGTAGTTGCGTCCGTACGTAAGTTTGTCCCATTATAAATAATTGTGACAGATTCAAGCGAGGAAGATGATGGTGATGTTGACGTTGACGATGACGTTGTAGTTTTCGCCGTCGTTTTTACCGAATCTGAAAATGTCCCGTAGAAGCTGTATACCCAACCAGTTTTTTTGTTATTGTACTGAATTTGCACCCAATTATGTTCTTGTGCGAGAACTTTAAAGGATTGTCCATTAGAAACAGTTCCTATTTTTTTTGAGGTTAAATCTGCATTTTTGCGAACATTTAGTGTATCAACTAAAATAGTAAAGGTAGTACCTTTAGGCTCGGTAGTTGTAGATACTTCTACTACTGGGTCAGTTGTTGTTTTTTCGGTTGTTTCATTAATTGTCACATAGTCTGAAGATACCCAACCGACTAGTCCATTCCAATTAATTTTTGCCCATGCACCACTTTCTGTTATGAGTGTTGCTTGATTGCCTGTTGACAGTTGCCCAAGGACTGGTGATGCAATATCGGGTTCAGTACGGATATTGAGACGATCAACTTGCGAAATAACTGTTTTATCAATTGTTTGTTGCTCATTTATAGAAGCTGTTAGCCAAGATGCTACCCATCCTTCGTCATTGCCTGCTTTTACTTGAATCCAGTCACCTTCACGACCGATGGATGTTAACATATCACCTTCTTTTAATGTTGTAATAATCGGGTAAGAGAGCCCAGGTCCTTCGCGTAAATGAAGTATCGTTCCAGTAACTTTTAAATCACTCGTATCGGCAAATACTAGTTCTTTATTGCTGATACTGGGAATCAAAAATGCTAATAATAGGACAAAGATAATGGTTTTATGTATAAGTTTTGTCGTCATCGGACCCCTCCTTTTCTTGTGCTATTTTACCATGTTTTCATAATAAAATTCGAGGGAAAAAGGTAACGGAAATCATTATTTTAATAACTACTTTGTGAAAAATAAGAAAACAGTTGACATTACCTATCGTTGTGACTAACATAAAGGGTAATCAAAAAATGATTAACCGCTTATGACCAAGCAAGTAGCATATACCTCTATTGGAAAAGAGAGGGAAAGACTTAGGCTGCAATCTTTCCTACAAAAAAGTATAAGGCGAATAACACTTGAGAGGCTTTTTTCTGAAAAGAAATTCTTAGTAGGAAAAAACGGAATCGGCCGTTACCCGATTATGAGGAGGACGCAATGTAGTTTATGCGTCAACTAGGGTGGAACCGCGGAAGCATATACAGCTCTCGTCCCTTGCAATTTTGCAAGGAGGCGAGGGCTTTTTTTTGTTGGATTCCTTTTGATAAAAGTCGTCTGTCTGAAGGTAAGTGCGCGCTTTACAACGAAAGCTAGCTCATAAGCAATTGACAAGGAGGTAATTACATGAGTTTTAAAGTGCCACGAGGGACCCAAGATATATTGCCAGGTCAATCAGAAAAATGGCAAAAGGTCGAAGCAATTATTCGTGATATTTGTCGTGTGTATCGATATAACGAAATTCGTACACCTATTTTTGAACAAACAGATTTATTTGCGCGCGGCGTTGGTGAAACAACTGATGTAGTACAAAAGGAAATGTATACATTTGAAGACCGAGGTGGTCGTTCATTAACATTGCGCCCTGAAAATACGGCTGGCGTTGTTCGTGCATATGTCGAACATAAAATGTTTGGTGCACCTGATCAACCTGTGAAGCTCTCTTATTTAGGACCAATGTTCCGTTATGAACGTCAACAGGCTGGTCGTTACCGTCAATTTGTACAATTTGGTGTCGAAGCTATTGGCTCAGCTGACCCTGCAATCGATGCAGAAGTTATAGCATTAGCTATGGATATTTATGAATCAACGGGCTTAAAAGATTTAAAATTAGTTATCAACTCTCTTGGTGATAAAGTAACGCGTGATGCACACCGTACAGCATTAATTAATCATTTTGAGCCACATATTCATGAGTTTTGCTCTGATTGCCAAAATCGTTTGCAAAAAAACCCATTACGTATTTTAGATTGTAAGGTAGACCGTGAGCATCCATTAATGGCTACTGCTCCTGCATTAACTAATTTTTTAACAGAAGATTCAGCGGCATACTTTGCGCAAGTTAAAACGTATTTAGATACGCTAGGTATTTCATATGAAGTAGATCCGAATTTAGTACGTGGCCTTGACTATTACAACCATACAACGTTTGAAATTATGTCAACGGCGGACGGCTTTGGCGCTATTACAACGCTTTGTGGTGGTGGTCGTTATAATGGGCTTGTAGAAGAAATCGGAGGTCCCAATGTACCAGGTATTGGCTTTGCTTTAAGTATCGAGCGTTTATTATTAGCTCTTGAAGCGGAAGCGGTAGAGTTAGATACAGAATCCGCATTAGATGTTTACATGATTGCTATGGGCGATGAAGCGAAGCTAAAAGCAGTCGAGCTAACAAGTTCATTCCGTGCTAAAGGTATTTCAACTGATATGGATTATTTAGATCGAAAAATGAAAGCACAAATGAAATCAGCAGACCGTTTAGGTGCTAAATATACGATCGTCTTAGGTGAAACCGAAATAGAAGAGCAAGCAGCAGCAGTAAAACATATGGCATCTGGGGAACAGCAAAAAATTGCCTTCTCAGAATTAGTGAACTACTTATTAAATAAATGATTTTGGAGGAAATGCAAAATGGCAAAAAGAACACATGCTAGTAACGAGCTTTCTGAAACGTTACAAGGCGAACACGTTGTATTAAAAGGTTGGGTGCAACGTCGTCGCGATTTAGGTGGATTAATCTTTATCGACCTACGTGACCGCACAGGTATTACACAAGTTGTATTTAGTCCAGATGTAGCAGAAGCACATGCTTTAGCTGATAAAGTACGTAGCGAATACGTAATTGAAATAGAAGGAAAAGTAATTCTTCGTTCTGAAGATCAAATCAATCCAAATGTGCCAAACGGCAAAATTGAAGTGGAAGCGACAAGCTTAATTGTTATTAATACAGCAAAGACACCTCCATTCCAAATTGAGGATCGTACAGACGTTTCAGAAGATTTACGATTAAAATATCGTTACCTAGATTTACGTCGTCCTGCAATGTTCGATACATTCAAAATGCGTTCAGATGTAACTCGTACAATTCGTAACTTCTTACAAAATGAAGGCTTCCTAGAAGTAGAAACGCCTATTTTAACAAAATCAACGCCAGAAGGTGCTCGTGACTATTTAGTACCATCTCGTGTACATGAAGGCGAATTTTATGCTTTACCACAATCTCCTCAGCTATTTAAACAATTATTAATGGTAGCTGGATTTGAAAAGTACTTCCAAATTGCGCGTTGTTTCCGTGACGAAGACTTACGTGCTGACCGTCAACCTGAATTCACACAAGTTGACATCGAAACAAGCTTCTTAACACAAGAAGAAATTTTAGAAATGAACGAACGTTTAATTCAAGCTGTAATGAAAGATGTCAAAGGCATCGACATTCCTGCACCGTTCCAACGCATGAAATACCAAGAAGCGATGGATCGTTATGGCTCAGATAAACCAGATGTTCGCTTTGGCTTAGAGTTAGTAGCGTTAAATGATGTGTTTGATGGTTGTGATTTCAAAGTGTTTGCTGATACAGTAGCGCAAGGCAAGCAAGTGAAAAGTATCAACATTAAAGGTGCGGCTGATAAATATTCTCGAAAAGATATGGATGAGCTTACAAAATTCGTTGGTATCTACGGAGCAAAAGGTCTTGCTTGGTTAAAAGTAACAGAAGAAGGATTAAATGGACCAATCGCAAAATTCTTCGATGAAGCGTTAGCTGCTGCATTAATAGAGCGTATGGGCGCTGAAATTGGCGATATATTAGTATTCGTAGCTGACAAAGCGGATGTAGTTGCAGCATCTCTAGGAGCACTTCGTACAAAATTAGGTCAAGATTTAGGCTTAATTGATGAATCACAATTCGCATTCTTATGGATTACGGACTGGCCATTATTTGAGTACTCTGAAGAAGATGGCCGCTATTATGCAGCACACCATCCTTTCACACGTCCATTTGACGAAGATATCGAATTAATGGATACAAACCCTGCTGCAGTTCGTGCACAAGCTTACGATATCGTATTAAACGGTTATGAGCTTGGCGGTGGTTCATTACGTATTTATGAGCGTGATTTACAAGAAAAAATGTTTAAACTTCTTGGTTTCTCAGATGAGGAAGCAAAAGCACAATTCGGTTTCTTATTAGAAGCGTTTGAATACGGCGTACCTCCACACGCAGGTCTTGCCTTTGGTCTTGACCGTTTCGTAATGTTACTTGCTGGTCGTACTAATTTACGTGATACAATTGCATTCCCGAAAACAGCAAGTGCAAGCTGCTTATTGACAGATGCTCCAAGTGAAGTGTCTCCAGATCAATTAAGCGAATTAAGTTTAGCGATTAAAACATTTAAAAGATAAAAGCATTACCAAATACCTGGATTTCCTAGCAAAAAATGTTGGGAATCTAGGTATTTTTTGCGTTTTTTGAAAGAATCTGTTTTTTTATTATAAATCGTTTGAATTATCAGAAATATGGTGTTATTATAACAGTAATACGAATCCTGATGTGTTTGTCTAACTGCTAACTCTATTTAACAGTTTTGACCGAACACTATATCGTCGGGAGCCATCTATTTTTGTAGTGGCAAACAAGCCCCATTTTCGAGAGGGACGTTTAAAGCTATAAAGCGGGCACCCACCTGCAAATTGCGGGTTCAAAACGAATGTTTCATTGGCATTACGGCACAATCGGGATTCGTCCATACATAGAATACTAGATACTAATGTGACGTTGTTTAACGTTTTTAGCAAAAAAGTGATAGATTGATTAATGTCAATCTATCACTTTTTGTTATTTGTCCTACTTTTTCACGATAAAAAGGCAGATGGGCGTTATTTACTAAATTAAATGAAAAATAAGAAAAATTGTAAAATTTACTTTTTATTTTTGGATTAGCATACTATAATTGGTATAGACAACTATACCAAAACTTGTAGCTTGTCTTTACGTTTCAAGTAAGCTTCGAAAAAAACTTAGACAGCGGAGGTGTGAAATTGAGCAATACATTATTAATTTCCAATGTAACGATCGTCAACCATAACGAAATACCGTTCACAGGTGACGTATTGATTGACAATGGCAAGATAATTAAAGTAGGTAAAGAATTATTTGATAAGGCAGAGCAATATATTGAAGGCAAGGGGAAAGACTGGTTGTTGTTTCCTGGTTACATTGATATGCATATTCATGGTTCGGCAGGCAATGATGCAATGGATGCATCACAACAAGCGCTTCATGATATGGCTGCGTCATTAGTTAAAGAAGGTGTCACAGGCTACCTTGCAACGACAATGACACAAACACCAGAAGCTATTGAAAATGCATTAAAGACAATCGCACAATTTGAAAATGGTAATAATGAGGCCAATTTATTAGGTGTACACGTAGAAGGACCTTATGTATCGAAAAAGCGTGCTGGAGCACAGCCAATCGACTATATGATATTGCCATCTATCGAACAATTTGCACACTGGCAAGCATTAAGTAACAACCGCATTAAACAAATAACGATTGCACCTGAGCTTGAAGGTGGCTTTCCGTTTATTAAAGAGCTTTACAAGCAAGGGGTCATTGTTTCAATTGGCCATTCAGATGCAACACTTGAAGAGGTAGAGCAAGCAGTAGCATTCGGCGTCAGACAGGCAACGCATTTATACAATCAAATGCGACCATTCCATCATCGAGACCCAGGTGTTGTAGGCGGAGTGCTTGTTGAAGATGCAGTGAAAGTAGAGATTATTGCAGACTTTGTGCATTGCCATCCTATGTCTGTAAAACTTGCGTACCGAGTAAAAGGGGCAGAAGGAATTATTTTAATTACAGATGCAATGCGAGCTAAAGGATTACAATATGGGGATTATGATTTAGGTGGTCAAACAGTCCATGTCACAGAAAGCGGAGCACATTTATCTAATGGAGCATTAGCTGGAAGTGTATTGACGATGGAACAAGCAGTGAAAAATATGAAAGCGGTCACAAATTGTTCGTTGTCAGAGCTTGTAGCAATGTCTTCAGCAAATGCTGCGAAACAATTACAATTGCGCTCAAAAGGACGTATTGCAGAAGGCTTTGATGCAGATGTCATTTTATTGGATCAACATTTAAATGTTGAAAAAACTATTTGTCAGGGAAATATTGTATTTGAGAAAACGATAGTAAAAATGCGATAGGATGGTGCAAGTCTTGTTAGATAAAAATTCTCATATACCAATCTATATACAAATAGAAGAAGTATTAAAGCAACGGATTTATTTAGAGGAATACAAAATTGGTGAAAATATTCCATCTGAACGCGAGCTGTCCGTTCAATTTGATGTGAGTAGAATGACTGTTCGTCAATCGATTACCAATTTAGTGAATAGTGGATTGCTTTATCGTGAAAAAGGTAGAGGGACTTATGTTGCCAATCCAAAGTTGGAACAGCCATTAATGGGCTTAACAAGTTTTACAGAGGATATGCGTGCAAGAGGTATGGAACCAAGTAGTAAAGTATTACGTTTCGAAAAAATTGTACCACCATTAGATATTGCAGGAGATTTAATGTTAGAACGTGGGGAGGAAGTATTTTTCGTAACGAGGATACGGAGTGCCAATTCTAAACCGATGGCGATTGAAAGAACCTATATTCCAGTGAAAGTATATCCTGAATTAGATGAAAAGAAAATTATGGGTTCCTTGTATGCGCTTATAGAAGCAAAATTCCATCAGAAAATTGGCAATGCTATACAGCAAATGGAAGCGGCCATTGTAGCAAAAGAAGATAGTAAATATTTGCAAATCAATAGTACTGCACCAGTGTTAATTATTAAACGAACAAGTTATTTAGGGGATGGTGTGCCATTCGAACTTGTGCGAAGTACTTATCGTGCTGATCGATACAAATTCATAAGTGAAATTAAAAGGTGATATGATGCGTGCTTATTTTCATGAACTACAAAGGCTTTTAGATGTTGTGCTAGCGCAAGAAAATACGCTGTTAGCAGAAGCTGCACAAATGATTGTTTCTCGTCTTCAAAGCGGTGGAATTGTCCAACTGTTTGGGTGTGGACACTCACATCTTTTAGCACAAGATGCTTTTTATCGTGCGGGAGGGCTTGTACCTGTACGTCCAATTACGATCGAGCCATTGACTTTACATGCAGGGGCTTTAACATCATCAAAAAATGAAAAGGACCCATCGATTATCGTGCGTCATAAAGATGAATTTCAATTTCAGGAAAATGATGTTTGCATCGTCATTTCGACGTCTGGTCGAAATAATGCCCCGATAGAAGCGGCAATGCTTGCAAAGCAGTCAGGCGTCCTCGTAATGTCTATGCAATCACTTGAATATTGTGAACAACCAACACGTCATATTAGTGGAAAACGTTTAGAGGATGTTGTCGATGTTGTCATCAACACACATATTCCTATAGGGGATGGGCTCTTGCACCATCAACAGATACAGTATGCACCTGCATCAACAGTAATTGGTTCTGCAGTTCTTCAAGCATTATTCAGTCAAGTCATTGAGTTATTGGCTGAATGTCAGGAAGTACTGCCTGTTTTTGAAAGCAATAATGTTGAATCGAATAAGCATCATAATGAAATAATGATTGCGAACTATCAATCGCGCATTAATTTTGAGTGAAATTTGGAGGGGTAACCATGGAAAAAACATTTAAGATTACAACACCAGAAGGTTTACATGCTCGACCAACAGCGCTATTAGTAAGTGCGGTCACACCATTTGAGAGTGAAGTTCAGTTAACCTACAATGATAAGTCTGTCAATTTAAAGTCCATTATGGGGGTCATGGCGCAAGGAATTGTAACGGGGAGTACTATTGCAATTTCTGCACAAGGAGCAGATGCCCAACAGCTAATGCAAACAGTTACAGATGTGATTGTTACAAAAGGAATTGGTGAAGAATGCTAGAGATTCAGGGTATTGCCGTATCGGAAGGCATTGCCTTTGCAACTGCCTTTTGTTTAGTGGAACCAGATTTATCATTTGAGAAGTACACGATTACAGATATACAGCCAGAACTAGAGCGCTTTAAATCAGCACTTGCCCATACGAAAATGGAATTACAAGAAATTTTAACACTCGCTCAGAATAAATTTGGCGAAGACAAGGCGGCAATATTTGCTGCGCATTTATTATTGCTAGAGGACCCTGAAATGTTAGCAGCCATTGAAGAGAAAATTAAAACAGGCAGTAATGCGGAGTATGCCTTACACGAAGTTTCCAATATGTTCATCGGACTGTTTGAGGGAATGGACAATGTTTATATGCAAGAGCGAGCAGCGGATATTCGCGATGTAACGAAGCGCTTATTAGCCCATTTATTAGATGTTGAATTAGTTGACATGAGTCGTTTATCAGCAGATGTCATCATCGTAGCAGAAGATTTAACACCATCGATGACGGCACAGCTAGATACTAACTATGTCAAAGGATTTATAACAGATATTGGTGGGAAAACCTCTCATTCTGCTATTCTTGCACGCTCACTAGATATTCCAGCAATCGTTGGCACTAAAACGGCTACACAAGTAATTCAACATGGCGCACCAATTATTATGGATGGCACGAATGGCACTATCATTATTAATGCAACGCAAGAAGTGTCTGCATTTTACGAGCAACAGCAACAAACGCTTAGTCAGCAACGACACGAGCTCCTTCAATATCGCACAATGTCGAGCGTAAGTGCGGACGGACATAATGTAGAGCTTGTGGGCAATATCGGCAAGCCCGAAGATGTGGAAAAAGTCATGCAGGCGGCGGGGGATGGAATCGGTTTATTTCGAACAGAGTTTTTATATATGGGACGGCAGGAGCTCCCAAGTGAAGAGGAACAGTTTCAAGCGTACCGTATCGTCCTTGAAAAAATGCAGGAAAAGCCAACGATTGTACGCACATTGGATATTGGCGGGGATAAGCATCTTCCATATTTAAAGCTACCGTCAGAGATGAATCCTTTTTTAGGCTATAGAGCGATTCGTATTTGCCTAGACCAACAAGCAATGTTCCGTACACAATTGCGTGCATTGCTAAGAGCAAGTGCTTTTGGCAACTTGAAAATAATGTTTCCAATGATCGCAACGTTAGATGAATGGAGAATGGCAAAGCAAATGTTGTTTGAGGAAAAAGCCCAATTGCAAGCAGACGGAGTGGCAATTGCGGAAACAATAGAAGTCGGTATAATGGTAGAGATTCCAGCAGCGGCGATGATTGCAGACTTATTTGCAAAAGAAGTAGATTTTTTCTCGATTGGTACAAACGATTTAATTCAATATACTTTGGCAACGGATCGGATGAATGAAAATGTCTCTTATTTATATCAGCCATATCACCCAGCAGTATTAAGACTTATAAAAAATGTGATTGATGCAGCACATAAACAGGGGAAATGGGTTGGTATGTGCGGTGAAATGGCAGCAGATGAAATAGCAATACCGATTTTACTTGCTTTAGGTTTAGATGAATTTTCCATGAACCCTTCTTCTATTCTTAAAACGAGAGCACATATTGCAAAGCTTTCAAAGAAGCAGTTAATGCAACATATTGAGCAACTGTTAATGCTATCGACAGCCTCTGAGGTTGAAGTATATGTAAAAGAACATCTAGGTATGTAAGTTCTTATTTTTGAATATTGTGAAAAATAAGGAGGGCGTCATGGATATTAAAAACGTTCCAGCGAAAGATTACCAACAAATTCATCGTTTAAGGGATTATTGCTTTCCAAATAAATATAGCGGTGCTAGGCGCGATGATTTTCATTATTGGATTGAGCATAGTACAACTTTAGGAGCTTATGATGGCGATAACGTTGTTGGGCAACTGCTAATCCTTCCGCTCAATATGACGATACATGGTGAAAACTATGAAATGGGTGGTATTGGATTTGTAGCTACATATCCAGAGTACCGTCAGCAAGGTATTATAAAAAAGCTAATGACGGCTTCACTAAAGGAAATGCAACAACGTGGGCAAACAATTTCCGTCCTTGCACCTTTTTCCGTTTCTTTTTACCGTTATTTTGGCTGGGAATTATTTTTTGACAAACTACATTATGCAATACCTCATTCACACTTTCCTCATTTCGGGAAACAGTTAGATGATGTAAAACGTATGAGCTTTGAATGGCCGAATAGTGATCTGTTTGAGGCAATTCAGCAATTTCATAATGTCCAAGCAAGCATTACAAATGGGGCGATGCTACGTGATGCAGCTTGGTGGAAGCGCATTGAAAGAAGGTCACCTGAAAGTCATTTTGCTGCGTGTTTTCAGGAACAAAAAATAACGGGCTATATCCGCTATACCATTCAAGATGGCATCTTTACAACCCATGACTATATTGTGAAGGATTATCTAGCACAACAAGCACTATGGCGCTTTATTACATCACATGCGGCAAGTATCCACACAATCGAAGGAATTACGGCAAATGATAGTCATTTCGGTTTTAATTTCGATAATCCACAATTTCCTAAAAAGATTATACAAGATATCATGGTAAGAATCGTGGATGCTTTTGCTTTTATGCAACGCTACCGTTGGAGGGATATAAAGCAAACTTTGTACGTTCGTCTAGAGGATCACTTTTGTCCGTGGAATGAACAAATTTTCATGATAAATAAAGATGGAGATGTCTCAATAATTGAGGAAAATTCCATGTTTAAAAAGCATATGCTAACATTACCAATCAACTTATTTTCTGCGATGATGGTCGGCTATCTTAGTGTGAAGGATGCAGTGACTATTGCGAATAAAGTACTAGATGATGAAGAAATACGTCATTGGCAACAGGCAATTCCGACGGAGCGACCTGAATTTTACGAATATTTTTAACTTACTGCGAAAATAAGTAGAAAATGAAAATTTTTTTGAAGTTTTTTCTGGACTATACCAGTTAAGGGAAGCCATTTATTAGCAAGTATCGAAGCAATAGCCCAATTAGGTATTAGTTTTTAAAAGGTATAAAATTACTAAAAAAGTATATTGTGGTATATACCAATTGGTGCTATTCTCAATATAAGAAAGCGATTTCATTAGAGTCGTCAATTCGTTAAAAGGGACTAAATTAAAAAAAGACAATGAGGGAGTGCTGACGATGAAAAATATTATGTTAGTTTGTGTTGCAGGTATGAGCACGAGTTTACTAGTTTCAAAGATGCAGAAGGCTGCACAAGAACAAAATATTGAGGCGGATATTTTTGCTATAGCTGAAAGTGAGGTAGATAAAATTTTAGCAAACAAGAAGGCAGATGTACTGTTACTTGGCCCACAAGTTCGTTACTTGAAATCAACATTTGAAGCAAAATTCAAAGAATTGAAT
This sequence comes from Lysinibacillus sp. JNUCC-52, assembly GCF_015999545.1. Taxonomy (NCBI): domain Bacteria; kingdom Bacillati; phylum Bacillota; class Bacilli; order Caryophanales; family Bacillaceae; genus Lysinibacillus; species Lysinibacillus sp. JNUCC-52. The sequence continues at coordinate 4,222,658 of NZ_CP065546.1, forward strand.
TTTCCAATTGATGTAATCAATATGGCTGATTACGGCATGATGAACGGTGAAAATGTCTTAAAGCAGGCATTGAAACTGATTGGGTGAGGAGGCAAGTTAATGGAAGAAACAGCAATGATGCAGTCCATAATGGGGTTGATTGTTCATAGTGGTAATACGAAAAGTGAATGCATGGAAGCACTTCAGTTAGCGAAAAAGGGGCAGATTGGTGAAGCAAAGGAAAAAATAAAGCTGGCAAATGAAGCACTAGTTGAAGCTCATCATTCACAAACAGCATTGTTAACGCAGGAAGCAAGGGGAGAAAAAGTAGAGGTATCGATGCTATTAATTCATGCACAGGATCACCTAATGAATGCCATCACGTTTCGTGATTTAGCGCAAGAAATGATTGAACTGTATGAACAAATCAAAGGGGAGTAACATCAATTATTTGATGTCACAATAAAAAGCAAAGGGAGTGTGTAGAATGTTCCGATTTTTAGAAGAAAAATTTGTGCCGGTAGCTGCTAGGATTGGGAGTCAGCGTCATTTAGTTGCCATTCGTGACGGTTTTATTACAATCATGCCATTGACAATTGTAGGCTCGTTAGCTGTATTAATTAATAACTTACCAATTGACTTTTATCAAAATGCACTGGACTCCATTTGGAAGCATGAAACATGGACGCAATGGGGCGGCAATATTTGGAGTGCAACATTCAATATTCTGTCACTGTTACTCGCAGTTTCCATTGCCTATAACTTAGCCAAAAGTTATAACAAGGATGGCCTTTCCGCTGCCGTCATTAGTCTTTCCAGTTATTTGACATTTGGTACATTTGGTGAAGGTGGTTTAACAGGTTTAACAACTGGAACGGGTGGGATATTTATCGCCATTATCGTATCGTTGTTATCTACTGAAGTATTTTGTAGATTATCAGGTAATAGTAAGCTACTGATAAAAATGCCTGAAGGGGTACCACCAGCAGTTTCGAAATCATTTGCAGCATTGCTGCCAGCTATTATTACAATTGGTGTGTTTGCATTAGTTCGTACAATTATTTCTGCAGGCTTTGATATGCCAGATATTGTTGGTTCATTCTATTCAGCCATTCAAGAGCCGTTTATGGGCTTAACAAATACGTGGGTTGCTGCCATAATTTTAGCTTTTATTCCAGCATTCTTATGGACGCTAGGCGTTCATGGTGCGAATATTATCGATCCATTTATGCAAACGATTAATTCAGCCGCGATTGATGCAAACGTAGCAGCAATTTCTGCTGGCAAAGTGGCACCATATATCGTGAATAAGCCATTCTTTGATGCATTCGTTAATATGGGTGGGTCAGGTACGACAATTGCACTTATTATTGCGATATTCATTATTGCAAGGAAAAATAAGCAATACAATACCGTTGGAAAATTGTCCGCAGCACCAGGGCTATTTAATATTAATGAGCCGTTATTATTTGGTCTACCAATCGTCTTAAATCCAATTTTATTTATTCCGTTTATTTTAACACCAATGGTTAACGTAACAATTGCATTCTTTGTAACAAAATGGGGTTGGGTTCCTGCAGCAACTGTTGTAGCGCCATGGACGACACCGCCAGTAATAAACGGGTTTTTAGTGACACAATCTTGGACTGGAGCTGTTTTAAGTTTAGCGTTAATCGTTATTTCTGTTTGTATCTACCTTCCATTCATTGCAATGGCTAATCGTATAGCTAAACAACAGGAAAGAAAGGCAGAGCAAGCACAAGAACAACAGCCTGAAATAACTCCAGAGATTCCAAAAGTAGAAGTGTAATAGCATAGCATTGGAGGTATTGTCATTTGAGGAGATTAGGAATTTCACTCTATCCACAGCACAGCACGCTAGAAGAAATGCAACAGTATGTTCAGCTAGCACACGATAATGGTTTTGACCGTATTTTCACATGTTTGCTATCTTTAAATAATGAAGAAGAAAAGCTTAAATTACAGCAAATCAATTACTTTGCAAAACAACTGGGCTTTGAGATTTCTGCGGATATTGCACCAGCTGTTTTTGAAGATTTAGGCTTAACGTATAAAGATATTGCCTATTTTAAAGAACACTACCATCTGGCGGCATTGCGTTTAGATATGGGATTTTCAGGTCAAGAGGAAGCGTTAATGTCTTTCGATGATAGTCAGTTGAAAATTGAGCTAAATATTAGTAATGGAACGAAATATGTGGATAATATATTATCCTACCAACCGAACCGTAACCATATTATAGGCTGTCATAATTTTTATCCAAGACGATTTACGGGTCTTTCAAGACAGCATTTTCTGGCAACATCTAAAAATTTTAAAGCCAACCATATACGGACAGCGGCGATGATTTCCTCGCAGCATGCACTGTACGGACCTTGGGAAAAAACAGAGCACGGCCTACCAACACTTGAAGAGCATCGCGATTTACCGATTACAGTGCAAGCGAAAGATTTATGGCATACAGGTTTAATCGATGATTGTATTATTGGTAATATGTATGCCTCAGAGGAGGAGCTTAAAGCATTAGGGCAATTAAATCGACATAAGTTGGAGCTGAAAGTTGTCCCATCCTCAGAAACGACGGTTTTAGAAGAAGCCATTTTATTTAAAGAACCTCATTTTAATCGTGGCGATGTATCAGATTACGTTATTCGTAGTACACAATCGCGCGTAAAATATAAAAATGGGGATTTCCCAGCCCACGATACGCATGTTTTGCAGTTAGGTGATGTTACCATCGATAATAATTTAGATGTGCGCTATAAAGGGGAGCTACAAGTAGTATTAAAGGAAATGCCGAATGCTGGTTCTACAAATGTAGTGGCCAAGGTAGTGGAAGAAGAGCGTTTTTTACTAGCACAAATTCAACCATGGGCATCATTCGGTTTTACAAAATAATTGAACTAAGAGGAGGATTAAGCCGACGATTGTATGTGCTTAATCCTTTTTTTATAGAAAGGGGCAAATAGGATGTATGTGCTAGCGATAGATGGTGGAGGTACAAAAACATGTGCAGTTATTTGTGACGAATATGGCACTATTTATGGTAAGGTGATGACATCACGTAGTAACCCTACTGCAATGGAAGCACATGATTTTGAAGCAACGATTCATGGATTGTTACAGAAATTGCAGGAGCAAACGCCACAAAGCTTTACGGCAATACATAGTTGCTTTGCAGGAATGGCTGGGGTGAAGGAACGGCAAGCTGAAGATATAGTAGAACGTATTATTCGTCAATATGTTGATAAGAAGACGCACATTGTTATCGAAAATGACGCATTAATCGCGCTATATGCTGGCACGATGGGACAAGAAGGGATTGTCCAAATTGCAGGTACGGGTGCGATAACGATGGGATTTAATTATCAACATTCGGTCAATCGTGTCGGTGGCTGGGGGTACTTATTTGATGATGAGGGAAGTGGCTATGATTTAGGAATTCAGGCGCTAAAGGCTATTTTTCAGAGCTATGATCAGCGGGCACAGCCAACAGCGTTAACAGATGTCGTGCTACAACATTTCGCGGTTGATTGTGTGCCGCAATTAATCGCCCATATTTATGGGGAACAGCATCCTAGAACAGTGATCGCACCACTAGGCAAATATGTATTTCAAGTTGCGGATAAAGGGGATAGTATAGCTCAAGCCATTTTAAAAGAAGCATGTGACAAATACTATAAAGCGATAAAAACATGTTATGGAAGCATGCTATGGGGGCGAGAAGATGTTTCTGTAGTATTAGCGGGTAGTGTGTTTTCAAATAATCCAACTATTGTTTCACACCTTGAACAATTAGCGTTAGCAGATCAGTTGCCAATGCAGTTTATATTACCTGTTTTAGAGCCTATTGGTGGGGCGGTTGTTGGAGCCTTTAAACAAGCGAACATCCAACTAGATATATCATTTGTTGAATCGTTTCAAGCAAGCTTTAAAGCTATGGGATAATGACGAATAAGTAAATAAAAGTTATCTATGCGAAATTTTTTAGTACATCAATAGGCCTTGTTCTTTTTGAGAATTTCCACTTGAACAATATCATGATAGAATGTAATATAGGTTTGATTTTATCTTAGTATATAACTAGGTTTACTAATAAAAATTAGATAGATGGAGAGTGTAAGGATGTTACATCAATTTTCTCGTAACGAGCTCGCGATAGGTACAGAGGGACTCGAAAAATTAAAAAATACAACAGTAGCCATTCTAGGTGTCGGTGGCGTCGGTTCATTTGCTGCAGAAGCATGTGCTCGTAGTGGTATCGGTCGCATTATTTTAGTTGATAAAGATAATGTAGATATTACGAATGTTAACCGTCAATTAGTAGCGTATCTTTCAACTGTAGGAAAATCCAAATCTGGCGTTATGAAAGAGCGTATTGCTGATATTAATCCTGAATGTGAAGTAATTGATATGCATATGTTTTACACGGAAGAAACATATGAGGAATTTTTTGCACAAGGCATCGACTATGTTATAGACGCGAGCGATACTGTGATTTATAAAATTCACATAATGAAAGAATGTTTAAAACGTAACATCCCCATTATTTCAAGTATGGGTGCTGCCAATAAAATGGACCCAACACGCTTCAAAATCGCGGATATTTCAAAAACGCACACAGATCCATTAGCGAAAGTTATTCGTACAAAATTACGAAAAGATGGTATTCATAAAGGGGTAACAGTAGTTTTCTCTGATGAAAGCCCGATTGTCGTACGTCCAGATGTCGTCGAGCATGTTGGAAAACCTGATGCCGCTATCCGCAAGGCGAAAATGCCGCCATCTTCTAACGCATTTGTCCCTTCTGTTGCAGGTTTAATAGCAGCAAGCTGGGTAGTCAATAAAATTGTAGAAGATGTGAAAATTACTCGCGTACAAGGCTGAGGATTTATTTTGTATTTAGTATATTGAATTTCAAAGCACTTAAATGTTAATGAAAAGAGGAATCTACAAAGTTTTCCTTGGGAAAGTTGTGAGTTTATACCTGCGCATAATAGCTGTAGGTAAGAGCTAGCTTACTTTTTTGAGAGACGACATGTAGATTCTTTTCTTTTATGACAAGAAAATCAGTAGGAGAAATGACTAAAAATGCTCCCTTATGTTACTTACGAGACAGACCTTCACTTTTTCTATGATACAATAGGGCTGTTATAAAAGAGGGGGCATTCATTAATAATGGAGCAAATTTATCAAATGGAATATAGAGGATTGAATCTATTCGATGAAATTAGCACAGTGGAATTAGCGATTGATGAGGAGAGAAAGACGATACATATTTTTGATGTAGGACAGGTAGTGACACCTGTTTTTAATTTTGATGTATCTGCTTATGAATTATCTGATGGTTTTTACAAAATGGCGGATATACTTCGGCATAAACGAATTTTAACTGAACAGCAACCAGCGACAGAGCTAACGTTAAGCCAATGGCTCATTACAAATAATGCATATTTTTATAGTCCAAAACAAAGAATTAAAAAATATGCAGACGGTCGCATCATCGAAATAATCGATCGAGAAAAGGAACAATTTTTGTTCGATTACTATATACAAAGAGTTTAATTTTACCAAAATAATTAATCTTACGTACACAAAATGCTAATAATTCACGGAATTGCCTTATTTTTTTCATGTGCTCACTTCTTCTTTTGGTTTATTGCTATAATTTGAATAATTCCAATATATATAGTTAATAGGTCAGCTTGTTTGGAATGTTCAAATCTACTTAGGGGAAGTGGAAATGGCGTTTGATAAAACAAATGAGAACATGGGAGAGTGGGAAAATGGAAATACAAGTAATTCGTGAACATTTAGATATTGTAAAACTTCAAGAAAAAATGAATAGTACTGTATTTGATTATTTAGATACGTCTAATAATTACACAAAAGCCATGAGAGCTTTAACGCCTTTATATACACAAGCTACAACATTTTATAAGGAATATTTAGTTGCTAAAGCAGGTGAACTACCGAAAGCCAATACATATTGGCATCTGTTTATAGATTGTAGCGCGAAGCTATGTTATTTTTTAGCTGCATCTACTTATTATTCTTCAAATGAGCTACAAAAAACGCCTGAAAAAGTAGGACGATTATTAACAATCGCCGCCCGTTCTTTACCAAGTATTGAACAGGAAGAGAATGAGGAGTTATTAGCTGCAATTATTGCCCTATATGGTGAGGTAATAAAAGATGATGATAAAGTAGCTGCTTTGAGAGAAGAAGTACTTGCCCAAAAAGGTGACGTCAAGCAATGTTTACAGCAATTTAAATGGTTTGTTGAGAAGGAATCAAATAATTAAATGAATTATTACCATTGTCGAGCAGTATATCGACAATGGTTTTCTTTTTGTAATGGGGGGATAGCAGCAATTGTTTCTGTGCCTGTCACTCCACGACGTTTTCACAGGCATAAAGTAAGACGCAACCCTGCTGTTGCACGATAGGTTGCGCCTTACGGACTGCGCGTTCTCGCCGCAGTCTACTTAGATTTTTATTAATAGGTAAATTGTGTGTGTGCCTGGCACTTTATTTCTTATGGAAGGATTTAAGCTTGTCGTAAATACTTGCCATTCGTTTTTCTTCACCTGCAATAACAGGTTTATAAAATTCTGTACCAACAAGCTCGTCTGGTAAATATTGTTGATCTACCCAGCCACCAAAAGTACCAATTGGACTGTTATGCGGATATTGATAACCAATATGCCCTAAATCTTTGGCACCTTCATAATGAGCATCGCGTAAATGGTGTGGAATATCTCCCGTTTTACCTTCATGGATGCTTGCAATCGCAGCATCAATCGCAGAAATGGCCGAATTTGATTTTGAAGCAAGGCACATTTCGATTACAGCACTTGCTAGTGGAATCCTTGCTTCAGGTAATCCTAGACGTTCTGCCGCTTGAACAGCTGCAAGCATATGAGCACCTACTTGGGGGTTAGCAAGACCAATATCCTCATAGGCCATGACGAGTAAACGACGACTAACTGCAACTAAATCACCCGTTTCAAGTAAATGTGCTAAATAATACAATGCCGCATTCGTATCACTTCCACGTACCGATTTTTGTAAAGCGGACAGCAAGTTATAAAAGTGTGAGCCATTTTTATCCCCGTACACACCAATTCTGCCAATAAGATGCTCTAAAATATGGTCAGAAGCTATTGTTTGTCCATTCACTTCATCACTTGCATAGTAAATCGATTCGAGCAATGTTAGTGCCTTACGTGCATCACCATTAGCTGCTGTAGCAATTTGTTCAATTTGAGAATCTGTCAATGCAAAATGATATTTTCCTAATCCGCGTTTGTCGTCAGTAAGTGCCTTTTGAATAAGTTCTACTAAATTTGCAGTAGTTAATTTTTTTAACTGATGAATTTCTCCGCAACGTGAACGAATAGCGGGATTGACATCATGATATGGATTTTCTGTTGTGGCACCTATTAAAACGATAGAGCCATTTTCTACATGTGGTAATAATGTATCCTGTTGTAATTTATTGAAACGATGTATCTCATCTAGAAACAGTATAACTTTTCCAGAAATTCGCGCTTCTTGGACAATATCTTCTACGTCTTTTTTGCCCGCCCGTGTCGCATTTAGTGCGAAAAAGGGTAGTTTAGAGCTTCCAGCAATGGCATTTGCAATAGATGTTTTACCGATGCCAGGCTCACCGTACAATAACATGGAAGGAACATGTCCGTTTTGAATCATTTTGTATAGAGCAGTATCAGGACCGACAAAATCTTGTTGACCTATGATTTCGTCGAGCGTTAATGGGCGCATCCGATATGCAAGTGGTTCGTTATGCAAAAGAATATCCCCTTTCGTACGTTTGTTCTAAAAGATAGTATATCATAACCTTCCAAGAGTATTTCCGAGTTCTTCAAGAGGAGATTATGATATACTGTTGGTAGTATTTTGACTAGACTAATTGAGGGTGATAAAATGAAAATTTCTACAAAGGGCCGTTACGGTCTCACGATTATGATTGAATTGGCAAAGCATTATGGTGAAGGGCCAATTCCATTACGCAAAATTGCTGCTGAAAAGGAGCTTTCTGAAGCGTACTTAGAGCAACTTGTATCGCCATTGCGCAATTCAGGCTTGGTAAAAAGTGTGCGCGGAGCTTATGGTGGTTACATGCTTGCAAATCCACCAAGTGAGATCTCAGCAGCAAATGTAATTAGTGTATTAGAAGGACCGATTCAGCCTGTTGAAGGTATCGAAAATGAGGAAGCACCGCAACGTGAGCTATGGCTACGAATTCGTGATGCTGTGAAAAATGTATTAGATACAACGACAATTGAAGATTTAGCGCAGTATACAGAAGAAAATGTAACAGACGGCTATATGTTCTATATTTAATATTTTTAGGCTAAAGCACCTCCAAAGGTTTAGAGACGCTGGCATGCACACTACATAAATTTACCGTGTAACATGCAGTGCTAAAGCCATTTAGGTGAACTGTGCTTTAGTGTTTTTGTATAAAGGAGTTTTCAACATGAATTCATATATCTATCTTGATCATGCGGCGACATCCCCGATGAACGACAAGGTAATAGACGCCATGACTTTAGCGATGCGAGATGTATTTGGAAATGCATCAAGTATTCACGGAGTAGGACGAGAGGCGCGCAAACATTTAGATAATGCACGTGATGTACTTGCACAATCTATAGGTGCAAAGCCAGGGGAAATTATTTTAACTAGTGGTGGTACAGAAGCTGATAATCTGGCAATCATTGGAACGGTTACTGCCCGAGCTGCTGAAGGTAAGCACGTTATTACAACTCAAATCGAACATCATGCGGTGTTACATACTTGTGAGAAGCTGGAACGAGATGGCTTTGAAGTGACGTATTTACCAGTTGATGCGCATGGACGCATAACTGTTGAAGCGGTACAAAAGGCGTTACGTGATGATACTATCCTAGTAACAATTATGTATGGTAATAACGAAGTTGGTTCAATTCAGCCAATTGCTGAAATAGGTGAGTTGTTGCGGGAGCATAAAGCGACGTTTCATACAGATGCTGTTCAGGCGTATGGCTTAGAGAAAATTGATGTAGCAGCTTTGCAAGTTGATTTATTAAGTGTATCTGCGCATAAGATTAATGGACCAAAAGGGATTGGCTTCCTTTATCAGAAAACTGGGACACCACTTACAAGCTATGCGTTAGGTGGTTCGCAGGAGAAAAAACGTCGTGCTGGTACCGAAAATATTCCTGCTGTTATTGGCTTTGCCACAGCCGCAGAAAATGCAAGTCAGTTGCGCGAAAGTAAGCGAACACTGTACAATCGCTTTAAACAAATTATGCTTGAAGTTTTTACACATGAAAAGCTAGTATTTCATGTCAATGGCGATACTCAAAATGTCCTGCCGCACGTCTTAAATGTCAGCTTTGCCAATATGGAGGTAGAGTCATTTTTAGTGAATCTAGATATGGCTGGTATTTGTGCATCGAGCGGTTCTGCATGCACAGCTGGTACGATTGATCCTTCACATGTGTTAGTTGCTATGTACGGCAAAGGGGCAGAGGAGTTACGAAACTCTATTCGCTTTAGCTTTGGCCAAGGTCTAACAGAAGAAGCTGTCCGCCAAGCGGCAGAAAAAACAGCAGCGATTGTGAAAAAGCTGGCAAAATAATTTGTTAATTACTATCAATTTAAACCGAATTAATTAAAATGCTATGTATATTTGCACAGCCTTATAGTTCGGTTTATATGAATTGAATAAAAGAAAAGGTGACCACAATGATCGAAACACGTGACCCATCGGAAATTCGTGTCGTCGTCGGCATGTCAGGTGGGGTAGACTCTTCAGTTGCTGCATATATGCTAAAGCAACAAGGGTATGAAGTAATTGGTATTTTTATGAAAAACTGGGATGATACAGACGAAAATGGCGTTTGTACAGCAACAGAAGATTATGAAGATGTAATTAAAGTATGTAATCAAATTGGCATTCCCTATTATGCTGTGAATTTTGAAAAGCAATATTGGGATAAAGTTTTCACATACTTTTTAGAAGAATATAAAGCGGGACGCACACCTAACCCCGATGTAATGTGCAATAAAGAAATAAAATTTAAAGCATTCCTAGAACACGCTATGAATCTTGGGGCAGACTACTTGGCAACAGGACATTATGCACGAATTGATCGTAATGGTGATGGCGAAGTACGGATGCTTCGTGGTGTTGATGATAATAAGGATCAAACATATTTCCTTAACCAATTATCGCAAGAGCAACTAGCACATGTAATGTTCCCAATAGGAGATATTGAGAAAAAAGAAGTGCGCAAAATTGCAGAAGAAGCAGGTCTTGCAACAGCAAAGAAAAAAGATTCTACTGGCATTTGCTTTATTGGGGAACGAAATTTTAAAGAGTTTTTAAGTCAATATTTACCTGCTCAACCAGGAAATATGGAAACGATGGACGGCGTAGTGATGGGACAACATGATGGTTTAATGTACTACACATTAGGTCAACGTCATGGTCTTGGTATAGGCGGAGACGGTGAGCCTTGGTTTGTACTTGGTAAAGATTTAGCACGTAATGTGCTACTTGTTGGCCAAGGGTTCGACCACGAAGCTTTATACTCAACTTCCCTTACAGCTGTGAAAATGGGCTATACTTCGACAAAAAAATTGCCCGGGAAATTTTCTTGCACTGCGAAATTCCGCTACCGACAAACAGACACGCCTGTTGAGGTAGAAATTTTAGAAGATGGCCGTGCACATATTGTGTTTGCTGAACCAGTACGCGCCATTACACCAGGACAGGCTGTTGTTTTATATGACGGCGAAGTGTGCTTAGGTGGCGGTACAATTGATGAAGTGTTTAAAAGTAATGAAAAACTAACATATGTTGGATAACTTGTGGAAAGGCTGCAAATATACTGAGCTCTGTTAATGTTCTTAGGAGATAAGAAGATGCATTAAGTAGATGGAGTCACTTAGTGTAAACGAATAAGCGATAGGATTTGCAGTCTTTTCGCTACATAGAGGTGAAATAATTTGGATTTGAACGAGCAGGGCATACAAGCGTTCCAAGAAAAGCGTTATGAGGATGCTGCACAACTATTTACGAAAGCTATAGAAGCAGAACCTGACAATGCAATTGGCTATGTAAACTTTGGGAATTTATTAGCCGTACTAGAAGATACAGAACGAGCAGAACGCTTTTTTCAAAAGGCAATCACTGTTGACGAAACAGCAGCTACAGCATATTATGGCTTAGCTAATTTATATTATAATGCGGAACGCTATCCTGAAGCGCTAAAACTTTATGAGCTAGCGGTACAGCATAAAATAGCAGGTGCAGATGTTTATTATATGATGGGCAAATGTTTTGAAAGAATGGAAAATCCAAAGCTTGCATTGCCGTATTTACAACGTGCAGCGGAGATTGCACCTGAAGATACGCAAATTCGCCTTGCATATGCGATCGTGCTATGTGCTTTAGAAATGTTCGAAGAAGGTAAGAAGGAATTGGATTATTTAATCGAGCTGGATTGGAATAATGCAGATGCGCATTATAATTTAGGGGTTCTATATGCAGTATCTACAGAACAAACAGAAGATGCTATGTATCATTTGAAGCAGGCATTTACACTCCAACCAGAATATGACCAAGCGCGCTATATTTACGATATGATTGCACAACGGTTTAACTAAAGTAGCTTGAACCAAAGAGAAAAAGTGTTAGATTGACTGCCATCAATCTAACACTTTTTTGCTATACCGTTGACTTCCGCGGGCACACTGTCAGCAACAACCCTCGCTAACGCAAGAGTTGTTGCATCTTTCTATGCGTGCGTTTCCGCATGAGTCATCGCCTTCGTTCATCAACTGGTGGCATCTTGAAATTTTATTACATTTAATTTTGCTATTCGATCAATTATTTACTGTCTTTCCTGTCAAATGTGAGCTGTGACAAGTATTGTGCTAAATGCGCAACAGGTGTGGTATCTAAAAGTGAGGATTCTGCCTCATTTCCCTTTAAAATATTGATTTCTTTATTGAGCCGCTCCATTTTACGATCTAATTCTGCAGCTTGTAATGCCGCCTCTTTTAATTCCATGCGAATATGGGCAGGCACTTCTTTATTATACTTATAATAAATTTTATGTTCGAGACTTGCCCAAAAATCCATTGCAATCGTACGAATTTGAATTTCCGTATAAACTTTTTCCATTCGATCGGACATAAAGATTGGAATTTTAATAATAAGATGTAGGCTTTGGTAGCCATTTTCTTTTGGATACGCAATATAGTCTTTTACATCGACGACCTCAATATCATTTTGTGCTTGAAGCATCGCACTTACTTTGTATATATCTTCAACAAAAGAGCACGTAATGCGGAGGCCTGCGATATCACGAATATTATCGCGAATACTTTCAATAGCAGGCGGTAGCTCTTTTTTCTGCATCTTTAATAAAATGCTTTTTGGTGATTTCACGCGAGTCGAGACATGTTCAATTGGATTATATTCATGAATGAGCTTAAATTCTTCTTGTAAAATATTGATTTTCGTTTCAACTTCATTTAATGCAAATTTGTATGCAAGGAAAAAGCGGGTAAGCTCTGTTTGAAGTGTTTTATAAGTGATAGCTTCGAGTTCGTTTTTCATATTATAATAAATCCTTTCTTCCGAAAAAATCGTTCTAGTCATGATAGAGAATAATATTAGTATGCCTACTTTCAAGCTTAACAAAAAGAAAGGATAAATAAAAATTTGTGCTCTAGCAAAAAGCATGTCGGAACTCCTTTAACAAGAAATGTTTTCTGCTTTGAAAAAGAAAAAATACCTCGAAAAGTGTTTCTCTCGAAGTATTTTTTATCTACGTTTATATTATTTTAAACAAGTATTTTAGCGTCTAAATTGTAACGTTTATTGAACTCATCAACGAAAAGCTGTAAGTCAATATAAGTACCGATATATGGCTCGGTTTCTTGATCGAGAAGGAAACCACAAGTTGCTTTTAATGATTTAGAAAACTCAAGTAACATTTGTTCGTTATCAAGTTGAATTTGTAATGATAAAGAATCATCCAACGTATTCACCTTGAAATATTTTCTATCAATAATGCGTTCTAAATTTGTCTTTTCAAATGGAAAAACAAAGTCTTTATAAATTAATTTCACAGTACCCCGCCTTTTTTACAATAATTTACAACCTTAGTATATGGTAAATCTCCACCGAAAATAGAAAGGGAGCTACCAATTGTGACATGAAGCTTATTATTAGAAATTGCTTTAAATTTTTTTAAGTCCTCTAAAGAACGAACTCCGCCAGCATAGGTTGTTGGAATGGATGTCCAAGCAGCCAAATCTCGTACAAGGTTTTCTTGCATACCACCTTTTTTTCCTTCAACATCGACAGCGTGAATCAGTAATTCATCACAAAATCCTTCGATATAGGCAATGGTCTTTGCATTCACTTCGAAGTCACTAAACTTCGTCCATTTATCAGTTACAACAAACCATTTGTTATCGCGCATTCTACAGCTAAGGTCAATTACGAGATGCTTTTTCCCAATGGTATTAACTAGTTGCTCTAAACGATTAATGTCGAGTTTTCCATCATGAAAGATATAGGATGTCACGATAACATGAGAGGCACCTGCATCTATGTATTTTTTTGCGTTTTCTGAAGTAATACCGCCCCCGACTTGTAGGCCTCCTGGAAATGCTGCTAATGCTGCGATTGCGGCTTGTTCATTGCCATTGCCAAGCATGATGACATGACCACCAACTAATTGATCTTTTGCAAACATGTTAGCATAATAGCTAGAGTCAAAATCTGAAATGAAATTTTCGATAACTTCTTGATCTATATGTCCTAATGTACTTCCAACAATTTGTTTTACTTTGCCATCGTGTAAATCGATGCAAGGTCTAAATTCCAATAGCTTCACAATCCTTCCAACAACAAGTTCATAGTATCTATCATAGCATGGTTAGAAATAAATTAGCTGTAAATCTTCATTTGTCAAAATAATGTTAAAAATTTTTACGTTTTTCTTGTGAAAACGATATTTCTTAACGTGCTGTGGTAAAATAATAAGATTGAAATAAACGAGAAGGGGACGAATCGAAAATGACAGAAAATCTAGATTTATTTGAGTTGAATAAGCTATTTATTCTCGGCCGTCCTATTGTGTCTATTTTTCATAATCCTCAAAATATGTATTCTATTGTACGTGTGAAAATTCAAGAAACAAATTTGCAATATGATGATAAGGAAATTATTGTTGTTGGTTATTTCCCGCAACTGCAAATGGACGAACAATATCGTTTTACAGGAATTATGAGACAACATCCAAAATATGGTGTACAATTTCAAGTTGAGACGTTTACAAAAGAAGTGCCCGCAACTGAGCAAGGAATTGTTCATTACTTATCAAGTGATTTATTTGTTGGGATAGGGAAGAAAACTGCTGAAACAATTGTTGAAAAGCTTGGTGCCAATACAATCCGTCGTATATTAGAAGATCCAAATGTGCTTGATGTTGTACCTCGATTATCGGCTGAAAAAAAAGAAGTCATTCATCGCACGATTGAGCAAAATCTTGGATTAGAGCGTGTTATGATTCAATTGAATGAATGGGGATTTGGTCCACAGCTCGGAATGAAAATTTATCAAACATACCGTACAGAAACGATTGATTTTTTGACTGAAAATCCTTATCGTCTCATTGAAGATGTGGACGGAGTTGGTTTTTTCCGTGCAGATGAGCTTGGTGCAAAATTAGGGATTACTGGTAATCACCCTGACCGTATTAAGGCTGCGATTTTACATACTCTAAATACAGCTGCTTTATCGGATGGCCATGTATATTTAGATGCTGAGCATGTCTTACCGCAAGTGAAAGATATGCTTGAGCAAAGCCAACGTCAAGAAATTCCGTATGAAGCAATTTCTAAAGCTTGTATTGAGATGCGTGAGGAAAATAAAATATATGGAGAAGAAACAAGACTTTATTTGCCTTCCTTATATTTTTCGGAAATAGGCATTGCGTCAAAAATTATTGCGTTAACTGAACGAAATAGTCAGGCTAAGCATTTTAGTAAAGATGAAATTCGCAAGGCGATTGGGGATACGGAAGCATTTTTAAATGTTACGTATGCAGAAACACAAGCTTTTGCGATAGAACAGGCTCTTAATTCAGCTGTGATGATTTTGACGGGTGGTCCTGGTACAGGAAAAACGACTGTTGTTAGAGGCATTGTGGAAGTCTATGCAAAGCTTCACGGTCTTTCATTAAATCCTAAGGAGTATGCGCAAAAAGAAGAACCGTTTCCTATTATTTTATGTGCACCAACAGGAAGAGCTGCTAAACGTTTAGCAGAGTCCACAGAGCTACCTGCTATGACAATCCACCGCTTGCTAGGTTTTACAGGACAGGAGAAGGAAGAAGAAACCGAGCGAGAGGTTACAGGGAAACTTATTATTGTCGATGAAATGTCAATGGTTGATACATGGCTTGCCCATCAGTTATTAAAATCACTACATGAAGATGTTCAAGTTGTTTTTGTAGGTGACCAGGATCAGTTACCACCAGTAGGCCCTGGACAAGTACTCAAAGATTTACTTGCCTCACAACAAATTCCAACAGTTGAACTGACGGATGTTTATCGACAGGCGGAAGGTTCGACAATTATAGAGCTTGCCCATCAAATTAAGCGGGGGACAATACCAAATGATTTGACGATGAAAACGTCTGATCGTTCATTTATTAAAGCTTCACCCGATCAAGTAGCAAATGTCGTAACGCAAGTTGTAAAAAGTGCTGTAGCGAAAGGGCAAGAAATACGTAATATACAAGTTTTAGCACCGATGTATAAAGGGCCAGCAGGCATTGATAATTTAAATAAAATGATTCAAGACCTTGTTAATCCGAATGATACAGGTACAAGAAAAGAGCTTATTTTTGGTGATGTAACGTATCGAATTAAGGACAAGGTGCTACAGCTTGTCAACCAGCCAGAAAGCAATGTCTTTAACGGCGATATGGGGGAAGTCATTAGTATTATTAAAGCTAAAGAAACGATTGAAAAGCAGGATTTGCTTGTCGTGTCATTTGATGGTATTGAGGTAACGTACCAACGGAGCGATCTTAATCAATTAACCCTAGCGTATTGTTGTTCGATTCATAAATCGCAGGGCTCTGAATTTCAAACGGTGATTATGCCTGTTGTTCGTGGCTATTCTAAAATGCTACGTCGTAATTTGTTATATACTGGAATTACGCGGGCGAAAAATTTCTTAATTTTATGCGGTGAGCCTGATGTGCTAGCTAATGGCTTACAGCGTACAGATGATTTACAACGGTTCACGTCTTTGCGAGCACGACTTAATCCAATGGATGCATCTCCAGATGAGGTCAATGAAGTGAAGGAGATGTCAGAGGAGACAATTGGAGAAGAACGACAAGACGAGCCTGTGACTGTTCTACAGCTAACAGTAGAGACATTACCATATATACATCCAATGATTGGAATGGATGGCATTTCTCCATATGATTTTATGGATAACTAAAAATCGAAATAAGTTTTATGAGGTGAAGAAAGTGAAACGCATCGTGTTATTGCTTCTATTCATGCTGTTATTACCATTTGCACAAAAGGTACATGCCAGTAATATTGTTATTCAAGTGAATGAGGAAGCAACTGTCTTTGATAATCGTTCAGGAGCACTTGAACAAGTAGGAACGTTATCAGGAGGACAAACTTTTGAAGTGACAAAAGATTATGGGGCAAATTGGTGGCAAATTCGTTGGGGTGGTAGTTACGGCTATGTCGATAAACGGTATACAACCGTTGTACCATCCACAACATATAAAAATACCGTTCCTTCAGTTGCGAAGATAAAAGATTATATTGTAGCAACGAAGGTAACCCCTATTTATGATAATACAGGCAATAAATTGGTTCAATTTGCAACATTGTCAGAAGGTGTTCGTTTTCCCATTTATAGTAGAATGGGCAGTTGGTACGGAATTGCTGTGAACGGACGACTTGGTTATGTACATAGTAATTTCGTGAATGAAGAAAAAGGGCAAGAGACAACGAATCCTTCAACAAAGCCGACTGAAAAGCCAACGCCAACACCCACTCCGCCAAGTAAGCAAAATGGCTATATTGAAGCATTAGAAAATACAGTACTTTATGATCTTCGTAGAGAACAACCGATGTCTATTGCAACACTTAACAAAGGTCAGCAATTGGAAGTGGCAGGTGTTGGTGATGAAACTTATGTTCAAGTTCGTTGGGGCAAAACATTTGTTTATGCTGAAAAAACGAAAGTAAAGTTTGTGAACACGCCTACTTATAAAAATATTGGTAAAGACAATGCCGTAAAAAATCAATATTTCATTCCGATATCAGGAAATAGCGAAATTTATGATCGATCAGCAAACAAACTAGTGCCATTTGCAAAGCTCGATATGAATCGACGTTATCCTATTTTACGAAAAGAAGCCAATTGGTATGTGACGACAATTGGTGGACGCGAAGGCTATATTCACAGTTCTAAGGTTGCTTTAGATCGTGGTGTTCCAGTTATGATGTACCACCATTTATTAAAGGAGCATGAGCTTGGACGCTTTAAAAATGTAAGTACTACAATGACAGATACACAATTTGCTAATGAAATGAAATATTTGAAAGATAAAAAATTTGAAACGGTTAGTGCAGACGATTTATTACGTTTTATGCGTAATGAAATTACATTACCCGCATATTCAATTGTTCTAACATTTGATGATGGTTTATTATCTACAAGAGAATATGCTTATCCGATTTTAAAAAAATACGGTTTTCAAGCAACACAATTTTTAATTACGTATCGTAATGAATATTCTCCAGCAGAGCAACTATTTAATTACAATGATTTACAAGCACTATCAAGAAAAGATATGGAGCTCATGCAAGATGTCTTTACATATGAGTCTCATACGTACAATTTACATGATATGATCGGGAATAAAGGGAAAATGTTGCTAATTCCTTATCATGAAGTTGTACAAGATTTAAAGCGCAGTTTAACGATTATTCCAGAAGCAAAAGCATTTGCTTATCCATTTGGTCAATATACTACCAATACAATTTACGCTGTAAAGGAAGCTGGATTTGCGATGGCCTTTTCAACGAAGCCTGGCTACAACAATCCATATGATGATGTTTACCAAATTAAACGTTTATATAGTGATCAACAAACGTCCTTCACGCAGTTCAAAAAAATGGTTTCACCGTATGCACAATAATATTTTCTAAAAAGAAGCTGGGATTAAATTTTAATTTTTGTAAGAGGGAAAAGGTTAAAGGAGATACTGGTGACATTTAAAATAGTATACTAGTTAATGGTAGCGTAGGCAGTGACTCCAATGGCAACGCAAGCAACGTAAAACCAAAGAAACCGTGCGTTAGAGATGGTGGAAGTTTACGGTGTACTGGCGGAATGCATTTCTCGTAGCATTAACAACGGTATAACCAAAAAGTGTTAGATTGATTATAGTCAATCTAACACTTTTTTTCTTGGCTTCCTATTTGAAGTGAGCAAAGGAGCGATGGAACGATTCAGCCTAATAGGTCATATAATACATGAGTAGTAAAAACATAGGTCCATTTTAGGGGTGAATGTATGCCAGCAATTACAGGCCAGCAATATATTAAACGCATTGACGAATTGCAAACGTATATATCAATAGATGGGGAAGTCGTGAAAGGGAATGTTTCTGAACATCCAGCTTTTAAAGGTGTTATGCAAAGTCAGGCTAAACTTTTTGATTTGCAGCATGATGAAAATTTACACGACAGTATGACTTATATGTCACCAACAACGAACCAACGGGTAGGGATGTCTTATCTTCAAGTGACAAAGGCAGAAGATTTGGTAAAAAGACGTCAAGCTGCTCGGGAGTGGGCTTTATGTAATCATGGATTTATGGGAAGAAGTCCAGATTATATGAACACTACTTTAATGGCACTGGCATCAGCAGCCGAATACTTAAAAGATAAGCCGAATTGTTTTCCAGATCATCTGCTAAAATTTTATGAATACGCACGTGAAAATGATTTAACGATGACACATACGTTTATTGAGCCTCAAGTAAATCGTCATAGTTATCAGTATGAAGATGATGAGGTGATCATTGCTGCTAAAATTGTCGGGAAAACGAATGAAGGATTAGTAATTAAAGGGGCGAGATTGCTAGCAACGCAGGGTGGCATTACGGATGAACTTCTTGTTCTTTCAACAAATGGCATTGATGAGGAAAAAGGCTTTGGTTTCTCTATACCAAGTGATACTAAAGGCTTAAAATTTTTATGTAGGCAGTCTTTTGTTGGCGGTGAATCGACGTTCGATTATCCATTAAGCGCTCGATTTGAGGAAATGGATGCAATTGTTGTTTTTGATGATGTAGTAGTCCCTTGGGATCGTGTCTTTTATTATGAAAATACAGAAGTTGCAAATCGCTTTATGAATGTAAGTGGTTTCCAAGCATATTCTTTGCATCAAGTATTGTCTCGACAAATTGCTAAAACGGAATTTATTTTAGGCGTTGTACAATCTATTGTTGATACGATTAATATCGGTGGCTATCAGCACGTGCAACAAAAAGTAGTCGACATTATTGTAACGCTAGAAACGATGAAGGCTTTATTACTTAAGTCAGAAATAGAAGCAAAAAAGGATGACTTTGGTTTTATAAGACCAGATTTACCAACGTTGCAAGTAGCCATTCAAATTTTCCCAAAGGTTTATCCAACCTTTACAGAAATTATCCAATTACTTGGAGCAAGCGGCTTAATGTCTATTCCAAGTGAAAAAGCATTTGCCGCAGATGATGGCGACTTAGAACATTATTTACAGTCATTTAGAGATGGTGGAGAAGATCGGGTAAAAAAATTCCGTCTAGCGTGGGATTTAACGATGAGTACATTTGGCACAAGGCAAACACTTTATGAGCGGTACTTCTTTGGAGATCCAGTTCGCTTATCTGGCTTGCTTTATCAAACTTATAATCGTGAGTCATTTATGAAAAGAGTTGAAAATTTCCTAAAAAGTTAACATACAAAAACGACGTATGTTTGAAGAATTCGATATTTTTGTATAGAATAGAAATGCAATGATTGACAGAAGAACATAATTTTTTTATAATGTGCGTTAGAAAATAGAAAAAACGATGATGGAACAAGTACGTATTTGTGCGTGTGTAGAAAGGGATTTCTAGGCTGAAAAAATCCTCGCGTCAACAAGTGCCGAAAGCTACTCCAGAGTGCAGCTAATCCCTGCCGTTCACTTACGTTACAAGTGCTAAAGAGGTAAGCATGTTGATGCTTACAACTAGGGTGGTACCGCGAGACAATTCACAAAGTCCTCGTCCCTTTTTGGGATGAGGGCTTTTTTATGTGTATAAGCGGATTCATATCGTAAATTTTACACAATTAGAGGAGGAACTTTTCGTATGAAAGCAGCAGAAATTCGCCGTTTGTATTTAGAATTCTTTAAAGAAAAAGGACATCACCATGAACCGTCAGCACCACTTGTGCCAATTAATGACCCTTCATTACTTTGGATCAACTCAGGTGTTGCAACATTAAAACCATATTTTGACGGTCGTATCATTCCCGATAACCCACGTATTACAAATGCACAAAAATCGATTCGTACAAACGATATTGAAAATGTAGGGAAAACAGCACGTCACCATACATTCTTTGAAATGCTAGGGAACTTCTCTATTGGAGATTACTTCAAAAAAGAAGCTATTCACTATGCGTGGGAATTTTTGACAGATAAAAAATGGATGGGCTTTGACCCTGAACTTTTATCCATTACAATTCATCCAGAAGACCAAGAAGCTTATGATGTTTGGCATAACGAAATTGGTATTCCTGAGGAACGTTTAATTCGCTTAGAAGGGAACTTCTGGGATATTGGTGAAGGTCCATCTGGTCCAAACTCAGAAATTTTCTATGACCGTGGAGAAGAATATGGTTCAGATCAAAATGATCCAGAAATGTATCCTGGCGGTGAAAACGAGCGTTATTTAGAAATTTGGAATTTAGTGTTCTCTCAATTTAACCACAATCCAGACGGCACTTATACACCATTACCAAAGCAAAATATTGATACAGGGATGGGCCTAGAACGTATCGTTTCGGTTGTACAAAATGTGCCAACAAACTTTGATACAGATTTATTCATGCCAATCATTGAAAAAATTGAACAATTTGCAAATCGTAAATACAAACGTCCAGGCGAAGTTGCGTTAAGCGAAATCTTCGGTTCAGAAGAAGATATTAATACGCCATTTAAAGTAATTGCAGACCATATTCGTACGGTAGCATTTGCTATCGGTGACGGCGCACTTCCTTCGAATGAGGGTCGTGGTTACGTATTGCGTCGTTTACTACGTCGTGCAGTGCGTTACGCTAAGCAAATTGGTATTGAAAAACCATTTATGTTTGAATTAGTACCGACAGTCGGCGAAATTATGGTTGATTTCTACCCAGAAGTTACGGAGAAATGCGAATTTATCCAACGTGTTATTAAAAACGAGGAAATTCGCTTCCATGAAACATTAGATGGTGGTCTTGCCATCTTTAACGAGGTTGTAGAGGCACAAAAAGCAGCAGGGCATGATTATATTCCTGGCGCTGATGCATTCCGTCTTTATGACACATATGGCTTCCCAATTGAGTTAACAGAAGAATATGCGGAAGAAGTTGGCATGAAGGTAGATCACGAAGGTTTTGAAGTTGCTATGAACGAGCAACGTGAGCGTGCGCGTGCTGCTCGTCAAGATGTCGATTCAATGCAAGTACAAAATGAAGTGCTAGCAAACTTAACAGTAGCAAGTGAATTCGTAGGCTATGACACATTATCAGTGGAAACTGAAATTGCTGCGATGATTGTCAATGGTCAAGTAGCGAAAGTGGCTTCAGAAGGTCAAGAAGCGTTAGTCGTATTAGCAAAAACACCATTCTATGCTGAAATGGGTGGACAAATTGCAGACAGCGGTGTAATTGCCAATGATGGCTTTACAGCAATTGTTAAGGATGTTCAAAAAGCACCAAATGGACAACCGTTACACACTGTTCTAGTAGAATCAGGCGAAATGCATGTTGAAGATGCGGTAACAGCAGTAGTGAACCGTGATGAACGTAATCTAATCATTAAAAACCATACAGCGACACATATTATGCAACGTGCGTTAAAAGATATTTTAGGTGACCATGTAAACCAAGCAGGCTCATACGTTGGTCCAGATCGATTACGTTTTGACTTCTCTCACTTCGGTCAAGTAACAAAAGAAGAATTACAACAAATTGAACGTATCGTTAATGAAAAAGTGTGGGAAGATATTGAAGTCGTGATTGAGGAAAAAGCAATCGATGAAGCGAGAGCAATGGGCGCAATGGCATTATTCGGTGAAAAATACGGTGATATCGTTCGCGTCGTATCGATTGGTGATTATTCAATTGAACTTTGTGGTGGTATTCACGTAAAACGTTCTTCTGAAATAGGCTTCTTTAAAATTGTTTCAGAAGGTGGTATTGGCGCTGGCACTCGTCGTATCGAGGCTGTCACTGGTAAAGTGGCATATGAAGCAGTCAAAGAAGAAGAGGCGCTGTTAAATGATGCAGCAGAACTATTAAAAGCGAATCCGAAAGATCTTGTGACAAAAGTCCATGCATTGCAAGTAGACTATAAAGAATTACAGCGTGAAAATGAAGGATTGTCACAAAAAATTGCGAACGCTCAAGCAGGTGCTATCGTAGATGCAGCACAAACTTTTGGGGATGTAACAGTTCTTTCAACTAAAGTTGAAGCAAAAGATAATAACCAACTTCGTCAAATGATGGATGACTTAAAAGGTAAGATGACAAAAGCTGTTGTCGTATTAGGTGCTGTTGATGGCGATAAAGTTATGTTATGTGCAGGTGTAACGAAAGATTTAGTTGGTGGCAATTACCATGCAGGAAATATTGTGAAAATGGTTGCCGAAGCTTGTGGCGGTAAAGGTGGCGGTCGTCCTGATATGGCGATGGCAGGTGCAAAAGAGGCTTCAAAACTTGATGAAGCGCTACTTTCTGTGTATGATTACGTTAAATCCATTTAATTAATACATCAAATCGGTTATAATAAGAGAAATCGGAGATGAGCTTCTTTGCACATCTCCTTATTTCTGAAAGCGAGGTGCTGGTCATGAGTTCATTTGATCAAACGATGAAATTTAATTTTCCAGAAGAATCAATGGAACAGGAAGTCAAGCAGGTAATGTTGAAAGTACATTCTTCATTAGAGGAAAAGGGATATAATCCTATCAATCAGATTGTCGGTTACTTACTTTCTGGTGATCCGGCGTATATTCCTCGCCATCAGGATGCTCGTAATTTAATTCGCAAGCTAGAGCGTGATGAAATTCTAGAAGAGCTTGTTAAATTTTATATTAAAAAGAATAACGAGGGCTAGAAATGAGAATTATGGGATTAGACGTTGGGTCGAAAACAGTAGGTGTTGCGATTAGCGATGCACTTGGCTGGACGGCTCAAGGTATTGAAACCGTAAAAATTGATGAAGCAAATGGCGAATTCGGCATCGGCCGTATTGCTGAGCTAGTGAAGGAATATACTATCACTGAATTTGTTGTAGGATTCCCGAAAAACATGAATAATACGGTAGGACCACGTGGTGAAGCTTCTGAAAACTATAAAAAGTTATTAGAAGAAACATTTTCACTGCCGGTTAAACTTTGGGATGAACGTTTAACGACGATGGCTGCCGAGCGCATGTTAATCGAAGCGGACGTAAGTCGCAAAAAACGCAAGCAAGTCATTGATAAAATGGCTGCTGTGATGATTTTACAAGGCTATTTAGATAGCAAAAACTAATTAATGAGGTGGCAAACATGGCACACGAGCATAACCATGAAGAAGAATTACACGTACAACACATTACAGTGATTGATGAAAATGGAAACGAGCAGCTTTGCGAAGTGATTCACGTACACGAGTCTCCTGAATTCGGCAAATCATATGTATTTTACTCAATGGTAGGCGCTGAAGAGGATGAAGATGGCTCTGTAGAAATCTTCGTTTCATCATTTGTACCATCTGAAAACGGTGAAGATGGCGAATTAACACCGATTGAAACAGAAGCAGAATGGGACATGGTAGAAGACGTTTTAAACGCTTTAGAGGACGAAGACGAAGAATAATTGTTTTCTTTTTAGAGTGTATGGAACAAGGATGGCACAAGCGGTCCTTGTTCTTTTTTTACGTCATCAAGTTTGTGGCACGATGAAGCGGTAGTAATGATTTAGCATATAGAAACTTAGACTATACGTGATTATAGTAAGGAGGAATAACAATGAACGAAGAAACACAAGAATTCATAATAATAGGTGACAATGGCAAAGAGCAAACATGCCGTGTTGTTTTTACATTTGATGCAGAGGAAAAATCATATGTACTGTTTTCCCTAATCGATGAAAATGGGCAGGAAATACCTGGTGATATTTCAGCAATGACATTCGATTATGATGATAACAGTGGAGAAATGACTAATTTACAACCTGTGGAAACAGATGCAGAATGGGAAATGATTAATGAAGTCGTGTTAACGCTTCTGGATGAATTCCAAGAAGAGCCACAGCTTATTACAGTAACAAATGAGGATGGAACGGATCAAGTGTGCGAGGTAATTCATACATTTGCCTCAGAACAATTCGGTAAATCGTACGTACTTTATGTAGCTGTCTCAGATGAGCCAATGGAGGAGCGAGATATTTTCGCCGCCCAGTATATACCTGGAGCAGATGGAACAATCGAGGATTTACTACCAATTGAAACAGATGAAGAATGGGCATTTGTAGAAGATGTATTAAATGACTTATAAAAGTGCCAGTCACCCAAACAATTCTGAACTTTTAATGTTGGAAAAGAATAGTTAATTTATCAGTGACGATTTATTTATAAAGTATCAAATCTGCTAAAGAATGTATTAGCAGATTTTTTTTATATGCGCAATTTCACCTGAATTGTCCATTTCTGTTTGTCGTAAAAGTTGATTTCTAGTATGATATTGAATAGTGATAGGGGGGAAACCCGTGGATAACGGTTCTAAAAAACAAGAAATGTTTTCAAAAATGAAGGAAAAAAAGACTGAGGTAAAAATTGTGAGAAAAATAGTCGCTATTATAGCCATTGCATTTGTATTAGTATTTGCAGTTGTCGGTTTAATGGGGTACAA
The DNA here is from genome assembly GCF_015999545.1 of Lysinibacillus sp. JNUCC-52. Classification (NCBI taxonomy): domain Bacteria; kingdom Bacillati; phylum Bacillota; class Bacilli; order Caryophanales; family Bacillaceae; genus Lysinibacillus; species Lysinibacillus sp. JNUCC-52. The sequence goes on from NZ_CP065546.1 coordinate 4,247,937, forward strand.
CTACGTAAAAAGTGCTTTAAAACCAGTTGATCCCGATGCAACAAAAACAATAGCTGTCGAAGTTCCAATTGGCTCAAGTTTAAGCTCGATTTCGGCTTTATTGGAGAAAAAGGGCATAATTAAAGATGCAAAAGTTTTTAAATACTATGCAAAATTTAAAAATGAATCCCAATTCCAAGCAGGGAATTATGATTTAACACAATCAATGACATTGGACGAGCTGATTGAGAGCTTAAAAACAGGGAAGGTGTATCGCGAGCCTATCTTTACAATGACAATTCCAGAAGGCTTAACATTAGATCAGATTGGAAAAATCGTTGAAAAGAAAACTCCTTATACACAAAAAGAATTTATGGATTTAGTGACAAGCGAAGCATTTGTCCAAAAAATGATGGCCAACTATCCAGAGCTGGTTACAGATGCGGTACTGGCAGACAATATTCGCTATGATTTAGAAGGCTATTTATTCCCTGCAACATATTCATACTTTGAAGAGAAACCTTCGTTAGAAGCAATTGTTGAAGAAATGATAGGTGCTATGAATAATGTTGTGAAAAATTACAATGAAGTACTAGTAGAAAAACAAATGTCAGTCCATCAACTATTAACGTTTGCCTCATTATTAGAGGAAGAAGCAACGGCACAAACAGATCGTGAGACGATTGCAAGTGTATTCTATAATCGTATTGATGAAGGCATGCCACTCCAAACAGACCCAACTGTTTTATATGCACTTGGCTCACATAAAGACCGCGTTTTATATGAAGATTTAGAAGTAGAAAATGCTTATAATACTTACAAAAATAAAGGATTACCGCCAGGTCCAATTGCTGGTGCTGGAAAAACTTCGATTGAAGCAGCATTAAATCCGAGCAAAACTGATTATTTCTACTTCCTTGCAGATAAAGAAGGGGTCAACCACTTCTCAAAAACATATGATGAGCATTTGCAAAAAGTAGAAAAATATTTACGTCAAGCAGAGTAGTTTCTAAAAAATAGAAACGAACATAGTGCGCTAAAAAGAATAGAAGGAAAGAAAAATAGCTTTCCTTCTATTTTCGTGCTATTATAAATTGTGATTTTTAATCAATTAATACGTGGTGGCAATTGTTTCGTGGCATATAGACAACAATTGCTCATTTTTGTATGGCAAAGTACCAAGACATCACGTTTGGTCTTTTTCTTTTTGTAGCAAAGTGATGATGAAGTTTGGACAACGGGAGTGTGCTCGTTTCCTTTTAAATTGAGGGTGAATTTTACAATGGAATTATCGGATGCATATATACAATCATTTATTCAACCACGTAATGAGTTGCTTTTAGAAATGGAAGCATATGCGGAAGAAAATCATGTACCGATTATGCAACTAGCAGGTATAGATGCGTTAAATCAGTTACTTCGTATTCAAAATCCGTCAAAAATATTAGAAATTGGCACGGCAATTGGCTACTCAGCAATGCGTATGGCTGACGCTTTGCCGAATGCGCATATTGTGACGATTGAACGCGATGAAGAGCGTGTAGCTAAAGCAAGAGCTTATATTGCACGTTCAACTGTTTCAAATCGTATTACGGTCATTGAGGGAGATGCCTTAGAGGTAGACGATGAGGCAATCCATACAACTTTTGATGCGATTTTTATTGATGCAGCGAAAGGTCAATATCAACGATTTTTCGAAAAATATGCCCCTCTTGTAAAATCAGGAGGCGTCTTATATATCGACAATATGTATATGCATGGCTTGTCGGATTTGGACTTAAAGGACGTGCCACGTCGCAAGCGGACAATGATTCGAAATTTAAAAAATTTTACCGATTGGATTATGCAACATCCTGAATATACGAGTGCATTTTTACCAGTCGGTGATGGCTTATTATTATGTTTGAAGAGGTGACGACTATGAAAAAACCTGAATTGCTTGTCACACCACAATCAGTGGACCATGTAAAAGCACTTTTAACAGCTGGAGCAGATGCTTTTGTCATTGGAGAACAACAATTTGGTCTTCGTCTTGCTGGGGAATTTTCTGTAAGCGAAGTAGAAGAAGCAACGAAGCTAATTCATGCAGCTGGTAAAAAGGTTTATGTTGCAGTGAATGCGCTATTTCATAACGAAAAACTAGATGCATTAGGTGAATACTTAAAAGAAATGCAAAGTATTGGTGTAGATCGTTTAATTTACGGCGACCCTGCTGTTATTATAGTACGTCGTGAGCAAGGAGTTACAATTCCATTACATTGGAATCCTGAAACAACAGCAACAAACTGGTTTACTGCAAATTATTGGGGTAAACGAGGTGCCACAAGAGCTGTTCTTGCACGTGAGCTTTCACTAGATGAAGTAATAGAAATTAAAGAAAACGCGGAAGTAGAAGTTGAAGTACAAGTGCATGGTATGACTTGTATGTTCCAATCAAAACGTCCATTACTAGGTCATTATTTCCTATACCAAGAAAAAATAATGACAATTGAAAATCGTCAGGAAAACCGTAACATGTTCCTACACGATGATGAACGTAACAATAAATATCCAATTTATGAAGATACCAATGGTACGCATATTTTCAGTCCAAATGATATGTGTATTATTGATGAGCTTGGCGAGTTATTTGAAGCGGGGATCGATTCATTAAAAATCGAGGGTGTTTTACAATCACCAGAATATGTTGTCACAGTAACGGAAGCGTATCGTCAAGCAATTGACACATATTTTGACGAATCTGAAGAAGCATATGACGATATAAAAGATGATTTACTGGCTAAAATTGAAGATGTCCAGCCCGCTATTCGACCACTCGATACTGGCTTTATCTTCAAAGAAACAGTGTACTAGGAGGTGGCAAGAAAATGGCATTGGCATTAGAACAAAATGACAAAATTCGCGAAGTCGTCGACGGCAAGCGCGTCATTACAAAAAAACCTGAACTACTTGCCCCTGCAGGTAGCTTAGAAAAACTAAAAGTTGCTGTCCATTATGGTGCAGATGCAGTATTTATTGGCGGTCGTGAATTTGGTCTTCGTTCAAACGCAGATAATTTCTCAATCGATGATATGCGAGAAGGTGTAGATTTTGCTAATCAATACGGAGCAAAAATCTACGTGACAACGAATATTTTCGCTCATAACGAAAATATGGATGGCTTAGAGCAGTACTTGAAAGATATTGAATCAGCAGGAGTTACTGGCATTATTGTAGCGGACCCGCTAATTATCGAAACATGTCGTGCTGCTGCACCAAAGCTCGAAATTCATCTTTCGACACAGCAATCATTATCTAACTGGAAAGCTGTTCAGTACTGGAAAGAAGAAGGATTACATCGAGTAGTGTTAGCGCGTGAAGTTGGCGGCGAAGAAATGAAGCTTATGAAAGAAAAAGTCGATATTGAAATCGAAGCATTCGTTCATGGCGCTATGTGTATCGCATATTCGGGTCGTTGTGTACTATCAAACCATATGACAGCGCGTGATTCTAATCGTGGTGGCTGTTGCCAATCTTGTCGTTGGGACTATGATTTATACGAGCTAGAAGACGGTGAGGAAAAAGCGCTTTTCGATGATAACCATGCACCATTTGCAATGAGTCCAAAAGATTTAAAGTTAATTGAAGCGATTCCACATATGATCGAGCTTGGTATTGATTCATTAAAAGTAGAAGGTCGTATGAAATCAATTCACTATGTGGCTACAGTGGTTTCTGTTTATCGTAAAGTGATTGATGCTTACTGTGCAGATCCAGACAATTTTAAAATTAAGCGTGAATGGCTAGAAGAGTTAGATAAATGTGCGAACCGTGAAGCAGCTGAGGCGTTTTTCCACGATGCACCTGGCCACGAGGAGCAAATGTTTGGCGTTCATGGTCGTAAAACAACTTACGAATTTGCAGGACTTATTTTAAACCACGATCCAGAGACGAAAATTGTTACAATGCAACAACGTAACTATTTTAAACCTGGTGATGAAGTTGAATTTTTTGGTCCAGAAATCGAAAACTTCCGCATTACGATGGGAGAAATTTGGGATGAGGACGGCAACAGCTTAGACGCTGCACGTCATCCATTACAAATTATTAAATTTAAATGTGATACATTGCTTCAACCGCATAACATGATGCGAAAGGAGAATAATTAATGGCAATTAAGCGTCCAGTTGTCATCGGAATCGCTGGTGGCTCATGTTCAGGTAAAACGAGCGTGACACGTGCTATTTATGATGTTTTCCGTGACCATTCTGTTGTTGTAATTGAGCAAGATTATTACTACAAAGATCAAAGTCATTTAACATTTGAAGAACGTTTAGGTACGAATTATGACCATCCTCTAGCGTTTGATAATGATTTATTAATTGACCATATTAAAAAATTATTAAAGCGTCAGTCCATTGATAAACCTGTATATGACTATGTACAGCATACACGTGCCAATGAAGTGATCCATGTTGAGCCAGTAGATGTTATTATACTAGAAGGAATTTTAGTATTAGAGGATGCGGACTTACGTAATTTAATGGACATTAAATTGTTTGTCGATACGGATTCAGATTTACGTATTATTCGTCGTATTCTTCGTGACATAAAAGAGCGTGGTCGTACAACGGATTCCGTTATCGAGCAGTATTTATCTGCCGTGCGTCCAATGCATAATATGTTCATTGAACCAACTAAACGTTATGCTGATATTATTATTCCCGAAGGCGGGGAAAATGGCGTCGCAATTGACTTGATGGTAACGAAAATTAAAACTATTCTTGAAACTGACAACGTATTGTAATAAGATAGAGTGGTATTGACAATATTTACATGAATTTCAAAGCATATTTTTGTAACGCATGCATACTATTAGGTCAAAGCATATTTTGAACTGAGATTAAAAATAATAAAATTCGATTAAATGCACTTTATAAAGCATTTGGTCGAGTTTTATGTTTTTATATTGATGAAATAAGGAGTGAAGTACTTTGTCAAATGAAAAACAGTACCCAATGACAGCAGAGGGTAAACGAAAATTAGAAGAAGAATTAGTAAAATTAGAAACAGAAACACGTAAAGAAATCGTAGAGCGTATTAAAATCGCACGTGACTTCGGTGACCTTTCTGAAAATGCTGAGTACGATTCAGCTAAAGAAGAACAAGCCTTTTTAGAGGGGCGTATTTCTACTTTAAAATCAATGATTCGTAACGCAGTTATTATTTCTGAAGATGAAACAGATAACAGTGTAGTTTCTCTTGGGAAAACGGTTACATTCGTTGAAATTATTAACGGTAAACCATCTTCTGATGAAGAATCTTATACAATCGTAGGTTCAGCTGAGGCAGATCCAATGGAATTCCGCATCTCAAACGAATCACCAATTGCAAAAGGCTTACTTGGCAAAGGTGAAGGTGAAGAAGTAGTTGTACAAACACCTGGTGGCGAAATGAAAGTGAAAATTCTATCAATTAAATAATTACAAATGTACAAGCAGTTAGCTTCTCTTTCTAAGTGAAGCTAACTGTTTTTATTTTGCATGCGGTGTGGAACTTGATAAAATATTGGTTAGAGAGGGGGAGACTTCATGAGTGAACGAAAAACACGAAGCAGTCGTCATTTGCAGCCATCTCGCAATAAAAAGCTAGATAAGATGTTGAATGTTTTAATTGGTATAGTCATTATACTAATTGTTATAACGGCAACGTATGTGTTTAAGTGGCAGGATGACGAACAAGAAGCAGTTAAAGAGGAACCAGTTCAGGAACAAAAGAACGAAGAAGGTGAGCAGGAACCTCAGAAAGAGGAAGACAGCGCCGAAAATGAAGAACAATCGACAGATAAAGAACAATCGACAGACGAAGACCAGTCGAAAGAGGAAGAACAGCAGCTAGAGCAAAATACGGCTGAAGAAACGACGTCTGACGATCCGATTGTTGATCGTGTTGTGACAGATAAAAACTGGAAGCCAACGCCTACAACGCAAACAGGAGCACATGTATCGTCATATGATGACCAATCTGTCGACTGGGCAGAGAAAATCGCTACAATTACCGCAGTGACAGGTATAACAAATGATAATATGATTGTTTGGCGTTTACAAAATAATGGTGGGGCGAATAAAGCAATTGCAACCGTTTCTACGAAAGATAAGAGTGAAAAGTATCGTGTCAGTATGGAATGGGTTGATAATGAAGGCTGGCTGCCAGTAAAACTAGAACAGTTGAATACATTAGATGGTGCCTATTGACGAAAGCTGTTGTATTGATTATTTTTAAAGATGGCAAAGAAATACGGATTCGTTCTTAGCTTTACCGAAAGTGGAACAATCGGTCATAAAACTATATGGCAACTATTTTCGATTTTGATTGTAGTAAAGCTCATCAAAATGCAGATGCCGACTAGTGAGTAATCTGTTTAGAGTTGAATTAAAGAAGGGAAGTAAAGAATTCATGAAAATCGCAGTTATCGGTGCAATGGAAGAGGAAGTAGAGCTGCTACGTGCATCTTTAGAGGATGCTAAAAGTAAAACAATTGCTGGCAGTGAGTATACAACAGGGACATATGAAGGAAAAGAAGTAGTATTATTAAAAAGCGGTATTGGGAAAGTCAATGCAGCAATGTCTACAACAATTTTATTGCATGAATTCAAGCCAGATGTAGTAATTAATACGGGTTCTGCTGGGGGCTACGATGAGGCACTTGAAGTAGGAGCAGTTGTTATTTCTGATGAAGTACGCCATCATGATGTCGACGTGACAATCTTCGGTTATGAAATTGGGCAAATGGCAGGAATGCCTGCTGCTTTTCAATCAGATGCAAAGCTAATGAAAGTAGCTGAGGAGGCTGTAAAAGCGGTAGGTGAACACCAATATGGTATTGGCCTAATTTGCTCAGGTGATGCTTTTATGAATGATCCTGTACGTGTAGAAGCAGTACGTCAGCATTTTCCGCAAATGAAAGCAGTAGAAATGGAAGCGGCAGCTGTTGCGCAAGTATGTTATCAATTCGGGACACCATTCGTGGTTATCCGTGCTTTATCTGATATTGCAGGGAAAGAATCGAACATTAGCTTTGATGAGTTCCTACCAGTAGCTGCTAAGCACTCTACACAAATTGTATTAAAGGCAATTTCGTCATTATAAAACTACAGGAAATAGACAAAATGAACAGTTAAAGAGTGAGAAAAATCACAGTCGTAATGAATCTTCAATGCTACAATGGCATTAATTAATTCTCTTCATAGTTAGATGGGAGGTATACATTATGCTATTTTTGACAGCAGGTGTCGTCATCATTACGATGTTAATCGGCACGCTTATTTCGGCCGACCTTACTGAAACAACTCATTAATATTGTATAGAAAGCTCCTTTGCGGCTGCTAAAGCGTAAAGGAGCTTTTTATATGAAACAAGTAACTGCTAAATCTCCATGTAATTTTTGAACACATGTGCCTCATATTCTTGATTGAATTTTTATCAATAACACATTACAATAAATTACTCAATAGACTTTTGATCTCTTTTGTAAAATTGATAGAGTTTAATGAGTGCTCGCTTTTCTATGCGAGATACATAACTACGAGAAATGTTCAAACGGGCAGCAATTTCTTTTTGGGTAAGTGCGTCATGTTGATTTAATCCGTAGCGCAGTGTGACAATTTCAAGCTCTCGTTCATCAAGCATATGCAAATAATGATACAACTGCGCAACGTGCTCTTTGTGTTCTAATTTTTCTGTTGCACTTTCTTCATCACATTGAAGCAAATCGCGAATTTGCAGCGCATTTCCATCTTTATCTGTACCAATCGGTTCAAACAAAGAAACATCCTTTTGTACTTTTTTCTGTGTCCGTAAGTGCATTAAAATTTCATTTTCAATACAGCGCGCTGCGTACGTAGCAAGGCGCGTCTTTTTATCAGGGGTATAGCTTTCAACGGCTTTCATTAGACCAATTGTACCGATGGAAATATAGTCATCGAGTTGCTCGTGCTTAGGGTGGAATTTTTTTACGACATGTGCAACAAGTCGCATATTGCGCTCGATTAAATCAAGACGCGCTTGCTCATCACCACCTAAAAATCGTTCAATACAAGCAGCTTCCTCTTCTTTAGAAAAGGGTTTATGGAATGTTTGCCCTTTTAAATAACCGAATAACGCAGGAATTTCAAACCATAACTGCAACATAGAAGTAAAAATTCCGCTCATTGAATGATTTCATCCTTTCCCCATTTTTCGACAGTATATGTTAAGAAACTGCGTTCAATGAAAAAAAGTGCAACAGCAAATGCGCTGTTACACTTTTTTTAACGTGAATGTACTGATCATTAGTAAAGCTAAAATGGGAAGTAGGAAAAGATAAAAAGCTGGGTGGAACGTATTGGACGCAAAATACGTTAATGTTAATAGCGTACCAGCAGCTGTAATCGGTAGTCCAGTGAAATAACCGTTTGCTTCACTAATATTGAAGCGAGCTAATCGCATCGCACCGCAGACGATATAAAGAACGGTCATCATCATGCCCGCGAAACCAAAATCAACTAGGACAACTTCATACATTAATAATGCAGGGGCTACACCAAATGATATAATATCACTCATAGAATCTAATTGCTTACCTAACTCAGAAACCTGTCCGAGTGCACGTGCTACTTTCCCGTCATAACGATCGAGAAGAGCAGCAATAAAGATAAACAAGACACTATAGCTATAATATTCATGTAAAGTGGCCATAATGGCCGCGCCACCAAAGGACATATTACTAATAGTAATGAAGTTTGCTGCGTGCGATTTCATTTTCTTAACCGTCGTATCCACCAACTTGTGATAAAAAAACAAGGCGGATCACTCCTTTGCACTTAAGATATTGTACCATTATACTTCGGATGCGAAAAAATTGACAGTCTAATTTAATCGATAGGGGTTTTGCTTTATGAAAGAAAAACTTTACCAACGCTTAATAGAATTAACGAATGGCAAACAATCTTCCCAGCTTTTACAAACTATTGCTAAAGCGAAGTGGAGTAAGCGAATAATTCCAAGCTATATGAAAATATACGATATAAACCTTGAAGAGGTTTCAAAAAAACAACAACAATTTTCAAGTTTACATGATTTTTTTACAAGGGAACTTGTAACTGAGGCACGACCAATCAATGAAAATCCTTTCGTCTATACAAGTCCAGTGGATGCCAAAGTAGAATCATTTGGGCGCATCGAATGGGATATGACTTTTCTTGTCAAAGGCAAGCCATATGCACTACAGGATTTATTAGGAAATAAAGATCGTGCTGCCCAATATGCTGATGGACATTATATAGTATTTTATTTAAGTCCTGCGGATTACCATCGAATCCATAGCCCAATTGATGGCACAGTGTTAAGACAATATACACTTGGACAAACGTCTTTCCCAGTTAATCAGCTTGGGCTCACATATGGCAAAAAACCAATTTCTCATAACTACCGTCTTGTAACGGAGTTAAAAGTAGCAAATGACCAGCATGTAGCATTTATTAAAGTTGGTGCTACCTTTGTCAACTCCATTGTGCTGACAAATACAACAACGCAATGGGCAAAAGGTGAGGAAGTCGGTTATTTTTCATTTGGTTCGACAGTGGTCATGCTATTTGAAAAAGATACGATTACATTTACGGACAATGTTGTGCAAGGAAGTCCAATTCGCATGGGTGAAGCCTTTGCAAATATGCTATAATGGTCGAATAATACGTTTAGATTAGGGGTCGCTATTTTGTATAATTTTTTATTACCAGATGAATTTGTGACAAGCATTTTTGAAATTACACCAGAAAAGCTTCAAGAACTAGGCATTAAAGGGATTATTACAGATTTAGATAATACGCTTGTGGAATGGGACCGTGCAGATGCAACGGAAGAGCTTATTATTTGGCTACGTATTATGAAGGAATCAGGTATTCGCGTTATTATTGCGTCGAATAATAAAGAGGCGCGTGTAAAGCATTTTGCTGACCCGCTTAATATTCCGTATATTCATAAAGCAAAAAAGCCACTTCGCAATGCCTTTTATAGTGCTGTAATTCAATTAGGATTACGTCCAAATGAAGTAGTCATGGTAGGAGACCAGCTACTAACAGATGTAATGGGTGCCAATCGTTTAGGACTGCATACGATTTTAGTAAAACCAGTTGCACAATCAGATGGGCTCGTAACAAAATTTAATCGTTTCGTTGAGCGTCGTGTGTTCAATGATTTAAAACGAAAAGGAATAATTACTTGGGAGGAAAAAGAATGAACGAAATGCCAAATTGTATTGGCTGCGGTACGACAATTCAAACAGAAGATAAAACAGCAGTAGGGTACGCACCCCCATCATCATTAGAAAAAGACGTGGTTATTTGCCAACGTTGCTTCCGTTTGAAAAATTACAATGAAATTCAACCTGTGTCATTAACAGATGACGACTTTCTACGTATTTTAAATGGTCTTGGAACACAGCAAGGCTTAATCGTAAAAATCGTTGATATTTTTGACTTCAATGGTAGCTGGTTGCCAGGGCTTCATCGCTTCGTTGGCAAAAATCCAGTGCTCTTAGTAGCGAATAAAGCTGATTTGCTTCCCAAATCAGTGAAGCCTAAAAAGGTTATTAACTGGCTGAAGCGTGAAGCAAAGGCACTTGGCTTACAACCTATTGATGTGCTATTAGTGAGCGCACATAAAGGACAAGGGATGACCGAGGCAATGGAAGCGATAGACGAATATCGCAAAGGACAAAACGTTTACGTAGTAGGTTGTACAAATGTAGGGAAATCCACGTTTATTAACCGCGTTATAAAACAGGCTACGGGTGAAGGGGAAGTCATTACAACTTCTCATTTCCCTGGAACTACGTTAGATATGATTGAAATTCCACTTGACGATGGTAGTGCATTATATGATACCCCTGGGATTATTAATCACCACCAAATGGCGCATTATATTGATTCGAGTGAATTAAAATACATTATGCCCAAAAAAGAAATTAAACCGAAAGTGTATCAGCAAAATCCAGGTCAATCCTTATTCATTGGTGCACTAGCACGATTTGACTTTATTCAAGGTGAACGTTCTGCATTTACAATACATGTTGCAAATGATCTGCCCATCCACCGTACGAAGTTAGAAAAGGCAGATGCTTTATATGCTGAGCATAAGGGCGAATTACTTGCACCACCGACAGCAAACTTTATCGACAAGCTGCCTGAATTAATCCGTCATGAGTTTTCAATAAAAGAGGCAAAAACAGATGTCGTCTTTTCAGGTCTTGGTTGGATTACAGTACAGCATGCTAATGTCGTTATTGCTGCGTATGCCCCAAAAGGTGTACAAGTTTCAATTCGTCCATCGCTCATTTAATAATTAGTGAAGAGAGAAGAGGAGCTAGGACATGAAGAAGTGGTTTGCAGTAATTGGTGATCCGATCGAACATTCAAAATCACCAGCCATGCATAATGCTTGGTTTGAGGAAATGGCGATCGATGCAACTTATATTCCAGTACATGTGACACCAGATCAGTTAGAAGCGGCTGTTGTTGGTTTTAAAACATTAGGTGCAAGTGGTTGGAATGTTACTATCCCCCATAAGACAGCAATCATTCCTTATTTAGATGAGTTAGATGAGCTAGCAGAAAAAATGGGTGCGGTAAATACAGTTGTCCGAACAAAAAACGGTAAGTTAAAAGGGTACAATACTGATGGGCTTGGTTTTGTTCGCTCGTTAGAAGAAGCTGTCGGCAAGTCACATAAAGAAAAGCCTGTCCTTCTTATCGGAGCAGGAGGGGCAGCACGTGGCATAGCTTTTGCAATGCAACAACAAGGCTATACGAATTTAACGATTGCTAATCGTACAGTTGCCAATGCACAGGCAATTATTGATGAACTTGGAACAGGTCGAGCGATTTCATTAGCACAGGCTGAAGAAACGTTAGCTGACTATGGCATTTTCGTACAAATGACGTCCGCTGGTCTTGTTGCGGGCGAGTATTCTATGCCGTTTTCACTGAATCGACTTGTAAAAGGCGCAATTGTTGCAGATATTGTGTATAATCCATTAATGACGCCTTTTTTACAAGCGGCTGAGGAAAAAGGCGCAACCGTAGTAACAGGTCTTGGCATGTTTGTACATCAAGGTGCAATCGCGTTCCAATACTGGCTCGATGAATATCCAAAAACAAATTCAATGATTGCGCGATTGAAGGCGCAATTAGGAGGACAATAATTTTTATGTTAACAGGTAAACAAAAGCGTTTTTTACGTGCAGAAGCACATCATTTAACACCAATTTTCCAAGTAGGAAAAGGCGGCGTTAATGACGAAATGACAAAGCAAATTCGTGAAGCATTAGAAGTACGTGAACTAATTAAAGTGCGTATTTTAGATAACTGTGAAGATGACAAACAAGAAGTGGCGGAAGCTCTTGCAAAAGGTGCGCATGCTGAGCTTGTACAATTAATCGGATTGACAGTTGTATTATATAAAGAATCACGTAACAACAAAAAAATTGTGTTACCAAAAGTAGCGAAATAAGGTGGAACGATGAAAAAGGTCGGTTTACTTGGAGGTACGTTTAATCCACCACATATCGGACACTTAATGATGGCAAACGAAGTATTTCATGCATTGGAATTAGATGAGGTACGTTTTTTGCCAAATGCATTACCACCGCATAAGCAAGCTCCACATGATGCGAGTGATGCAAAACGTTTAGAAATGGTTGAGCGTGCTATACAACCATATCCGCATTTTCGTGTAGAGTCGTATGAGGTTGATAAGGGCGGCGTATCCTATTCATATAATACACTTGCTGCATTATGTGAAAGAGAGCCGACTGTAAAATTTTACTTTATCATTGGTGGGGATATGATTGATTCACTCCATACGTGGTATCGTATTGACGAGCTCGTGAAGCTTGTTCAATTCGTTGGTGTAAAGCGTCCTGGGACAGAAGCACGTACGGAGTATCCTGTATTGATGGTGGAAGTACCACAAATCGATTTATCGTCTACACTCATTCGTGAACGCCTTGCCACTGGTAGAACGGTAACCTTTTTACTGCCAGAAGCGGTAGAGACGTTTATACGAGAGGAAGGTCTTTATGGAACGCGAACAGTATCTAGCAGCGATTAAACCACGTATGCCTGAAAAGCGTTATATTCATACACTTGGGGTAACGGAAACAGCCATCGCGTTAGCGAAAATTTACGGTGAGAATGAGAAGAAAGCTGAAACAGCAGCTATTCTCCATGACATTGCAAAATATGCAGATGTCAAATGGATGGAGCAGATTGTTCAAAACGAAAATTTAGATCAACAACTGATTGGCTGGGGCAGTGAATTACTACATGGTCCAGTTGGGGCATATATTGCTGAAAGTGAATTCGGCATTTCAGATGAAGATATTTTGAATGCTATTCGCTTTCATACGACAGGGCGTGTAGCAATGAGTCGTTTAGAAAAAATACTTTTTGTCGCAGATATGATTGAACCGAATCGAAACTTCGATGGGGTTGAACGTCTGCGGAAAAAAGCGCAAAAAAATTTGGATAAGGCAATGAGTGCCTGTATACGTCATACACTAGCATTTTTAATTGATACAAAGCAGGCAATTTACCCATTATCTATAGCATGTTATAACGATATGATGAAAAGAGAGGACAGTGAAGGATGACTTCAACTTTATTACAAGCAGCTTACAAAGCAATCGACGACAAACATGGTGAGGATATTGTCGTTTTAAATATGCAAGGTATTTCACTATTAGCAGATTATTTCATCATTGCACACGGGAACTCAGATCGCCAAGTACAAGCGATTGCACGTGAATTACAAGATGTAGCAATCAAAGAGGGGCATGAAATTCGTCGCGTGGAAGGCTTCGATGGGGCACGATGGATTTTAGTAGACCTTGGTGATGTTGTAGCACACGTATTCCATAAAGATGAGCGTGCTTACTATAACCTAGAGCGTCTATGGGGCGATGCACCGCAATTAGACGTACCAGAGGCATAAGTGAGTAGCTACGAACGTTTTGCCCATGTTTACGATGAGCTTCAAACTGATATTCCATATAATAGCTATGTTGATTGGATTGAGCAACATGCACCGAGCAAACATTATCCAAGTCTTTTAGACATTGGCTGTGGCACTGGTGTTCTTGGGCTGATGTTAGCAAATACTGGCTATAATGTTAGTGGTATCGATTTGTCAGAAGATATGCTTGCTATAGCGGCAGAGCGCTTTGCTAATGCTGGTCTACAAGTACCGCTATACTGTATGTCGATGCATGAATTAGATGGCTTTGAGGCACTAGATGTTGTCACAATTGCCATTGATTCGCTTAACTATGTCGTGGAACAAGCAAATGTTTATGCAACGCTTGAACGTATTTTCCATTCTTTACGTGAAGGTGGTCAGTTATTTTTTGATGTCCACTCATTATTTAAAATGAATGACATCTTTTTAGACGGACCCTTTACGTATGATGATGGAGATATTAGCTATGTATGGCATACAGAGCCTGGTGATTATGAGCATTCTGTTGTTCATCAAATGACGTTTTATGTACGAGATGGAGCGAGCAATTTGTATGAACGCTTTGACGAAGAGCACATCCAGCGCACATTTCCAATTGAGCAATATATGATATGGCTTCGTGAAATTGGTTTTACAGATGTAGAAGTGACAGCAGATTTTACAAATGAAGCACCTGAATACGAAAGCGAACGCATTTTTATTCGTGCAGTGAAATAATAACAATATAAGTGACGCCAAAAAGTTCGGTATTTTACCGAACTTTCAGCTTGTCGACAAAAGGGATTAAGAATAGAAATCTTAATCCCTTTTGTTATTTTTATTGTAAAGAATGGGTTCTTACTTTCGTCTTGCCATACTCTTCGAGCCTCCCCTTCCTATGAAGCTGTTTGCCATGTCCAAGCAGCAATTATAGTAGCCTTTTAGCAATACATATAAAGTTGATTGGAGCAGAGGTCGGGCGACTCCTGCGGGAAAGCACAGGATGTAAGACGCAAAAAACCGCGCACTAGCAAGGGTTGCGGCTTACGTTGTGCCCACGGAAAGCGACTGCTCGTAGTAGAAATCAAAGGTAGTAGACCTCTAAGTTTATTTAATGATTAACGCAGACGACTATCCTATATATTCATAAGTGCGATAATTGTACTGTATTTTAACTTTTTCCTTCGAAAGAGCGTGTTGACATTAGTTGATTGGAGCAAAGGTCGGGCGACTCCTGCGGGAAGGCACAGGACGTAAGACGCAACAAACCGCGTACTAGCGAGGGTTGCGGCTTACGATGTGCCCGCGGAAAGCGCCCGCCTGTAGCGGAAATCAACGGCAGTAGTCATCACCTATATTAGTTTTAAATAAAAAAGGACTATAGACAAATTCGAAAAACTTTGAGTTTATCTACAGTCTGAAAGTTCGGTATTTTTTCCGAACTTTTTTTATTAAATATAACTTTTGGAACATATAAGGCAACAACAATTCTCTTTTTGATTTATAGCATCAATTTACTGTTCAATATGAAATGGATAGTTTATCATGAAATGGACTCCATATGATTGCCTTTTGCAGCGAAAGGATGGTTTAATTGATCCAATCTTTATGGCAAAAGTATAAAAAGAGTATGTTGCTCCCTAGCATACTTGGTATCAGTGGACTTTGTTACTTCTTTTTTTCGAGTTTTGACTCTTCACCTCCCCAAGAAGAGCTCATCGAAACAATCCAACCGACAGAACAACTAGCATTAACAGAACCTGCCGAAGAAGAAGCGGTCTTACAGCAGGTGATGATTGATATAAAGGGTGCTGTATTGCATCCAGGTGTTTATACGCTAAACCCCGAACAACGTATTATCGACGCTGTACAGCTTGCTGGAGGGTATAGCGAGGATGCGGATCCAACGCTTATTAATCATGCCCAAAAGGTGCAAGATGAAATGGTGATTTATATACCTGTACAAGGTGAGCAGCTTGATGAAACGATGGCCAGTTTCCATTTTGCCAATTTAGCTGCTGAAAGTCACACGTCAACGAGTAATAAGGTGAATGTCAATAAAGCGGATAATACGGAACTGACAACATTAGCAGGTATTGGACCATCAAAGGCGCAAAGCATTATTGCGTATCGTGAGGAAAACGGAGGCTTTCAAACGATTGAGGATATAAAAAAAGTGACAGGTATCGGCGAAAAAACATTTGAAAAGCTGAAAGATTCCATTACTGTTAATTAATGAGTCAATATCGTGTGAAGTTGACGACTCTTTTCGAAAAGGGCTACACTATAGTAGAAAAGTGACTGGCGCAAAGATGCACAGTTCGTAATCAACGAAAGTAAATTTAGGAGGTAGTCATATGGAGCGTATTACTTGGGATCAATTTTTCATGGCACAAAGCCATTTACTCGCGTTACGTAGTACTTGTACAAGACTGGCAGTCGGAGCGACGGTCGTACGCGATAAGCGTATTATAGCAGGAGGATATAACGGCTCGATTACAGGTGATGAACATTGTATTGAAGAAGGTTGCTATGTCGTGGATAATCATTGTGTCCGTACAGTGCATGCAGAGATGAATGCCTTACTGCAATGCGCAAAGTACGGTACTCCGACAAAAGGAGCAGACCTTTATGTTACACATTTCCCTTGTCTTCCATGTACAAAATCAATTATTCAAGCAGGAATTGAACGTGTCTATTATGCAACGGACTATAAAAACAATTCATATGCGCAAGAATTATTTAAAAAAGCAGGCGTAGAGGTATTGCACGTACCTTTTGATGAACGCAAAATTGACTTTTTAAGAAATGAAAAATTGGCATTGTACATAGATATGCTTAATGAATTACGTGAAAGTGGCGTGCCTGCTGAAAAATTACTCCCTTATGAACAGAAGGTGAGTGCATTATTTGGCAAAATACAATAAAGCATAAATGGATTTATATAGCGCTTGCTGTACTTGTTGCCTCACTAGCGGCACACAAGTCAGCTTGGCTTTTAGCGAGTTTACTAATTATAGCAACTTGGCTTACTTTAAAAGGTGAAACATTCATCATCACAGCACTCGTAGTAGCTGCTGGACTTCTTTCCTTCTTCTTTATTACAAAGATACAATTGACGGAACCTTCCCCATTACCGTCAACTTTTCAATTAACATGGACGAGCGATTATAAAATTAATGGACAACGGCTAAGTGGATTTGCGAGGACAGATACAGGCGAAAAACTATATGTCACGTATACATTATCCTCAGAGCATGAAAAGCATTTTTATGAAAATACATTAATTACTGGCTTTACTTATATCGTTCAAGGAGAACTTGTAGCACCAAATCCACCAGCACATACTTACGCTTTTTCATTTGAGAAATACTTAGTAAGTAAGGGCGCAAGGGGGATATTTGAAGTGAAAAGCTGGACGTTGATGTCAGAAAATAAAACGATAGGCTCTGTTCTAGCAAATTATCGATTTCTTCTTAAAAAACATATTGAGACTACTTTCCCGCCATCATTAATAGCAGAGGCACAGTCGCTGCTTATTGGTTTACGAGATCATGTGGATGATGAGCTTCAACGAGCATACCAAAAGCTCGGCATTACGCATCTATTTGCAATCTCTGGCTTACATGTAGCACTTATATGTTGGTTGTTTTATGAGGGCCTTCTTCGTGTCGGTATTCGTAAAGAGATGGCCACAATTATTCTACTTATCATATTACCCACTTATGGTGTAGTAGCAGGTGGTGCTCCTTCAGTAATCCGAGCGGTGGCAGTTGTAGAAATAATAATGTTTATGCGACTAAAAGGGTGGTATATGGCAGTAGAAGATGCACTTGCCATCAGCTTTATTGGCTTTGTCTTACTAGAGCCAGGGGTTATTTTTCAGATTGGTTTTCAGCTATCCTATTTAGCAACGGCTAGTCTTATATATTCAAGCGTTATTTTGCAGAATAGACACTGGTTGACAAAAACATTTTTAATTACATTTGTATGCCAACTACTTGTTTATCCGCTATTGCTTTATCATTTTTATGAGCTATCGATATCTTCCTTTTTGGTAAACATTGTTTTTGTACCATTATTCTCGTTTGTTATTTTACCGATGAATATTTTATTGCTTATTGTCACATTTGTCTCTATGCCTTTAGCTAAGCTATTATTTCAAATATATGAGCCATTGCGTACTTGGCTAACAGAGGCAATTTTGTTTTTTCAAGCATTACCATTGCAACTATGGTCGCCTGGGAAACCAACAATATGGCTAGTTTGCATAGCGTTTATTAGCGTGCTTATTAGTTTATATTTGTTAGAAACAAAACATTATTTTAAAGTCGGCATTGTCCTCCTTGTTCCAGCTCTTTGTATACATTTTGCACCGATGCTCTATAAGGAAACGAAAATCACGTTTTTGAACGTAGGTCAAGGTGATTGTACAATCATTGAATTACCGTTTAGAAGGGCCGTATACGCGGTTGATACGGGAGGTGTACTTCGACTTAGGCAAGAGCCATGGAAGCTCTCAAACAGCCCCTATGAGGTTGGTAGACAGGTTGTTGTTCCGTTTCTCAAAGGTAAAGGTATTCGTGTTGTTGATATTTTGATTGTGACACATCCAGATGCTGACCATGTAGAAGGAGCCGAAGAAGTGCTTGAAGAGATACGGATGCGAGAGATTCATGTAACACCAGGCTCATTAAATACACCTGCCATGCAAGATTTATTAGCGGAAGCCACGAAACAAAAAGTACCTGTGAAGGAAAAAATGGAAGGTACTTCATGGCAAGTAGGTTCAACGCGTTTTCACTACTTATCCCCACACGATACACTTTATGAAGGCAATAACGATTCCATTGTGTTATTTATACAGCAAGGGTCCTTTCGAGCATTGTTAACAGGTGATTTAGAAGAACCTGGAGAACGCCAGCTGATAAAGCTATATGGCCACCAATTAGCAAATATGACGCTGTTAAAGGCAGGCCATCATGGTAGTAAAACATCAAGTATTGAGCCATTTGTAGAGCTTCTTCGGCCAGCATTAACCGTTTTTAGTGCAGGGCGTAATAATCGCTACCATCATCCTCATGATATTGTAGTCGAGCGCTTTAGGATGCGGCAATTAGCGACGAAAACGACAAGCATTGATGGGACAATTGAAGTGTTAGTTCATGGTGGAAAATGGATTGTTCGTACAGAAAAAGACCTTGTCCGAAAGTGAACAAGGTCTTTTTCATTGGTATAAGAGGTAGATTACATGCTTGCGTAGTCTACTATTACTGCGATGATGAACATAATAGTGAAGACCCCAAATGATACGCCGAAACCAACGCCTGAATCGATAGCATCGTTACGTCTGCATTGTATATTATTACCTTCAAATGGATTCATTGTCATCCCTCCAATTCTGTTACTAATTATAAGACATCGTTTTCATAAAAGCTATATCGAAAAGATGAATTACCAACTGTGGCAAGGAATGGACACAATTTAGCTCGAAGTCACAATCGAAACTAAATCATGTATACTAGTAGTATTGCTATATGGAGGTAAAAATATTATGATTTCAACGGTTTGGAACAAAATAAAAAAAGGTGAGCTTGCACCAGTGTATTTGATTATTGGTGAAGAAAGCTATTTTATAGATGAAACTGTAAAACGTTTAAAAGAAGCACTTGGTACGGAAGAAGAAATTGAAATGAGCACTTTTGATTTGGAAGAGTTGCCTGTGGATGTCGTTATAGATGAAGCGGATACAGTCCCATTTTTTTCAGAACGAAAGCTTGTCATTGCTAAAAATGCCTCGTTTTTAAAGGCAACTGAAAAAGGGAAGGAAAAAATTGATCATGATGTTAAACGTTTAGAGTCATGGCTAGCAAATCCTTCAGATTTTTCGGTGACGGTTTTTATTGCTCCATATGAAAAGCTGGATGAACGAAAAAAAGTGACAAAAATGATGAAAGAACATGCGTTTATCGTCCAAGCGGAAACACCGAAAGAACAAGATTTAGCTGTGTGGATTCAAGGGCTTGTAACATCGCAAGGCAATACAATTACTCAAAGTGCTATTGAGCAGCTTGTCTCAATGGTTGGATCGAATATGCTCCAACTGCAGATGGAAATAGAAAAACTGGCATTATATGTTGGCGACGGTGGAGAAATTACAACGATGCTAGTGGAGGATTTAGTAGCGAAAACACTAGAACAAGATGCTTTTAAAATGTTAAATGCTTATTTAGCACATGACCCTGTTGCAGCATTGTCAATTTACCATGATTTATTGCGACAAAAACAAGAGCCGATTATGCTTGTTGGACTTCTTGCCTCTAATGTGCGAACGATGTCGAATGTTTTTTACTTGCTGAAAAAAGGCTACCATCCACAGCAAATTGCAAAAAATTTAAAAATCCACCCTTATCGTGTAAAGTTAATGGTCGAGCAACGCAATCGTCCATCCGAAGAGAGTTTATTGAAAGCTTTGTATCAATTGGCAGAGGTTGATTTAAAGCTAAAAACAGCTGGAGGAAACCGCGAGCGTTATTTAGAACTATTTTTACTGCGCCGACTGTAAAAAATATTAACTTGTTGGGCATGAATGGTTGTATAATGTCGTGGGGGGTTTTTGAACGTGCAAACACGAATTCAGTACATGGATAGCCTACGTGCCATAGCTATTATAGGTGTATTACTTTTACATGCTGCGACTCCTTATGTCGTACTTTATGACAAAATAGATGGTTTTGATTGGCAAACGGGCATTGTGTTCAATGCTTTGTCACGATGGTGTGTACCCATTTTTTTAATGATTAGTGGGGCACTTTTACTTGGACGAAAGGAAGAATCTTTGAGTACCTTTTTTAAAAAGCGTGCCAATAAAATTTTACTACCTTTCGTAGCTTGGTCGATTATTTATTATGTATGGGCAACATATATGTGGAATCCAGGGTATTCGGTAAAAGAATTTCTAATCATGTTCTTTAATGACCAGATATACTATCATTTGTGGTATTTTTATGCGCTTATCGGTATTTATCTACTAGCGCCAATATTTAATATTTTTGTTAATCATGCCTCCAAACAAGTGATAGGCTATGTGGTTGTTCTATGGATATTATTTTATGGGGTATTCCGATATTATTCCTATATTGTGAGTAATGAATTTACATTGTTTTTCCCTTTAAGTGAGTACATCGGCTTCTTTTTACTAGGCTACTATTTAGCAAAATTTGAGCTATCAAAAAAATGGCGTGTTGGAATTTACATGTTAGGGATTATTGGAGCACTTGAAACGATTTGGCGGACAATTGTCTTGTCTGAGCAGCAAGGGCAATTTTCAGGCTATGCATTTTCGTATTCAAGCCTTAATGTTATTGCGATGAGTATTGCACTTTTTGTTTTTGTGAAATATTGGGTCAATCGAAAAGTAGCACAAGGAAGCTATGAAACAAGTGGGATTGTCAAGCTAATTGGACAAACAAGCTTTGGTGTTTACTTAGTGCATGCGATGATTTTAGATAAGGTCCGTCCGCATTTTTTTGAAGGCAATGAGCTCTTTGTAAAGCCACTTATGGCGATTCCGTTACAAGTAGTCATTATTTTAGTACTTTCTACAATAATTGTGTGGATAATACAGAAAATACCTTTGTTGAAAAAACTAATTTAGTTTAAAAAACGGAAAAACTATATATTAAAATCCGCTTTGCTTTTTGATAGGTAAGTAAGATACGAATGTGTTATCACTTTCCCCTTTAGCTGCAAGGCGGATTTTTTATATATTGCTGAAAAACATAAAGAAATGAAAAAAGACCAGTTACTCCTAAGAGTAAACTGATCCTTAATAAACACTTACGCTTTTTTAGCTAGGCGAGACTTTTTACGAGCCGCCGCGTTTTTGTGGATAAGTCCTTTTGAAGCTGCTTTATCTAAAGATTTGTAAGCTGCTTGTAAAAGTTCTTGTGCGTTTTCAGCGTTTGCAGCAACAGCGTTTTCAGCTTTTTTCACTGTAGTACGCATTGCAGATTTAGCTTGAGTGTTAGCAGCGTTAGCTTTTTCGTTCACTTTTACGCGTTTAATCGCAGATTTAATGTTTGGCATATCTTTCACCTCCTAAAATAGGTACGAGATGATATCTTCTCATTGATTTCTTGTGTCAATACAACAAAAATCATTTTAACAAACGCTAGGCTAAATTGCAATAGATAAATGCAAAGAATATTTACTTGACAGTTTGAACAAACTACAATTTGAGGTGAACTGAATGCAAAACTTAAATTGGCAGCGTACTGATTTAATTGATGAATCTGAAGAGGTAGTATTGCATCAAACGAAAGAACAAAAAGATACACTTAAACAATCAAGTGGGGTTCAAATCGAAGACAAAACTGCTGGGCGTGTGAAAATTACCGATGTACAAGTAAATGCGGAGGGTGGAAAACAAATAGGCAAAAAGGAAGGGAAATATATAACCCTTTCCGTCCCAACGCTTACATTAGAGGATGAAGATGGATTCGACCAGCTTGAGAAAGAATTGCTAGCAAATTTTAAAACATTGCATGAGTCAATTTCCTGGAAGGAAGATGACAAAATATTAATTATAGGTCTTGGAAATAGAACGATTACGCCAGATGCTATTGGACCTTATGTGATCGATCATTTGCATAGTTTAGATCATATCGATGACAAATTTGTCATGTATGCACCTGGGGTAACAGGACAAACAGGTTATGAAACAGGTGAATTTGTAGCAGCATTGGCAGAGCGGCTACAGCCCAAATTAATAATTGTAGTAGATGCACTCGCAACAAGAGCGAGCGATCGATTATGTAAAACAATTCAGCTTACTGATACAGGGATCCATCCTGGCTCGGGTGTCGGCAATCAGCGCAAGGAAATTTCCTATGAGATGCTCGGTATCCCAGTTACTGCAATTGGAATTCCAACTGTCGTTGACGCGCCCGTATTAATTGCGGATGCAGTAGAGGTGATGCTACGTTCTATTGCGGCTCGTGTTGCAGAACGCGGAAAGCCTTCATCTAAATTATCCTTATCTTCTTGGCGCCCAGATATTAATAAGGAACTTGATATGTCGCTTGTGACCCCGATTTTTGGTGAATGGGCAACATGGACAAAAGAGGAACGTCAACAGCTTTTTGAAGAGACATTTGCCGCTTCCCATTCACAGTTAATGGTTACACCAAAAGAAGCAGATTATTGGATAGATAAGTATGCAACAATCATTTCAACTATGCTTATGAATTGGGCAAACGATCTATAAAATCATCGTTCTAAAAGACACATCCCCTCCATACGATATTGGGAGGAGGGTGTGACTTTGCTAAAAAAACTACAATGGTCAATTGGTCTATTATTGTTCTTTTTCGTATTACCAGTCATTGCTGGGCAACTTCCGTTCAACAAGCAAGCATCGACTCCGATCAAGCAACCAGAGGATAAACAAGTCGTGTTTGCCGCTACAAATTTGCCTGAACAAACAGCACTAGAGTTGACGAAAGAGCAGACGAAAGAACAGGATCCTTTTAAAGTATTATTGTTATTTACGCATTCACAAGAAGCCTATCAACCAATGGTGAAAGCGGTAAGCGGGAAAGCAGACTTTTATGATGAAAAGACAAATATTTTTAATTTACAAGGAGCTATTTCCAAGCATTTTAGCATGAACGGTATACAGACAGATGTATTAGATGTAGATGTCATGAAGGTAATGAAATCTGAAGGTAAAACCTTTCCACAAGCTTACAACACAGTACGTCCATATTTAGCCAATCGTTTACAGGAACAATCCTATGATTTAGTGATTGATTTACACCGAGATTCCGCTAAACGAGATGCGACAACGATTACACACAACAATGAAAGTTACGCACGCATTGCCATTGTTGTGGGGGCGGAACATAAAAACTACCGATGGAATACTGCTTATGCTGAAACTCTCTCTGTTGCTATGAATGAGATGGTGCCAAAAGTATCAAGAGGAGTTATCTCTAAAAGTGGTGACAATGTAGATGGTCGTTACAATCAAGATTTAGCCAAGGAAATGATTTTAATTGAATTAGGTGGAATTGATAATACGGAAGAAGAATTAAATCGTACCATTGCTGTTATTGGGAAAGCAATTGCGAAAAGCTTTGTAACTGAATCCAAAAGTTAAAAACTAGCTTTTATTATCTCTATAAAAAATTTTCGGAATCGCTAGTTTTAATAAAATACGCATATCTATGCGATAGCTTTATTGGTGTCCACGATTATAAAAATGAGTTGTAGTAAGACCTATAAGGAAATAAATGGTGAACAGAAGTACCTTTTGAAAAAATTACCTAAAAATTTTTGTTTCAGAGGTCTTTCAATTGTTTTTCCGTTGCATTATACTTTTCAAGTCAGCTCATACGCCTTATTGAATCGGGCGATTTTCGATGGTGTACATCAATGGAAAAAACCGCTTCAAAAGCATCTACCATTATGGGCAGATGCTTTTTTTCGTTGGTTAATATTACAAATTTTAATTAAGAAGTTAAGTATTTGATACATATAGGTATTTATAAAATCATGGAGCTAAAAAATCTCAGCGAAAATTTTTTGTTTTAGAAAATGGTTAACCTTTTTAGGTAGCTCATACGTCTTTAATAATAGGTAATGGAAATGAAAGTAAAGGGGCAGAGGCTAGGCGTAATACAAACTATTTTTATAACTAAATAATGTTAATGGTTTTACATTTTATTGGAGGAAACAGTATGTTAGGCAAGTCATTGAATCATCGTTACATCCCTGGATTAGATGGGATTAGAGCATTAGCAGTATTAGCTGTAATTGCTTATCATTTTAACTTTCGATGGGCCAGTGGAGGATTCCTCGGAGTTGATATATTTTTTGTATTATCAGGTTACTTAATTACCTCAACAATTTTACCGATGCAAGGGGAGCAAATAACAATTAATTTGCGTAAATTTTGGATTGGACGCTTTAGACGCCTAGTTCCAGCTGCGTATGTCATGATAATGACTACCTTTGTGTGGGTCATGTTATTTCATAAAGAGCTACTTAATACGTTACGAGGAGATGCTCTTTCCTCCATTTTTTATTCGAGTAATTGGTGGTTTATTTATCACAAACTATCTTATTTTGATAGTTTTGGGTCGCCTTCTCCTTTGAAAAATTTATGGTCGTTAGCGATTGAGGAACAATTTTATGTTATTTGGCCAATTGTATTAATCATTGGATTGTCTATTGTGAAAAAACAAAGCAAATTTTCTAACATTATTTTTATTGGAGCAATTTGTTCAGCAATCCTTATGGCTATCTTATTTCAGCCTGGAGCTGATCCTAGTCGCATTTATTTTGGAACAGATACTCGTTCATTTGAATTACTAATCGGTTGTTGGTTAGCCTTCGTTTGGCCGATGAAAAGACTTTCTACTAAAAAGCTTTCTACAAAGCATGTTTATGAGCTCAATAGTATCGGTGTAATTACCTTTATAATTTTTATTGTAAGTATTTTATTTGTAGATGAATACCAAGCATTTTTATACAGAGGTGGTATGTTCCTATTTTGTATGAATGCTGCGCTATTAATTGCCTGTGTTTGTCATCCAGCTAGTTTCTTAGGAAAACTACTCTCATGGAAACCACTTTGCTGGATTGGTTCTCGATCATATGGAATTTATTTATGGCATTACCCAATAATAGTGCTAAGTACTCCTGTTCATGAAATAGGCAATCCAGTTTATTGGCGTGTCGCTTTACAGCTAGTGTTTATATTAATCGTCGCAGAATTGTCGTATCGTTTTATTGAAATGCCGATTCGTAAACAAGGATTCCGAACATACTTCCGACAATATTTAGTTATCAATCCAAGCAAGTGGCACAATTTTTCAATTGCAAGAAAGATAGCAACTGCTATTATTCCGCTATTTATATTAGTATTTTTTACAGGTATGACAGGGGTAGTAGGGGAAGCACAACACGACTCTAAGGAGAATTACCCTACAAATATTAAAATAAATGGTGAAGAACATTCTATTAAAGATTCGGCTCAACAAAATAAGACTGATGAAGAAGTAGGACCGTCAGTGGAAAAAAATGACGATACATCTCAAACAGAACAAGATGAGCCGATTGAAAATCCTATAAAAAAACCGTATAAGGAACTATTAGCAATCGGGGATTCAGTCATGATTGATATTGCAACGCGTTTACATACGCTCTACCCTAACATTACAATCGATGGAAAAATAGGGAGACAAGTTTCACAAGCAGTAAAATTGGTTCCTAGTTACACTCGCTTCAATCAACAAGAAAAAGCGGTCATTATTCAATTAGGCACAAATGGCTATTTTACAAATGACCAGATTGACACGCTACTCGGAGCGTTCTCGCAAGCTCAAATTTACCTAGTGAATACACGTGTACCCCGTCCATGGGAAACAAAAGTAAATAATGCTTTAGCAACTAAAGCACATGAGTATAACAATATTACGTTAATTGATTGGCATTCAACAGCGCTTAACCATCCAGAGTATTTTGCTCCAGATGGCGTCCATTTAGAACCAAAAGGGGTAGAAGCGCTATGTAACCTTATTCAACAAGCGATCGATGCGCATCAGAAAGAAGTATAATGATTCAGCCCATAGACACCATATTCTCACTTCAATGTAGAAGTTCATGAAAATACAAAGAGACCAGCTGCTTATAGTTAAGCAGCTGGTCTCTCTTTTAATTTAGATATAGGATAAGGAATTTAAAAATACTAATTTAATGCAATAATACCATTTTTTATTAAGATTATACACACACTCGCCATATTTATGCTGTTCCTTCTAGAAAGCTATATTTAGCTTAAGTGCCCTAATTAGGTGCTATTTTTTGCATTGAAATGCAGAAGATAAGAAACATAAATAAGAGTAACCATTGATTTAACAGCATTTATGCCGTTCTAATGTTGTGGTTTGTATATGGTTCATAGTATAATTCATTATAGTTTAATTAGGAGTGGAAGAGATGAACCGAGAAGCACGATTAAAAAGACAAGAGAATATTCGAAATTTCTCTATTATTGCACATATTGACCACGGGAAATCAACGCTTGCTGACCGTATTTTAGAGCAAACGAAATCACTGACATCCCGTGAAATGAAAGCACAGCTACTCGACTCAATGGATTTAGAGCGTGAGCGAGGCATAACAATTAAGTTAAATGCAGTCCAATTAAAATATGAAGCTAAAGATGGCGAAGTGTATACATTCCATTTAATCGACACACCTGGACATGTCGATTTCACATATGAAGTATCACGTAGTTTAGCTGCTTGTGAGGGCGCTATTTTAGTTGTGGATGCAGCACAAGGCATTGAAGCGCAAACGCTGGCTAACGTTTACCTAGCACTTGATAACGACCTTGAAATACTACCAGTTATCAATAAAATTGACTTACCTGCGGCAGATCCAGAGCGTGTTCGTCAAGAAGTTGAAGATGTCATTGGTTTAGATGCATCTGAAGCGGTATTAGCGTCTGCAAAAGCTGGTATTGGAATTGAAGATATTTTAGAGCAAATTGTTGAAAAGGTTCCTGCACCAACAGGTGATCCAGAGGCACCGTTACAAGCACTTATTTTTGACTCTGTATACGATGCCTATAAAGGTGTTATTATCTCTATTCGTATTATGAATGGTACTGTTAAACCAGGTGATAAAATTCGCATGATGGCGACAGGCGCAGAATTTGATGTTATTGAAGTCGGCGTACATACTCCGAAAAGTGTACCGCAAAGTGAATTAACGGTTGGTGATGTTGGTTACTTAACAGCGTCAATTAAAAATGTAGGTGATACGCGCGTAGGGGATACTGTAACATTTGCGAGTCGCCCAGCAGCTGAGCCATTAGCGGGTTATCGTCGTTTAAATCCAATGGTGTACTGTGGATTATATCCAATCGATACAGCTAAGTATAATGACTTACGTGATGCCTTAGAAAAATTAGAGTTAAATGACTCAGCATTGCAGTATGAGCCTGAAACGTCACAAGCGTTAGGTTTCGGTTTCCGTTGTGGTTTCTTAGGACTTCTTCATATGGAAATCATTCAAGAACGTATTGAACGTGAATTTAACATCGATTTAATTACAACAGCACCATCTGTTATTTACGAAGTGCATATGACAGATGGTACGTCCATTAAAGTCGACAACCCATCATTTATGCCTGACCCACAAAAGATCGATCGTGTTGAAGAGCCATATGTGAAAGCAACGATTATGGTACCGAATGATTACGTTGGGGCGGTTATGGAACTTTGCCAAATGAAACGTGGTAATTTCATGACAATGGACTATATTGATACATCACGTGTCAGCATTATTTATGAAATGCCATTAGCTGAAATTGTCTATGACTTTTTCGATTATTTAAAATCAAATACAAAAGGCTATGCATCATTTGACTATGAGCTAATCGGTTACCAGCCTTCAAAACTAGTGAAGATGGATATCCTACTAAATGCTGAGCAAGTCGATGCACTAAGCTTTATCGTTCACCGCGACTTCGCTTATGAACGTGGCAAAATTATCGTAGAAAAACTAAAAGAATTAATTCCACGTCAACAATTCGAAGTACCGATTCAAGCCGCAGTTGGACAAAAAATTGTCGCGCGTTCAACAATTAAAGCGATGCGTAAAAACGTATTAGCGAAATGTTACGGCGGAGATATTTCCCGTAAACGTAAACTTCTTGATAAACAAAAAGAAGGTAAAAAACGTATGAAACAAGTCGGCTCCGTCGAAGTACCACAAGAAGCGTTCATGGCTGTACTGAAGATGGATGATTCGAAGTAATTCAGTAGTAGTAAGAGTTTGTAACGTATTTTGATAAATTATTATAGGGTTAAATGGTGGGGCTCCCCACCAATTCCCCACCATAAAAAAATATGTTAGTAATTTTATATATCTTGAGCAAATGAATCAAAGATGTTCGTGGCATCTCTGGCCATTTTCTCAGTGAGGTGGACATAGCGATCTTCTGTTACGGCAGCTCGACTATGTCCTAATCTTTTTTGTACAGTTTTAACAGGAGTACCATTCTCGATTAAAGTCGTAGCATGTGTAGGGCGTAGAGAATGATAATTAAAAGTAATATTTAATTTTTCTAGTGTTATATTTGATTACACTTGGTGTACAATGTTCACCACTTTCTTTTTGCACTTCTGCATTACCAAAAGGAATCGTACGATAACCAGCCTTTGATTTAGGAGGTCTAGGTTGCCATTGAATTTTTCCGTTTTCATCTTTAATACCAACCAGTTGTTGCTCAACTTCCAGTGTCATTTCTTCGAAATTTATATGTTTCCATTCAAGACCACAAACTTCTCCAACACGTAATCCACAATGCAAGCCAATATGAAATGGTAGATAAAAAGGATGATCTTCATTTATTGTGCTATTAATGCCTCTTAAGTTTTCTTTCGATTGGATTTTTAACTCTTCACGAGTAGGTTTTCTATTTTTGTCTCTCATTAATTCCACATAATGCATTTGGTTTTTATTTGATGTATTTATACGGATATACAGCATGATTTAAGGACTTACTAAGGATACCCACGATAATGCTCAAAGTTTGACGAGCGTAACCCTCACGCGATTTTAGATTAATAAACTGTTGCAATACATGGGGAGTCAATGATTTCACTTTATACTTA
Source organism: Lysinibacillus sp. JNUCC-52 (assembly GCF_015999545.1). NCBI lineage: Bacteria > Bacillati > Bacillota > Bacilli > Caryophanales > Bacillaceae > Lysinibacillus > Lysinibacillus sp. JNUCC-52. The sequence continues at coordinate 4,277,618 of NZ_CP065546.1, forward strand.
CCCAAATGAGGTATTATGTGAATTCTAATCGTCGACTCGTAATTATAATACGTATTGGGCTCTAATTTGAGCTCAACATATTCATGCATCCTTTCTATAACTGGCTAAAGGAAAGAGATAGCCTTTCACAATCAAATTAGTAATAAACCATTTATTTTAGAGAATTGGGTAGAATGGTAGATGGATGAAATAATGTAATGGAAAAACACTCTACTTTTGTTGGATTTTTAACATTCGTTGCTAGAATATTAGATTACTAGTATATAATACTGAGAGATTATTTTTTTAAAACTGAGTAGGAGGAGAATAATGAAAAAAATACTTATTGTGTTACTAACAGCATTTGTAATCGCAGTAGTAAATCCAACAAAATCAGAAGCAAAAGTAATGTATGATGGAGCAGAGGTTGTAAAAGAGCAAACAGGAAAAATGACCTTTAAAAAAGACATCAAGGTATACAAGAAAAATTCAGATGGTACGTTTGATTCGTTAGTGGTTAAGTCAAATAACTTCTTTAGAACGTATGATATTGAAAAATATGATGGCAAAATATTTTACCAGATGGGGCAATATCGCGTACAAGCAACGGATTTGGTAATTTTCAAAGAAGTACCAATAAAAATTCGTTCATCTTTCTATAACAATCCAACTTATATTTATATTAATCGTGACCAAATTGGATACTTTAAGAGTTACGGAAAATATTTTAATAAAGATGAAAAGCTCAATGGACAAGCGGCCAAGATTTCTTTCTCAAATGACGAACAATTCCTTTCTTATTGTTTCATGGATGCAGATGGAGAAATATGTATGGGATATCAAGGGACAGATATTAAAATAGCAGAAACGATAAAAAGAAAAGAAGGCGTGCATTATGAGTTAACAGCGGATACGCGAGCGCAACTTAGTCCAATAGAGGGATACGTTCGAGCTGATGATAACAGAATGTATTTAAAGGGAAGCGTTTTTTCATCGCTAGGTATAGAAATTAATGGTTATCTATATGTAAGGAATGAATCGGATTCGTTAGTTAGCTATTTTCCAATAAAATTATTAAAGTCAGTTGGAGATAAGTGATATATTATGAATTATATATAGCTCTCTTATTTAATTGATAAGGGGGCTATTTATATGGTTGTTGATATACAATGTTTGTCAATGTCTTGGTCTTAGCTGAATAAACAATAATAAGACCACTCTGTGATGGGTGGCAATTTTGTTATTTTTCCCATCATATCCCCACTAATGATAGTAAATAAGCGAAGATAAAACCTATATACAACTAGATAAAATTAAATAAAAAACAACCGACAAACCGTTATATATCATAGGATTGTCGGTTGAATACAATGTTTCTACAGGAAGGGTTCATGGCTGTACAGAAGATAGATGATTCGAAGTAATTCAGTAATGGTAAGAGTTTGTAACGTATTTTTTTAGGGTTCAATGGTAACTAACGAATAAATATATCTGAGTTAAGCCTTTCACATTTCTGTGGAGGGCTTTTCTTATTCAAAAATAGGAGATGAGCCTTATGAGAGGTATTGATTTGAACCAGTTATGAGAACTGAAACAAAAGCTTTATTGCGCACGCTGTTAAGGACGGTATTATTTCAGGATTTATAAAATGGTATAACTGACCATTTATCGGTTTATATGTCACCAATTCAGCAGAGAGGTAGTAAATGATAAGTGATAACAGTTTTCCTTGCTTTTGCATACTATAGGAGCATGTATGCAAAAAGAGGAGGATAAAATATGGTAATGCCTTCATATAATCAGAGAATTACTCCCCAACAGGCAATGCAGATTGCTGTGCAAAGAGTACCTGGCCAGATCATTCATTATGGTATGGATATGGAAAACGGCACTTTAGTGTATGAAATATTCATTTTAACTGCTCAAAATAAGATTTATGAAGTAGAAGTAAATGCAAAGACAGGTGTAGTTCGAAAAATTGAAGAAGAGAATGATTATGATTAATTAAAAATAAAAGGACAGGACTTACTTAGTTGAATAAACAATAAAAAATGACTCCGAAATGAACTGCACCTCAATTGTTAGACACAATCTAACAATTGAGGTGCGTTTAATATGGTTAAGATTACACTAGACAATTACTTTACTTACAAAAGTATAAAATGTCTAACTTTTTGGGTTCACTTCAAATATGGGTGGTCAAAATAAATAAAACCTAATTAATCTTATATTATAATGAGGTTGATTTACTTTTCTTCTCATTAATTATAAGGTCTTCTTGATTTTGTGGGCGAGCAGTTTCAGTATGTCCGACACGCTCATTAGGTTTTTTAATATTTGATTGTTTTGTTGGCTCGTCTGTTGCAAATTCTGTATCTTTCTTATCCCTTTTCATTTCAACACCTCCTAAAGATATTATTTAACTTATCTCAATAAAATATCCTTGTTTATTTCGACTTCATACTTACAACTATAGCGGAGCTGGTTTTTTAATTTGCAATGAAAGAGCCATAGCGAAGAGTTAACGATTCTTCACTTTAAAATGCCAATAAATGGTCGATATATAAACAAGAGGTGATGTAATATGAAACTTACGAATGAAGTAAATTCTTCTAATTTCATGAAGTTGTCAAATGGATCAGCAATTAAGCCTAAATTGGTTCAGCAAAATCTTATAGTACATAAAGATACATTAACAATTGGACAACAAGCTCGTAATTTGTTTAAAGGGCAGCAAGCTAAAACGAGTCTTATCGAAAGTTTAATGAAACAACGTGAGAATATTCAAAAGATGAAAAGTGATCTGAGTGAACGTACGTTGGAAAGCGGAGGCGACTTATCATCTATTAAGGAACAACTAAAAGATTTTGAAAAGCAAATAGCTGATATAGATGCGCAAATAGCTGAACAGCAAACGGATGAGCAAAAGAAAACGACAAACCAAAATGAACAGGATTTGAAAAGCGAAAAGCCATCCAACTCAATGGAAAATCTTTTAGAAAAATCTGTTTCACTAGAACAAATGAAAACACTTGAGTTGACAAAGAATTCATTAGGACGTGAGCAAAATCGCCTTTCCAGTGAATTAGAGATGGATGCCGACCGAGGTATTTTTATTGATAGTAAATATGAAAAACTTTCGGATGTAGAGAATCGAATACAAACGGTTCAAGAACAAGTTGCTGAAGAAATCCAGAATAATGATGATAAAGAACTAAATAAAGATGTTTCCCTAGCGCCTATAAGTGAAAAAGAAGTGCTTAATGAATCAAAAATGGACAATCAATGGTAAGCGAGAAAAAGCGTTATAAGCGGTGCTGAAGATGGACGAAGAAGTAATTCAGTAACCTCTATAATTTTAGCGCCAATAAAAAAAGTTAAATAGCCCAGGCTCCCGAGTAATTGCGAGTCTGGGCTTTTGTTATTCAGTTTATATAAGTAAAAAAATTTTTTAATAGTTATTTGAAAGCTCGCAGCAATTTTATCTAATTTAATTTTTTGAACAAAAAAGGATAATATAAGTAAATATAGAAATGGTTATCTTATAGTAAAAAAATGACGGGAGGCAAGTTATTGTGACCATACCAATAAATAAAACACCGATTAAAAACCAAATAGGCGGTGTATTTGTTCCAGTACGTGATCTAGAAAAAGCAAGAGAATGGTACAGTAAAATACTCGGATTAGAAGGGGGAGAAATATGTTTCGGGCATTTATACACAGCACCAATGATGGGAACGGCAGGTTTGATGTTAGATACAATGCCTAAGTGGAGAAAGGAAGATGGGGATATTTCAACCTATCAAGCTCCCTTTATTCAGTTACTAACAAATGATATCCAAGCTTCTTATCAATTTATGAAAGAAAATGATGTTGAACTTGTGACGGAGATTGAGGACAATTTTTATTTTGTAATTAAAGATCCAGATGGAAATTTATTGATGATTTGTAGGGGAATATCTTAAACAAGATTTAGTCAACTACAAGCTTCACTGGCTGATATTCATAATTAAGTACCTCTTATGCCAATTTTTTTACCACTTATCATGAGAAAAACAAATCCTCTAAAATTTAATGCTACATTAAGGACTGAGGAACGTATTTCTAAAATAAATTTTAGGGGACCGCACAATGAATAAAAAAACTTGGCTTCTTGTTAGTTTCTTAGCTATTGGTATAGCTTGTTATTCCATTGTTCAATATTTAATATTGGATGCCCATCAAGCAGGGTTTGTTAGCTTGAAACTTATGTTTATAGATACTTTAGATTCGCTTTGGTATACGATGCTGTATATCCATATTATATTTAGTATACTGGCATTAGTTATTGGCCCCTTTACATTATTCTCAAAGTTTAGAGAAAACAATATAAAGCGGCATCGTATTTTAGGAAAAATCTATATGATTGGTATTTTATTTGGTAGTATTGCAGGTCTTTATTTAGCCATTTATGCTACGGGTGGAACCATATCGCAGCTCGGTTTTAGCGCATTATCTATATTATGGATGATCACTGGTTATCAAGCACTTGTTAAAATTAAAGAACAAAAAATTTATGATCATCAACAATGGATGATACGCAATTATTCGTTGACTTTTGCTGCTGTAACATTGAGAATTTGGCTATTAGTCTTTACAGTATTATTCGGATTTGAAAATTTTATAATAAGCTATCCGATTATTTCATGGTTATGTTGGGTACCGAATCTCATGATAGCTCAATGGATTATTGGGCGGTCACGTCAAGAAAGAGGCTTAATAGTTAAATAAATTAGGGTAAAGGCCACTCCATTTTGGGTGGTTTTTTTATTTGTTCTTGTAGAAAAAATATAAGGGAAGAATTAATATAAAATATTTTTTACATAATACTAAAATTTTTATTACAAAAGTGCCTGAATTTTATAAAAAATAAATTGATATTACTATTGATTGAGAAATGTTTTCAATGATAAATTATTATTAAATTCGAGGTTGTTTAGCTATAGCTATTTGATGTTGGTATTAATAAGTTAAAAGATAGTTTTTTCAAATTGACACCACAAATGAAAATTTAGATTTTACATTTCATTAATAGGGTGAACTAATACTAAATAAAAATTGAAAAAGGTGAATTAAAAGTTTTAGACAACGGTGCCATGATTGATTCGACCGATAAAAACTTTTATATTCAGGGCGGATCTACTTACGATGAAACTTTTTGGTGGGGCAAACGACGTTATATGAGTACTTCAGCTGCTAGGCAATGGGTTTATGATTTAAGAGATGCAGCAGGCTGTATCAACTGGTCTCGCACTTGCTAGTGTCGTTTTTGGCAAACTTGGTATAATTCCTGGAACTATTAATGGTATTACTGCTTTATGGACTAACCAATTAGCTAATCGAGTAGAATATCATAATGGAAATACAAATAGAGGATTTAGAGCAGATTTATACTGTAGTAGCATCCTCAGGAGATTATGGAAATACTGAATTGATGTATCCTGCAATTTTGGATGAAGTTATTTCAGTTGGAGCAATTGATGCTTCTGGAAATGTACTTGATTTAACAAGCGGTCCTCAAAGAACGACGATTAACGCTCCTGGTCACGAGATATCAACAATCAATACCGATAGAGCAATAATTAAAACAAGTGGTACCTCACAGGCAACAGCCTTAATTTCAGGTTATATCGCACTATTAAAGGATTATGCATTTTCGAAAAATAAAGATTTGACCAATGATAGTATTATAGCGCTACTAAAATCTATTAATAGTCGAGAGATAACCTATCTACAAGCATTGAAGAAGATAGATTCTCTCTGAAGGGGGCTAGTTAATATGAAATTATTACCATACTATTATTTAGTGATAGTACCTGTCAGTATAAGCTGTATTGCATCGTATTTATCTATATCTTCAAATACCAAAACCATTATTAATCTTATCGCGGCTTTGTTAGTGATTATTTCGATACCTTTGAACTACAGAGAATACAAAAAGTTAAAACAAGAGTCTAAATAAGTAGACATGACAAGTGCAGATACATTCTATTTTGATTAATGGGATGATGATAGATGGAATTGGGTGATTGGTTCAGCATACCAATGATTCTAAGTCAAATTGTCGTTTGGATTTTATGGAGCTTTTTACAGTTGGCAATAGGCAGCGAAATAAACAGGTCTTTTCAATCCGTTAAATTTTCTTTTTATAGTTAATTTTATTTTTGGGGTTGTTTATCACATAAAAAAAGTAAAAAGACAACAAAATTAAAAATAACCATTTGAATCATAATTAATTATTGGCATCGAAAAAAAGAAGAAGATTATATGTTCAAATCAATAAAAAAATGACCAAGGACCAGCACAAAAATGTGAACCTGGTCATTTTTTATTGCTAATATAAATCTCAAGCATCATACAAAATAGTGGGGAAAATAGTAACTGTCGAATTTACATATCGTGTATGATGATAAAAGAATAGGAAATTTGTTCCGTCGTCGAAAATTCGGAAAGAAGGGATTAACCCTGGATTTAAAAAATAGTCCTCTATCAAGAAAAAGGAGCAATTACATTGTACGAAAAACAACTAGAAAGAGCGCTTGAATTACGAAAAGTTAATAAGAAGCAAGAATCAAATCAGTTACTTTTACAGTTGGTAGAGGAATATCCAGAAGATGCATACATTAACTACCAATGTGCTTGGAGTTTTGATGTGTTAGGACAAGAATTACAAGCCGTTCCTTACTATGAAAAGGCCATCAAACAAGGGTTATCTGGAACAGCTTTAGAAGGAGCATTTTTGGGACTTGGCAGTACGTATAGAACATTAGGGCACTATGAAAAATCCGAAAAAGTTTTTTTAGAAGGGATGCAATTATTTCCAACGAATCATGCATTACAAGTGTTTTATGCAATGACTTTATATAATCTAAAAAAACATAACGAAGCAATGGAACTCTTACTTCAATGCCTAGCAGAAACGACAACAGACGCTGAAATACTTAGTTATAAAAACGCAATTAATTTCTATGCAAATCAATTAGATAAAGTATGGAAATAGTCCCTTGATAATCGAATCTACTATAATGGAGGAGCAAAATGTGACGAAGTTTTATATGATGAACATTTCAAAGAGATCAGATGATTCAGAAGGTGAAGAAATGAATCAAGATAAAGTTTTTGAGAAAAAATCTGAGCTAAAAGAGTATTTGAAAAATGATGGATACATTAAAGAATCGAAGGATCAATACATTAAAATGCATGAAGAAACGATTTATATTGCTTCAGTCGAAAAAATTAAAGTTAAATGATCGGTATGTCACGTATGATGCGCGTGACTTTTTTTATGAAATGATAGTGCCATCCAAAAAGGTAAAATTGAAAGGGTGTTGTAGTTGAAAATTAGTAAAGAACATGCAGAACATTATAATTGGGGAAATGCGTGTGATGGTTGGCATTTAGTTAAAAATAATGAATTGAGTGTTATTCACGAAAGGATGCCAGCCAATACAGCGGAAGTTTGTCATTATCATCATCAAGCACAACAATTCTTTTTTGTACTTTCGGGTACGGCAACAATGGATATAGACGGAGAAAGGATTACATTACAGGCGAATGAGGGAATTGAAGTGCCAGCGCTTACGCCGCATCAAATGCGCAATGATTCACAGGAAGATGTAGAATTTTTAGTAATCTCTCAACCGAATAGTAAAGGAGATCGTATACCGCTATAGGGCATGAAGCTATAAGACGTGTCCTATTTTCCAAAATGTTCATTCTTTTGCATGAGGTTCACCATGTATTTATTTAGTACAGTAAATGGTAGTAAATACAAAGGGGATGTTTGGAAAATGAAGATTTCGGAAGTGAAACTTAACGTGCATGATTTACATAAAATGAAGGAATTTTACTGTGACAAATTAGGATTTGAATTATTAGAACAAGCAGAGCATTTTTTTGAAATAGCAGCTGGGGAAAGCAATATCCTATTTGAAAGAATAGACTCTACTATCGACAAGCAATATCATTTTGCGTTCAATATACCAAGTAATTTATTTCAACAAGCGAAAAAATGGGTGCAAGAACGTGTAGAAATATTACGCGCAGATGAACAAGATGAGGTCTATTTTGAATTTTTAGATGCATACGCATGCTATTTTTACGATCCAGAGGACAATATAATTGAGTTTATTGCTAGACAGGGGATAAACCCAAAAGTGAGTACCAATGCATTTTCAATTCAACATGTATTAAATATTGCGGAAATAAATTTAACGACTGATGCGATCCTTACTGTCGCAGAACGTTTAAAGGAATATGGTATCACGCCCCTTAAAGATGAAGAAATACGTACAGATGCGCTTACTTTTATGGGGAATTACGAGGATGGTGTCCATCTATTAATCGGTCCGAGTGAACGTATGTGGTATTTCTCTACTAAAAAAGCAATTGTCAGCCCGATTGAAATTAGAGTCGATGATCATCTACAACTATGTGTAAGCGTAAATGGAGAATTTGCTATTTCACACCTATAAAAATTGTATTGCTATTTTCCGAAATTGTATTGAATAATAAATCTCTTTATTGTATATTTATTCAAAATAGTGCGGGGGGAATAGCCAAGGTGTACATAATAAGTGAAACGAATCCTACCTTTGAAGATTATCAAGCATTACATCAGACTACTGGCTGGAATGCGAAAGGGCTATATACGTACGAACAATTATTTCAAGCCATTTGTCGTAGCTGGTATAGTATTTCAATTTATGATGAGCAAACATTAATCGGCTATGGTCGAATTATTTCTGATGGTATTTATCAAACATTTATTTGCGACGTAATGGTACATCCTGAGTATCAACGAAATGGCATTGGTACAACTATTATGGAAGCTCTATTCGCACATTGTAAACTTAAAAATATAAAGTGGATTCAATTATCATGTGCTAAGGGTAAACAACCTTTTTATCAAAAACTTGGATTTTCTGAAAGGGATGCAGATGCTCCAGGAATGATGTTGTTTTTTGAATAATATGTGAGCCGTTGCTGAGAAAAAAGAAGGATAGAATGCTGTCCTTCTTTTTTATGAAATTAACTAGCGTATAGTACCAAGGTTGTTCAAAAATTTTCACATTCATAATATGGGGGAACTACGAAATACGATATGATATTTATAGGTAATGTTTATTCGGAGGTGAGCATGATGAAAGAAACCATTGCCATTGTTTGTTCGACAGCTAGCATGAAAGTTACGATGATGAAGAAAAGGCCTATTAACTATTTATTGCAAGCGATAGCTGGAGGACTCTTTATTGGCTTTGGTATTTTGTTGATTGTTACTATTGGAGGCTTATATGATCCTGTTGGTGTACCAAGTATGAAAGTTGTTCAAGGATTAGCATTTGGTGTGGCACTTAGCATGGTCATGATGGCTGGTGCAAATTTATTTACTGGGGATAACTTCGTATTATCTGTAAGTACTTTAGAGAAAAAATCCACCCCTTTTGCAATGGTCGGTATTTGGTTATTTAGCTATATAGGTAATTTTATTGGCTCTTTAGTTGGGGCAGTGCTGTTCTTCTATGCAGGGCTTGCAGTAGGTGATACCGCGACGTATATCGAGAAAGTGGCAACGTCCAAAATGAATGCAGGCTTTGTCGCTTTGCTATGTCGTGGTATTTTATGTAATCTTCTTGTTTGCTTAGCTGTCTGGAGTACCTATAAATTAAAATCAGAAATAGCAAAATTAGCGATGATTTTCTGTTGTATTTTCCCCTTTATTACATCAGGTTTTGAGCATAGCATTGCCAATATGACACTTTTTTGCCTAGCGCTCTTTGTTCCACATGATGATCTAGTGTCCATTGGAGGTGCAGTGGCAAATTTAGTTCCCGTCACACTAGGTAATATCATTGGCGGTGCAATAATTGGTTTTGTCTATTGGCTTAACGCACGGAGATAAACTTATCGAAAGGAGAAATGGAAATGCTCGAGGATTCTATTCGATTGAAAGAGGCAATTAAAAAACTTAGCGAAGCCGAAGCGAAGTCAATGCTTTTCTTTTCCTTATTAAATGGCAAATCAAGTGAGGATATTCAACAAGTTATATTACAAGTATCAGAGGAAAAAAATAATACGAATGCACAAACGGTACATATCCTATTTGGCGAATCACCAGGAGGAAGTTTAAAAGCTGCATTTAGAAATACAGACTATCAAAAGACAGAAGATATCATTGTGTTGCCACATAATCTATCTATTGGTCCTATTAATGACTTACATAAAACATCAGGTATTGAAGCCAGATTTGCGTGGTTTAAGAATCGATACACAACTGAAGATGATGGAATTACGCATTATAGACAGCTTATGTTAGCTGCAGTTGAAAAAATAAACAATATTTTACCGCATCAGAACATTGTTATTTGGACTTGTCAAAATGCACATGAGCAAACAGGGTTACGTCTTGTGCTAGCTATGCTAGATGGTAAGTTAAATACAGTGCGTGTAATTGACACATTCACTGCTTTTCATAAAAAGAAAATAAACCCGCACTTAGCGCAAGATAACTATCCAAGATCAACGGGTGAATTAAATGGGGAAACGCTTGTTAATTTTTATGAGCAGGGGATAGAGCCATTAAATAACGTACAAAGGCAACAATTGGTTGATGAAGGGAAACGTTTATTATTAGACGATGTCCATATTATTCGAACATGGGCTTGTGATAAGCTATTAACCAGCAGTAACGAAAAACGAGATGATGATTATATTGTTGAATGTGCAAAGCGTATGTATCAAGAAGATGGCAAGGTGGAATATAAGAAGGCAGCACGATTAATTGGTGAAGTGATTGGACATATGCAGGAATATACAGGAGACGAATGGATAGAATATCGGTTACGTTGTTTAATTAAGGAAGGTGTTTTTTCATATAAAGGTGATATAAAAGCCATGCGTTTTTATGAAGTAAAATTACTAGACGATTTCTTGACAAATTGAAATTTTTGATGTTTTGACTTCATTAAAAATGGTAGATAAAATTGGTATGGAAGAGCTCGTAAGACTCTCATAGATTAATAACATTAAAAGTGAACATAAAGATTGACTTAATAGATTAATTTAAAGAAAGGAAGTTGACAATGAATCCTGAGATCAATCAAAATGCAATTCTTCAAGCAATTTTGGAGCTTTCTACACAAGTACAAGGCGTGAAAACAGAGATTCAACAGCAAATTGTAGCAGTAGAAAAAAGATTAGTAGAGAAAATTGAAGCAGTAGAAAAAAGATTAGAAGAGAAGATCGAAGCGGTAGAAAAAAGATTAGAAGAGAAAATCGAAGCGGTAGAAAAAAGATTAGAAGAGAAAATCGAAGAGGTAGAAAAAGGATTAGAAGAGAAAATTGAAGAGGTAGAAAAAGGATTAGAAAAGAAAATCGAAGAGGTAGAAAAAGGATTAGAAGAGAAAATTGAAGAGGTAGAAAAAGGATTAAAAGAGAAGATCGATTTAGTTGAAACAAGATTGGACTCACTTGAAATAAGATTAGGGAAAGTTGAAACAAGACTAGATTCGCTTGAAACAAGATTAGAGTCAGTTGAAACACGAATAGACTCACTTGAAATTAGATTAGAGAAAGTTGAATCAAGATTGGATTCTCTTGAAACTAAGCTAGAGAATAAAATGGAGACGGTTGAAAAAAATCTTAGTGAAATAATAGATAAAGTAGATGCTAAGATGGAAGTGTTAACTATAGAAATATTAGAAACAAAGGCAGATGTGTTAAAATTAAAGAAAGCAAAATAAATTGTTTCTGCCATCACTATGTGCAATAATCATTGACAATTAGTGATGCATATTTGAGGAGTGAGCTTGATGTTAAAAACAGAAGTATTTGATCAACTAAAAAAGGCTATGAAGGAAAAGGATGTCTTGGCAAAAGGCGTACTTACACTTGTTAAATCGGCACTAGATTTAGCTGAGAAGGAAAAGGGTGAACCCCTATCACAAGCTGAAGAGATTGCCATTATTAATCGTGAAGTAAAGCAGACGAATCAGGCATTAGAAGGTGCGCAAAATGCTGGTCGCGCGGATTTAATTGAAAAAGAGGAAGCAAAATTAGTACTATTAAAATCATTCCTTCCTAAACAATTAACTGAAGAAGAAATTGCTGAAAAATTAGTAGCCGCTGGTGTTACTAAAGGCATGAATATGGGAGACGCAATGAAAATTGCAAAACCTTTGTTAAATGGTCAAGCGGAAGGTGCCGTTATTTCAAAAGTAGTCAAAAGTTTAATTTAATAGAGGAACAAAAAGGATAGCTGGCGTTCGTAACGTCAGCTATCCTTTGTTTTTTAAGCCATTGGCAATCTACCACAGACTTCGTATGGAAGAATTCTTAATTGTTTCGGTGCCTGGCACGCAAAGATGGCACTCATAGATTAAATTTCTGGATAATATTTCGTAGTTGTTGAGCCATTTCCGCTAAATTATTTGAAGAAGCGGTAATCTCTTCGATGCTAGCAGACTGTTCTTCGGAAGCAGCTGCGACATTTTGAATGTTTCCAGATGCTTGAACAGCTACAATTCCAACTTGCTCAACTGAATTAGCAATATTGCTAACTCCTTCATTCATGTTCGTAATGATGCTGTTAACCTGGTTCATTTCTTGTGTAAGTTCTGTTATATGTGCATAGATATCGCCAAAGGCTTCTCCAGATGCGTTAAAAGTAGTAGAACTTTCAGCAAGGTTATTACTGCTAATCGCCATTGATTTCACTGCTTGAGCAGATTCTTCTTTGATCGTTTCAATACGTGTTCGAATACTATTCGTTGCTGTAAGTGATTGATCAGCTAATTTACGTACCTCTTCAGCTACAACTGCGAAGCCTTTACCATGTTCGCCCGCACGCGCTGCTTCAATAGAGGCATTTAAAGCAAGTAAATTGGTTTGGTCTGTAATTTCATTTATAAGTGAAACGATATCACCAATCTCATTTGTATAAGTGCTTAAACGTTTTACAACATCCGCAGTATGGTGAATGGCCTCAGATGTGATTGCCATTTTTTCTGTAGCACTTTGGATTGTAGTATTGCCCTTTTCGGCAATAGTGGATGCGCTAAACGCCTTTGTTGTGACATCATTGACACTATCTACAACATCTGTCATCTTCGTCGAAATCATTGTAATATGACCTTCTACCTCTTCAATAGATGATGTTTGTCTTTCTGAGCCTGCAGCTACTTCCTGCATAGAAGATGTAATTTGTTGAATAGATGCGCTCGTTTGTTCGGAGCTGGCAGTTAATTCTTCTGACATGGCAGCCACTTGTTCAGCATTTTCTGCAATTTGCTGAATGAGCGTCCGTAAATCAGCCGTCATGTTTTGAATGCCATCTGAAAGCTGAGCGATTTCATTTGTACCTTTGATTGGTAATGGGTCAACAGCTAAATCACCCTTTGCAACCTTATCCACATAACTTGTCATGTTTTTAATTGGTTTAATTATGCCTTTACTGATGAAATAAGCAACAATGACACCAAATAGTGCAAAAATAATTGTCATGATGATGCTAACCCAAATAATTTGTGTTTGAAGTTCAGATATAAATGAAGCATCCATATCTAACCCAAAAAGAATATCTGTATTGTTGAATGGAATAAAAATCGATTTATGAATACCGTATTCGTCTTCATAGATCTCACTTATTTGCGTCCGCCCAGTATCTAAAGCCGCATGCATTTTTGGATCAAAAACGTAGTCTTCCTGATAACTATCCGTATTACTTAATGCAACGATATGCTCCTTACCATTAGCGCGGGATAGTATATAGGCATTTTCAATATCAAACTTTTTTGTTGTACCATTTAATTGTTTCATTATTTTTTCATATTGAGTTTTAATACCGTTATCTGCTGCTTTTACTTTATTTTTATCGATATCCTCGAAAATATTGCTAGAAATCACCTCTAATGATGATTCAAATTCCTTTATAACAAAATTATCAATGATTTTATTAGAAACGAGAAATAACATGAAACTAAATATTATTGAAATAATTACGATTGGAATTGTTAAACTTGCAATATATTTATAGAGTAAAGAACTTTTAAATTTACTTAATATACTCAACTTGTAAATCCTCCAATAATACAACTTTTTGTTGTAGGAATTGAATCATAGCACTAATATGTTCTGTCTCAGTGTAAGGTGAGATAGAAAAGAATTTAGCTGCTGCTACTGGAACTTGTTGCTTTGTATCACTTGCGTTAACAGTGCAGACACGTGTCGTATCACCGAAAAATACTTCATCTCGTCCTTCACCTAAAATTTCAAAGAATGAAGCATTTAAACCATTAATGTACTCGATTTGATCTTGTGTATAATTTCCAGCTTGTTCATTTGCCCAGTCAAAGCCTTTTGGATATAGTCTATAGGCTGTTACTGGTCCGATATTTGCGTCATTTACTACTTGTAACATTGGTAATTGATCAGCTAATTGTGTACGGAATGCTAAATTTACACGAACATAGTTAGCTAATATTTGTTGATAACCTTCTTTACCAAATGCCTGTAATGCAGCATAAATAGCAATTGAGCTACCCATACGAGAACATTCTAATGTATAACCAGTATGATATGAACCGTAGCCTCTATTGCCTACATATGGTGTATCAAAGTCGTCAATATCTAATAGTTGTAAACTTTTTCCTTCTTTTATTAAGAATAGACTTGTTAAATACGGTGTTTGACCAAGCTTTTGGAAATCAAAACATAGACTATCCGCAATTGCGAGATGTTGCATACGTTGGCGAATTTGTTGTAAGCCTTTCAATACATCTTCCTCGAATTGTAGTGTGTTTGCTTTAAAGTCGTAGTCATTGAAAAATGCGTAAAAACCGCCTAAAGCAGAGTCAGCATGGATATGTATTTGTTTTAAATCATATTTTTGTTCAAGTGTTGTTGCAACTTCCTTAATTGCCTGCACATCATCGATTGCAAATTGATCTGTAGCACCTGTAGTCGCTACGATGTAAACAGGAATACCACCATTTTCAATTACTTCTGTCATGCGTTTTCTTAAATCTTCTACGTCCATCGATTGGTCTTTACCTGCTTTTACACGTACTAAGTGGTTACTACCAATACCGACTGCTTCAATAGACTTTAATAAGCTATAGTGGGCGTTTTCTGAAGCGAAGCAATATAAATTATTTGGAACACCTTCCTCTTTAGCGTGAGGGAATTGTTTCGCAATGGCAAGACGTAAACCACTAAATACCGCTCCTTGTCCACCCCAAGTTGTATAACCAAAACTTTCTGTGAAATCATAACCAACTAATTTTGACATCATTGCGATAACTTTTACTTCGCATTCTGCTGCTGCAGGTCCATATACATCCCACAAATTGTTGCCATTAAGTAAGGCATTCGTAAATTGTCCCAATACACCAGGGATACTAGCCATTGGTAAAACGTTTGTGACAAAGTTGCGTGTATGATAAGGATGACCTTGCATTAATTGTGTTAAGTCTTGAACGACCTGATCAAGTCCAACGCCTGATGTAGGAACTTGGTTTTCTTGCATAAGATCTTTATAGAAAGTAGCAGAACGTTCTTGTATAGGTCCTAGTGTTGTTTTCTTTGGATCTTTTAATTGATCTAATGAAGTTACAATTTGCTCTATTAGAGATAAAAAGTTTTCCCTTTGTAAGCTGTTCCCATCTTCACTTTGAAATAGTTGTTGGATTTTCTTCATTTTCATCATCCTTTATTAGTTCATATTTCACCATTATTTAGATAATAATAGTACAATTTACTAAAGTCATAATAACATATTCTTATGGAAAATATATTCATATTTGAGTAGGATATTAAATTTCTATTATTTAAAATTATTAGAAAATATTTTCATTATATTTAAAGAATGATTTGTAGACAGATGTTTACGTCGTTTTTTTACTTTTATTACTATTTAATGCAACGAAGGTCCTGAAAAAAAGATCCATTAATATTTTCTTGATATAATTAATTGTTAAATAGATACTTTTAGCTATAAAAAAATAGCATAATAAATTACGGTTTTCTTTATGGTTCTTTTTGCTTATTTTATATAATTAGAGATGAGATTTTGACTAGTGGAATAACACACCACATTTTTTGTTATGCGGGTTGTTGGTTATATAATGCATAACTCGTTATTACAATGAATCATAAAGAGTTAACGTCGAAAGATTTTGAACTCGGGGGTGTTTAATTGCCAGTTGAGCCACATGTACATGAAGTCGACTATTTTGGGAAAAGTGGAAGACGTAAAAGATGGGTGATTATTGTAGTAAGTGTTTTAGTAGGTGCCAGTGTACTTTTGGCAAGTGCTCTGTTCGTCTCCTCAATTTTTAATAAACATGATGAGTCGGATTTTTCGGCCTATAAAACACTTGTAGGTACAACAACCAAAAATGATTTTGGTCAATTGACCTTAAATGAAGTGATGATTGATGATAATCAATTATTACTAAATGCAACATTTGAACCAGCAAAAGGCATGAATTTTAACTATCAAATATTTTTCTTTCCGCAAATACTAGTAAATGGTCAAGATTATATGGTTCGAAATGGGGGACAGACCATTGCACAGTCAGCATCAACCTATACAATTTATAGCAGTGTGAAGATGCGTGATTTACCGAAAGATGAAATACTACAACTAAAAATTCTTTATAATGATTGGAATTGGGAACAACCAATCGATAATCCGTGGGCATTTGAAATTGAAGCTTCCCAAAAACAATTACAAGAGGACCGAAAAGTAATCGAGGTTAATAAAACAATTCAGCTTAATGACGGCCAAGAAATTAATGTAGATAAAGTTGTTTCTACACCTATTTCGACTACGGTTTATTTTGAATCAAAGGAAACATTGAATGAATCCATTGACTTTAAAATTTTAACAGAGTCAGGAAAAACATGGCGTCACGACTCATCATATACATTAAATGAAGCGCATACAAAGTGGGGAATTCGCTTCGATGCTCGTTATTTAACAGATAAAACGTATAAGCTAATCCCTGTAACGACAGGGGATATTGAGCTGGGGTCAGCTATCAAAATTCGTGTAAAATAAATTTTACACGCAACTAATTAATTTTTACAATTTTTTAATAATAATAAAGTATTCTCCATGTAATATGTTTGTATATAACATGGAAAGTAGTTGAACTAATTGCCAAAGCTGTTAGAAATATTTCTTACTTCCTTTAAGCTAGGCTGTACTTCCTTTGGAGGACCAACCGCCCATTTAGGTTTTTTTCAAAATGAATATGTGCAAAAGAGAGAATGGCTCACGGATAAAGAATATAGTAATTTAGTAGCACTAAGTCACTTTCTTCCAGGTCCTGCATCAAGTCAGGTCGGAATGGGTATTGGTGTCCTACGTGGAGGACTTATAGGAAGTTTAGTTTCTTTTCTTGGGTTTACATTACCCTCTGTGTTGCTGTTAACGCTATTTGCCTATTTTTACAAGCATACAACGATGGACATGGGCTGGATTCATGGCTTGAAAATAGTTGCTGTCGCCATCGTTGCACAAGCAATTTGGGATATGTCCAAAAAATTAATACCAAGTATTTTACACTTGATGATCGCCATATTATCGCTTTTAACTGTTCTATTATGGGACAATCCGTTTGCACAAGTAATTGTCATAGCATTAGCTTGTTTAACAGGATCTCGCCTTTTTAAGCAAACAAAATTAAATACTGATACTGTAAATAAAACTATGCCCATCTCTAAAGCGACAGGTGGATTGTTTCTCGCATTCTATGTCATACTACTGGTGGCTTTACCGATAGCAAATACACTTTTTAAATCCGAATGGCTTATGATATTAGAAAAGTGTTATCTAGCAGGAGCTTTAGTATTTGGTGGTGGGCATGTAGTGTTGCCATTGCTAGAAACACAATTTGTACAAAGTGGCTTAATGAGTTCTACAGACTTTATAGCAGGGTATAGTCTTGCGCAGGCAGTGCCTGGTCCATTATTTACGTTTGCCTCCTATATTGGTATGGTCATTGCTGGATTACCAGGAGCAGTGGTAGCGACAGTGGGCATATTTCTACCGTCATTTCTTTTAATCATTGGAGCAATGCCCTTTTGGCTTTCTCTGCACGGTCATACAGCATTGAAAGGTGCAATGGTCGGAGCAAGTGCTGCGGTTGTTGGTATTTTAGCTAGCGCTTTTATTCATCCCATTGTGACGCAATCAATACAAAGTGGATTAGATTTTCTTTTAGCAGCCTTATTTATATGGCTGACCATGAAACGAGCCTGGTCACCTTACCTATTAGTAGTATTGGGGGTAGTCGTTGGACTTATATGTTACTAAAGTAAACTGTGGCATCGGAAATACGGCAATGTCTTGCCAAAGGTTTACTAGCTCGGTGCCAGGCACTCAAACAATTTAGTTTGCACGTAAAAAGTGTTAGATTGATGGCAGTCAATCTAACACTTTTTCTTTTTTGTCCTGGACGTTTTATATAAGCTCTTCTTTTTGAATCGCGAGTTTTTTCATATGATATTGCAACGATTGTCGGGAAATATTTAATTGTTTCGCAGCAGCTGATATATTTCCATCACACTGTTGTAGCACTTTTCGTATATACTGTTCTTCATTTGTATGCATAAGTGCTTTGAAAGGGCGTTTTTTAGATGGGGCCGCTTTTATTGAAATTTTATTTTTTAAATAACGTGGCAGCATATCTTCTGTAATATCGCTGTCAGAGCTCGCTTGAATTACAAGGTTTTCAATTAAGTGCTCCAGTTCACGTACATTGCCAGGCCAATCGTAAGCAACAAGAATTTGATAAAGGTCAGGCTTAATCGTGATATTTGCCTTCATATATTTCAGCACATTTTTATGTAAAAAATGCTGAATAAAGAAAAGGATATCCTCTGGTCTCTCACGTAACGGGGGGATATATATACTTGAATGGGCTATACGATAAAATAAGTCAAGCCGCATTCGCTCACCAGCAGTTAGTAGCTCTGGATCTTCATTGGATGCACTAAACACCGTACATTCAATAGGAATAAGTGTATTACTGCCCACTCGTCGAACAGCACGTTCTTGCAGGACACGCATTAATTTTGGTTGAAGCTCCATTGGTAATGAATTAATTTCATCTAGAAAAAGAGTGCCATCTTTGGCATATTCAAAAAGACCTTCTTGGTTGGTAGCACCAGTAAAAGCCCCTTTAACCGAGCCAAAGAGCGTGCTCTCTAACAATGTAGCAGGGATGGCAGCACAGTTTATGGCAACGAAGGGCTTTGTTACACGAGGGCTTAAATTATGCATGCTTTGGGCAAACAATTCTTTACCTGTGCCAGTTTCCCCAACTATTAATGTATCCGTATTATAATTAGCAATATTTTTCGCTTCAGATATTGTTTGAAGGAGCTCGTGACTGTTCCCTTTGATATCTTGAAATGTGTAAATCGTTCCATTATTCCGTTTGACTTCTTCAGGTACTTCCATTGTCTCACGTTTGGAATCCAATGTTTGTTGTAATTGATTTCGTAAGCTTTTTTCCGTATGGGTAATTGAAAAAACACCAATGGTTTTATTATCCTTTTGAATAGGGAACGAACTGTAACCTACAAATTTAGGTTCATTTTCTGAATAGGCATGTGCTCTATATTTCGTATAAATGGGTTTAGCTGTTTTTAAAATATGATTATGCTCTGATAGTCTACGATCTTGATAGTTATACGCATCCCACAGCTTCTTGCCAAGCATGTCCTCTTTTTTATGCTCCTCCATTTTAGCGAGTGCCTCATTGTAATAAATAATGTCCCCGTCTTCATTGCTCACAATAATCCCTTCATCTAAATGCTCTATAATTTCCTCTAGCACAAAAACTTTATTTTGTAAGGAATGCTGGAAATCTACTAAGTTTTCTACAGATACAATATACAATTGCTCTGGAAAATAAAAAGGCTCTATTGTGAAAGATAGAAGCTGGTCTTGTATTTGCAATTGTTGCGGTTGATGCAAGCTTGTCACGTCAATGGCAGCGAAGAAATCTATTGGCATATCAACTTGGATATTTAACGAGATACTTTCATTGAAATGCCACCATTTCACCTTGAATGATTTGTCTACTGCAATGATATTCGCGCCTAAAAAAGCTGTGTAACGCTGCAATTCGTTGTTCATACAAAAACCTACTTTCTCTCGTTATTTTGCATGCAAAATTTATCTGCTTTGCTCTTTATCGTATCACAATTATTTTCTGAATAAAAACAATATACAGAATATTAAAAGGTGCAAAATATATCTGCATACACTTTCCATTTCGTGACAATAACGACGATTGAATGTGAATGTACATCATTTGAGAAACAGCATGTATTTCACATTTTTAAAATTTTTTTGAGTGTTTTGGAAAGTTGGCACACTATTTGCATTATTAAAGTGTGTAGTCACAAAAAAGGAGGAATTTTCAATGACAAAACCAGAAATTTTATATTCAGTAAAGGCTCAGCGAGGAAATACATTACGATGCAAAGGATGGCGCCAAGAAGTTATTTTAAGAATGCTAGAAAATAATATGGAAAATGCCGAAAAACCTGAAGAGCTCGTGATTTACGGGGGGATTGGGAAGGCAGCTCGTAACTGGGAGTCCTACCA
This sequence comes from Lysinibacillus sp. JNUCC-52, assembly GCF_015999545.1. Lineage (NCBI taxonomy): Bacteria > Bacillati > Bacillota > Bacilli > Caryophanales > Bacillaceae > Lysinibacillus > Lysinibacillus sp. JNUCC-52. Next base: position 4,298,259 of record NZ_CP065546.1, read on the forward strand.
TGCCATTGTAGATTCCTTAAAAAATTTAGAAGATGATGAAACGCTTGTTGTACAGTCGGGGATGCCAGTTGCTGTTTTTAAAACACATAAATATGCACCAACTGTTGTTATGGCAACGACAAATATTATGAAAGCAGATTGGCCAACATTTTATGATTTACAAGAAAAGAACTTAACGATGTATGCCAATTATACAGCGGCACCTTGGGAATATATCGGTACACAAGGCGTTATTCAAGGTACATTTGAAACGCTTTCGGCAATTGCACGATTGCATTATAACGACTCACTTGTTGGGAAAATTTTATTGACTGCTGGTGCAGGAGGTATGGGTGGCAACCAGACACGTGCGATGACAATGCACGGAGGTGTCGCTATTTTATGTGATTCCAATATTGATATTATTAATCGTCGCATTGAAAAGGGCTTTATTGACATTGTTGTAGATTCTTTAGAAGAGGCGATTGAACTAGCAAAAACGAAAGCGGCTGCTGGCGAAGCGCTTGGTATAGCAGTAGTAGGGAATGCAGCAGATATTTTCGAAAAAACATTAGAAATTGGCTTTTTACCTGATATAGCAACTTCCATGACACCTGCCCATGACCCGATTGCCTATTTACCAGCTGGTTACAGTGTCGAAGAGGCTGACGCGCTACGTGAAAAAGATCGTCTTGCATACTTAGAAAAAGCACGCCATACGATGATTCGCGAGCTGAAGGCATTAATAGCTTTATTAGATAAAGGTGTACATTCGTTTGAATATGGCACAAGTATTCGTAAAGAGTGCATTGATGCTGGATTTGATGAGAAGGAGGCAAAGCGTTTGCCAGGATTTGTAGCAGAATATATCCGTCCATTATTCTGTGAGGGGCGTGGGCCTTTCCGTTGGATTTGCATGTCAGGCGAGGCAGAGGATTTACGCAAAATTGACGATATGATTTTAGAGAAGTTTAGTGATGATTTCCTTGTTACGCGCTGGATTAAGCTTGCGAAGGAGCATATTCCGATAGAAGCATTACCTGCTCGAATTTGTTATATGGGCTTTGGACAGCGTAAAAAGTTCGCATTGGAAGTTAACGATATGATTAGACGAGGGGAGTTAAGTGGCCCAGTTGCCTTCTCCCGCGATAATTTAGACTCTGGTTCCATTGTCAATCCAACATTTGAATCTGAAAATATGAAGGATGGCGGAGATTTAATTTCTGACTGGCCAGTATTAAATGGTTTATTAAATGCAGTTGGTATGTGTGACTTAATTGCGCTTCAAGCTAACTATTCAATGGGAGAGGCTGTGCATACAGGTGTGACGATGATTGCTGATGGAACAGAGGAATCGGATATGCGCTTAGAAGTAGCAATGACAGTGGATTCAGGTATTGGCGTTGTGCGACATGCACAAGCAGGTTATGAAACTGCAAAAGATGTAGCGAATGGGAAAGGAAAATTAACGGATGAAAGTATTCAAATCCCATTATGGTGGGAACCGACTGCAACTTTTGGTCCGAAAGATTTAGTAAAAGAAAAAGTGTAATGCATTTTTAGGAAAGAGGCCAGTGCAATAAACAATAAGAGATGCTGGCCTCTTGTTAGTTTAAAAGGAGGAATGTACATGAAAAAAGCTGATATGTCACCTGTGGATTTTGACAACTTTCTAGAAGGTGTATCGCATCAATATAAAAAGTCAGCCATCTACAAATTTTTTGCTTTTAGCTTATTTGGTATTTTCATGTTCTTTATCTCTATCACCCTAAATGGTAAAAAAACAATACCGCTTGATCATTTAGTGACATTTATTCGTACACAGTTTTCGTCAGCCATTGTTTACTATATTTTAATCATTGTTATTGCTGGCGCCGTTTATCCTTTTTATAAAAGAACGTGGAATCGATCGGTAGTAGAAATAGTAATCTCTCTATTAAAAATAATCGGTGCAATTGCCTCTATATTAGTTGTCTTTAAAGTTGGTCCGAGCTGGCTTTTAGCTGCAGATATGGGACCCTATTGGTATAACTCACTGCTTACACCAATCGGAGTATTAGTTCCAATTGGTGCCATATTTTTAGCTATGTTGGTAGGCTATGGATTGTTGGAGTTTATCGGTATTATAGTGCAGCCAATTATGCGGCCAATTTGGAAAACGCCTGGTCGATCGGCGATTGATGCGGTTGCCTCATTTGTCGGTAGCTATTCTATCGGTTTATTAATTACGAATCGCATTTATAAGGAAGGAAAATATACAACAAAGGAAGCGGTGATTATTGCTACTGGATTTTCGACCGTTTCAGTTACCTTTATGATTGTCGTTGCAAAAACACTAGGTCTAATGGATATTTGGAATCTTTATTTTTGGGTGACGTTTCTTGTGACATTTTTAGTAACAGCCATCAGTGTTCGGATTTGGCCTATTCGAAATATGAGTACGGACTATTACAACCAGATGGATGGGGATGTAGAGAAAATTGTAAAAGAAAAACGTTTGCAATGTGCATGGAGAGAGGCGTTACAAACAGCTGAGAATGCACCGAATCTGTGGCAAAGTATGAAGGACAATGTGAAAGATGGTTTAGTGATGGCTATGGGGATTTTACCAACAATTATGTCCATTGGCTTAATCGGTTTATGGCTTGTTAATAATACACCTATCTTTGATTATGCTGCTTACTTGTTTGTACCTATTACCTATTTACTGCAAATGACAGAGCCGTTAATAGTGGCAAAAGCGGCCGTCATTAATTTAATTGATATGTTTTTACCTTCACTTGTAGCTATAGATAGTGCTATAGAGACGCGATTTATTGTTGGAACTTTATCGATATCTGCCATTCTCTTTTTCTCTGCATTAATTCCTTGTATTCTATCAACGGAAATTCCCATTTCTTTAGGCAAGATGATTGCAGTATGGTTTGTACGAACGGTTTTAACGCTCATTATCGTCACGCCTATCGCCTATATACTTTTGTAAAGGAGTGGTCGTGTGTTAAAAAGACCAGACATGATTATTCAAAATGCAGCACAAATATTACCTTGTACAGGTGATAGCATGCAAGACTTTCAAGTGTTAACCAATCAGGCAATCGTTATAGATGGACAAAAAATTATCGATATTTGTAGCCATCAACAGCTTGAACAACGCTATGTAGTGGATGCTACTAACAGTATTGATGCAAGTGGGAAAGTAGTGGCTCCTGGTTATATTGATGCACATACACATCTGGTGTTTCATGGTAGTCGAGTTGAAGAGTATGCCGCTAAACTTACTGGAAATATAGAAGAAAATTTAAAAAAGCTTGCTATTACGACAGGACCAAATCGAACAATCGAACTTACGCGAGATACTTCAGAGGAGGAGCTTTTCGAACAAGCGAAAAAACGAATATTGACGATGCTTAAGCATGGTACAACAACGGTAGAGAGTAAAAGTGGCTACGGTTTAACACTAGAAAGTGAGCTAAAAATTTTACGAGTAGGTCGACGCTTAAGCGATCTTACTCCTCTTGATGTAGTCAATACATTTTTAGGAGCGCACGGGATTCCAGATCATTTAACAAAGGAACAATATGTGGATGAAATTGTTGAAGTGATGATTCCGCAAGTAGCCCAACATCATTTAGCAGAGTTTTGTGATGTTTGGTGTGATGAAGGCTATTTTACTGAGCTTGAATCCGAACGTATTTTACAAGCGGGCTTAGCACATGGATTATTACCTAAAATTCATGCGGATGCCTATTCGTATATCGGCGGTTCAGATTTAGCTGCGCGCATGAAAATGATTTCCATTGACCATCTCAATTACACACCAGAAGATGTTATGACACAACTAGCGAAGGCTGGAGTTGTCGGTGTATTAATGCCTGCATTAGATTTCGCTGTTGCCCATAAGAAACCATTTGAAGCGCGGAAAATGCTTGATAAAGGTATGCAAATAGCACTAGCAACAGATATGTGCCCTGCTTGTTATACGACTTCTATGTCCTTTGTAATTAATTTAGCATGTAGACTCTATCAATTTTCAGTAGAGGAAGCAATTAAGGCGGCGACAAAAATGGCTGCAAAGGCTCTAAATCTTACAGATCGAGGAACAATAGAAGTTGGTAAAATGGCAGATCTTCAAATATGGGATGTACCAAATTACAAGTATGTAGCATATGAACTTGGAACGAATATTGTAGAGACGGTTATTAAAAGCGGGCAAATTGTTATAAGTAATGGGACATGGGCAAAGGAAGGCACATTTAGTTAGAAGGGAGAATTAGTAATGACAATTGAATTTGCATCGAAAGCAGCGTCATATGTAAATGAAGAAAAGTTAGTACAATTATTTTTAGAAATGGCTAAAATTAATGGCCCAAGTAGTAAGGAGAGTCTAGTAGCAGCATTTTTAAAAGAGACATTACCAAAGCTTGGCTTTCAATTAACATTCGATGAAGCACATGAACATTTTAATGGTGAAGTTGGGAATCTAATTGCTTGGCATCCGGGAACGGATAATACGATTCCGCCATTATTTTTTTCTACACATATGGATACGGTGTTACCAACCGAGCACCTCAAACCTATTATCAAGGAAGGGATTATTTATTCAGATGGTACGACGATTTTAGGGGCGGATGATCGGGCGGCACTAGCTTCTTATATCGAAGCAATGCGCGCTATTATTGAAAGTGATGTCCCGCATGGTCCAATTGAATTCATTTTAACAGTAAATGAACAAGCAGGTTTAGTTGGTGCAAAATATATGGATTATAACAAGATTAAAAGTAAAAATGGATATATCTTTGATAGTAGCGGGGATGTTGGTCAAATCATTTTACAAGGTCCTTTCAGTAGTAGAATTTGGTTCACTGTGAAAGGCAATGCCGCCCATATAGCGCTCAATGCAGAGGCAGGAAATAATGCATTTATTATTGCTTCCGAAGGGTTGTTATCAATGGAGCTTGGAGAAATTGATAGTGAAACATTAGCAAATGTAGGGATTATAAGTGGTGGAGAACTAACTTCAATAATACCAGGTTCAGTGACGCTTGGTGGCGAAGTAAGAAGTTTTTCAAAGGAGAAGCTGGACGCACAATTGCAACATATGCAACTAGCGATGGAAAGAGCAGCACAGAAATTTCAGGGGACGGTCGAGGTTAACATTGAAGAAAAGTATTTGGGCTTTAATATTTCTGAGGAAGATGATCTTGTGAAAACGGTAAAAAAAGCGGCTGATAATATTTGCGTTTCATCCTATTTAACAAAAACATTAGGTGGCGCAGATACGAATGTATTAAATGAACATGGATTAACATGTATTACGCTCGGAAACGGATTTCAGAATATTCACTCTTTTAGAGAAAATATTAGTATTGAAAACTTAGTTAATACGGGTAGATTAACTGCTGCATTAATTGAGCAGTGGTATGAACTCCATAAAAATTAAAGGAGGAGAGTGTTACATGTCAAGCACTTTAAATGTAGCGAAAGAAATAGAGCAAGTAGTGCCGCAAATTTTACAGTGGAGAAGATATTTACATGAAAACCCTGAACTGTCGTATGAAGAATATGCTACTGCAGATTTTGTTTACAATCAGTTAATCTCTTTTGGAAATTTAGTCGTAACGAGGCCGACAAAAACAAGTGTGTTAGCTGTTTTAAAGGGGACTTTACCAGGAGATTGTTTGGCATTCAGAGCAGATATGGATGCTTTGCCGATACAAGAAGAAACAGATTTACCGTTCGCTTCTAAAGTAGCGGGTGTAATGCACGCTTGTGGTCATGATGGTCATACTGCTATGTTACTAGGCGCTGCTAAAATTTTATCTACGTTGCAGCAATCTTTAAAAGGGGAAATTCGCTTCATCTTTCAACATGCTGAGGAATTATTTCCAGGAGGCGCTAAAGAGATGGTAGCAGCTGGTGTAGTGGATGGTGTTGATCGCATAATAGGATTGCATTTATTTTCTACGCTTCCAACAGGCAAAATAGGCATTTGTGCAGGCCCTTTTACAGCCAATTCAGATACGTTTGATTTAGAAATAATCGGAAAGGGAGGCCACTCCTCTCAGCCTCATGATTCTATTAATCCGATTTTAATAGGATCGCAAATTACAAATGTATTACACCATATCATTCCGCAAAAAGTGAATGCAGAAGAACGAGCGGTACTTGCGGTGACAGAGTTTCATGCGGGTAGCGCCAAAAATATTATCCCTGATCGCTTAGTAATAGGTGGAAGTGTCCGAACATTCTCGCAGCAAGTGAGAGAACGGATTGCCCAACAAATAGCCATGCAAGTTCAGCATACGGTTGCTGCACATGGTGCTGATTATAATTTTACGTACAATGATGGTTATTCATCAGTAATAAACGATGAACAATTAACTGCCGTAGTGGAAGGGGTTATCCAACAGCATTTTCCTTCCGATACCATTTTGCACATAGGGCCATTTATGGGCGGAGAAGATTTCTCGGCATTTTTAACAAAAGTACCTGGTGTATTTATCGCGATTGGAGCAGCGTTTGATGATGAAACATTAAATTATCCTCATCATCATCCTAGATTTGCAGTAAATGAAGATTCATTAGCAATTGGATTAAAACTTTTTGTTCATTCAGCTTTAACATTAAATAGTTAAAGGGGAGATTAAATGGTTCAAGAACCTGTAATTGCAGCGATGATTATTTTAGGGCTCGTTGCGCTAGGAGAAATCATTTCCGTTATTAGTAAAGCAAGAGTGCCAATGCTTTTTGTGGCAATGATGGGCTATTTAATTTTGTTATGGCTAGGGATATTTCCGAAAGATTTGCTTGAAAACTCGACATTTTTAACGGTTGGCGCTTTATTAGGAACGGCACCTATTTTAGTTCATATGGGTACTTTAATTCCATTACGAATGATTCGCTCCCAATGGAAAGTAGTGTTAATTGCAATAATGGGTATGTTTTTTGCTTCACTCTTTATTTTAACAATTGTGACCGTCCTTTTTGATTATCAAACTGCTGTTGCAGGTACGGGACCATTAAATGGGGGTATTATTGCGGTTTTAATTACATCTGAGGGGATAAAAGAATTGGGGTTTGTCAGCTTATTGACCATCCCTGCACTAATTATGGCTTTGCAGTCGTTAATTGGAATTCCACTAGCAAATTTATTGTTACGCAAACATGCAACTGTGATTAGTGAGCAAATAAAAAGCGGTTCGTATGTAGCCTCCAACACTGTTGCATTTGGGCAAGAAGATAATGATCAATTAATCGTTCCTAAAAAGTTTCAAACGCCTTTAGTATTACTGTTTATGTTGTTTATTGGTGGGGCGCTAGCCGTAGTTTTAGCCAAATTAACTGGAATTCCGTATAGCTTATGGGCGTTGGCGATAGGTATTATCGGTCGGTTAGTGAAATTTTATCCTGAACGTGTTATGGAGAAATCAAATAGTTTTACCGTTGGGATGGCAGGAATTATTTTCATCGTTATTGGGATGATGAACGATATTACATTTGAGATGTTTATTGATAAATTACCTGCTGTATTAACAATTCTTTTCGTAGGAGTAACTGGCATTTTATTAGGGGGGTTACTAGGATCTAAGTTATTAAAGGTGAATCCTTTTCTTGGGATTCCAGTTGCTTTAACGTCTACATTCGGCTTTCCAGGTGATTACATTGTATGTGAGGAAGTCAGTAGAAGCATTGGTAAAACGGAAGAAGAGCAAAGAAAAATCTTTAATGAAATTTTAACACCAATGCTCGTTGGAGGGTTTACGACGGTAACCTTGGGAAGTGTTATTATTGCAAGTATTTTGATTAAAACAATATAAAACAGACAGTGGGGATGTAGATGTTAGATAATCCTGTTTTAATCTCAGTCATTGTGTTATCCATTTTAAGTTTATGTGGTATTCACGTATTATTTGCTTTATTAATTGCGGCTATTGTTGCAGGGCTTGTTGCTGGTTTATCGCTCTCTGAATCACTTTCAATTTTTATTGGTGGAATGGGAGGTCAATCTGAGACGGCATTAAGTTATATATTGTTAGGAATCTTTGCGGCATTAATTGCGCATTCTGGTTTAGCAAACATTCTGATACAAAAATTATTGTCACTCGAAAAGCCTAATAAATACATTTTAATCTTTGCGTTGGCAATCATTGCGTGTTTATCAGGAACACTGATTCCCGTACATATTGCCTTTATTCCAATATTGATACCACCACTTTTATTTTTCTTTAATCAATTAAAAATGGATCGTCGTGCATTAGCATCAGCGCTAACATTTGGCTTAAAAATGCCCTACTTGTGGATTCCTGTTGGCTATGGATTAATATTTCAAGGAATTATTGCTAATGAGATGACAGCCAATGGCATGGCCATTGTTCAAAGCCAAATACCAAAAGCGATGGCTATTCCTGCTATTGGTATGTTCGTTGGTTTAGCGATTGCTGTATTTGTTTCCTACAGAAAACCGCGAGAGTATAAGCAACTAGAAGAGGATATTAAAGACTATGAGCAAGCAAAATTAGAAAATAAAAAGGCATCCATGGATACGAAAGGATGGATAGCGATCGTTGCCATTTTTGTAGCACTGGGCATTCAATTATCATTAAGCTCATTAGTATTAGGCGCATTATCAGGCATTATCATTATGTTTATAGGCCGTGTAGTGTTTATTAAGGATAGTGAAGAAGTGGTCCAAAATGGCGTCAAACTAATGGGGGTTATTGCTTTTATTATGCTAATTGCCTCAGGCTATGCAACGATTTTAAAAGAAACAAATGCTATTACGGAGCTTGTAGAGGCAATGACTGGTATGACAGGACAAAGCAAACTTATAACAGCTATCCTTTTATTATTTATCGGTTTACTAGTAACAATGGGGATTGGCACATCTTTTGGCACCATTCCTATTTTAGCTGTAGTGTTCGTGCCGTTATGTGCGGCAGTTGGGTTTAGTGCGCTTGCAACAGCTGCGCTAATTGGAACAGCAGGTGCATTAGGGGATGCGGGTTCCCCTGCCTCTGATAGTACATTAGGTCCGACATCAGGGTTGAATGCAGATGGACAGCACAATCATATTTGGGATACTTGTGTACCTACATTCTTACATTATAATATCCCTTTATTTATTTTTGGCATAATCGCTGCAATGGTTTTATAGAAAAAAAGTCGTAACAATCAAAGGGGTGGAGTTCTAGATGGAAGTTATTCAGTTGGATGGTCATACATTGACGATAACGCAAATTGATCAAATAGCGAGGGGGCATGCTCAAGTTGCCATTGCACCAAGCGCTTTAGAAAGAGTGCAAGCAAGCCGTGCTCGAATTGAACAAAGATTAGCGGATGGACATACTATTTATGGTGTAAATACAGGCTTTGGGAAACTAAGCGATGTCCAAATTGCCGACGAGGATAATGAATTATTACAATTAAATTTGCTACGCGCTGACGCGGTTGGTGTAGGGGTGCCATTGGATACAGCAGTTGTTCGTTCAATGATGGTTTTACGTGCCAATGCTTTAGCGAAAGGATACTCTGGCATACGGCAAGCAACACTTCAATTACTAGTGGATTTAATTAATCATCATGTTCATCCTATTGTCCCTTCCCAAGGATCAGTTGGAGCAAGTGGTGATTTAGCCCCTCTGTCACATATCGCATTAGTTTTGATTGGAGAGGGCAAGGCAGAAGTAAATGGACATGTTATGTCAGGGCAGGAAGCATTAGCAAAAGTGGGGTTAACAGCTGTCCGACTGCAAGCGAAAGAAGGACTTGCATTAATAAATGGGACACAGGCGATGACTGGTATAGGGGTAATGACAATTAAAGAAGCGGAACGTCTTGGCTATATAGCAGATATGGCAGCCTGTCTCACAATGGAAGCGTTACAGGGCATTATTTCTGCATTTGATGCTGATTTATTGGCTGTGCGCCCTCATGCTGAACTTGCTATGGTTGGTAATCGAATTCGAAAGTGGTTAACTGGTAGTCAAAGGATAACGACGCAAGGTGCAGTCCGTATGCAGGATGCCTATTCAATACGTTGTGTGCCGCAAGTTCATGGTGCATCTTGGCAATGTTTTGATTATGTCCAGCAACGTTTGCAGACGGAAATCAATGCAACGACAGATAACCCGATTGTATTAGAAAATGGTGAGGTGTTATCTGGTGGTCATTTCCACGGGCAGCCGATTGCACTTGCAATGGATTTTTTAAAAGTAGGCGTAGCGGAGTGGGCGAATATTTCTGAGCGAAGAACGGAACGTTTAGTGAATCCTCAATTAAGTGGATTATCACCATTTTTAGCAACAGATCCAGGACTTGAATGTGGTTTAATGGTCGTACAATATGTTGCAGCATCTCTTGTTTCTGAGAACAAAGTACTTGCGCATCCATCGAGTGTCGATTCTATTCCTACTTCTGGCAATCAAGAGGATCATGTCAGTATGGGGACAACTGCGGCAAGGCAAGCACGACAAATTGTGCATAATAGTGCACGGGTGCTTGCCATTGAATTAATCGCCGCTTCTCAAGCTATTTATTTAGAGCAAGCAGAAGAGCAATTAGCACCTACAACACGTAAATATTTAAATATCATACGTTCGTTTTGCCCACCATTAGAAGGGGACAAAGCGATTGGTGAAGAAACAGAGGCACTGGCAAACTATTTATTAAATAGTAATGATATTTTAACGATTGGGTAGAAATTGTTTGAGTGCCTAGCGCTTAGGATTTAAAGAATATAAATAATTCAAACAAAATTATATTAAAAAGAACTATAACGCCAACAATTATTAATACACTCTGTGTAGCAATATCTAGAATGAAGATTATTGTTATTAATATTATCATTGCAATAAGTATTTCTATATAACCTTTTTTTCTAACATTCATTAAATCAGCTCCTAAACTAATTTAAGTTGATATTATATTGGGCATTCTGTTCAACTTAAAGCTTTGCTTTATAGTTGAAGCATAAAACCCTCAGTTAGAAGTCATTTAATATTTATGAAATTTTATATGTTACCCTTGAACATTACCACTGAAATAGAAATCAAAGCATCGAAAATAAAGAGAGTACGGGAACGTTTTTCGTTCTCGTACTCTCTCATTCGTTTTCGTTTCGAAAGTACTTCGAACGTTACGTGTTGAGTGAACCATTATAATTCCTTACGTTTGCTCGCTGCTTGTATTCCTAGTTCCTCGCGATACTTGCTGATCGTGCGTCTCGCAATTTGAATTTGATGGGAGTTTGCTAGTATTTCAGCAATCTTTTGATCAGATAATGGCTTTTGTTTATTTTCTGCTGTAATAATATTTTTAACCATTTCTAAGATGGAAGTTTGAGAATGTTGCGCTTGCATATTGTCAATTTTTGAAGAAAATAAATCTTTCCATAAATACGTTCCAGCAGGTGTTTGAATACGTTTGTTGCGAATTGCTCGGCTTACTGTTGAAACATGCATATCGATTTTCGTTGCGACATCTTGTAGGGTAAGCGGTTTCAAAGAAGAGAAACCATGAATGAAAAATGCTTGCTGATGCTCTAAAACTACAGACATTATTTGAATAATTGTTTGTCGACGTTGCTGTAAGCTATGTATAAGCCAGTTATAATGCTTGAAATGTTGTTTTACATATTTTTGCTCAGATTGAGGTAAAAAAGAAGTGATGTTTTTATAGCTTTCATCGAGTTGAACTATCGGTAATGAGCCATCATTTAAACTAAAGTGTAATGTCCCGTCTTCAAGAAAAACGATAATGTCAGGAGTGACATACAACGTATCATTCTCTTGGCTCAACGTACAAGGTACTGGTGTTAGTTGTTGTAGCCGATGAATGCAATTTGATAATTGTTCCTTTGATAGCTGCAGCGATTTCTGTAGAGCTAGGAATTTTCGTTCGGCTAACAGAGATAAACCGCTTTGGATAAGCTGTTGTAAATCAAAGTCTTTCTCTTCAATTTGCAACAAAAGACATTCTTGCAAATTACGTGCACCTACTCCAGCTGGACCAATTTGCTGTAATAATTGAATGGCGCGATTATGCTGTTGTACTGAAAGATGGCCAATCTGTAGTGGCGAATACCCTTTATGATCTAAGTGCATAATTACTGTTTGGGTAAGTCGTATATCTTCCCCCTCAAAAGTGAGTGCAGCTAATTGGAATAACTCCTCACGATAGTTTGGTTCCGCCCTCTTTGTATAAAATTCGTTGGGCATAGTTGAAGCAGAGTTATAGGTAGCACTAAAAACTCTCTCCTGAAAAGTTGGCGATTGTAGATCAATTAATGGATTTTCTAATTGTTGTTCATAAAGAAATTGCTCTAATTCATAGGCATTGTATTGTAGTAATTCAATAGACTGCTGTAATTGAGGTGTCATCATCACTTTCTGTTGTTGTTGTAGCTTTAAACTCGGGTCCATTATGATTCCTCCTGTCTATCACTTTTTCTTATCATATCATATAACTGAGTGAATTTTCAGAAAAATATCAACTATATACTAGTTTTTCTGTATTACTTTTAGAAGATTAATTTACATAAAAAAGAACGGCATAATGCCGTTCTATCAAAATAATTTTCATTTAATATAAAGCACCGTTTTTAGAGATGCTTACTGTAAAATTAGTCGTAAATGGGATAACGACACCTTGGTAAGTATAGTTGCCAGCAAAGAGGCGAAATGAAAGATCTATAGAACATGGAGCACGGACAATTCAAGTTATGATGAGAATTTTGAAAGACAAAATAACGATTAAATCATCATAAATTTAACAAGTTCTCCAGGTTTAAAGGTACTAAGCTAAAACCTCTCCTGAAATGTCGGAGTAGGTGAAATAATCTATATATATTTTAAGCTGTTCGATAAATTGGGTCAATTTTTATGTTATGAATAAAAAAGTAATCCTTATAATTGTAAAAAAGGTTTGTTTCGTACGGATTTAATAGTAAAATAATGGTAAAAAGAGAGTGTGTATGAAAAATTGAGAATATTTGTTTTATTATTATGTATTCTGTCTGTCATTGTTATTGCATGCCAATCAAATGAAAGTGTAAATATTTCAAAGGTCAGTATCTCTATATCAAGTGGTTTCGGTAAAGTGAATGCTAATTTTTTTGGAGAATATGAAGATAATAATACGCTCGATATATTTAACAATGCCTTCGCTAGCGCTGTAAAGAGAGAGGGGATAGTAGATATGACTGAGCCTGAATTTGATTTAAAGGTCATTTATACAGATGGAACTAAGCAAGGTTATCATCTATGGCTAGGGGAAAAAGGACAAAAAAGTGCCTTAATGAAGGTGGATGATACACACGTTACTTATGCCATCCCAGAAGAAATAACAGATCAGTTAATTAAACTTCTTAAATAATATTTTACTCCAAAGCTTTTGCTAGGAGGTCTTTTCTTTTATTCGAAAGGTCTTTAAAGCAACCATTAATGGATTCTTTCTATTAATAACAATTCAATGAGTTCACATATTATTGAAAGTTTATTGTCAATTTGTACTAACTCGTTTTTACTGTCGTTCATGTATCTGGATGGATTCATGGCGTTCTCCATAACGTTTGTTTATAATGGGGAAATGGAAAAACTCAACTAGAAAGAAGGGATAGCTATGGCACGAGGTGTTTACATTCATATTCCTTTTTGTCATCAAATCTGCAACTATTGCGATTTCAATAAGTTTTACTTTAAAAATCAACCTGTAGATGAATATATCGAAACGCTAGGCAAGGAGATGGCGCTTGCGACGGAAAAATATCCACATAGTTTTACCCAAATAGAAACGATTTTTCTTGGTGGAGGCACACCAACTGCTTTATCTCCAGATCAATTGACAAGGCTGCTCAAACTGATTCGCACGTATATTCCGATGGACAGTGTGACAGAATTTACATCAGAGGCAAATCCAGATGAACTATCTGAGGCAAAAATGCATGCCCTGTTTAATGGAGGCGTTAATCGTTTAAGCATGGGCGTGCAATCATTCGATCAGGAATTATTAAAAAAAATTGGCCGCACACATAGCAATGCACATGTCTATGACACAATTGCACTTGCAAAAAAGGTTGGTTTTAAAAATGTAAGCATCGATTTAATGTATGGCTTGCCAGGCCAAACAATGGAGCAATGGAAGGATACACTAGAAAAAGCGTTCGCACTTGACCTTCCGCATTTTTCAGCGTACTCCCTTATAGTGGAACCAAAGACGATTTTTTATAACCAATATGCAAAAGGGAAGTTAAGTTTACCGACGGAAGATATAGAAGCAGATATGTATGATGTCCTCATGCAAGAGATGCAATCGCATGGCCTTCTGCAATATGAAATTAGCAATTTTGCAAAGACTGATTATGCTTCGACTCATAATAAAATCTATTGGGAAAATGATGAATATGCTGGTTTTGGTGCAGGCGCACATGGCTATATAAATGGTGTACGCTATTCAAATCATGGTCCTTTAAAAAAATATATGGATGCTGTAAGTGCAGGGGATTTGCCTATTATGCAGGACCATGTGGTGACTGAGACTGAACAGCGAGAAGAGCAAATGTTTTTAGGACTGCGTAAAACGGAAGGGATTGCGCACGCTATATATGAAGAAAGATTTAAAGAGCCGATGATGAATCGCTATGGACAAGTTATAGATAAATTAGTATTAGAAGGTTTATTAGAGCATGATAAAGTAGGTATTCGTCTTACGCGCAAGGGGCGTTTTGTTGGAAATGAAGTTTTTCAACAATTTTTACTAGAAGATTGAGCGATATCGTTGACAGAAAATGTGGGATTTGATAACTTAATAATAGTATTAGCACTCCTCTTGGTTGAGTGCTAACAGAGGTGATAATCATGCTAACAAATCGGCAATTACAGATATTGCAAGTAATCGTAGATGATTTTATTATGTCTGCACAGCCGGTAGGTTCTCGCCAAATCTCAAAAAAACATGAGATTACATTTAGTCCAGCCACTATTAGAAACGAAATGGCGGATTTAGAGGAATTAGGTTTCTTAGAAAAAACACATACTTCCTCTGGTCGAGTGCCTTCGGAAAAGGGGTATAGATTTTATGTAGATCATTTGTTGAGTCCACAGGGCATTAATTCTAGGGATATTCAGCAGATTCAATCGATTTTCAATGAACGTCTAGTAGAAGTAGAGCACATTATCCGAAAATCAGCCAATATTTTATCAGAGCTGACATCGTATACATCGATTCTTTTAGGACCAGATGTCCAAAGACATCGAGTAAAACGTTTTTCTATTGTGCCACTCTCAAGTGATGCTGCAGTAGCGATTATCGTAACGAATAACGGTCATGTTGAGAATCGCATGTTTAGTTTACCACCTAATTTTACCGCTGCTGATTTAGAAAAAATGGTTAACATTTTAAATGAACGCTTAGTTGGCGTTTCATTAGATGAAATCCACAAAAAATTGGAAATTGAAATACCCGCCATTTTACAACAACATGTGCGATCTGCGGATGATTTTATCCATTCGCTCGTTTCAGCTACAATGCAAAATTCGGAAAGTAAAATTTTCTATGGTGGCAAGACAAATATGTTCAACCAGCCGGAATTTCACGATTTAAATAAAGTCCGAATGATACTGGACTTAATGGAAACGACTAGCCAAGTGCAGTCGCTCTTCCATCCGAACGAATCGGGTATTCATATTCGTATTGGCTCGGAAAATAAGCAGTTAGAAATGGAAAACTGTAGTGTCATAACAACGACTTATTCAATAGGTGATGATCAACAAGGAGCCATTGCAATTATTGGTCCTACACGCATGGATTACAAGCGTGTGGTTGCTTTGCTTGAAGTAATGCGCATGGATTTAACCCAAGCCTTTACGAAGAATCGTAGTGATTGATAATGAGGAGGATTTAAGTGACTGAAACAACTGAAAACAAAGATCTTGTACAAGAAAATGTACAAGCTGAAAACGAATCAACTGTCGAGCAAACAGAAACACAAGAAGTAGAACTAACAGTGGAAGAGCAGTATGAAGCAAAGCTAGCAGAGTTGCAAGCAAAGCTAGATGACGAGGAAAATCGTCACCTACGCTTACGTGCAGACTTCGATAATTTACGTCGTCGTTCTCAGCTTGATCGCGAGGCTGCCGAAAAATATCGTGCACAAAATCTATTATCGGATTTACTGCCAGTATTAGATAATTTTGAACGTGCTTTGCAAATTGAACCGACTTCTGAGGAAGCAGTATCAATCGTAAAGGGCATCGAAATGGTCTACCGCTCACTATTGGAAGCAACAGAAAAAGAAGGCTTACAAGTTATTAAGGCAGAAGGGGAACAGTTTGATCCAAACGTCCACCAAGCTGTTATGCAAGAACAAGATAGTGAAAAAGAACAAGGTGTAGTGTTACGTGAGCTGCAAAAAGGGTATCTTTTAAAAGATCGCGTATTACGCCCAACGATGGTATCTGTAAACGAATAGTCAAAGAGCATTAAGCAAAAATATTTTAGTTAATTAACGCAAATTTGCGTTTTAATAATAGGAGGAAATTTTACTATGAGCAAAATTATCGGTATTGACTTAGGAACAACAAACTCTTGTGTATCTGTACTTGAAGGCGGAGAACCAAAAGTTATTCCAAATCCAGAAGGAAATCGTACTACACCATCTGTAGTAGCATTTAAAAATGGTGAAAAACAAGTTGGTGAAGTAGCAAAACGCCAATCAGTGACAAATCCAAACACAATTATTTCAATCAAATCAAAAATGGGTACAGCTGAAAAAGTGAAAGTGGAAGAAAAAGAATACACACCACAAGAAGTTTCAGCAATGATTCTTCAATACTTAAAAGGTTATGCAGAAGATTACTTAGGTGAAAAAGTAACAAAAGCAGTAATTACTGTACCTGCTTACTTTAACGATGCGCAACGTCAAGCGACAAAAGACGCTGGTAAAATTGCTGGTCTTGAAGTAGAGCGTATTATTAACGAACCAACAGCTGCTGCACTTGCTTATGGTTTAGACAAACAAGATGTAGACCAAAAAGTTTTAGTATTCGACCTTGGTGGTGGTACATTCGACGTTTCTATTCTTGAATTAGGCGACGGTGTATTCGAAGTATTAGCGACAGCTGGTGACAACAAACTTGGTGGGGACGATTTCGATGATGCGGTAATCGAATATTTAGTAGCTGAATTCAAAAAAGAAAACGGCATCGACCTTTCTAAAGATAAAATGGCTATGCAACGTCTGAAAGATGCTGCTGAAAAAGCGAAAAAAGATTTATCAGGTGTAACTTCAACACAAATTTCTTTACCATTCATTACAGCTGGTGAAGCAGGTCCATTACACTTAGAAATCTCTTTAACTCGTGCGAAATTCGATGAAATTACATTACCATTAGTAAACCGTACGGTAGGTCCAGTACGACAAGCTTTATCTGATGCAGGCCTATCAACTTCTGAAATTGACCAAGTTATTTTAGTTGGTGGTTCTACTCGTATTCCTGCAGTACAAGAAGCTGTACGTAAAGAAACTGGTAAAGAGCCTCACCGTGGTGTTAACCCTGACGAAGTAGTAGCGATGGGTGCTGCAGTTCAAGGTGGCGTACTAACTGGTGACGTAAAAGACGTAGTATTACTTGATGTAACACCTCTTTCATTAGGTATTGAAACAATGGGTGGCGTGTTCACAAAATTAATCGATCGTAACACAACAATTCCTACATCTAAATCACAAGTATTCTCAACTGCGGCTGATAACCAACCAGCAGTAGATATTCACGTATTGCAAGGTGAACGTTCTATGGCAGCGGATAACAAAACATTAGGTCGCTTCCAATTAGCGGATATCCCACCAGCACCACGTGGTATTCCACAAATCGAAGTTACATTTGATATCGACAAAAATGGTATCGTTTCGGTTAAAGCGAAAGATTTAGGTACAAATAAAGAGCAAACAATTGTAATTCAATCTGATTCTGGTTTATCAGACGATGAAATCGAACGCATGGTAAAAGACGCTGAAGCGAATGCAGAAGCCGATGCAAAACGTAAAGAAGAAGCAGATCTTCGCAACGAAGCGGACCAATTAGTGTTCCAAGTTGATAAAACAATTGCTGACTTAGGTGAGCAAATTACAGAAGATGAGAAAAAATCTGTAGAAGATGCTCGTGATGAACTTAAAAAAGCGCTTGAAGCTGGTGAATTAGAAGGTATTAAAGCAGCGAAAGAAAAATTAGAAGGCGTATTACAGCCTCTAGTAATGAAAGTATACGAACAAGCGGCAGCTGCAGCACAAGCAGCTCAAGGTGGCGAGGCAGGTCCAGATGCTGGAGCTGATAAAAAAGACGACATCGTAGACGCTGACTTTGAAGAAGTAAAAGACGACAAATAAGAAATTATCAACATAACAGTAAAGTGAAGAAGCCAAAGACCGCTTGCGGCTTTGGCTTTTCTCTTTCTATACAATTATTTCTTGAGTTTGAATAGACGAAATTGAAGTGGCAAGGGCTTGTCAATTCGACTATGAAGCTTAGAAATATGGATAGAAAAGTGAAAATTATGGCGAAAATAGAGGCAGTTTTTTAGACTGCATGTTACAATAGATTTTATGCAAAAAGAGCGGAGTGTGAATCATGGAGAAACGCGATTATTACGAGGTGCTTGGTTTAACGAAATCGGCTTCTAAAGATGACATTAAAAAGGCATACCGTAAATTATCAAAACAATACCATCCTGATCTAAATAAAGAGCCAGGTGCAGATGAAAAATTCAAAGAAATTGCTGAAGCTTATGAAGTATTAAGTGACGATCAGAAAAAAGCGCGCTACGACCAATTTGGACACGAAGATCCAAATGCAGGTTTTGGAGGCGGCGGTTTCGGAGGCGGCGGCTTTGGCGGCTTCGAGGATATTTTCAGTTCATTCTTTGGCGGTGGTGGACGCCGACAAGACCCGAATGCACCACGTAAAGGTGACGATCTGCAATACCGTATGAATATTAAATTTGAGGAAGCGATTTTTGGGAAAGAAACAGAAATTGAAATTCCTAAAGACGAAACATGTGAAACATGTCATGGTTCTGGTGCAAAACCAGGTACAACTCCTGAAACATGTTCTACTTGTAAAGGTGCAGGACAAATTAATCAGGCTGTTGATACACCATTTGGCCGCATGATGAATCGTCGTACTTGTACGACATGTCACGGAACAGGTAAAATCATTAAAGAAAAATGTTCAACTTGTCGCGGTGAAGGTAAAGTTCAAAAACGTAAAAAAATTAAAGTGTCCATTCCTGCAGGGGTTGATGATGGTCAACAAATTCGTGTAACAGGTCAAGGTGAACCAGGTATTAACGGTGGTCCAGCTGGTGACTTATACATTATGTTCCGCGTTCAAGGGCACAATGAATTCGAACGCGATGGCGATGATATTTACTACGAATTAAAATTAACATTCCCTCAGGCAGCATTAGGGGATGAAATTGAAGTACCTACTGTACATGGTAAAGTGAAATTACGTATTCCAGCGGGTACACAATCAGGTGCACAATTCCGCTTGAAAGATAAAGGTGTAAAAAATGTTCATGGTTATGGAACAGGTAACCAATATGTAACTGTTAGAGTTATGACGCCAGAAAAATTAACAGAGAAACAAAAACAATTACTACGTGAATTTGCAGAAATTAGTGGCGATATTCCAGAAGAACAAGGAAGCTCACTATTTGATAAAATCAAGAAAAAATTCCAAGGTGAATAATTAGAGGAGCTGAAGAGCTACGTGAAGTGGTCAGAACTATCCATTCATACAAAAAATGAAGCGGTGGAAGCAATTTCAAATATTTTGCATGAAGCAGGAGCTAGCGGTGTTGTAATTGAGGATTCAGCTGAATTCGCGAAGCCACGTGAAGATCAGTATGGTGAGATTTACGCGCTAAATGAAGATGATTTTCCAAAAGAGGGCGTTATCGTTAAAGCTTACTTATCAGAGTCTAGCTTTTTAAATGAAACAGTTGAAGAAATCAAGGCAGCGATTACGAATTTAACGAATTTCAACATTGATATCGGAGAAAATGTTGTTTCGATTGTAGAAGTGAACGAGGAAGATTGGGCGACAGCGTGGAAACAATACTATCACCCAGTTAAAATTTCGGAACGTTTTACAATTGTACCGACATGGGAAGACTATACACCAGTTTCAACGGATGAATTAATCATTGAGTTAGATCCTGGTATGGCATTCGGTACAGGAACACACCCAACAACGGTTATGTGCTTACAAGGTCTTGAGAAAGTCGTAAAAGAAGGCGACACGGTTGTCGATATTGGCACAGGCTCTGGTGTTCTTTCGATTGGTGCAGCAATGCTTGGCGCAAAAAGTGTGCATGCACTAGATTTAGATGAAGTGGCTGTACGTTCTGCCCAAGAAAATGTTGCGTTAAATAAAGTAAGCGATAAAGTTGAAGTTTTCCACGGTAACTTATTAGATACTGTGAAAGAGCCAGCTGATGTTGTAGTTGCAAACATTTTAGCAGAGATTATTATGTCCTTTACTGACGATGCATTTACAATTGTTAAACCAGGCGGATTATATGTCACTTCAGGCATCATCGGAGCGAAACGAGATGATGTGAAAGCAGCACTTGAAGCTTCAGGCTTTGTTATTGAAGAAGTATTATTAATGGAAGATTGGGTAGCAATTATCGCTCGTCGACCACAATAAATTGACCAAGAAAGCGCCAAATCGTGAGCCGAGTGCTTACGGCTTGGCGTTTTCGTTATCAGAAAGGAGTATTAGCTATGCAACGTTATTTCATCGATACATCCATTGATTCAGCACGCATTACGGGTGAAGATGCGCGACATATCATGCGTGTTATGCGCATGAAAGAAGGTGCGGAGATTATCGTCGTTGCACAAGACACAGCTTATATTTGCACAATTACTGCATTTGAAGAGGATGATGTCATTGTGCATGCGACGGGACGAACAATTCCATCGCCAGAGCTTCCTGTTCGTGTAACAGTTGCTTGTGGGCTGCCTAAAGGTGATAAATTAGAACTTATTACACAAAAAGCGACTGAGCTTGGTATGTATGCCTTGTTGCCATTTGAAGCGGAGCGATCAATTGTAAAATGGGATGTCAAAAAGGGTGCGAAAAAACAGGAGCGCTTGCAAAAAATTGCAAAAGAGGCAGCGGAGCAATCACATCGCACGCACATACCCGAAATATACGAGCCAATAAAGTTTACACAGCTTGTATCGCGTATGAACGATTTTGACGCTATATTTATTGCAGATGAAGAGGATGCAAAGGCAGAAAAACGCACAAGGTTTGCGGATAAGCTAAAAAACGTGTATGATAAGGAGTCGAAATCAATCCTTATTATCTTCGGTCCAGAAGGTGGTATTGCGCGGAAAGAAGCTGATATGTTAAAGCAAGCTGGCGCGCAAACAATGTCTCTTGGTCCAAGAATTTTACGTGCAGAAACAGCGCCACTTTATGCGCTATCTGCAATATCATATGAATTTGAATGAAAGAGGTGTTTAGCCTTGTCAAAAGTGGCTTTTCACACACTTGGCTGTAAAGTAAATCACTATGAAACAGAGGCTATTTGGCAACTGTTTAAAGAAGATGGTTACGATCGTACGGAGTTTGATCATCAGGCTGACGTTTATGTCATTAATACATGTACAGTAACAAATACGGGCGATAAAAAATCGCGTCAAGTTATTCGTCGAGCTGTCCGTCAAAATCCAGATGCGGTTATTTGTGTTACAGGCTGTTATGCGCAAACGTCCCCAGCTGAAATTATGGCGATTCCTGGTGTAGATATTGTTGTAGGAACACAGGATCGTACAAAATTACTTGGCTATATTGAGCAATATCGTAACGAGCGTCAACCAATTAACGCTGTACGCAACATTATGAAAAATCGTGTATATGAAGAATTAGATGTGCCAGCATTTACAGACCGAACACGTGCATCATTAAAAATCCAAGAAGGCTGTAATAACTTCTGTACATTTTGCATTATCCCTTGGGCGCGTGGTTTAATGCGCTCGCGTGATCCACAGGAAGTACTAAATCAAGCACAACAATTAGTCGATGCTGGTTATCTTGAAATCGTACTAACAGGGATTCATACAGGTGGCTATGGACAAGACTTGAAAGATTATAACCTTGCTCAATTGTTACGTGATTTAGAGGCGAATGTAAAAGGATTAAAACGTTTACGTATTTCTTCTATTGAAGCTAGCCAACTAACAGATGAAGTCATCGATGTTTTACGTGAGTCAAACATTGTTGTTAATCATCTACACATTCCGATTCAATCAGGTTCGGATACAGTATTAAAACGTATGCGTCGTAAATACACGATGGCATTTTTCGGCGAACGCTTAACAAAATTACATGAAGCATTACCGAACTTAGCTGTTACTTCTGACGTCATCGTTGGTTTCCCAGGTGAGACAGAAGAAGAATTTATGGAAACGTATAACTTTATTCGTGACCATAAATTTTCAGAGTTACATGTGTTCCCATTCTCTCCTCGTACAGGCACACCTGCAGCCCGTATGGAAGACCAAATCGATGAGGACATTAAAAATGAGCGCGTTCACCGCCTAATCGCTTTAAATGACCAACTTGCGAAGGAATATGCTTCTCGCTTCGAAAATGAAGTATTAGAAGTAATACCTGAAGAATTTGTTCATGATGGTAGTGAGGAAGAGGGCTTATTAACGGGTTACACAGACAACTACTTAAAAGTAGTTTTTGAAGGTCCTGAAAACCTGATTGGTCAACTTGTAAAGGTCAAAATTACACAAGCGGGCTACCCTCACTCTAAAGGGCAGTTTGTACGCTTATTAGAAACTGTAAAATAATAGCCTAAGGATTGTCTATCTATTGATGATAGACAATCCTTTTTTTATTGATAATATTACTCTTAAACGGGCATGATAAAGACTATGACAAATTAAAACCATTGTGTAATAACTTAAGACATTAGACGGAAACGTGAAAACATGGTATTATTCCAGAGAGGTACGGACAACTTAAGTTAGAAGGAGTGCTTGTTAAATGACAACAAATTATGCAAATATGATTGATCACACTTTATTAAAGGCTGAGGCGACGAAAGAACAAATTGAAAAGCTATGTGCAGAGGCAAAAGAATTCGGCTTTGCATCTGTTTGCGTAAACCCAACGTGGGTGAAATATTGTAGCGAGCTATTACAAAACTCAGATGTTTTAGTATGTACGGTTATTGGTTTCCCATTAGGCGCTAATACACCAGCTGTAAAAGCATTTGAGGCAAAAGATGCGATTGCTAATGGCGCACAAGAAGTGGATATGGTCATCAATATTGGCGCTTTAAAAGATCAAAACTTCGAACAAGTACAAGCGGATATTGCGGCAGTAGTAGAAGCGGCAAAAGGCAGTGCGATTGTAAAAGTAATTATCGAAACTTGCCTACTAACTGAAGAAGAAAAAGTAAAAGCTTGTGAACTGTCTGTAGCAGCTGGCGCAGATTACGTGAAAACGTCAACAGGCTTCTCTACTGGTGGAGCAACAGCAGAGGACATAGCGTTAATGCGTAAAACAGTAGGACCTGAGCTAGGTGTGAAAGCTTCTGGTGGGGTTCGTAGCTTGGAAGATATGCAAAAAATGGTTGAAGCTGGTGCCACTCGTATTGGAGCAAGTTCTGGTGTAGCAATCATGAAGGGCTTAATTGCTGATTCTAATTATTAATTTCAACAAATAATTTTAATAATGCTTAATAGGAGAAATAGTGTACTGGAATATTTTCTAGTACGCTATTTTTTTGTTTACATTTAAAAATGGTCTGTAAGGAACAACTACAAAGCAAACGCCGTTAAGCTAATTTTTTCATCAGAATAATTATTTTTCCGACCTCATATACTCGAATGATGTAATTGCTTTTAGAAGGGAGGATTTTATGTTTACGCAATATAAGTATTGGCGACCTTATATCAGTCCTTTTGATCCTTGTAAACCGATTGAGGTCAAAAGCTTTGCAACACCTCCACAACTGTATATAGGCTTTCAACCGCCTGGTCTACCACAGTTTCAGACTGCAAGGGAAGCGTTAAAATTTGGTACACTATGGCCTGATTTTTTTAGCCCCTATCCGAACCCAGAGAGAGGTGGGATGAAAGGTGAGTAAACAAATGCCACCAGAGTTTTATCAGCTTCTCGAAGAAATTCAAGCGATTGATTTTGTTATCGTTGAATTAAATCTTTATTTAGACACACATCCACATGATTATGCTGCAATTACCCAATTTAATGAAAATACCGAAAAAAGTATGCGATTAAAAGTAGATTTCGAACAAAAATTTGGTCCGCTTATGAATTTCGGAAGAAGCTATTCGAATTATCCGTTCAATTGGGTTGATACGCCATGGCCTTGGCAAGTGTAAATACAGAATGAAATACATTTGGATTAGGGGGAAAGATGTTTGTGGTATTATGAAAAAAAGCTCCAGTATCCAGTCAAAGTTAGTACTTGTAACCCGATGCTAGCAAAGTATTTAATAGAGCAGTATGGTGGTGCAGATGGTGAGCTAGCAGCTGCACTTCGCTATATGAATCAACGATATACAATACCTGATAAAGTAGTAGGCTTGTTAACGGATATAGCAACAGAAGAGTTTTCTCACCTCGAAATGATTGCTACAATGATTTATAAGCTAACAAAAGATGCAACCCCTCAGCAAATTAAAGAAGCAGGACTCGCAGATCATTATGTTAACCATGATAAAGCACTGTTTTATCAAAATGCATCGGGGGTACCATTTACTGCTTCCTATATACAGGCAAAAGGGGATCCAATTGCTGATTTATACGAAGATATTGCGGCGGAAGAAAAAGCACGTGCCACATATCAATGGATAATTGACTTATCGGATGACCCTGATTTAAATGATAGTTTGATTTTTTTAAGAGAACGAGAAATTATCCATTCGCAGCGCTTTAGAGAGGCTGTAGAAATTTTAATCGAAGATGGCAACACAAAGAAAATCTTTTAACCAATTTACGCCTTTATCAAAACAGTAAAGGAGCGTGGAATTTTTAGTTTGAAGTGTATGAAAATTTTTGTGATGACGAAGAGACATGAATGTACCCTCTCTCAAGAAAGTATTTTTTGTTCTATTGGGTAGAGACACTGCACTCTCTTCTTTACTATTTGTACACAATGACTATCCTTATTGTTATCTGAAGAACAATATAAAATACGGTTAAAATGGATTTTAAAAATTCTCTTTGCGATTTCGAATACTTTCTATTGACCGTTATAAGACAATACGGTATAATTTTTTAGTACACAACAGTTGGTTATTAGCCTAATTGTTTTGTGTATTGACGTGTGTTCGGAGGGAGGGAAAGAGAGATGTCAAAAACTGTCGTTCGCAAAAACGAATCGCTTGAAGATGCTCTTCGCCGCTTCAAACGTACTGTATCAAAAAGTGGTACAATTCAAGAAGTTAGAAAGCGCGAGTTCTACGAAAAACCTAGCGTTAAACGTAAAAAGAAATCAGAAGCTGCACGTAAACGTAAGTGGTAATTTAATTTCCCATTAAAAATCCCTACGTTCAAAACACGCAATTGTATGATTCACTGAGCAGACAATGATATACCTGGAATTAGTTGCAATTGCGATTAATTCCAGGTATTTTGCATGATGCTCTTTTTGCGGTACATATTCGAAAAAGTCGAATGAAATCACTACAGATTTCATTCGGCTTTTTTTATTTATAAGAAAACAGCAACTTTGCTAATCAGCTGAAGGGAAAAAACATACTTCATACTGTATAATAAAAATAAACTTGATTTTGTGAAACTTTTTACAAGGTCAGTCGTATATAGAGTAGAGAAGCATGTTAGAAGGGAGGGAAAAAGATGCGGAAAAGGAGAATCCTTAGCTATATTATTGTGATTTGGATGACTGTTTTGGTAGCGTTTCCACTGACTTCAGCATTTGCAAGTAGCAAGGTGTACCACGTACCGATTCATGATGAAGTTGAACGTGGACTTCACGCATTTTTAGAACGAGCTTTTAAAGAGGCTGAAGAAAACTATGCAGAAGCGATTGTACTCGATATACATACGCCTGGTGGTTTTGTCAATGCAGCAAGCGATATCGCCATGCTTATGGATGCCACTACGATACGTACGATTGCTTTTATTAACAAGGATGCCCATTCAGCAGGTGCTTTTTTAGCCTTACATGCAGATGAAATTTATATGGTTCCTAATGGAACAATTGGCGCAGCAGCAGTAATCGATTCTGCTGGCAATGCAGCTGATAATAAGGCTCATAGTGCGTGGCTCGCGCAAATGCAGGCGGCTGCCGAAACTTCTGGTCGTGATCCGAAGTATGCCTTAGCAATGGCAGATTCGACAATTGATTTGCCAGAATTTCGAGCTGGAGGCGAGAATTTATTAACATTATCGGCTTCAGAGGCTGAAAAGGTAAACTATTCAGAAGGTACTGTTGCTAATTTTCAAGAACTTTTAGCCAAGACAGATTTAAAGGGTAGTGATATTGTATCAATTGAGCCAACCTTTGCAGAAAAAATTGCTCGTTTTATTACAAACCCACTTATCGTACCTATTTTATTGTCTATTGCGAGTTTGGGGCTTGTTATGGAACTGTATTCGCCTGGGTTTGGTGTTCCAGGTACAATGGGGTTATCAGCTCTCGGATTATTTTTCTTCGGTCATATGGTAGCAGGTTTTGCAGGCTATGAAACATTATTAATTTTCATTGCAGGCTTAGCACTCGTCATTGCGGAATTTTTTGTCCCCGGAGGCATTGTTGGTATTTTAGGTGGCGTGCTTATATTACTTAGCTTGCTGCTGGCAGGTGCAAACATGATGCAAATGGTCATGGCGATTTTTATTGCGCTTGTAGTAGCCATAATAGGAATGGTGATCCTGATGAAATTTTTCGGTAAAAAAATGCATGTTTTAAACAAGTTAGTGCTCATGGATGCTACTACAACGGAAGAGGGCTATGTGTCTAACGTTAATCGCACTGAGTTGTTAGGGAAAGTTGGTATAACGTTAACACCACTTCGCCCAGCAGGTACAATTCGATTTGTGAATGAACGAATTGACGTTGTGTCAGAAGGTGGCTATGTTGATGTAGGGAAGAATGTAGAAGTGATTAAAGTAGAAGGCTCACGTATTGTTGTGAGACAAACAGAAAAAGAGATGGAGGAATAACAACATGGGAATTGATTTAGCTTTAGTGGGCCCAATAATCGGGCTAGTCCTACTATTTATTGTCGTCGCTGTATTTTTTACATTTGTACCAGTGGCGCTGTGGATTTCTGCACTAGCTGCAGGTGTCCGCGTTAGTATTTTCACATTAATCGGAATGCGCTTACGTCGTGTAATTCCTTCACGTATCGTCAATCCGTTAATCAAAGCACATAAAGCTGGCTTACCTGTGACAATTAACCAATTAGAAAGTCACTATTTAGCAGGTGGTAATGTAGACCGTGTCGTAAATGCACTAATTGCTGCTCACCGTGCTAATATTGAGCTAACATTTGAACGTTGTGCTGCAATTGACCTTGCTGGTCGTGATGTTTTAGAAGCGGTACAAATGTCTGTTAACCCAAAAGTAATTGAAACACCATTTATTGCAGGTGTGGCAATGAACGGGATTGAAGTTAAAGCGAAGGCACGTATCACAGTTCGCGCAAACATCGAACGTTTAGTCGGTGGTGCAGGTGAGGAAACAGTTATTGCCCGTGTAGGTGAAGGTATCGTTTCGACAATCGGTAGTGCATCAAGCCATACAACAGTCCTTGAAAATCCAGATATGATTTCACAAACAGTATTATCTAAAGGCTTAGACTCTGGGACAGCATTTGAGATCTTATCGATTGATATTGCGGATGTGGATATCGGTAAAAATATCGGTGCCGAATTACAAATTGAACAAGCGCAAGCAGATAAAAACATTGCCCAAGCGAAAGCGGAAGAACGTCGTGCAATGGCTGTAGCAAATGAGCAAGAAATGATTGCCCGCGTACAAGAAATGAAGGCGAAAGTAGTAGAGGCAGAAGCAGAAGTACCACAAGCAATGGCAGAAGCTTTACGTTCTGGTAACCTTGGTATTATGGACTATATGAACTACCGTAATATTCAAGCAGATACGGCTATGCGTGACTCCATTTCAAAAGTAAGTACAGACAAATCAGACCCTAGTGAACCAAAAGCATAATTAACGGAAAGGAGCGAGTGCTAACAAATGGAACAACTTATTATAATTGCAATTATTGCCATAGTCAGCTCTCTTTTCGGAAAATCTAAAAATAAAAAAGAACAAAAACCAATGCCCCCTTTCAATAAAACTGCTCCATCACAACCTTCCGCCCAAATGGAAGTAGATGAACCAACGCATCGTCGCCCAACTACTAAAAGGCAAAGCTTTGAAGACTTTGCGCGTGAATTTGTAGGGGAGCTAAAAACGGAATTTGCGACAGAAAATGACACAGAAAAACGACTGGAGCCAGTAAGAGAAAAAGTGAAGGAACATATTCCTAGTTATGTAGCCCCACCGCTTATTCCAACTGAGCAATTGAGTCGTAAAACCGAACGTCCTAGCATTGGGCGTTTGGCTGCTGAGAAAAAAGACATCTCTGTTGCAACCTCCAATAATGGATTTCAGATACCGAATTCCCAAAAAGCATTGGTGCAAGCAGTGGTGATGGCTGAAATTTTAGGCCCGCCAAAAGCAAAACGAAAATAACTAGCATGTCCTCCTTTTTCGGCGCATATATTGCCGAAGAAGGAGGCATTTTTTTATGAAAAAATTATTTCAATTAACGCCACTACTTGAATTAACACAGTATGAAACATTAAAAATTATCGGACCTTATCGCTTTTTACATGCTGACGCTACGTCGTGCTCGTTTATTTATGCTGATTATCATATTATTGTGCGTGGAAAATCTGTTGAGATAAATGCAATAAAGGAAGAAATGCTCCATCTTTCAGTAGAGGATTTGCAGGAATTACATGTAAAAATGACTAATGATATGGGTGTGAGCAAGAATGTGGAATAATCGACCAATTATAATACGTATAAAGCGCCATGAAAATGTTCATCCTTTTATTCAAGCATTACATGCGCAGCAAGTACCTTTAAAGCGTGTTGTCTTTCGAGATCAGGAAGTTACATTTGAAACGAATATGGGATACTTGCCAAAAATTCGTCGCATTCGTAGTCGGTATCGGTTAAAAATGACCGTTCATTATGCTGATGAGCTTCAAGTTTTTCGGGCACAACTTTGGACATTACTCGGGTTATTTATCATGATTTTAATCCCTTTACTTTGCGCACAAATCATTTGGCGTGTAGAAATTGAAGCGGCGACACCAGAGCTGCAACAACAAATCGAGAAAACATTTCAAGAAACATTTCATTTAGAAACGCCTATGACTAAAAAAGTATTACCGTCAGACGCTGTTATTCGGCAGAGTCTGTTAGAAAAACATCGAGACTTAGCGTGGGTGCATATTGAAAAGCAAGGTGGTCGTGTTACGCTGAGACCACAGGAATCTCCAAAAACAACAGAATTGACAACCGAAAAACTTGCAACACATTTAGTTGCTACGAAAAGCGGTGTCATAACAAACTTTAACATTCAACATGGGGAACGGAAAATTTCTGTTAATGATACAGCTTATGAAGGTGACGTTCTTGTAAGTGGTGTCATTGACAGTGGTGAAGACCATGTCTTTGTTGGGGCAAAGGGTGAGGTTTTTGCGGACTACTGGCTTGAATGCTCCTTTAAAATTCCAACAAAACTAACAATTGAATCAATGCAACAAAAGCAGTGGCGTGTAGTCGTAAAGGGGATTCATAAAGAAGCGGTTGATTATGTACAAAAGAAAGACTTACCAAATTGGCTAGATCCATATGTTTCGATTGTGGAGGAACAGCAAACAAAAACAGTGGAAATTAAATTAGATGAATCGAAAATTGATACATTGTTAATGCCACTACTACATGAAAAGATGCTTCAATCACTTCCTGCAAAAACCGTTATTAAGAAAGAAAACCTTTTACAGGCGAAGTGGGGGAATGGTACAGTTGAAGGGAAAGTTCTATTTTTAGTCAACGAAAACATTGCAAGTCCAATACAAGGGCCACAAGGAGAATGATTATGTCAGAACATTTAACTGTATTACAAGTGGATAATCCAAATGAAGCGGTGATGCTGCTAGGTATTTCCGATGCTAATATGAAATTAATTGAAGAGGCTCTTCATGTCCATATCATTACACGCGGTGAGCAAATTCAGCTTACAGGTGAAGAAGAAGCAAAAGAACAAGCAACATATCTTCTACACGCATTATTAAAAGTTATTCGCAAAGGAATTAATATTGATCAACGTGATGTAGCAACGGCAATTGAAATGACACAAAAAGGGACAATTGAATACTTTGCAGAACTTTACGATGAAGAAATTGCACGCACGACTAAAGGGAAACCGATACGTGCAAAAACAATAGGTCAACGAGAATACATACAAGCGATTCGTCACAAAGACGTTGTTTTTGGTATTGGCCCAGCTGGTACCGGAAAAACGTATTTAGCGGTAGTAATGGCTACGCAAGCGCTTAAAAATGGGCATGTAAAGCGTATTATTTTAACACGTCCTGCAGTCGAGGCAGGAGAGTCTCTAGGCTTCCTTCCAGGTGATTTAAAGGAAAAGGTCGATCCATATTTACGACCGCTCTACGATGCGTTAAACGATATATATGGCACGGAACAAACGCAACGCCTAATTGAGCGAGGAACGATTGAAATCGCGCCTTTAGCCTATATGCGTGGACGCACATTAGATGATGCCTTTGTCATTCTAGATGAAGCTCAAAACACAACACATATGCAAATGAAAATGTTTTTAACACGACTTGGATTTGGTTCAAAAATGGTTATTACTGGCGACAAAACGCAAATTGACCTTCCAAAAAATACGGAGTCTGGTTTGATTGTTGCTGAACGCACATTAAAATATGTCAATTCAATACATTTCCAAATTCTAGAACAAGGCGATGTAGTCCGCCATCCAGTCGTAGCAAAAATCATAAAAGCTTACGAAGATCAGCAACTTTAAAATAACCGCCTAAGGCGGTTATTTTAAAGTCTGTACCGAAAGCGAAGCGACAGGTACAACGAAAGAAAAAAAGTCTGTACCGAAAGCGAAGCGACAGGTACAACAAGTACGATACTGTGCTTATATTTAACCTTAGTTATCTGTAATAGAAACTAATACTTGTTAATTAGAGCGGAGGGTGGGCGACTCCTGCGGGAACAGCACAAAATGTAAGACGCGACAGACGGCGCGACAGCGACGGTTGCGGCTTATATTGTGCCCGCGGAAAGCGCCCGCCCGCAGCGGAAATTAACGGCGATAGTCATCCTTATATATAGGTTGAAGCTGATAACTTTCGAAATTATTCAGAATAACGATACTGTGCTTAAATTTAACCTTAGTTTTCTATAATAGAAACTAATACTTGTTAATTAGAGCAGAGGGTGGGCGACTCCTGCGGGAACAGCACACAATGTAAGCCGCAACAGACGGCGCGACAGCGACGGTTGCGGCTTACATTGTGCCCGCGGAAAGCGCCCGCTCGCAGTCGAAATTAACGGCAATAACCTATACTAAAAATGAAGCGACAAATCCAGCAATTTATGCATATTTAAGGTTGAAAAATGAAAAATGTGACGGCTATACAAATACGTATAGCTGTTTTTTTGCTTTCTTATACATTTTTCGGGAAAAATGTTTTTTGAATTGGTATGATAGAAGATAGATAGAGGAGGTGCCGAATGGAGAAACAACTTCAAAAAATTACGGAGCTTATCGGGTTTCGCTACTTTTTGATTGTCGTTCTCATCCTTACAGGGGCATTACAGTTTACATTTATGTATGGCAATGTAAAGGGTGTTACATACGATTTTAAACCATTGCAACTTGCATCAGAAACAGTAAGATCGACGAAAACAATCGAAGATACAGTTAAGACTCAGCAGGAACGAGAAAAGGCTGCCAATGCAGTTACGCCCGTCTATCAATTTTCAGAGGACGTTGCAAAACAACGTGTAGCAATCGTGACGTCTTTATTTGATTATGTGCTTGAAGTGAAAAAGGCTGTAGATAGTAGTAAAGATCCCGATGCAGATGTCGACCAAGTGGCAAAGCTCCGCAAAAAATTAGAATCTATTGATGTTGATCAAATGCCTGTCATTTTTACAGATGCACAGCTTGAAGGCTTATTACAACAAAGTGAAACAGATTTAAAAAGAACAA
Source organism: Lysinibacillus sp. JNUCC-52 (assembly GCF_015999545.1). Classification (NCBI taxonomy): domain Bacteria; kingdom Bacillati; phylum Bacillota; class Bacilli; order Caryophanales; family Bacillaceae; genus Lysinibacillus; species Lysinibacillus sp. JNUCC-52. The sequence continues at coordinate 4,330,591 of NZ_CP065546.1, forward strand.
GCGTACAACTTTCTAAACTTGTTCAAGAATATTTACAAAAATCAATTCGTAAAGAAAATGTGTTAGCTGCGCAAAATGATTTTGAAACAAAAATTCGTGGTCAGCGTGGCTATCCTGATAAGATTTTAAGCACAGTCATATTAATCGGACGTGCAAGTATTGTTGAAAACGAAACAATCAATGAGGAACAAACAAAAGTTAGAATAGAGCAAGCAAAGGAAGCAGTTGAACCAACGCGTATACTACAAGGTCAAATTATCGTACAGGAAGGGCAGATTATTGATAATGAGACATTTAGGCAATTAGAGTTACTTGGTATGGTGAGTAATAAAGCTTCAATGAAGCCGATTGCAGGGTTGATTATTTTAACCTTCCTTCAACTGATTTTTATGTATATTCTATTTGATCGCTGGGAAATAGAAGAACCTAAAAAGCGTAATGCATTGCTTGTCACAGTAATTGTGTATAGTTTTTCAATTCTTCTAATGAAGTTTATAAGCTTAGTGGCAGATGGTTTTGATGTGACGGTTGCATTTTTATTCCCCACGGCATTAGCGACAATGCTCGTTCGTCTGTTAGCAGATGATCGCGCAGCAGTATTAATTACCGTTATGACTGCTGCTTCAGCAGGGGTTATTTTTCAAGAAGGATATTCATCTGTGATGCAGATGGAAATTACGTTATATATTATATTTGGTGGTTTTGCGAGCCTATTCTTTATGCGTAGTGTAGAAAAGCGCTCACATATTATGCAGGCGGTTGCTGTTATATCACTTGTAAATATGGGCTTTATCGCATTTTATTTACTAATGACGCAATCATCGTATGGCTTGTCTGAGCTACTGTTTTATTTTATCGCTGCGATTTTATCGGCCCTTTTATCGGGTGCACTTACAATGGGGCTATTACCATTTTTTGAGTCGGCATTTAGTTTACTTTCGACATTGCGTTTAATTGAACTGTCTAATCCAAATCATCCATTGTTAAAAAAATTACTAATGGAAACACCTGGCACATATCATCATAGTGTAATGGTGGCAAATTTAGCTGAAGCTGCATGCGAAGCTATTGGTGCAGACGGATTACTAGCCAGAGTCGGCTGTTATTATCATGATATTGGCAAGACGAAGCGTCCAGCGTTCTTTATCGAAAATCAAATGTCAGGTATGAATCCTCACGATTCAATGCCGCCAGAAACTAGTGCAGAAATTATTATTGCACATACTACTGATGGAGCGGACATGCTAAGACGCTATAAAATGCCGCAAGAGATTATTGATATAGCGCTACAACATCATGGAACAAGTTTACTTAAATTTTTCCTTTACAAAGCAAAAGAAGAGGGAAAAGTGATTGATGAGGCAAAGTTCCGTTACCCTGGACCGAAACCACAAACAAAAGAGGCAGCCGTAATTAGTGTAGCTGATAGTGTGGAAGCGGCAGTTCGTTCAATGAAAGAACCAAATGCTGAAAAAATTCACAAGCTCGTGCGTGCTATTATTGATGACCGTGTACAGGACCATCAGTTTGATGAATGCGATATTTCGATAAAAGAGTTAAAATGTATAGAGCAAGTACTTTGTGAGACGTTAAATGGAATTTTCCATTCACGTATTGAATATCCAAAGGCAGATAAGTAGGAGGCACCAATGATTTTAACAATTGATTTTACAGATGAAACAAATGAAGTAACTGCACAACATATGGAGCTGGTAGAGAAGCTTTTACAACATGCAGCAAAAGTAGAAAAGATTGAACCTGAAACAGAAGTATCAGTAACCTTTGTGACTAACGAAGCTATCCAAGAAATAAACAGAGACTATCGCGGTAAAGACCAACCGACAGATGTGATATCGTTCGCCTTAGAGGAATTAGGTGAAGGTGAAATGGAAGTAACGTTTGAAGGGATGCCACGCATTTTGGGCGATATCATTATTTCAACAGATCGCACAAAGGAGCAAGCTGAGGAGTATGGACATTCATTTGAGCGTGAATTGGGCTTTTTAGCTGTCCATGGCTTCTTGCACTTACTTGGTTATGATCATATGGTATCAGAGGATGAAAAGGTGATGTTCGGGAAGCAAGAGGAGATTTTACAATCTTACGGCTTAGGACGTGACTAAATGGACTTACGCAAATATTTACGTTCGTTTGGATATGCTTTTGAAGGTATAATCACAGCATGTAAAGAGCAAAATTTTCAATCACATTTGCTCAGTGCGGGCATTGTTTTAATTGCTGGTTATTTCACAGGTTTATCACGAGTAGAATGGTTTATTGTGCTATTATTAATAGCACTGATGTTTGCGCTTGAAATGGTGAATACCGCTATTGAACGAGTTGTGGACTTAGCTTCAACTGACATTCACCCACTTGCTAAGCAAGCGAAAGATATTGCAGCAGGTGCGGTGCTTGTATTTGCGGTATTCAGTGCTATAATCGGTTTACTAATCTTTATACCAAAATGGTTTTAACTTGATTTTAGCAACCCTTACTTATATAAGTGAGGGAATAAATATTGAATGTGCACTAAAAGCGGTGGAGTTCAAACTTTGGCTATATTAAGGTTAGAGAATGTCGTAGATTTTAAAAGGAGTTCTTTATGAAGCTCCAAAAAATCTGGACGCAATTACACCGAGGCGTAATTGATGAGATGCCTAATGCATAAAGGCATTGATTTTGATGTAGAGGAGAATTAGCATAGATGAAGATAGATATGCATGCGTTACTAGAAGAATCTAAAAAAGCACGTGAGAAGGCATATGTGCCCTATTCAAAATTTAAAGTAGGGGCTGCGCTATTAACAAAAAACGGGGATGTCATCCATGGCTGTAATATTGAAAATGCAGGTTATAGTATGACGAACTGTGCAGAGCGTACAGCGTTTTTCAAAGCAGTCTCAGAAGGTGTTTATGATTTTGAGGCGATTGCTATTGTAGCTGATACAGAGGGCCCTTGTGCTCCATGTGGTGCGTGTCGCCAAGTAATGATGGAATTTTGTGCCCCATCTATGCCTGTATACTTAACAAATTTAAATGGTGATGTCACGGTAACGTCAGTTGGCGAGTTACTACCGTTTGCATTTACAACGGAGGATTTAGAAAATGCTGGAAAATAATACTGGCTATAAGTCAGGCTTTATCTCAATTATTGGACGACCAAATGTCGGGAAGTCTACATTTTTAAACAGAGTCATTGGTCAAAAAATTGCCATTATGAGCGATAAGCCACAAACAACACGAAATAAGGTACAAGGCGTACTAACAACAGACGATAGCCAAATGATCTTTATTGATACACCTGGTATCCATAAACCAAAGCATAAGCTAGGCGATTTCATGTTAAAAGTGTCAAAAAATACATTGCGTGAAGTAGACGTTATTATGTTTATGGTCAACGCGGAGCAAAAGCTTGGTAAGGGTGACGAGTTTATTTTAGAAATGCTTGAAGGCAATCCAACACCTGTATTTTTAGTAATTAATAAAATTGATCAAATTCACCCAGATGAATTAATGGGTATTATCGACAGCTATAAGGAGCGCTATGACTTTGCTGAAATAGTGCCAATCTCAGCTCTTCAAGGGAATAATGTTGAAAACTTACTGTCAACTTTAACGAAGTATTTACCTGAAGGACCACAGTATTATCCTGCCGACCAAGTAACAGACCACCCAGAACGCTTTATCATTTCAGAGCTAATTCGTGAAAAAGTGTTACATTTAACACGTGAGGAAATACCACATTCTATAGCAGTAGTCATTGATAAAATTCGTCGTGATGAAGAAAATGAAGAAAAGATTCGTGTTGCAGCGACAATTATTGTAGAACGTGATTCTCAAAAAGGGATTGTTATAGGTAAACGTGGGGCGCTGCTGAAAGAAGTAGGTATTCGTGCTCGTAAAGATATAGAAATGCTCCTCGGATCTAAAGTGTATTTAGAGCTTTGGGTAAAAGTGCAGAAAGATTGGCGTAATAAATCAACGCATCTTCGTGATTTTGGATTCCGAGATGATGAATATTAATTTCCTTCACTTGGCGTAAATGCTTCGTGATTATAAAATTTTTCGATTTCTTAAAGTGGACTAAGCAGTTGAAATGATGCTTTAAGCCATTTGGGAGAGAGTAAAAATGGAGCTGTCCAAATTTTGTTTGGAGAGCTCTATTTTCTTTGAAAAGTCGCAAAAAAAGGAGGGGGATGGATGCTTTATAAATGGGAAGGCATTGTGCTAAAGGTTCGTGCATATGGCGAATCAAATAAAATTGTGACGCTACTAACGAGAGAGGCTGGCAAAGTGGCAACAATGGCACGAGGTGCGAAAAAGCCCTCAAGCAGATTATCTGCGGTGACACAGCCATTTACATATGGGATGTTTATGGTGCAACATCATACTGGAATGGGCACATTGCAACAAGGAGAGCATCTAAATTCAATGCGCCATATACGGGAGGATATTGTAGCAACTGCCTATGCAAGCTATATAATGGAACTGATCGAGCGTGTGGTGGAGGAAGGTAAAGCGGAGCCTTTTGCATTTGAAGTACTTCTACAGGCATTACAGGCAATTGAAGATGGCTATGATCCAGAAGCCATTACACTTTTTGTAGAGTGGAAGATGTTACCCTACACAGGTGTACAGCCAATACTACATGCTTGTGCATCATGCGGTGCAGTGGATGGAGAATTTGCCTTTTCCTTTGCACAAGGCGGGTTCCTATGTCATCGCTGTTACCAGCAAGATCCATATATTATTCGGCTCACTCCAACTCAGCTAAAGCTGATTCGCATGTTCTACACAGTACCAATTGATCAAATTGGCAAACTAGAATTGAAAAAAGAGACAAAATATTTCATAAAAAAAATTATTACAACCATTTATGAGGAACAAACTGGAATTCGCTTTAAGACAAAGAAATTTATAGAGCAATTAGAAAGAACACCTGAATTACAGTTAAGACCATCTACAGACAAAACAGAAACGCCAGAGGACAACTAACATGTCCTCTGGCATTTTTTTAAATTCGGTCCGTATTAATAGATATCCGAATCATCGTATAAATCGTAATAAGTAGCCCATTTATCTGCAATTTTCATAAACTCAACACTTAAATATGCAGTTTCACCATTTTTTCCAGTTACGTGTAATACTGCATTGCCCTCTGCTAATGGCGTTACAATCAATTTGTTGCCATTGATTACTGCTTTAACAGGTACTTTGTTTGTTGGATCTGAGCTATCCCCTAAATCCTCTAATGCCACTTGTACTGGCTCAAAATTCAAATAATCACTTGTAAATATTAGTTCATTTGAAATTTCATAAAGATCAATACTACGTACAAAATCATAAGTATACACATCTGCCGCCATGATTTGTTGTTGTGTACCATTTGTAAACGTTAATAAGTATTGTCCATCTTGAAAAATAGATAGTGTTGTTACGTTATCTTTCGTATCAAGTGTATAGAAATCAGAAGATAATGCTTGACCATTAGCAGTTTGAATACTTACTTCTGTAGGTGTGAACGATAAATCAGTTTCATTAAGATAAAGAGGTAGATTTTCTAAATAATCTCCTTCATTTACTTCTTCTAGTGTAGCTTGCAGCTTGCCATTGATAGATTTCACATGTACTAAGAAAAAGAAATCAGTAAATTCCTCGGTATCTTCGTTAAAACCAGTGATAACCAATTTACCAGTGCCTTCTTTTAATGGCTTAATTGTAATCGTATTTGTTATTTCTTGTTCGTCATCCCAAGAGAAAATATCCTCTGCTGGCTCAATCCCGCCATAAGATGCAAAGATAAAATCTTGATTAAAATGATCTGCATGAATCATCGCATTATTTTGTGTGTTTTCAGCGCGCACTACAAAAGAGGCTAGTTGAGAACGTTTTACATAGCTTTGAGGACCAAAGGTAGTTGGTGTCGTACCTTTTGTGATGTTGTTAGCAAATAATGTTTGAATATATGGCTCGTATTCACTGCCAGCCTTTACATCTGTAAAAGGTATATCTATATCGTCTGTAATTGTTAAATCAAAGCCTTTTACAAGCATTTTGGATAGTTGACCACGTGTAATTTGTTTTGTCGGATTAAAATAACCATTAGAGCCACTAATGATTCCTGCCTCTGCAAGAGCAGCGATAGCACCATAGTTTTCATTATCAGGGGTAATATCCTTGAAGTGAGGATTTTTTACATGCACAGTATCTAGATGTAAAATGCCTGCTAAAATTTTTGCTGCCTGTGTACGAGTAATAAAATTAGCGGGTTTAAATGTACCGTCAGGATAGCCAGAAATTATACCACGCTCGGCTAAGTTAATAATTGCTTTGCCTTCCTCAGTCGATGGGTTAATATCGGGAAATAATGAAGCGGCATTAGCTGTTTGGGGGGCTATAACGATAGCGCTTGTTGCTAAAGTAGCTGCCAAAGCCATTTGATAAAAACGGTGTGTATTCAATTTGTTTCCTCCAATGAATAGATATACATTTATAGCATTGCTCTTTCTAGTAAGAATCCTTCCTATGTACAGTTTCAAACTTCCGGACGATTGATTGCGAATGGTTGGTATTACTATGTATTGTTAAAAAAACGTACTTTAACATAAAAGAATAACTATAATAATATATTTATATCAAATTGTTGAAGGTGAGAATAGAGGGAATATTATCCACTATAAAATGGAAATTATGTGGTGCATATTGAAATCAAAATAGGAAAAAAAGATTAGGAGAACGTCCGATATACAAATAAGTAAGAAAAAATTTGTTTTTTTTAGCTATACGGTGCATTAATAAAATAATAGTTGTTTTTATAAATAATAACGTTAATTTTTATTAGAATAGGTCATATATCTTAGCATTTAGTTACAACTAATAGCGAAGTTGGTTAAATTTATGAATCTAAAGAATTACTTTTTAAATGGTTTATAATATATGCATAGTATTAACTAATCATTTCAATCCCATATACTAGTTGAAAAGGCATTTTAACCTATGATATTGTAAAGGTAAATAAAATATATATTAGTTATTTTTGCATAATTATACTAATTACATGGAAAATTAGTTTTAATTATTCTTCATTTGACACATAGATGAAAACCAAGCCTCTATCAGCAAACGTATAATAGTACGTTATTAGATTAATGCAGTCCTATGGAAAAGGGAGGGAGGTCACATAATGCTATAAATACGCGTGTGTGGCTGAATAAATGCTAAGAAAAGTGACATTAAGTATTGAGGAAGTAGAAGCAAATGATATTTTAGCAGAAGATATTTTTTCCGAGTATCGCCTATTAGCTAAAAAAGATTTAGTACTAACTGAGAGAATAATTGCATTACTTAAACTAAGAAAAGTAGAGGAATTATCAGTTTATCTATCTTCAGATTCAGTAAGAATTGTTCATGATTTAAGTTTGCAGCGAACAAGAGAGTATGAGGATGTATTTGCACCTCTTTTAGAGCAAAAAGAAGCAATTGATGAATATAAAGTAGCGGTCAATAATCTATTTATGACAACGTTAGAAAATGTTGTACACGAATTGCGTTATGGTCAAATTTTAAAAAGTACTCAGGACACAGCATATGTTAGAGGTGTCTTTGAGAGGATTTTAGAAAAAAAACATCGCTACGATTTACTCTTACGTTTAAGAGAATGGGATGAGTACTCGTTTGTCCATTCCTTCGATGCTTTTGTACTAGGAACTATTTTTGCGCGACATCTAGGCTTAACAGAAATAGAGATGCTAGCGCGTGGTTATCTATTTCATGATATTGGCAAAGTATTTATACCACAAGAAATACTAGGCTTAAAAAGAAAGCTGTCCGAAGATGAATTTGAAATTGTCAAAACTCATACAACGAAAGGCTATGAGCTCCTATTAGAAAATGGTGAAGCAGATATCGCTTATTTAGCACGTGATCACCACGAGCGTTTTGCGGGAAAAGGATATCCGAACCAACTTTGTGCAGACGAGATGAGTGATGGCGTTCAACTATTACAAATTATTGATGTTTATTCCGCAATGACCTCAAAACGTGTATATCATTCGGGATATAACGCAACAGATGCTTTAGCTGTCCTGTATCGGGATCGACATTTATATAACGAAAAGTTTATGCATAAATTTGTAGAGTGCCTTGGCATTTATCCTGTAAACTCAGTTGTATTGCTATCTGATAATCGGAGTGCACAAGTGGAGCTTGTCTACGATTTATTTCCAACATTACCAAAAGTAAAATTATTAGATGAGCAAAGGTCTATGAATTTACCCCTGAATTATAGTGTGAAAATTGTTAAAATGATTGATTATCGTGCAAATAGTTTTGAAGAAATTTTTAACTTATTTATCGAACAGTTAATACGTAATGATGAGAAAACTTTAAAAGTGTATTTCAATAAATTAATTGATCATTTACATCCGAAAGAAATTGTTTTAAAAATCTTCTTACCTGCCTATCGTATTCTGCGGCTACTAACTCGAGAAATTCAAACTGATATGAAGAAATACAAAAATTCCATTCATATATTAAAGCAACTATTGGAAGAACAATTAAATGTATTGTACATGGATTATCAGCATGAGCAAACAACCATTTTAGTCGTTGAAACTTCTATTCGTGAGAACTTTTTTATTAAGCTTGTTCAGAGTATTTTGTATATTGATAAAATCGTGCCGTTCTTTATTAATCCAGGCGATGATCAACGTATAACACAACTAATGGAGCACTGTGGTGTAAATGTTGCCTACTTCATTGAGGAGGAACTGACAATCGATAAAAGAGTTCGTCCTATGCGTGAAGGCACCTTCCTATACTATTCCTTAAGTGATATTGAGGAACTATTAGTAAACTTAGTTGGTATGAGTATGAAAAAGTTTTTATTTGAGGAAAAAATGCAGGAGCGTTTATTTATTTCGTTAAAAGTATAGAACATGGCCAAATCAAAACTTGATTTGGTTTTTATTTATAAAAAGGGATTGTTAGTTAAATAGATTAGAAGATCATAAATCGCCGATAAACTTAGAGAAACAGCCGATAAAAGTCCCTGAATCGCTGGTGAGACAGAAGAAAGCGCCGTTAAAAGTTCGCGAATCGCCTGTAAACCTTCAAAAAGCAACCGCCGAAGCATAGAAAAAAGTGTCAGATTGATTGGCAGTCAATCTAACACTCTTTTCTTTTGTCACAGCCGCTCGGGCTTTAGACAAGTTTAATTTAAATTAAAATTGAAGATGCTTTTCGATATATGCTTTTACATCAGCGATTGGCATACGAACTTGTTCCATTGAATCACGGTGACGAACAGTTACTTGACCGTCTTCTTTTGAATCGAAATCAAATGTAATACAGAATGGCGTACCGATTTCATCTTGACGTCGGTAGCGTTTACCGATTGATTGAGATTCATCAAAATCAACTGGGAACGATTTGCGTAGCTCTGACCATACGTCAGCAGCCTCATCCGATAACTTTTTAGAAAGTGGAAGTACTGCTGCTTTAAACGGTGCTAAAGCAGGATGGAAGCGTAATACTGTACGTTTGTCATCACCCTCTAGCTCTTCTTCATCATAAGCATCACATAAAAATGCTAATGTCACACGGTCAGCACCTAAAGATGGCTCGATACAATAAGGTACATAGCGTTCGTTTGTCACAGGATCAATATAAGTGAAGTCTTCACCTGAATGCTCCATATGTTGTTTTAAGTCGTAGTCTGTACGGTCAGCTACGCCCCAAAGCTCGCCCCAGCCGAATGGGAATTTAAATTCGATATCAGTTGTTGCGTTAGAGTAATGCGATAATTCGTCATCCTCGTGGTCACGTAAACGCATTGAATCTTCTTTCATGCCCAAGTTCAGTAACCAGTTTTTACAGAATTCTTTCCAATATGCATGCCATTCAAGATCTTCACCTGGTTTACAGAAAAATTCAAGTTCCATTTGTTCAAATTCACGTGTACGGAATGTGAAGTTCCCTGGAGTAATCTCATTTCGGAAAGATTTACCGATTTGCGCGATACCGAATGGTGTACGTTTACGCATAGAACGTTGAACGTTTTTGAAGTTTACGAAAATGCCTTGTGCCGTTTCAGGACGTAGGTAGATTTCGTTAGTAGAAGATTCTGTAACACCTTGGAATGTTTTAAACATTAAATTAAATTGACGGATATCAGTGAAATCTGCTTTCCCACAATCAGGACAAACAACATCATATTTCACCATTGTTTCTTTCATTTGATCGAATGTCATACCGTCTACAATAATTTCATCACCTTTAGCTAGTGCAGCATCTTCGATGATTTTATCTGCACGGTGACGTGCTTTACAAGCTTTACAGTCTACCATTGGGTCGTTGAAGTTGCCAACGTGACCAGATGCAACCCAAGCTTTTGGATTCATTAGAATAGCTGCATCGATACCAACATTATGTTCTGATTCTTGAACAAACTTTTGCCACCAAGCTTTTTTAACATTATTTTTTAATTCAACACCAAGTGGACCATAATCCCAAGTGTTTGCTAAGCCTCCATAAATTTCAGAACCTGGGAAGACAAAGCCTCGATGCTTTGCTAATGATACAATTGTTTCCATTGATTTGTTAGCCATTATAATAGCCTCCTTCTTAATTTTCCTTGCAAAAGAGTGAAAAAGTGTTACATGACGAATTAAATGAATGACCAGTGTCATTGTCAAAACTAATTCGCTTCATACGAATATTGCATGATTTAATTTAGCACGAGCTAAATTAAAAATAGCACCCGTCTCCGGGCACAAATAATGCCCAGGGACGAGTGCTAATACCCGCGGTTCCACCCTGATTGTTTTAAACGACCTGTTTAAAACCTCTTTTCAAAAAGTTAGCTCAAGGAGTGCCTTTTCTCTGCTACATTGTAGACTTTCACCATCTTCTACTCGCTAAAAATTGAACAGATACTTTTTTCCTATCATCGCCTGTATAACGCAAGATTGCTCGAAAATACATTTAGAGCAAGCGTATGTGTCAATATTGTAGCATGTAGTTCTTTTCTTCGCAATAACCATTAATATAGTATATAATAATTGAGCATAAGTATAACACTATTAGATTTGAGGCGGTGAGTCCAATCGAACTCAACAAACGTCAGGAAGACATTTTACAAATTGTGAAAGAGAACGGCCCGATAACAGGGGAGCATATTGCAGAACGTCTCAATCTGACAAGAGCAACTTTAAGACCAGACTTAGCAATTTTGACGATGGCTGGCTTTTTAGATGCTAGACCACGAGTTGGTTATTTCTATTCTGGAAAAAAAACATCCGTAACACTAATGGATAGCATTAACAATTTAAAAGTAAAAGATTTTCACTCGGGACCTGTTGTTGTACCTGAAACGATGACGGTATATGATGCCATTTGTTTCATGTTTTCAGAGGATGTTGGAACCCTTTTTGTCGTTGATAAGAACGAATTTTTAACAGGGGTTCTCTCTCGTAAAGATTTACTGCGTACAAGTATTGGCACGCAGGATTTAAATAAAATTCCTGTACATATTATTATGACACGAATGCCAAATATCTCGTACTGTGAAAGATCAGATTCGTTAGTTGTTGCAGCAAATAAGTTAATAGAACGAGAAGTAGATTCGTTACCAGTAATCGAACCTCAAGAGGGCGGATTGACGATAGTCGGCCGTTTAACTAAAACGACCATTACACGTGCATTCCTATCTCTTGCGCAAAATGTCTAACAGTTGAAGGGGAACAGCATGAAGAGATTACGCGTTTTTGTTGTATCTGATTCCGTCGGCGAAACTGGTGATCAAGTAGCTAAGGCAGTTATTAGCCAGTTCCGTCCAGGCTTAGAAAATACGATTATTCGGCGCTTTCCGCATATTCAAACAGAAGAGCTTGTTCGAAAAATAGTCTGCCTCGCTGCGAAACAGAAGGCATTTGTAGTTTATACACTTGTTCGACAAGACATGCGTGCATTATTGCATGACCTTTGCGAAAAAGAAAAAGTTCATGCTGTAGATATATTAGGGCCAGCGTTGAAATCGATGGCAACCTTTATGGAAGAAATGCCATTAGAAACTCCAGGCATTGTGCATCAACTCGATGATGACTACTTTAAAAAAATTGAGGCAATTGAATTTGCAGTGAAATATGACGATGGCAGAGATCCACGAGGCTTATTGCAGGCTGACATTGTACTTGTTGGCGTTTCACGTACTTCTAAAACGCCGCTTTCACAGTATTTAGCACATAAACGTTATAAAGTGGCAAACGTACCATTGGTCCCGGAGGTTGCGCCACCAGAAGAATTATTAAATATTGATGCGAGAAAATGTTTTGGCTTAGTTATTTCTCCTGATAAATTAAACTCAATCAGAAAAGAAAGATTAATGACGTTAGGTTTAAGTGACGATGCCATCTATGCGCAACATGCACGAATTTTAGAGGAAATACAACATTTTGAAAAAGTTGTCGATAAAATAGGCTGTAAAGTGATTGATGTAACAAACAAAGCTGTTGAGGAAACTGCAAACGTTATTATTGAATATCTTGCAAGCTATAAATAAGAAACCAAAATTTAGTAAACCACCTCGGGTTAGTAGAGGCGGTTTTTTTGAGTCGGTTTTTAAAATTGTATAGATAAATACTAAAATTTGTTTTATAATAATAAAATTGTGGTAAAAATATTTAAAATGAGAAAAATCCTATTTTTTTGTCGAGAAATAAAGGATTTTTAAAACGGATATCGAATTGTGTTCTAGAACGTAAATTAAAGATGGTGATGAATTTGGCAGGGAAAATACCAGAAGAAGTGATTGAGCAGATTCGTACACAATCAGATATTGTGGATGTCATAAGCGAATACATGCAGCTGACAAAGCGTGGGCGCAATTGGTTTGGACTCTGTCCTTTTCATGGAGAACAAACGCCATCTTTTTCTGTGTCAACAGACAAACAGATTTTTCACTGCTTTGGTTGCGGTGCAGGTGGTAATGCTATTACTTTCGTCATGGATATCGAAGGGATTTCTTTCCCAGATGCTGTTGTAAAACTTGGTGAACGTGTTGGTATGCATTTAGATGTAGGACCAAGTTTACCAGAGGCGACGACAAAGATATCTAAAGCGGAAGAAAGGATGAAAGAAGCACATGCCTTTGCGGCAGATTTTTTCCATCATTTACTGTTAAACACAGAAGATGGTGAAGAGCCTTTAAATTATTTGCTAGAAAGAGGATTTACAAGGGAACTTATCGAATCTAATAGCATTGGATGGTCTCTCCCAAGCTTTGATGCATTAACGATATTGCTTGAAAGAAAAGGTTATAACTTACAAGAAATCGCAGATAGTGGTCTAGTTATCAAACGTGAAGGGGAAGAACGCTATTTTGATCGTTTTCGAGGACGTATTATGTTCCCGATTCGTGATGAGAACGGTAAGATTATTGCCTTCTCAGGACGAATTCTGTCATCGACAGGTGAAGAGGCAAAATATTTAAATAGTCCAGAATCACCAATTTTTCAAAAGAGTGAAGTGCTATATAACCTAGACAAGGCACGAACCTCTATTAGAAAAAATCGTCAAGTAGTGTTGATGGAAGGTTTTATGGATGTTTTGGCTGCAACTTCTGTGGGCGTAACAAATGCCGTTGCAACAATGGGAACCTCGCTTACGAATCAGCATATCACAAAGCTAAAACGCTTAGTAGAGCAAGTTACGATTTGTTATGACGGTGATAATGCTGGATTTGATGCGGCGAAAAGAGCGGCGCAGTTACTCCAAACGGAACGTATGAAAGTTAATATTGCGGTGATACCAGATAAACTCGATCCTGATGAGTATATTCAAAGTCTAGGTGGACAGGCTTTTAAGGAACAGATTTTGGAAAACCCACATACGTATATTGCTTTTATGATGATGCATGCTAGACGAAATAAGAATTTTCAATTTGAAAATGATACGCTTCAATATATTCAAGAAGTACTCGAACAATTAGTGGGTAGTTCCTCACCAATTGAGCGAGATTTGTATATCCGACAGCTATCAAATGAAACGACGATTTCGGAAGAAGCTATTTATGCCCAATTCCGAAAACTAGAGGCAAATCAAGTACGCTCTGCGAAAGTGGAAATGCCAACGCATACACCTTCGATGCCAGTCACGCAGCAACAAAAGCCTATGGACGCAGCAGAACGTGCCGAACGTTTATTACTGGCTCATATGCTTCATAATATAGATGTAGTGGACAGGGTATTACGTAGTGAGCAAACAGAGCCTTTTGTAAGAGATGCATATATGGCTGTTTTTGTTCGATTGGTAGGATTTTATGAGGAATATGGTCATCCAGATTATCAGCGCTTTGTAGAAATCTTAGATGACGCTGAATTACGCAAAATTGTTATGGAAGCTGCTTTAGTAGAACGTGATCCTGACCAGGCTGAATCAGAAATCGCAGATTCTATCCGACAGCTTCAAAAATATAGAATTGAGCAAGAAATTCATCAAAAGATGCATGAGTCAAAGGAAGCGGAGAAGATGCACGAGTATGCGCGTGCTCTAGAAATCGCCCAACAGATTATTCATTTAAGAAAATCGTTATCGGCGATTTAACCCGATTCGGTTGTTTAGAAGGAGGAAGGTTTATGGCGGACAAGTCTGAACGTTCAAAAGAGGTAGAAGTAGAAATTACATTAGATGAAGCAAAAAAATTACTACAAGAAAAGGCGAAAACAGAAGGTGAAATTTCGATGAAAGAAATTTCAGAGAAATTATTGCCATATGAATTGGAGAATGAAGAAGTTTTCCATTTCGCTGAAGATCTTGAAAAAAATAAAGACATTCAAATTATTGGTAAAGAAGAATTTGAAGAAGAAAGCTTAATGAAAGAAGAAGCTAACGAAGAAACGTTCGATTTAAATGATTTGAGCGTACCACCAGGCGTAAAAATTAATGATCCTGTACGTATGTATTTAAAAGAGATTGGCCGAGTTGATTTACTTTCTGCAGAGCAGGAAATTGCTTTAGCAGAGCGTATTGAGCAAGGTGACGAAGAAGCGCGTAAACGTTTAGCTGAGGCAAATTTACGTCTTGTTGTATCGATTGCAAAACGTTATGTTGGTCGTGGGATGCTATTCCTTGATTTAATTCAAGAGGGGAATATGGGGCTTATTAAGGCAGTTGAGAAGTTCGACTACCGTAAAGGCTTTAAATTCTCAACATATGCAACTTGGTGGATTCGTCAAGCAATCACACGTGCAATTGCCGACCAAGCACGTACAATTCGTATTCCTGTACACATGGTAGAAACGATTAACAAACTAATCCGTGTACAACGTCAATTGTTACAAGACTTAGGTCGTGAGCCATCTCCAGAAGAGATTGGTGAGGAAATGGATTTAACACCTGAAAAAGTACGTGAAATTTTAAAAATTGCGCAAGAACCTGTATCTCTTGAAACACCAATCGGAGAAGAAGACGATTCACACTTAGGGGACTTCATTGAGGACTCTGAGGCACAGTCTCCTTCTGACCATGCAGCATATGAATTGTTAAAAGAGCAACTAGAAGATGTTTTAGATACATTAACAGACCGTGAAGAAAACGTACTTCGATTACGTTTTGGTTTAGATGATGGACGTACACGTACATTAGAAGAGGTAGGTAAAGTATTTGGTGTAACACGTGAACGTATTCGCCAAATTGAGGCAAAAGCACTGCGTAAGTTACGCCACCCTTCTCGTAGCAAACGCTTAAAAGATTTCTTAGAATAATAAACCAATACATTCCATTTATAATAAATGCAAACCCCGCCATCCTTTTTAGTGGCGGGGTTTGCCTTGTTTTGGACATTGTGACGAGCTGAAGAAACCGTAAGAAACTTTAAATAATTGCTAAAGTAATGTAAAAATATATAATTTGAACGGTTCTGTAGTCTCGTTTTTGCGACTTTTTACAGATGCTCTTTCACGAATTGTGAGATAAAATTGTATTACAACCATTATTAAGCAATGTTTGGAGAATATACGATGACAAATCCACGGAAAAAAATTATTTTAAATGAGATATTGTTTTGGAAGCAAAATAAGCTATTGCCAGAGCACTACTGTGACTTTTTAGCGACTCTTTATGCAGAAGGAAATGATATAGAGGAGTTAGAGTCAGCAACTCATAAACAGGCTGTATTGCCTTTAGAAAAAAGAAAAATGATGTTCTTCATTGTGGGATTATGCTTGGGTATGATGGTGCTCTTGTATTTTTATTTTACAGTAACTACTTTATTGCTTTTTTTAACGGGCATTGTAGCGATCGCTGCAGTTACATTATTCATATTCGCTTTCCGTTTTGCGAGCAAAAATAACTTATTAGCACCTGCACTGCATATTATCGCTGCTATTTTGTTATTTAGTTTATCGATTCGCATGTATACTACATATTTTAGTGGAAATAATTTCGCGTTATTCGCTTTTATCGCGGCAAATTGTGCCGTGTGGTTATTTTCAGGGTTAAAAATGAAATTGCTTTATTTCACAGTCTCTGGCGTTCTCGGCCTAGTGGCACTAATTGGCTATTACTTGTATAATTTTATGTAATTTAAATACCCTTCTATGACCTATTCTGTGTGCATAGAAGGGTATTTGTTTTTTTAATATAGCAGTATGACTTTATTGAAAAAGTAATTTTGTGAGAAGTTTAATAAAAAAATAGCGATTAATATTATACCGAAATAATAGTATGGCCTATTTATGCAAATGTCATTATAAATAGACAGCTTAATACAGCACAAAGGTTTAACTAGAAAGTCCTAATTTTATTTTCAGTGTTAGACGTATATGAATGCATTTCAAGTGGCAAAATATTTGCGAGCAGAAAACGAATGTTAGTGTGGAAAGAGTTCTCCATAAGCCCAATTATTGGTTTTAACAAGACATATTTTATCCAATTGATACAGAAATGTCGAAAATGTTACAAACAAAGGAAAACTTAGCGAATGGGGCTTTTCGTTTCATGTGTAATGCAGTACAATATTAGATGTTGACTGATTCTATATTATAATAGAAGTAGATTTATTAATGAGGAGGGGAAACATATGAAAAACAATCCAGTCGTTCCTTACATCTTGATTCTGGCATTTGGTATAGGTCTTATTTTCTTCATGTCTTTACAAGGCGCAGATAACAAGAAAGAAATTGCTGCTGAACATGAGGGTGGTGGCGAAACTACAGAAGCTAATGATGATGGTTCTGCATTAGTACAAACTTGTATCGGTTGTCACGGTGGTGACTTAACTGGTAGTGTTGGTCCAAACCTACATGGTTTAGATGAAGCTCATATCGTGGACGTGTTAACTAACGGTATTCCAGGAACTCCAATGACACCAGGAATGAAAAACGAAGCAGAAGCGAAAGCAATCGCTGAGTACATCTCTACTCTAGAATAGTTTAAAAAAGTGGCTGTACTAAAAGTGTATTTACGCTTTAAGTACAGCTTTTATTATGAAAATGGAGTTGCTCAAAATATGAGACAACTCCATTTGTTTTTTTGTCCAACATCATACATACTAGAATGGACTCTATATAAGGTAGGCGGTAAAAAATGAACGCACAAAAATTATCAAAAAGATTAGAAACAGTGGCAAAATTTGTTCCAACAGGTGCGGTTGTGGCGGATATTGGCAGTGATCATGCTTATTTACCTTGCTATTTAATTCATAAGGGAATTGCTACAGGTGCTGTAGCAGGCGAAGTTGTGAAAGGGCCCTATGATTCAGCGGTTGGACAAGTGAAAAAAGAGGGATTAACGGAAAAAATTACGGTTAGACTGGCAGATGGTTTAGCTGCTGTAGAAGAATCAGACCATGTAGATACAGTAACAATAGCTGGTATGGGTGGACCTCTAATTGTGTCGATTTTAGAGAAACATCCACAAAGTTTACAAGGTGTCACTCGTCTTATTTTGCAACCAAATATTCATGCAAAAGTTATTCGAGAATGGGCTTTAAAAAATAATTGGGCGATTCTGGACGAAGATATTTTAGAGGAAGACGAAAAGATCTATGAGATTCTTGTCTTACAACGAGGACCCATGGAGCTAACAGAAGCAGATATTTTATTTGGACCTAAACTAGTACTTCGAAAATCACCAGCATTTAAGAAAAAATGGAATAGAGAAAAAGAAAATTGGCAACGTGTTTTACATTCTATTGAAGGGGCCGAGCCAACACTAGAAATTAAGGAAAAACGTGCAGAATTAAAAGCGCTACTTCATTTAGTGGAAGGAGTTTTATAGCATGAAATCTGTTAACGGTCAGGAAATTATACAGTTATTTGAATCATGGTCGCCAAAAAAACTTGCCTGTATGGAAAATGATCCAATTGGACTTGCAATTGGCACGTTAAATAAAACAGTAAGTAAGGTTTTAGTCACATTGGATGTCAATGAAGCAGTAGCGGACGAAGCTATCGCTCAAGGATGTGAACTGATTATCGCACATCATCCGCCAATTTTTAGACGCCTAGCCAATATTCGTACTGACAATCCTGCAGGACAATTATACGAAAAGCTTATTAAACATGATATTGCTGTATATGCTGCACATACAAACTTAGATGTAGCGGAAGGTGGCGTTAATGATTTATTGGCTGATGCATTGATGCTGGAAAATCGTTCCATTTTAGAAGAAACGTATGCGGAGGATGTTCTAAAGCTAGCTGTATTCGTACCAACTGCAAATGCGGATACATTACGTGAGGCATTAGCGAAGGCAGGTGCTGGTCGTATAGGGGCATATGAAGCATGTAGCTATACAACAACTGGAGAAGGACGATTCCGAGCATTAGAAGGGGCTAATCCATATGTTGGTTCTGTTGGTGAATTACATGTGGAGGAAGAAGTCAAAGTGGAAGTTGTATTCCCAACGCCTATTAAAAATCGTGTGTTAAAAGCGATGTTAAATGCCCATCCATATGAGGAGCCAGCGTATGATGTAATTCGATTAGATCAGCAAACGAACATTATGGGATTAGGCCGTGTTGGCTATTTACCTGAAGAAATGACGTTAAAAGACTTTGCAGAGTTTGTAAAGAAACAACTAGATGTACCAGCTGTTCGTGTTGTCGGCGATTTGCAATCAAAAGTAAAAAAGATTGCCCTTGTTGGCGGAGACGGAAATAAGTATATTTATACGGCGAAGCATGCTGGAGCAGATGTGTTTTTAACAGGTGATATGTATTTCCATACTGCACAAGATGCACAAGCAATTGGTTTACAAATTGTAGACCCAGGTCATCATGTAGAAAAAGTAATGATTGCAGGGGTTGCGAAAAAAATGGCGACGATGTGTGAAGCAAAAAAATATACAGTAGAATTTGTTCAATCTACTATTCATACAGAACCATTTTTATTTGTTTAAGAGAGGGGAATGGGAGTGGCAAATGGGAGACCTGCTGGCAATAATGCGGGCAAGTTATGGATTATCATTGGTTTACTAATTGCTGTGTTCGGCGGCGGCATGACAATCATGACGAATATGATGAATGAGAAAAAGATAGACGCAATGACCGAGCAATGTGAGGACGATGGGGGCAAAGCCATTGTATCGAAAGAAAAGAATTTTTTATCAACGAACTATTCGTTTGAATGTAAAAAATAGTATGTAAATAATCGCAACTTTTAGAGGATGTTCCTTTAAAGGTTGCGTTTTTTGTTGTGGCTTAAAGAAGGAAAATCTACTATTTTTTTATCGGTAATAAATATTTTGAATATATTGATTTTTACATTAATTCATGCTATATAAAAAATAAATAAATGAGAATCGATTGAGAATGCAAATGGAACTAATATAGAAAAGTGTTGGCGACAACAATAATGCTAGAAATAAGAGGGGTGTTTCTAAATGAAAAGAGACGATAAAATTAAAAAGTCTCCAGCACCATACATAATAAAAAAGTAGCTATTAAACAGAATTCTTCCTTGTCAAATGAAAGGAGGTGAATAAAATGTTAGCCAAAAGAACTGTGAGGGTGAAAATAGTCGTGTTAGCGTGGGTGGCATTATTATTATTATTGCCATCTGTGAATGGGGTTTTGGCAGTGTCTCATAATGCTATTCATGATTCTTTAATTGCTGCAACATCAACGGTTGCAACACAAAGAGATCAATTCAACCAAGAAGATGTTTCCCGTAAATGGCTAGCACCAGGACCAATCACACAATATCCAAATGAAGGTGGCACTTGGCAGTATGGATTTTGGAATGCTAAAGTTCGTTCCTACTACGCAGTGGATCGCTGTCATGGAAGCACGGTGATACTGAATTACTGTGACCAATTAAAATCTACTTAGCATAATTTGAACAATCATATATGCAAACTTGAATAGAATTATTGATTTTTGGAGGGGTATTTCTGTATGAAAAGAGGGGTGAAAATGCTGTGAAAATTAAAAAAATTCCAGCACCATATGTTTATCTAATGCTAATATTTATTTCGTTACAATCATTAATAAGCGATTATAAAAGTCAGCCTATTTGGATAACGGTTTTTGCGATAATTAGCATTTTAGGATTTTCAGTTTTCACCTATTTGGATAGAGATAAATTTTTCAAAAAGTAAAATGCTTTATTTATACATTCTATTTTAAAAAATAATAAAGAGCTCAAATGAAAGGAGGTGAGCCATATGTTAGCCAAAAAAACTGTGAGGGTGAAAATAGTTGTGTTAGCGTGGGTGGCATTATTATTATTGCCATCTGCAAATGGAGTTTTGGCAGTGTCTCACCATGCTATTCATGATCCTTTAATTGCTGCATCATCAACGGTTGCCACACAAAGTGATCCATTCAACCGAGGAGATGTTTCTCGTAAATGGCTAGCACCAGGACCAATCACACAATATCCAAATGAAGGTGGCACTTGGGAGTATGGATTTTGGAATGCTAAAGTTCGTTCATACTACACAGTGGATCGCTGTCATGGAAGCACAGTAGAGTTGAATGGTAATCGATCAAGATCAGCTGATACAGCACCAGGACAAAGATCTATTGCTGAACTTTGGGCTGTGCAGTACCCTACCCACGTTGATCGTTATTACTATCGTGTATGCGATTAATTACTAAAGATTCCATACTTTAGAGGCTTGGAATGTCTTTCGCAGTAGGCTTTCCAAGCTTCTCAATTAAGGAGGAGAGTCATGCTTAAAAGAGCAATACAATTGACATCTTTGATTTGTGTAATTATGCTGTCCCTGCTTATTTTTCAATATACGTCACTTGTCCAACAACGGTTGCCATTAGGCACTACCAATCAATTTGATTTAAATCTTGCTGAAACCACGATTGCAAAAGATCAATTGGTTTCGGACCTTAATCAACTAACAGATCAATATAAAGCGATCGTAGTAAAAACGTCTGTTGACCCCGAAAACTATGACAACAAAAAGGATATTATTTATTTTGGGACTGCTAAACCAGCATTTCATGGTTTGCTTATAGAGCACAATGAGATTAAGTGGTTCGAATCTTCTTTAACAGGTGAATTGCTTTCAACTGCAGATATAGGCACCCGTTCCTTATCGGGCATCTATGCTTTTAACGCCGAGAAAGATTTCCGAGAAGCACTTGAACATTGGGCGCAACAGCATCAAATTAGGATTTTATTTGTTCAAGAACCATCTATACTAACGATAGTTTATGCATACTTATTTCAAAATGGTACAGGAAATGCAGTGCTCGCTTCCTTTCTGTTATTAGTAACGACCATTATTACTTGGATATTTCAACATGCAAAAGCAAGGTCTATTCGATTATTAGGCGGTGTTAAAGCAGGGAAAATCCATGTGGAGGATACAACGACAATAGTATCTTTTATCATTGTCGGATTTTTGTTAGGTTTGTTTATTTCATTAGGCTATGTAGGTGTAGTAAAGGACATTCGACAAATTCCATTGGTATTGAATCTTCTACTACTCTGTCTCGTGCTATTCTTATTTGTCGTTAGCATCATCACAGCATTGCTTTCGCTAATTGCTAGTCCAAAAGCTGCCCATATAGCGAAAAGACAAATTCCGTTAAAGCGGTTTTCCGTCATGGGAAAGCTAAGTCATGTTCTCGTTATGATTTTATCGCTAATTGTTATCCCGACCATCATCACCTCTATACTAATAACCAATCAACTGTCGAAAGAATATGCGCTTTGGGACAAAATGCACAATATCGTTCGGCTCTCCATGTTTGACTTGGATTCATTAGAACAAGAGGCGACTCTTCCCGAGGTAGAAGCTTTTTTTTCTAAAATGCAAGAAGCTAATAATTTAAGTCTTTCTTTCGTTATCGATAAAGCGATTTTTTTAGAGCCATATCGAATGGGTGGCTATGATCATATTATTATGACAGATCGTGCTTGGATTGATTTGCTAGAAATAGGTGTGGAAACAGAAGGCAAGGGCGGGAAACTCATTGCAAAGGATGTTAAAGATTTACCAGATGATTTGGCTTCGTTTTTAGAAGGGCAAATTCCGCTATGGACGAAACATAATGATGTTTATCCAGCGCAAGGTTTGAATTTTTACGAATATAAGGGAACGAAATTTCTTGCATTACCACCAAATGTTGGTTTAGCAGGTGAAACAGTACAAGCAGAAAATCCGTTAGTTATATTGATAGATGGTCAGCTAACAGACATTGTAAAATCGAAAGGGTTCTTAATATCTTTAGCTTCTAGTGGAAATATCGTTTTTTTTGATGAAGTTCATTTACAAGCCGCTTTAGCTAACTCCGTTATGAAACCTTCTATCACGTCGATTAATGGGATAGCAGACGTTGCTTTGGAAACGGCTCAAAGGTTTAAACAACAATACATTTACTATATTGTAGCGGGACTGCTAATTTTCATAACAATGTTTTTGACTGCTGTATTGAATGGCAGACTGTGGGCTGGCACGAATGGTAAACGTATTTTCACCTTGCATACCTTTGGTTTACCATACACATCGATTATTGGACCAGTTTTCAAGCGACAATTATTTATCATCATCATAACAACAATTGTCGGTTCTATAATTGGTTATTTGGTACACCACGTGCAACTTAGCGTATTACTTTTATCTGCTTTGCTTGTCGGAATTTTATATGGGATAGGAAGTTACCTTTCTTTTAAGAAATCTGCAAAACAAGCTTTTTATCGTACGAGTCATCGGTACAATTAAATGTACTAAAGGAGTAATGGATATGATTATTCAAACAAAAAATATTGGCATTGAAATTAGTGGAAAAACGATTTTATCTAATATTTCCTTAGAGATTAACCCGAATGAAATGATTGCCATTACTGGTCCATCTGGTAGTGGCAAAACAACACTTTTAAATTGTTTAGGGCTTATTCAATCAGTTAATAGTGGGGATATTCTAATAGAAAATCAACATGCTAGTAAATGGAAAGAAAAAGAAAAAACAAGTTTTTGGAAAGAAAAAGCGGCATTTATTTATCAAGACTATGGCATCATTGAAGATGAAAACGTCAGTTATAATGTGACATTAAATAAGCGACAAGCAAAAACAAAGGTTGTTAACGAAATTCTACATACAGTTGGACTAGGTGGAAGAGGGCAAGATATGGCAGCTGTTTTATCGGGAGGAGAAAAACAGCGACTAGGCATAGCGCGTGCAATTTATAAGAAAGCCACTATTATCTTTGCGGATGAACCAACAGCCTCGCTAGATAAATCAAACAGAGAAATGATTATTAATCTATTAAAAACATGTAGTCAAAACGGTGCGAGTGTCATTATTGCGACCCACGATGAACGGCTCGTCAATGTTTGTGATAGAAGTATCAATTTGTTTGAATTTAATTGATTGAGGGAAAACGGCTAGTAATCGAAGAAGTGACTTTGGATTTGAAAAATTTGCAATGACCACTATACAAAATGCTACCTTAGTCTATACTTGATTTAATGGAATGCAAAAAGGGAGTGGCTACATGTTTATCCGATTAACAACAGAGCAACAAGAGCTTATCATCGCTGATATTCAACGCTTTTTCTATAATCAGCGTGATGAAGATATTACTGAATTTGAAGCGGAACGAGTGTTTGAATTTATTAAAGAAAATATCGCTCCGTATATTTATAATGCAGCGATTTCAGATGCAAAATATGTAGTGGATAGTCAATTATCCGCAATTGAAGATGAGCTAGTTGCTTTGGAGCGCCCTATTAAAATTAAATAAATAACAAAAGGAGAAACAATTGCTAGCAGATTGTTTCTCTTTTTGATAAAAGAGAAAGCTGAATTATTTGACAACTAAAAGTAACATATGGTAATTTTATCTCGAATTGAAGATAAATGATCCCAAAGTAAAGGCACGCTATCATTCATTGATTTTTTATCTTGAGTTCAAATTTAAAGATAGCTTGATGAATAGAGTACTGTTTATCTGAACACCATGGGTAAGAGCGCAGTTTTTTTGAAAATCATCAAAGATTAATGCAATCAGCAATGCACTTTTTAGGTATGAATAAGGAGGAATAGTGATGTTGAAAATTGGGATTATTTTAGGTAGTACACGTGAAGGACGTGTAAGTCCACAAGTTGGTCAGTGGGTAAAGGAATTAGCAGAAAAACGTCGAGATGCTGAATATGAAATTATCGATATTGCCGATTTCAAGTTACCGCTTTTAGGAGAACCAGGAGGCGATGCTTCTGGAGCCGCAGCATGGTCACAAAAAGTTGCTGCTTGTGATGGGTTTGTTTTTATTGTGCAAGAATATAATCACTCTATCTCAGGAGCGCTTAAAAATGCTTTAGATTATTTACGTGAGGAATGGAATAATAAAGCAGCAGGTATTGTGTCATACGGTTCTGTAGGTGGGGCACGTGCGGCGGAACATTTACGTGGTATTCTTGGAGAATTATCGGTTGCGGATGTACGTGTACACCCTGCATTGTCTTTATTTACTGATTTCGAGAATGGCAATGTGTTTAAACCAAAAGATGTGCAAGCTGATTCAGTAAACCAAATGTTAGATCAAGTCATTCCATGGGCAACAGCTTTAAAAACAATTCGCTAATAAACGGTGGAATAATAGATTGCAAATAGCATGCTGGCATATGTCCAGTATGCTATTTTTTTGTTTTTTTTGGTGTCAGGCACCCAAACAATTTTGAAAAAAAAGAAAATTCCCCATTGGTCACTCCATTGCGTTATGTTAATATAGCCGTATAACATTAGTTAGTTCTTCCGTGAAATCGAAATTCACATTCTAATTACAAGGTGGGGAAGTATATGAAAACTATAACTGTTCAACATTATGATGCATTTAGTCACGTACCAAATAAGGGGAATCCTGCTGGAGTTGTAGTGGAAGGAAATCAATATAGTGAGCAAGAAATGCAAGAAATTGCGAAAATGGTTGGCTTTAATGAAACAGCCTTTGCTTTGACATCTGAAAAAGCTGATATACGCATTCGTTATTTTACACCAGGTCATGAAGTCGATTTATGTGGACATGCCACAATGGCGACGATTTATGCATTACAAACACAAGGTTTATTAGCAAACAAAACGTCTATCACAATTGAAACAAAAGCAGGTATATTACCCATTCGTCTAGAGGAAAAAGATGAAAAGCTATACATAACAATGCAGCATGCTGCACCACAGTTTAAAGCATTTAATGGCTCTCGAGCTGCGCTTGCTGAGTCAATCGGTATTGACGAGGATGAATTGCATTCAGACTTACCAATTGTCTATGGTAGTACAGGATTGTGGACCTTATTAATACCTGTTAAACAATTAAGCTCTTTCAAAAAAATGGACCCACAAACGGCTATATTTCCGTCTATCTTAAAGGAAATGCCAACAGCTTCCTTGCATCCATTCTGCATGGAGGCATTAGATGAAACGGCAGACATGCATGCGAGACATTTTTCTTCACCGTACTCTGGCACAATTCAAGATATCGTAACGGGAACAGCTTCAGGTGTAATGGGAGCATACTATGCGAAGTATGTTAAGAATGAATTAACATACCCGAAAACCCTTATTGTTGAACAAGGACAAGAGCTTGAGCGAGATGGTCGTGTGTATGTACATGTAAATAAAGCAGACAACCATTTAGACATTTCGATTACTGGAACGGCTGTCTATGTCACGGAATTGAAAGTGCAAATATAAGTGCCAGTCACTCAAACAATTCTCACACAATTTTAAACAAAAGAGACTGTTCATCTCCCGAACAGTCTCTTTCATTATTTTTGAAAAATATCACAAACTCTACCTATTTGGCCATCTGTTAGACGAACTTTAATGCCGTGTGGATGATGTGAAGAATTGGTTAAAATATCTTTGACAATCCCTCTTGTTTTCACCCCTGTTCGTTGATCTTTTTTGAGGACAATGTTGACCTCAAGCCCTGGGTGAATATCTTTTCTATTTTGACCGTTCATATTTAACCTCACATGTATATAGAATGATTCAAATTATAGCATAGATGCAGTTAGTTACCAATTGCGAAAAGTGATTGAAAGAGTGAGGCTAATAAAGCAACGAATAATGTATCGTCCGTCTGGAACAGTTTATAAACAATGCCTTCTCGTACAATTCCATCTTCTATGTAGTTAGCACTGGCAATTTTTTCATCATTACAATATAAATAAGCTGTTGATGTGAAATCTTTCTCAAAGCGAAAAATAAGACCATCCATCGTAAAGGAATAGGAAGATTCTAATAATTGAACAGTTTTTCTTTGAATAGGTATGATACTCCTATCAGGCATGATGATTTCATGACTGACACCTTTTGTGAGTAGTGTAGAACGTACTTGAAAAAGGGGTTCTCCGTGAATTGTCCGTGTTTCGTAACGGTGCGGTAACGGTTGCTGCGATGCTATTAGTGAGGCTGCATTAAGCACTTTCCCGATGTTTGAACGCTCAACTTTTTGAAGTAAGCAAACTGTTTCATTTTGACTGTTTACAATTGGTAATTTTGAAAGTCTATCAAATGCTTTTGGATATGCAAGTGTAAATGTTGCCATAAAAAACCTCCAATCTACTTACTATACGAGTAAGTTAGACTGGAGGTTTCACTATTTTGAATAGAAATAAATATCCCGCTCAATGCACGTTTTCTTGAGTGGAATGATTCATTGCGTATTGATGTAATAAAACTACATACGATGGTAATTCCACTACATAGCCGTAATAATATTTCGAGAAAAAAAGCGAATAAGTAACAATATTATGCCTTTTTAGAAAAATGAACTTGTGGTGAAATTGCGATTGTAGTAAAATTACATTAGTTTCAGGAGGTGATTTATTGTTAAGTTTTGAAGAACGAATTAAAAGTAAGGTGAATACGCTAACAATTTCGGAGATGAAAGTTGTTGAACAGCTGAAAATGCATAAACAACCATTTTTGTTATCCATGAACGAACTCTCAACATTAAGTAATGTGAGTGAGCCGAGTGTGGTTCGTTTATACAGAAAGCTTGGATATGCTAGTTACCAAGAGTTGAAAGTGGCACTCGCTCAAGAGCAAGTGAGTAACCATTACACCTCAACGTCGAATCAAAATGAGATTAAGGATGAGGATCTTGCAAATGTTGTTTTTGATAAAATAGCAGATCAGCTTTCTATAGCTATGGCGATGACTAAGGAGAAAATAAATATCACCCAGATGGAAGAAGCTGTTCAAATTATATCTAAAGCAAGAAGACTTTTTTTCTTCGGACAAGGTCTTTCAGGTACGATTGCAGAGGACGGCGCCCATAAATTTATGAGAATTGGCGGTACGACTATTGC
Source organism: Lysinibacillus sp. JNUCC-52 (assembly GCF_015999545.1). NCBI lineage: Bacteria > Bacillati > Bacillota > Bacilli > Caryophanales > Bacillaceae > Lysinibacillus > Lysinibacillus sp. JNUCC-52. Next base: position 4,358,372 of record NZ_CP065546.1, read on the forward strand.
TGTTCAAGATCCACATTATCAAGCGATATATGCCAACCATATGAATAGTGGAGATGTTGTCATTGTAATTTCTCATTCGGGAGAAACGGTCAATATTATAGAAGTTGTTAAAATGAGTCAAAAAAGCGGAGCATTTGTCATTGTGATTACATCAAATGCAAATACAACGCTTGCCAAAATGGCTGATATACTACTCCTTACTCAAGCACAAGAGACTGAAATGCGGTCGGATGCGATGGTAAGTCGCCTTGTACAACTAGCTTTAATAGACACATTATTTACTAGGGTTGTTGCCATTGGAGGTAGCCAAGTAAAAGAAGCTATCAATATTTCACGCTTAGCTGTTACAAGAATGAAAAAATAAGCGTTTAACAAAAGTGTATGCGTTGTCACCTTAGAGATAAATGAATTTAAGGAGGATACATTAAATGTTAACAGGTAATTCACTCATTATCGGGTTTATTCTTGCTCTCATTGTTTTATTTGTCCTTATTATTCGATTCAAGTGGGATGCTTTCGTCTCTCTTTTAGTAGTCGCCCTTAGCCTCGGCTTATTATCAAGCATTCCTGCTAAAGAAGTTCCGAGCATCATCGCCACAGGATTTGGCAACACGCTAGCTGGTGTCGGTATTTTAATCGGACTTGGGATAATATTTGGTCAATTTTTAGCATCATCAGGTGCGATTAATAAAATTGCTACTGGAATACTTCGCGTCTTTGGAGTCAAAAAATCTCCATACGCAATTGCAATGACATCCATTACTGTGTCAATTCCTGTATTTTTTGACGCAGCATTTATTATTTTACATAAATTAATTCAAAACCTTTCTTTTAAAACAAAAATCTCACTTACTACTTTTGTTGCGATTCTTTCGATTGGGTTAATTACAGCTCATAGTGTAATTATTCCAACACCAGGACCATTGGTTGTGGCAGACCAAACAGGGGCAGATATTGGGATGTTCTTTATTTATGGATTGTTAGTTTCTATTCCTGGTGTACTAGTAGGCGGTGTAATCTATGGGAAAATTATTGGTAAGCGAATTACAAATGAGAGCCGTCTTGATGAATCAGACATTTCGGATGTAGACAGCTCGCTTTCAGGAAGAAAAGAAATTTCAACCGCTCTTTCTTTTGGAATGCTCGCTTTACCAATTATCTTGATTTTATCGAATACGTTAATTAATTTACTGTTCAGAGATAACGCTGAACAGTTCATTGCGACATTCTTCTCTATTATTGGTGATAAAAATGTTGCGCTGTTAATTAGTGTGCTTGTCGCAATGTTTGTCTTAAAGCCATACATCAAGGAGGAGACTAAAACCGTTTTTGCCAAGGCTTTAGACCAAAGTGGAACGGTCATTCTTATTACGGGTGCAGGGGGCGCCTTTGGTAAAGTTGTTCAAGAAACGGGCATTGGTGATTTAATTATTAGCATGATGCAAGGGCTAAACATTCCTGCTATATTACTGGCTTTCTTATTTGCACAAATTCTTCGTGCTTCGCTCGGATCTGCAACAGTTGCTCTTGTTACAACATCTGCCATTATGGGGCCGTTAGCGGCAGACCTAGGTGTATCACCAGTCGTGTTAGGTCTTGCAATCTGTGCTGGTGGTATCGGTTTGTCACTACCTAATGATTCGGGTTTTTGGGTAGTAAGTAAATTTGGGCGTTTATCGATGACGGAAACAATTAAAGTTTGGTCAATCGGTGGTTTCTTATCAGGGGTGACAGTATTAATTTTCGTTTTCGTTCTAAGCTTGTTCCAAGGAATTTTACCAGGTTTATAATTTACTTGTTTAATAGGCGGATGGCTAGTCCACCGCTATATTGAGTTGATTAAGTAGTCATGAGGTACTTTATATCAGTGAATGAACAACTAGATTGGAGCTGAAGTTAAATTGAAGAAAAAAATAGGATTCATTGGACTTGGCATTATGGGCACGCCTATGGTTCGCAACCTTTTGAAAAAAGGGAACGAGGTGACTGTTTTCGACCTAAATACAATTGCGGTCGAAACACTAGCAAAAGAAGGGGCAAAGACAGCTACTTCTGGAAAGGAGGTAGCATTAGCAAGTGATGTTGTAATTACAATGTTGCCAGAAGGGAGACATGTTCAGCAAGCTATTTTTGGAGAACATGGCGTTATGCAAGGTGCTCGTGAAGGTATGGTCATTATCGACATGAGCTCTGTCACACCAGTTGAATCTAAAGAAATGTTCGAGCTTTCTGCAAAACAAGGAGTTCATTTTCTTGATGCACCAGTTAGTGGGGGAGAGCCAAAAGCAATTGATGGGTCACTAACTATCATGGTTGGTGGAAAAGAAGATGTTTTTGAAAGTGTAAAAGACATTTTATCTGATATGGCGAGTGACATTGTCCTTGTCGGTGACTCAGGCAGCGGATCTACGGCAAAGCTTGCCAATCAAATTATTGTAAACCTAAATATTGCTGCGATATCAGAAGCACTTGTGTTTGCGACAAAAGCAGGTATTAATGTGGAAAAAATGTATCAGGCAATTCGCGGTGGTCTGGCAGGAAGTACTGTAATGGATGCAAAAATTCCAATGATGCTGGATCGGAATTTTAAAGCGGGTGGACGTGTCGACATTAATCTTAAAGATCTAAACAATGTAATGCATACTGCTCACGAGCTAGCTGTTCCACTTCCGTTTACAGCACAGCTTTTAGAAATTTTCTATTCTTTAAAAGCTAATGGAAAAGAAACCCTTGATCACGCAAGCATTGTCCAGCACTATGAGAAATTAGCAAATGTTGAAGTTTCAAGAGAGGTGCGATAAATGACAACGAGTAAAGCATCTGAACTATTAGTAGGCTTTCATGAACCAAGTCGCGAGCAAATTCAAGCAAAACTAGAGGATGCTCGAAAAGGGTTTAACCATAAAATCGTTATTCTTGATGATGACCCAACAGGTGTACAAACCGTTCATGGTGTTTCCGTTTATACGGATTGGACAAAAGCAAGCATTAAGCAAGGGTTCCGTGAGCAAAATCAAATTTTTTTCCTGCTAACAAACTCCCGTAGTTTTACCGCTGAGGAAACTATAGTTGTTCATCAGGATATAGCCCGCCGTGTACATGAGATTTCCGTACAAGAGGGAATTCCTTATCTACTAGTTAGCCGTGCAGATTCTACATTGCGAGGTCATTATCCGATCGAGACGGAAACAATGAAAAATACGATTGAGGAAATTTCTAATACGAGGTTTGACGGGGAAATCCTTATTCCTTTCTTTAAAGAAGGCGGCCGTTTAACAATCAACAATATCCATTTTGTTCAGTATGGTGAAGAGCTTGTTCCTGCTAGTGAAACGGAATTTGCTAAAGACCGTACGTTCAGCTTTAGTTCTTCACATCTAGGCGAATGGATTGAAGAAAAAACAAATGGTGTTTATAGAAAAGACGACACAATTTATATTAGCATTGAGGATTTACGTTCACAAAATATTGAAGCCATCAAAGCACAGTTGATGGAAGCTAAAAACTTTAAGAAGGTCGTTGTAAATGCTGCTGTTTACAGTGATGTTGAAGTGTTTGTAATTGCCTTACTTCAAGCTATAAAAGCAGGAAAAACGTTTATTTTTCGAAGTGCCGCCTCCTTAACGAAAGTACTAGGAGGTATTTCAGATAAACCATTTTTAACTAGAGCAGAGCTTATTGCCGAAGAGCCCTCAAATGGAGGACTTATAGTAGTTGGCTCACACGTTCAAAAGACAACAGATCAATTGTATGCTCTTCTTGATAGCGGTCTCGTAACAGGTGTAGAGTTTAATGTTCATCTTGTGCATGATAATGAAAAATTTCAACAGGAAGTTAACCGTGTCCGTATAACGTGCGAACAGCTGATTACTTCTGGAAAGTCCGTAGTTTATTATACGCGTCGGGAAAGATTGGACTTAGGTGAGGATCAAGGAGAAAACGAGCTTCAATTGTCTGTTAAAATATCACAAGCAGTGACAAGCATTGTCCATGACTTAAAAGTACGACCGAAGTACATAGTTGCAAAAGGTGGAATCACTTCTTCAAGTGTGGGAACAGTGGGATTATCAGTTAAGCGAGCTGAAGTAGTTGGTCAAGTTAAACCAGGCATTCCAGTGTGGAAAATAGGAGAAGAAAGCAAGTATCCAGATTCATCTTTCATTATCTTCCCTGGCAATGTTGGGACAACTAACACGTTAAAAGAAGTTATTGAAGTATTAGAGGGGAAATCAGTCATACGTTGAAGGAATTATAGAGATATAAATGTGTAAAAAAACCTCCAATCTACTTACTATACGAGTAAGTTAGACTGGAGGTTTCACTTTTATTAATTGGAAATCACTTTACCTGATAAAGCACGTTTTTCTTGCTCTGGATCGAATTCATTTTCCATTTTAGATACAACAACTGTCGCTACACCGTTACCAATTAAGTTTGTTACAGCGCGTGCTTCAGACATAAAACGATCGACACCGATTAACAGAGCAATCCCTTCTACAGGAATCATAGGGAATGCAGCGAGTGTTGCAGCAAGTGTAATAAAGCCTGAGCCAGTTACTCCTGCAGCTCCTTTAGAAGTTAACATTAATATAGCGAGTAAAGTAAGCTGATGCCAAATATCTAAATCAACCCCATAAGCTTGTGCGATAAAGATAGCCGCCATTGATAGATAAATGGAAGTGCCGTCCAGGTTAAAGGAATAACCTGTTGGAATTACAAGACCTACAACTTGTTTCGAACAGCCGTAATTTTCTAATTTGCGCATCATCGAAGGAAGTGCAGATTCAGAAGATGATGTACCGATAACGATAAAAATTTCATCTTTAATATATTTAATGAATTTAAAAATACTAAAGCCAAAGAAGCGTGTAATTAAACCAATAACGACAACGATAAATATGAACATTGTAATATAGACAGATAACATTAAGAACCCTAAGTTCCCAAGAGATTTTATACCGAAGTTCCCGATAGTATAGCTCATAGCACCAAATGCTCCGATTGGAGAAATTTTCATGACCATATTAACAATTTTAAAGAATATATCTGCTACTTGCTCGAAAAATTTGATAACAGGTTTAGCCGGTTCTCCAATAGCCGCTGCTGCTAACCCGAATAATACAGCTGAAAATAAAACAGGTAATAACTCACCATTCGCAAGTGCACCGACAACATTATCTGGGATAATTTGCATTATAAATGCCCCAAAACCATGCTCAGCAGCAGCAGCTTGCTCTGTATATTGTGAAACATCCGCAGCGTTTGCTGCATCTGTATTAAATCCTTTACCAGGTTGAATGATATTAACAATAAGTAAGCCGATTGCCAATGCGAATGTCGAGACAATTTCAAAATAAATTAAGGCCTTACCACCAATTTTACCGACCTTTTTTACATCACCCATGCTACCAATCCCGATAACAACAGTTAAGAAAATAATAGGTGCAATTAACATTTTAATTAATTTAATAAAAATATCAGCTAATATTTTTAAGCTAGCACCGAACTCTGGGAATGCAGCACCAACAATAATACCGAGTACAATGGCGATTAGCACCTGTACCGTTAAGTTTTTAAAATTTATTCGCATAATACTTCCCCCTAAAAATATGTGAACTTTGTGAACGCTTTCATGTGGTTATCATAGCTGAAATTTTCCGACAATAGGTTTTATGGCCGTAAAGTTTCTATTGTTCATTTTGTTCATTTTTTATTTAATTAGGTAGAAAGATAGTAATATCAACGGTTTGAAGCTGTTTTATAGTAGATAGCAATTTTGTTAAACTATTATAATACAAAAGAAAAAACCCCACATAAAGTGGGGATAGATATTTAATGACCAAAAGGTTTAAGGAGATACTATCTTTTGAATTTCAGTCAATACTTTTTGCTGTTTAACATTAGCTCGATAGAAGTCATAAGCAGGTGCTAATTTTTCTTGAAAACGTTGACGTTCCTCTTCACTCATCATATATATTTCAAAATCATTTTCTTGCTGTAGCTTTCGTAAATCAGTGTCATTTATTAACACAGCCTGCTTAAATTGCCATTCGGTTGTTTCCTTCATAGCATCCATAAGCTGATTTTGGACTTTTGTCGGTAACTGTTCCCAAAATTTTTCGTTCATTAAAACTGAATAGCCTAAAATCCCATGATTAGTTAAAGTCATATTTTTTTGAACTTTGTAAAAGCCCTTAGAATAAATATTAGAGGCAGTATTTTCTTGGGCATCGATAGCATGTGTTTCTAAGTCAGTAAAAACTTCACTAAAGGAAATTGGCACAGGCGTTGCACCGACTAAGCTAAACTGCTTTTCAAGTGTTTTACTGGGCATTGTGCGTATACGTAACCCTTGTAAATCTTCAAACGTATGAATGGGATGCTCAGCTGTTAATTGTTTAAAGCCATTGTGCCAAAAGCCGAGTCCCCTTACATGAAAAGGCTTCAGCTCATCTAATAATTGCTCACCAATTGGTCCTGTTAGTACTTGACGAACTTCATCATCTGTATGAAAAAGATAAGGGAGATCAAGCACTTGCCAATCAGGTACATAGGAAGTCATTTTAGAAAAAGTAGGAATAATCATCTCTACTTTCCCATCTTGTAAAGCCTTGAATTCATTTTCATCATTAAATAAAGAGGCATTTGGATAGACATGCACTTTTACCTTCCCATTTGTTTTTTTCTCAACTAGTTCAGCAAATTTCGTTGCAGCTTGTCCTTTTGGCGTATTTTCAGCTACAACATGACTCAAATGTATCGTAATTTGGGTATCGAGGCCCTTTTGTTCATCATCATAGGGGAGCGTTTTCGAAAATAATAATCCTTGCTGTATACTAAATACAATAGTTAAGATCAAAACGGTTGCAATTGTTCCAATAATAAATTTTTTCATATTTTTACACCCAATTGATTCGTATTTTCACATGTTTTTGTTATTCTAACATAAGGCATAAGCTAAAATATAGTAAGAGGGAGGCAATGGTCTTGAAATTTCAAAAGTTATCGATGAAGGGCAAAATCATGTCTCTTACTTTTTTTATACTGTTGTTGTCTTTTAGTATTGGTGGAACTTTTTTGCTTGGGTTTGTTATGAATGAACAGAAAGAAAAGCTGGCGGAACAGGCATTGCTTGTTGCAAAAACAGTCTCACAGCTACCAGAAATGAAAACTGCTATTACTAATAGAGATTTTACAGAAGCGACTGAACATATTAATCCTGTTGTTGAAGAAATAAGAGATATTAATGGGGCGCAGTATATAGTTGTCCTCGATATGCAACGACGAAAATATTCCCATCCAAATGGGGATGAAATTGGTACAATCTCACAGTCTGGTGATTTAAACGCTGCATTTTCTGAACATTATTATACATCGATTGCACATGGTGAGCATGGAGATATGGTTCGAGCTTTCGTGCCAATTATGACAGATGATGGACGTCAAATTGGTGTTGTTATCGTTGGCTATAGTGTATTAACTGTGAGTGAACTTCTATTATCAATCCAAAAAGAGCTATTAATTACAGTAGCTTTGTCCTTATTATTTAGTGCTTGGGGTGCTCACACGTTAGGTCGGCATATGAAAAAACAAATGTTTGGATTAGAGCCCCACGAAATCGCTAAAATGTACGTGGAACGCACTGAAACATTTAACGCGATGCATGAAGGGATTATCGCCATAGATACGGAATTGACGATTACCATTTTTAATGAAAAGGCATGTGATATATTAGGTGTGGCTGAGCGACCATCATCACTAATTGGGAAGAAAATTTTCGAGGTGTTGCCAGATACGCGGCTACCCGAAATATTAGCGCTAGATCGTCCTCTCTATAATCGTGAACTCTATATAAATGATCATAGCATTATGAGTAATCGTATTCCTATACAGGTCAATGGTAAAACTGTTGGTGCTGTAGCGATGTTTAAGGATCGGACAGAGGTGAAGAAATTAGCCGAGGAATTAACGGGAGTCAAGGCGTTTGTTCAGGCATTACGTGTACAAACACATGAACATAAAAATAAATTGCATACGATCGCTGGCCTTTTGCAGCTTGGACATCATGAACAAGCACTTTCCTATTTAACACAAGTAAAGGAAGAGCATGATGAAATCACGAATTTTTTAAATGAGCGCATTAAAAATGAAAATATTTCGGGGTTATTACTTAGTAAAATTGCTCATGCGAAAGAGCATGGCATTACATTAGAGATAGACCGAGCGAGTCGTCTCACAACATTTCCTAAAAATTTAGATCATCATGATTTTGTCATTCTATTTGGGAATTTAATTGAAAATGCATTTGATGCATTAAAAGATAGTCCCGTTGAAGAGAAGATTGTGCATATTTCAGTAGATGAAGATGATGATGTACTTGCAATTTTAGTAACAGATAACGGAGTGGGCATGACGAAAGAAGTAAAGGCACAAATTTTTAAAAATGGCTATTCGACTAAAGAAAAAAAGGGCCGAGGTATCGGACTGTATTTAATAAAAGAAATCGTGCAAAAAGGACAGGGTGAAATCGAAGTAATCAGCGAACCAAGTAAAGGGACAAGCTTTTTAATAACATTTTATCATTCTTAGTGTTCGGAAGTTTTACTTTATAAAGGACATTGTATGAAAGCATACATTATGCACTTCATGTGAGAGAAGTGTATTGAATTCGTTTAATAGAAGAAAGTAGTAATCGATTGTATGGAGGGCTTAATAGTGACGCAGATTAACGTGTTATTAATAGAGGATGATCCCATGGTGCGGGAGGTAAACCGTCAATTCATTGAAAAAGTTGCTGGATTTAAGGTAATAGGGCAAGCGTCGAATGGGGTAGAAGGAATAGACAAAATCCGTACGCTACGACCAGATTTAGTGTTTATAGATATATTTATGCCAGAGCAAGATGGTATAACAAGCTTGCGAAAAATTCGTGAATTCAAAATTCCCGTCGATGTGATAACTGTAACGGCAGCCAATGATATGGAAACGGTAAAACAAGTTTTGCATCTTGGTGTCTTTGATTATATAATGAAGCCATTTTCATTTGAACGAGTGCAAGGTACGCTAGAAAACTACATGCGATTTAAGCAACAAATGCTAACCCAAAAGGAGCTAACGCAAGGAGAGCTCGATCAGTTATTCCATTATCATAGTGGAGAAGGGAAGGCTGAAGTAGCAAGTGAGGAGAAAACCGAAAAAAGCTTGCCAAAAGGTTTTAATCGAGCGACACTGGAGAAAGTGGTCCATTATTTGCAATCGGTAGATGGTGCATCAGCAGAAGATGTGGCAAGCGGTGTTGGAATTGCACGCGTAACAGCAAGACGATACTTAGATTATCTAGAAAAGCAAAAGGAAATAACGATGGATGTCCATTACGGTGGCATTGGTCGTCCAATTAATTATTATTTCAGTAAGTAATAGGAATAGACAGAGACATTATTTTGAAATTTTATAGGGTAAGGTGTTTGTGAAGCAGGCGATATCTGCGATAAAAGCTTACAGGGTTGTCAACTTACGATGTGCACGCAAAAAGCGGTCGCTGTAGCGAACAACTACGTTCACAGCAAAAAAGTGTTAGATTGATGGGAGTCAATCTAACACTTTTTCTTTATTGTCGCAAACTTTCATTCATATCTCCAAAAGTTGGATACAAATTAGTAAGGCATAATTTTATCGACAGGCTTAGGCGTTTTAATTTTTGGTAAAATTTTATCAAGTGTAACGGTACGTTGGATACTATGCGTCGTTTCATCATTTTCATCAAATTGCTCAAGGAAATTAATAACCTCTTTCACAATAGGTGTTGGTGTGGAAGCACCTGCAGTGACAGCAACTGTATTAATTCCTTTTAACCAATCAACTTTAAGTTCAGAAACGTCTGCAATACGATAAGAAGGTGTACCTGCAATTTCTACAGATACTTGTGTTAGACGGTTCGAGTTATTCGATTTAGGATCGCCAACAACAATTAATAAATCTGCTTCTCCTGCTTGCTTCGCAACAGCCTCTTGACGAACTTGTGTTGCTAAACAAATTTCTTTATGAACTTCAATATGTGGGAATTTTTCTTTTAAACTATCCATTAAATGGGCAACATCCCATTGACTCATAGTCGTTTGGTTTGTTACTAGCAATTTATCATTTGTTAAGTTTAAAGCATCAATATCCGTTGAAGATTGTACTAAATGAACATGGTCTGGAGCAACACCGATTGCACCCTCTGGCTCTGGATGACCCTTCTTACCAATATAAATAATATCGTAGCCTTCAGCTGATTTTTCACGAATTAAATCGTGTGTTACTGTTACGTCAGGACATGTAGCATCAATGGATACTAGGCCTTTGCGTTTCGCAATTTCACGAATTTCAGGTGAAACACCGTGCGCAGTGAAAATAACAGTGCCTGTTTCAACCTGTTCAATAATTTCTAAGCGATTATCACCGTCTAGTGTAATGATACCATCTTCTTCAAAGGCATCTGTAACATGTTTATTGTGCACAATCATCCCTAAAATGTAGATAGGTCTTGGTAATGTTTTATCGAGTGCGGCGTTACGTGCAATGACCATCGCATCAACAACACCGTAGCAATAGCCACGTGGATTAATTTTTAATACTTGCATGGTTGTGACTCCTTTCAAGCTTACCTACCTACATTATAACGGACAGGCACGTCGAATACAAAGAAACCTTCACTCCATAGGTGGCTGGAAAATACGTGGCTTAGATGGAAGCGGTTCACGTGGAGTAGTCGACGCATTTTTTTGTGTTGAACGTCTACCTTTAGTGGAACCTGCTGCCTTACTTGCTGCCGCTGCATCAGTAGCCGCAGCGGCCACGCCTGCTGCTGCACCCGCTGCAGGCAGTCCTTGGAAGCCTTTATACAATTTTAAAAGTGAAGGGATGTTTTTCACCATTGGCATTGCTTGTTGTATATAAGGGGTATACGTTTTGGCAGAATTAAATAAACTATTTGCTTGTTGTAAAAAAGAACCGATTTTGGAAGGTTCCTGAACGGGTGGCGTCGGCATTTGCCCTCCGAATCCCCCTCTCATTCCACCAGACATTGGAAAACCACCTGGAATTCGTGGTTGAGGAAAACCTCCAGGCGGGTAAAAGGACTGTGGTGGCATCTGAGGAGGTGTAGGCATCCGCATTTGCGCGGGCATTTGCGCAGGCATTTGCATGCCACCAGGATACATAGGGAATTGATAAGGTGGTCTAAATACCATAATGATCTCCTTTCATTGTATGCTTTTCATTGATGACATACCTGATTATAGATATGATATGCAGACGCTGATGTTAGCGTTCGACAAATGCTAATGATTGAACAATTGAAAGGGCTCCTATGTGCTCTTTCATATTAAGTTATGTAAGTCACGATAGAATGGATTATGAGGAAAAGAAAATTCTAAAAAAAACATAAAACATTTACAATAGCAGGCGAATAATATTTTTGCTTATTTAAGTGAAAATCGGATAGCTTTTTGCAATTAAGTACGTGTCCCAACAAAATTGCTAAGTGAGAAAGTTATATGTGAAAGCAGTAATTAATAAATACAAGGCATAGCTCCATAGAGTTGGAGCCATGCGTACGGATTTTTACCGTAGAGAAAAGTAGTTGTTATAGTTGAATAGCGTATTTGATAGTGCAATTTGATCTAACGTTATTCATCATCATTCACTCGCAGCATTCTATATCCAACCCGAACGTGAGTCTGAATATACTTTGGTTGTGAGGGATTCTCTTCTATTTTCTTTCGAAGAGTTGCCATAAATACTCGAAGGCTTGGAACATCTGACTGGAGAGCATTTTGCCATATCTCCTTCAATAAAAAATTATGTGTAAGTACTTTGCCAACATGCTTGGATAGAACAACTAAAAGTTTATACTCAATAGGTGTCAAGTGCACTTCCATCGCGTTAACAAACACGGTGTTTGCCACGTAATGTATTTCTAATTGACCATTAACAAACACTGCTGACTCTGCTTCTAGCTGATGTTCGCTACTTATTCTTCGTAATGCTACACGTATACGTGCAAGTAGCTCCTCCACGCTAAAAGGTTTTGTGACATAGTCATCCGCACCAGCATCTAATGCGCTTATTTTATCGAGTTCTTCACCGCGGGCACTTACAACAATTATGGGCGTTTGGGTCCAGCCACGTACTTTTCTAATAAAGTCTATCCCGTCCATATCAGGCAAGCCTAAATCAAGGATAATGACATGAGGCTTCAACGAGATAGCTTTTTGTAATGCACTAGAACCATCTTGTGCTATATCGAATTCATAGTGCTGAGTAGTTAAGGTCATTCTAATTAAATTGCCGATTGCTACATCATCTTCTACGACTAAAATCCGTTTATTCATTTATACTGACAACTCCTTTTTTTAAAGTAAAACGAAAGATGGTTCCAGTCGGATAGTTATTTGCAACTTCTAATTCACTATCATGTAATTTTAAAATTGTTTGACATAGTGCTAACCCTAAGCCTAAGCCCCTTCGACTGTCACTACGCTGAACTTTACCTGTTATAAACGGCTCGAACAGTTTTTCTTTTAGCGAATCGTCAATACCTGGTCCATTGTCAGTGATACTAATGTCAACAAACTCGTCTCGATCTTTTGCAATGAAAGAGATGGCACTACCTGCAGGTGTATAGGTTAATGCATTATCGATTATATTTATAATTACTTGAATCATTAGGCGTGCATCCATCAATGCCATAAGTAATTCAGGCTCTACATGATAAGAAATGTTATGTGTATTGTCACGTGGAGTAACATGCAGTAACGCCTCTTGAATAATATCCTCCACAAGCTCTAATTGCATCTCTAATGCAAATTGCCCATCTTCTAACATCGAAACTGCCAGTAGGTTTTCAACCATTTGAACAAGCCATTTTGAGTTCTTGTATATATCTTCGTATAATCGTGTTTTTTCAATTTCAGGAATATGCGCTTTATTTGTTAACAGGATATCTGCATTTCCAGAGATAGTTGTAAGCGGTGTTCGTAAATCATGAGAGATAGCACGTAAAAGGTTAGCTCTCATTTGTTCAAGCTCCGCTTCCCTTGCAACTTGCTCATTTAAACTTTGCAAATACCATTTATCGAGAGCGAATGAAAAATCATTCAAAATAGCATGTAAAATATCGCGCTCAAATGCGGGGAGAGGTGCTTGCTTAGAAAGAGCAATTCCTACAATACCCTTAATGTTTCCACTTGAAATAACAGGTAAATAATAGCCGTTCACTTCAGGGAAAATATCTGTTGATATACCAGCAAAATGTTTATTATTAATGACCCAATGTATTACACCTAATTCATTAGTATCTTGAAAGAGTGATGCTACGTTAGTATTCTCCATATTAGATAGACTTGTTGTTGGGAAAAAAATAGAGTTAGTAATTATTTTTTGCTCTATTTCAAAAAATTGTACAGGTCTTTCTACTAATTTAACAATCTGTGTCATGCCTTCCGTAATGATTTCTTCGATAGATTTGGCGTGTTGTAGTTTGCGATTTGTTTCTAGTAAAACTTCCATTCGATATGATTTACGAACGGCAACGATTGCCTGCTCTTTTATCTTTTTTGTTAAGCTACTTGTGATTATGCCAGAGAAAAACATAATGAGAAAAGTAATAGGATAATCCCGATGATATGCTTCAAGGGAAAATCGTGGCTCAGTAAATAAAAAGTTAAATAGAAGTACAGCTACTGCAGAGCTAATAATGTTCATTAGCCAGCCTGACGACCATATCGCAAGGATTAGCACAGTGAGAATGTAAATCGTAATAATATTGGATTCACTAACTCCTATTGTAAAGAAAAATAAAGCTAAAATAGAGCCTAAGAGAAACACTACTGCCATTTTTATTAAATCCAACCATTCAATCGTTAGTCGATTTCGAACGCCAGTAGGCACATACAATCGTTCATTTTCTTGATCTGGAACTATATGCATAGTTAAATTCGGTGCAAATTCATTGAGCCTGTCACTGATTTTCGCATGTGGCAGCCACCATTTCTTTTTCAAAGCAGTTCTGCCAATTACTAGCTTTGTGACCCCACTTAAATGTGCATAATTGGCTAGTGCAGCTGCGATATCATTCTCTTGAACGATTACAACATGGCCGCCAAGTTGCTCGGTCAATTTCATATGTTGTTGCAATCGTTCATCATTTGCTTTGTTAAAACTACTTTCTTGCACCTTTTGCACATAAAGCGCAGTAAATTTGCCATGTAATGCTTGAGCAAGTCTTGCGGCAGTGCGAATAACTTTTGCATTAGTCGGGGAGCTGCTAATACCTACTAAAATATGTTCTTCAATTTGTTTCGTTTGCCTAATCGATTCGCTATCATTTATCTGTTTGTAATTAACCGTATCTGCAGTCCTGCGTAAGGCAATTTCTCGAAGTGCAACTAAATTTTGTTTGCGAAAAAAGGAAGCTAATGCTTTTTCAGCTTGTTGTTTGTGATAGATTTTTCCTTCTTTTAAACGTTGAATTAACTCATCTGGTTCAATATCCACAATCTTGATAAGTGCTGCTTGATCAATTAAATAATCTGGAATGCGTTCTCGCACTTGTACCCCCGTAATTTCTTCAACTACATCGTGCAGACTTTCAATATGTTGAATATTTACAGTTGTATATACATGGATACCTTTCGCAAGTAATTCTTCTACATCCCCAAATCTTTTTGTATGACGCATAAGTGGAACATTTGTATGAGCCAACTCATCGATTAGTACGATTTCTGGTTTGCGTTGCAATACTGCATCTATATCTAATTCTTGAAAGTTTTTCCCTTTATAATGCAAATTTCTAGTCGGTATTTGCTCAAGTCCGTCAAGTAAGGCTAATGTCTCTGGACGTGGATGTGGCTCAATATAGCCAATTACTACATCTTTGCCAAGTTTTTTTGCTAGATGTGCTGCATCTAGCATGGCATACGTTTTACCTACGCCAGCAGCATATCCGATAAAAATTTTTAGTCTCCCTACAGTTGCTTGCTCCTGATGAATTCTTGCTAAAAATTCCTCTGGAGTGGGGCGCTCATTTTCCATCATCCTTCACCTCATTTGTATTATAGCGTTATCTGACATTAAGAAAGTGTAAAGATTTAACCCCTTTATCGTTTCTTAATACAAAATTCAATTTCCTAACACTACATTAATTTCAAAGTCAGTATGATGAAAACATCAAATGGAGGGAATGGTGATGTGAATTGATGGACTTTTATATGATTGGCTTATTAATCATTAGTTTTGCCAGTCTATATGCGTTAATCATTTGGTGCTACAAATTAGTCGAAGAGTAGGGGGAATCGCTATGGGCATTGTTATTGGAATTATACTTATCTTACTTTTTGGATATTTAGGGTACGCCCTCTTATATCCAGAAAATTATTAATAGGATGCAGGAGGAATAGCGTATGTGGCAAATAGCCATTGTTTGTATTATTTATTTACCGCTTGTTATCCTAATGGGCCATTATCTTTTTCATGTGACAATGCATAAAAAAACATGGCTCGATCCAGTGATGGATAAAGTAGATGGTGTCATTTATAAATTATGTGGCGTAAAGCAAGTGGATATGACTGGAAGACAATATGTGCTGTCGTTAATTATGTCGAATGCTTTTATGGTGTTCATTGGCTATATGCTATTGCGCATACAATCTTTTTTGTTGTTAAACCCTAATGAAATTGAAAATATGGAGGCAACGCTTTCCTTTAATACGATCATTTCATTTATGACCAATACAAATCTGCAGCATTATAGTGGTGAATCAGGTTTAAGTTATTTGTCACAAATGCTCGTCATTATTTTTATGATGTTCACATCGGCAGCGACAGGCTATGCAGCATGTATGGCGTTTTGCCGACGTCTAGTAGCCAAAAGTGATACTTTGGGCAATTTCTATGTAGATTTTGTACGGGTGATTACACGTGTATTAATGCCCATTTCAATTGTGGTTGCCATTATTTTAGTATGGCAAGGTTCACCTCAAACATTAAGCGCCAATAAAACCGTACAAACAATTGAAGGAAAGATGCAAGATATTGCACTTGGACCTGTTGCATCCCTTGAATCAATTAAACATGTTGGTACAAATGGAGGCGGGTTTAATGGAGCCAATTCGACGACTCCTTTTGAAAACCCTTCCGTTATATCCAACATTGTAGAAATGCTATCTATGATGTTGCTACCTGGGGCTTGTGTTATAGCATTTGGTTTAATGGTTGCTTATAGAAAAAAGAAAACGATAGTTGGGAAGCAAGGGCTAGCAATCTTTGGAGCCATGAGTATGCTGTTTCTAATTGGGCTAGTAACAGTGTATATAGCTGAGCGTGCTGGAAATCCACTTATTGATGAGCTAGGTCTTACACAGGCACTTGGCAGTATGGAAGGAAAAGAAATGCGCTTTGGTATAGCACAATCCGCTCTTTTCACTGCTGTCACAACGGCTTTTACAACTGGCTCTGTCAATAATATGCATGATACTTTAACACCGCTTGGTGGACTTGTGCCGATGTTTAACATGATGCTAAACGTTGTATTTGGTGGTAAAGGCGTTGGGCTTATGAACATGATGATGTATGTGCTACTGACGATTTTTATTGCGTGCTTAATGATAGGCCGCACCCCACAATTTTTAGGGAAGAAAATTGAGGAAAAGGAAATGAAGCTTATAGCGCTGTGTATTTTAATTCATCCTGCCATCATTCTGTTATTTTCGGGTTTTGCTGTTGCTACGACAGCAGGTGTGGCAGGCATAACAAACCCAGGTGCACATGGTTTATCACAGGTGCTATATGAATTTGCTTCTGCATCTGCCAACAATGGCTCTGGCTTTGAAGGATTAGCCGATAACTCGACATTTTGGAATGTATCGACAGGGCTAGCGATGTTTTTCGGACGCTATTTAACCATCATAATTCAATTGGCAATTGCTTCGTTACTTGCTAAAAAAATGTTGCATAGCGATTCAATTGGAACATTGAAAACAGATACATCGATGTTTACATTTTTACTAGTTGGCATTGTACTGATGATTGGCGCATTGACATTTTTACCAGCATTGGCACTTGGTCCAATTACAGAGCATTTACAAATACATTCCTAATGAGGAGGGACATAAATGGAAACTGGAAGGAAAAGTTTTATTTCGAGCGAAATAATCAAGCATTCCATGATCGGTGCGTTGAAAAAATTTAATCCACTATATATGATCAAAAATCCTGTAATGTTCGTTGTAGAGAGTGGATTTATTTTAGTGTTATTGTTATCGTTTTTCCCCCATTTACTTGGGAGCGGGGAAGGGGAGCATGAGCGACTCTATAATGCTATTGTCGCTTTTATTCTCTTTGTCACGATTTTATTTGCTAACTTTGCAGAGTCTATAGCAGAAGGGAGAGGGAAGGCTCAGGTACAAACATTAAAAAATACAAAAACAGTAACACTGGCACGAGTTCTTTTAGCGGATGGTTCGGAAATAATGAAACAAGCACAGGAACTAAAAAAGGGAGATAAAGTTTTAGTTCAAGCGGGGGAGGTCATTCCGAACGATGGCGAGGTAATTGAAGGGATTGCGACTGTCGATGAATCGGCCATTACAGGGGAGTCGGCACCTGTTGTGAAAGAACGAAGTGGTGACTTTTCATCTGTTACAGGAGGAACGACTGTCACTAGTGATTGGCTTATTATAGAAATTACATCACTGCCAGGAGAGTCATTTTTAGATAAAATGATTACGCTAATAGAAGGGGCAAGTCGGAAAAAAACACCTAATGAAATCGCGTTAAATACTTTGTTAGTAAGTTTAACGATAATTTTCTTATTGGTTGTCGTGACAATATATCCAATGACTACTTATTTAAATGTGCATATTTCCATGGCAACATTAATTGCACTGACAGTTTGTTTAATTCCCACTACAATTGGTGGCTTGCTTTCCGCCATTGGTATTGCTGGAATGGACCGTGTGACACAGTTTAATGTCATTGCGATGTCGGGGAGAGCTGTGGAAGCGTGCGGTGACGTAGACACCCTAATATTAGATAAAACAGGAACAATCACTTATGGCAATCGCATGGCATCTGAGTTTTTACCTGTAAAGGGAGTAGCGCATCTAACATTGATGCAAACTGCATGGCTTAGTTCCTTAACTGATGACACACCTGAAGGAAAATCTATCTTATCGTTAGCATGTGATTTAGGTGTGAATACGACAGATGCACAACATATTATTAAATCAAGTGAGCATATACCGTTTTCTGCACAAACACGGATGAGCGGATTAAATTTGCAGGATGGCACTCAAATTCGAAAAGGGGCTTATGATACGATTAAACAAGAAAGCATTGTTGCAGGGCATTCAATCCCTCAAAATTTGGAGCAGTTAGTCCATCAAGTATCTTCTGTCGGAGGGACGCCACTTGTTGTGTCGATGAATCATAATATTTTAGGCGTAATCCATCTTAAAGATGTTGTCAAATCTGGTTTAAAAGAACGCTTTGAACAGTTGCGGGCAATGGGCATTAAAACAATTATGTGTACAGGAGATAATCCCTTAACAGCAGCAGCTATAGCCAAAGAATCAGGCGTGGATAGCTTTATTGCTGAAAGTAAGCCTGAGGATAAAATAAAGGTCATAAAAGACGAGCAGGCACTAGGGAAAGTTGTAGCGATGACAGGAGACGGAACGAATGATGCACCTGCATTGGCGCAGGCAAATGTTGGTCTTGCTATGAATTCAGGTACGAATGCAGCGAAAGAGGCTGCGAACATGGTAGATTTAGACTCAAATCCAACTAAAATAATAGAAGTTGTAGAGATTGGGAAGCAATTATTGATGACGCGTGGCGCACTTACTACATTTAGTATTGCAAATGATGTTGCGAAATACTTTGCGATTATCCCTGCCATGCTGATGGTGGCAGTACCAGAAATGAGCTCACTTAACATTATGCAACTCGATTCACCGACAAGTGCCATCATTTCTGCTTTAATTTTTAACGCGGTTATTATTCCGTTATTAATTCCTATAGCGATAAAGGGTGTAAAGTATAAGCCGATGAGCGCTGCAAAATTATTACAGAAAAACTTGTTCATTTATGGACTTGGTGGCATCTTTGCTCCCTTTATTGGAATAAAGGTGATTGATTTACTAATAGGGCCACTGTTGTCCATGCTTGGGCTATAGGAGGGACATGACATGAATCGATTTTGGAATAATGCAAAGCAAGCGTTATTTGTATCATTAATAATGTTTGTAATATGTGGTTTAATTTATCCTTTTACTGTGACAGGCATTGCACAAGGACTATTTAACGAGCAGGCAAATGGAAGCATTGTTGAAGTTGATGGTAAAGCTGTTGGTTCAGAATTATTAGGGCAAGCCTTTACATCACCAGCATTTTTTGGGGGACGTGTTTCTTCTATTAATTATAATGTGTATGCAAAAGAAGATATTGTACCAGACGAACATGGAGCAACTGTCTATGGAGGAGTTAGCTCAGGTACCTTTAACTATGCACCTTCCAATCCAGAATTAATAAAACGAATCGATGAAGACATTCAAGCATTTTTAGAGGCCAATCCAACAGTAAAACGACAAGAGATTCCTGCTGATTTAATGACAGCCTCAGGGTCAGGCTTAGATCCACATATTAGTGTGCAAGCAGCACAAATTCAAATAAACCGAATTGCACATGCAAGTGGCCTGTCAGTAAAGGAAATTGAAGAAATTGTAGAGGTTCATACAGAAGGACGCACGCTCGGCATATTTGGAGAAGAGAAAGTAAACTTTTTAATGGCGAATTTGGAAATTTTTAAAAGGATGAAGCAATATGAATAGGATATAAGTGCTAATATAAAAGGCAGATAGAGAAAAGGGGATAGCATCATTTTCTCTATCTACTTGTAAAAGAAATGATACGGAGTTTTATCCTTGTGCGTTAACAAGAATTTTAATATGATTTTTCTCCTTTAGTAACGCTTCAAAGCCTTCTGTAACAATATCATCAAGCCCAATGCGCTTTGTGACAAGCTTGTCTGCTAGGAAGTAACCTTTTGTCATTAACTCCATAACGGATGGGAAGACATCACGATAAGCCATAACTCCTTTTACGGTGCGCTCTGAACGCACAATAATGTTAGGCTGTATAGAAGCGACAGATTCCCAAATAGAAACGATTATTGTTTCGCCTTCAAAAGTAGTGGAGTCAATGGCTTGTTGTAAAACGTCTGGTGCGCCTGTTACTTCAAATGCTACATCGACACCGCCATCTGTTAATGCATGAATACGCGTAACTGCATCCTCTTCCTTTGGATTAATAACAGCGGTTGCGCCCAATTCCATCGCTTTTGCAGCACGTTCGGCTGAAAGTTCCACAGCGTAAATTTCGGAAGCTCCAGATGCCCGTAATGCATCAATCACGAGGAGACCAATTGGCCCTGTTCCAAAAACAGCTGCTTTATCACCAACTTTTAATTTACTTTGACGTACTGCGTGTAAAGCGACTGCTGCTGGTTCTACAAGTGCACCTTGTTCATAGGATAGCCCTTCAGGCATTTTGTGCACCATCCGTTCATCTACCATTGTATATTGTGAAAAGCCACCGCCGCCGCCGGAAAGTCCATGGAAACCAAGGTGCTTACAAATATTATACTTTCCCTTCCTACAAGCAGCGCATTCACCACAGGCTAGAGTTGGTTCGATTACGACTGCATCACCGATTTTTACCTTTGTGACCCCTGCGCCAACTTCTACTACCTCGCCTGAAAACTCATGACCCATAACAAGTGGATAAGTATCACTTCTATCATGATGGAGTTGTTTGACTGGAATAAAGATAGGTCCAACTGTATACCTATGTAAATCGCTGCCACAAATTCCTGCCCAATGTACTTTAATTTTTACTTTTCCTGATGCAATGGTAGGCTCTACAATATTTTCAACACGGATATCCCTTGCTTTATACCATCTTACTGCTTTCATGATCTAGCAACCTCCTTATAGTATGTGATATTTTATTTTATCATGTGGAAAATATTCAAATCATTAGTTGGATAAAAATCGACATAAAAAATATAAAAAGTCTATTGGTTTTTTTGCATTATTCACACTTTACATTTTTCATTGCATAATAGTCGCAATTAAAGTAAGTTTGTTAAAGGTTAGCGTTGCATCGATGAAAAAAATAATAGAATTTTGTAAATGCTTATGTTAATAGTAAGGAAACATACCTAAAAGGCCGAATCATGGTACAATGGGAAAGATGTAAGGAGGAACGAATTATGTCAAAATATACTGATTATAATTTTCAGCCATTTTTGCAGGACGCAATTGCAAAACTTGGCTTCACAGAACCAACACCAATACAAAAGGAAATTATTCCGCTAATACTTAAAGGTAAAAGTGCGATTGGTCAAGCACATACAGGTACAGGGAAAACACATAGTTTCCTTATTCCGATTGTGCAACGTATTCAAGTTGACAAGCAAGAAGTACAAGCTGTTATTACTTCGCCAACACGAGAGCTTGCTCAACAGATTTTTGATGCGTTAAATCAATTAATAGAAGGAACAGAGATTCAAGCGAAATTATTTATTGGGGGTACGGACAAACAACGCTCCATTGATAAGTTAAAAACGCAACCACAAATCGTTGTTGGTACACCAGGACGTATTCGTGATCTTGTTTCAGCTCAAGCGTTATTTGTGCATACGGCACCAATTTTAGTGGTAGACGAAGCGGACCTAGCGTTCGATATGGGCTTTATCGAAGAGATTGATGGCTTTGCTTCTCAAATGCCAGAAAAGCTTGAAATGTTCGTATTCTCTGCAACAATTCCAGAACGTCTACAGCCATTCCTAAAAAAATACATGGAAGCACCTGTACACATTCATATGAACGATAAACGTCCAGTAGCAGAAGGTATTGACTTTGTGCTAGTGCCTGTTCGTTCGAAATCACGCAACAAACGTTTACTAGATGTCATTGAAGGCATTAACCCGTTTTTAGCGGTTATTTTTACTAATACACGTAAAACGGCAGAGCATGTTGCTGGTTATTTAAACGAGCAAGGGATTCGCTGTGGTCAAATACATGGTGATTTAACACCGCGTGATCGTAAAAAAATGATGAAGCAAATTCGTGATTTAGAATATCAATATATCGTGGCAACAGATCTTGCTGCGCGTGGTATCGATATTCAAGGGATTTCACATGTCATTAACTATGAAATTCCAGAAGATCTTGAATTCTTTATTCACCGTGTTGGTCGAACAGCACGTGCGGGTAATAAAGGTACGGCGATTACATTATTTGAGCCTTCAGATGAGGACGCATTGGCTCGTGTTGAGAAAATGGGTATTCCATTTGAACAAAAGGATGTCAAAGATGGTGAATGGTCTGAACTAAAAGAACGTCATGCCCGTAAAAACCGAGTGAAGCACGAAAATGAAATTGATGTAAAAGCAAAATCTTTAGTGCGCAAACCGAAAAAAGTAAAACCAGGCTACAAACGTAATATGAAATGGGAAATGGAAAAAATTAAAAAACGCGAACGTCGCATAAAAGCACGCGGCAAAAAATAAGGAGGCATATATATGTTACTTGGCTCACATGTTTCAATGAGCGGTAAAGAAATGCTACTCGGCTCTAGTAAAGAAGCTCTTTCTTATGGTGCGAACACCTTTATGATTTACACGGGTGCTCCACAAAACACGCGTCGAAAACCAATTGCAGATCTTAATATTATGAATGGTCTATTACACATGAAAGAGCATGGCATGTCCAATATTGTCGTGCACGCTCCATACATTATAAATATTGCAAACACAGAAAAACCTGAAACCTTCCGTCTTGGTGTAGATTTCCTACAATCAGAAATTGAGCGCACGGCTGCATTGGAAGCAACGCAAATTGTTTTACATCCTGGTGCACATGTAGGCGCAGGAGCAGATGCAGGTATTGCCAAAATTATTGAAGGTTTAAATGAAGTGCTTTCACAAGATTATCCCGTGCAAATTGCATTAGAAACAATGGCAGGTAAGGGAACAGAGTGCGGGCGTTCTTTCGATGAGCTGGCAAAAATTATTGATGGTGTTACAAATAATGAGCGCCTTTCTGTATGCTTTGATACATGCCATACGCATGATGCTGGCTACAATATTGTAGAAGATTTTGATGGTGTGTTAAACGAGTTCGATAAGATTATTGGTGTGGATCGTATTAAGGTCCTTCATATAAATGATTCTAAAAATGTTCGTGGCGCAGGGAAAGACCGTCACGAAAATATTGGCTTTGGGCATATCGGATTTGATGCTTTAAAATACGTAGTCCACCATCCTCAATTGATGGACGTGCCAAAAATATTAGAAACACCATTTGTTGCATTAAATAGTGATGCTAAATCAAAAACAGCACCTTATAAATATGAAATTGAAATGTTACGTAGTGGCGAATATAAACCTGAGCTTATTGACGCCCTACGAGGTTAATTAAACCGTAGACAAACGCAGAGAGATTTGTGTTTGTCTACGGTTTTTTGATATCGTAGTTAAATGGCTATAATTCACAGGTATTTTAAGCTTTCTGGAACTAATTTAAAATTCAAACGTCTACATGTGAAATAATTGGAAAGTTAAGAGTAGGTAGAGAGAGTGGAAATTATAACAGGAAAATTAATGATGATTGCTTTATTTATTCTCATCATTCATTCAATCGAAACCCTTGCGTATGCAGTCCGTTTATCAGGAGCACGTGTAATGTTGCTAGCTTCAGCTTTATCGCTTTTTAATGTAATGGTCATGGTTTCGAGGCTAGCGAATATGATGCAGCAACCATTTACAGGAAGTTTGGTGGATACAGCTCCTGCTGACAATGCGTTAGCCTATGTAGAAAACCAATATCGCATTATTATTGGAGCGGCATCGGTAGGAACTCTTATAGGGATATTATTACTGCCAACGTTCGTAGCCATCTTTTCGCGAGGGATAATCCATTTGGCTGAGGAAAGAGGTTCAATCCCAGCGTTATTGAAAAAAGGATTTACGCTTGAATATGTAAGACGTGGAATTAAACATATTCGTAAGCCAAGTTTTTCGTATTTAAAGGGAATTGGCTTAAGAGATATTCCAGTAAAATTATTTGTCATTAACATTGTCATTACAGCGATTTATACGATTGGTGTTTTATCAGCTTTATATGCTGGGTTATTAGTACCAGAATTAAGTAACACTGCTGTTATGGCGTCTGGACTAATCAATGGTATGGCGACGATTTTGTTAATTATTTTTATTGATCCTAAAATTTCAATACTTGCGGATGATGTGATTAACAAGCGAGGTAGCTATTTAGATTTAAAAAGAGCGTCAGTTATGATGATGACATCCAGACTTTTAGGAACGATTTTGGCGCAAGCTTTATTTATACCTGGGGCACATTATGTTGCTTGGTTTGCGAAGCTTATTACTTAATCACTAGAAGGAAATCGCTTTTATAAAGAGAATTGAAATGAATAACGAAAAGATAGGAAGGTGAAATTTATGAATATAAAGGGCTTTGGTGGAATCTTTTGGAGAATAAAAAATTTAGAGGATATTAAACAATGGTACAGTAAAGTTTTAAACATGGAAATCGAAGGCTGGAATGGTGCCATTATTACACCACAAGCAGACAATGAAACAATTTTTTCTTTCTTTACCGAGGATGATGGCTATTTTCCATTAGAACAACAAGTGATGTTAAACTTCCAAGTTGAAAATCTAGATGACAGTATTAAGCATCTAGAGAAATTGGGTGTTCCTTTTGTAAAGGAAAAAGAGGTTAGTGAATTTGGAAATTTCATATGGATTGAAGATCCAGAGGGCAGACGAATTGAGCTATGGGAAAAGTAAACGAATAGAAATTCCTAACGTTAATAGGCAACATGGACATTTTTAAAAAATGAATTTTTAAGGCACATTTTCCACAAGAAAATGTGCCTTTTTCATGTCTTTAAGAGAACACATTTTGCATTTTGTAAATTATAAATAACTTTATGCAATTTATATATTGCAAAAAAGCAATGTTGTTTTATATAATAAAATTAATAAAACGAATGGAGGAAAATTATGGCTGCCAGACAGAAGAAGCAAGTTGATGAACGTGTAAAAAATTTACAAAATAAAATATACAAAGAAGTTTATGTATTGATCATGATTGTATGTTCAATATCGATCTTAATTAAATTCTTTAAAATGGGCGTGTCCTTGGATAATGTATTAACAGAGTGGTTGATTATATTTATATCATCTGTCTATTATTATGTTAGAACGGCATATCTTGGCATTTTAACAGATGAAATAGAGGTTCACGATAGTAATAGCAAAGTCAAATTAGGAACAAAAAATGTACTTTTTGGTGTTGTATTTGGTTTAGTTTTTGCAATTATTTTAGGGCTTAACAGTGCATTTAACTACGCAGACAGTACACAACAAGCAATAGAATATTTCTTCGTTGTATTTTTAGTATCTCTACTGATATATGTGCCATTTTTTGCAGGGTTTTTGGGATTATCGTATAAGGCTGCAAAAAAGAAAAGTGATCAAGTCGTACAAAAAAATTTAGAAGATTAACAGTGGTGATTAGCATGAAAAATATCCGTTTAAAAATGGCTCGAATAGAACATGATTTGTCACAAGAAGATTTAGCACAAAAAGTAGGGGTTACTCGACAAACGATCGGCTTAATTGAAGTAGGTAAATATAATCCGACTTTAAACTTATGTATTGCAATCTGTAAAACGTTAAATAAAACGTTGGATGAATTGTTTTGGGAAGAGTAAATTAAAGAAAACCTCCATTTTGAACTTTGTCAAAGTGGAGGTTTTACTATATTTGAGGGAAAGCAAAAGTTAAAATTACTGCATTTATGTTCAAAGAAAAGATAAATACCGCGGTTGATTTCCGCTACAGGCTGGCGCTTTCCGCGGGCACACTGAAAGCCGCAACCCTCGCTAACGCGCGGTTTGTTGCGTCTTACGTTGTGTGCGTTTCCGCAGGAGTCGCCCGCCCTCCGCTCCAATCAACTTATTAAAGTTAAAGCTTCAAAAGAATAATAAATAGAAGGAAGTGTCGAGTTACTTTTCAATGCCTTTAAATAATTGTCGCTATTTAATAGACAGAAATACTGCGGTTGATTTCCGCTACGGGCTGGCGCTTTCCGCGGGCACACTGAAAGCCGCAACCCTCGCTAACGTGCGGTTTGTTGCGTCTTACGTTGTGTGCGTTCTCGCAGGAGTCGCCCGCCCTCTGCTCCAATCAGGCAAAGAGAGGTCAGACGGGGCTTCCCGTTAACACACCTTCACGCAGTTTATATACTTGATCACATAGAGACTCAATATCGATTTTATTATGTGAAGTTAATAATATGGTAGCACCGCGCTGTTTTTCGGCGTTAATGAGGTTATATACATTTTGTACAGAATCTTCGTCCAAGCCATTCATTGGCTCATCTAATAAAATTAATTCAGGTGTTTCCATAATGCTTTGAGCAATTGCTAGTTTTTGTTTCATACCAAGAGAGTAGGCTTTAACAGGGCGTTTATCATCAGGGTCTAAACCAACTTTTGTTATTGCAGCTTTTATATCCTGGTCGGTAATTTGATTGCGTATCGCTGCTAAAAATTTTAAGTTGGAGAACCCTGAATAATGCTCTAAAAATCCAGGCTTTTCAAGGATAACACTTGCACTTTTAGGAAACGAAATATCCTGATGTAACACATCTCCGAATAATTTTACGGTTCCGACAGTCGGTTTTACTAAGCCACAAATAACGCGAAATAACATCGATTTCCCTGAACCGTTATGGCCAACGAAGCCATAGATTTTCCCTCGTTCTAGCTGAAAGTTTATATTTTGTAACACTGTCCTTCCTTTAATCACCTTAGAAACGTTTGATACTTCAATCGACATATCGTAACCTCCCTAATCGTAATCATTTTTTAACCCTATTCGAACTATGAATAAACTCAAAAGGCAAATAAATAGACCTTCCATAACTAAAATGACAGCGAACATATTTGCCTCGAAATTGCCCATTAGCCCATAATAAAAAGGAATATAAGGAGCGGATTGTTTAATACCTGCAAAAAATAGGACAATGAGCGAAATAGTCCCTATTTTTGCTGATAGCAATAATTCGATGATTTTCCATAGCAGTGCATGGCAGTACATATTGATGCACAGAAACAATGCCTGTAGAACAATTAAAAAATCAAATTGTAGCACCACATGAGCTTTTAAAAAAAGGAAAAAGCTCATGATATAAGTCATAGCGACATAGCATGCAGTGAATATAAGTAGGATTAGCAGCCGATTAAGCCAAAACCAGCTTTTTTTAGGATAGCGTAAAAGCATGTTGTATGAAAAAGAAGTGGAGCGAGGCTTCCAAATAATTTGAATTAAAAGCACATAACCAAACCATAGCAAAGTCCAGTACATCCAAGTAAGTTCCTCCACTTGTCCCAAAAGGGCAGTAAATGCTTGGCGCAATGTCATGCCATCAAAAAGTGATGTCATATAGAGTAACAATAAAGTAGTACATAATGGGTAGACGATACAAATACAACAAATTTTAAGGGCATCTTCTCGCAGTAGTTTCCACTCTAACGAAAATGTCCTCATGAATCATCATCTCGCACGTAAAAGTCTAGTTTATTGACTAAATAATGAATGGTATTGATTAACAATATCATAATGGCAACTATTATAAAGAATGTACTAATAGGTGACGTAAATTCAGTTTTATTAAAGGCAATATACACAAAGTGCTTTATATATCGATCCAACATGCCAAGAACCATAACTACAATCGCACTAATGAAGTTATTTTTGAAAAGTTGTTGGAACACGATATAAAGCAACCCGAAAATAGCCGTAACACAATAAAACATATACATAAAGTAAAGCAAGGAACCGTTTCCTTTTGGCTCAGGCACATATAATAATAGAGCACTGTAATTTGTGATATAAGGGGAAAATAGCCACTTCGCTAACGATGTGCTCAACATACTACTTCCGAAAGCAACCGCTGTAAAAAAGGCAGTCACGATAAAAACAAAGCAAATTTTATAAGTGGCAAATTGCCGTCGGTGACGATATCTTCTAAGCAATAGCCAATCATTGTCTTTAGATGAAAAGGGTGCTAATAATATTAAAAAAATAGGAATATAGAAATACTCATAAAGAGAGGCTAATATAAAGTCTTTTAGCGTATGCCATCTTGTTGCCACTGACATAAAAGGCAATACCTCAAGTAAATGTAGCGTTATCATAAAACATGCCACAATCCAAAAGAGCAATTTTTTCAAGCGAATATCCTGTCGACAATAGGTGCAGTACTTATAAAACATCTTCATGTTTCTTCATCCCAACTAAGTAAATGACAAATGTAATGGAAATTTGCAACAGAATTTCGATCATCATAATAGAGATGGAGTTGTCTCCATGTATACCTTCTGGGGCTAAAAAGTAAAAGGGAGCCCATTTTGGGTGATTGGCAGCTAAAAACCAAAGGCTAGTATAAATAATTTGCGGCATAAAAATTAATAAATAATAATTTTTAATAAACATAGATAGTGCTAGTCCCATACAAACATACGTACTAGCAAACAATCCTCCGATAATATAAAATACAGCAACATATGCATATGGAGACATGCTTAGTAAATCCGAAAAAAGAGGTTGGATATCTCCTTTAAAAGCACTTAAAACATTATCGGGTATTGCCAATGTTCCTTCAACAAACCCTTTATAGTTAGTAGCATAGGCTGTATAATCCCAGTGATTTGTAAATATATTAACAAGCACTACACCTAAACATAGTGGTAGTACGAACATAAAAAAAGCAGTTAGAAAAGTAGTAGCAAACTTTGCAATGTAATATTTTCGTCTATCCATACGCATAAAAATAAAATGTTGATAGCCGCTTTTTCTTTCGCGATAAATGGAATCCACGAGTGCAATTGAAATCAACAATGGAAAAATAAAATAATACAAATCAGATGGAAAATTATTAGTAAAACCGAGCCATTGTTTATGCGGAGATACGAAATTGAGCACTTCATCAACAATAGGTTTTTCATAGCGTTGATTAAAAAGTCTCTCTGTTAATAAATATTCTTCATTATGTTCTTTTACACCTATAAGCACAGCAATCACAACAACTAATAATAAGGCACAAATGCTAAGATAAAAGTTTTTATTTTTAAACAGCTTTTTATATTCAAGTAGCATTGATATCCTCCTATTCAAAGAATAGGGCCGTCCAGGATAGACAACCCTATCAATAAAATGCTGATAAAAGAATCACTATCAATGTTGTTATATTATAAATTGTGCATGCTAGATTATCGTGTGTCTGGATAAAAACTTCCTGAAATACTTACTTCAATAAGGGCAAATCTTGAATTTTCTGCTACTAGAGTTACATTGCCGCCAACAGCACTTTGATCTACTGTGAAGAGCCGTGTATCATTATCCGTTACTCTTGTAGTTGTTGGAGATACTTTTGCTCCTTTAGCATCCACAATCCACATATTTGCAGTGTAATTTTTATCAACTATAGCGTTTTCTACTTTTGATTGACTATTATTGTCTTTTGTTCCTGTTGCTAAACTAATATCACCTGAAAATTTCGGCAGTTCCTTCGCATAAGTGATAGCACTCGTCCCTGCACTTGCTATACCTGCACTAACCAATAAACCTAAAGCACAAACTGTTGTTGCTAGTCTTTTCTTCATAAAAAACCAACTCCTTCATTGTATTTTGCTGAAAATAAACTGAAAGCAACACAACAACATTGCAACAAAAAGATTATCTTTATGGAAATTCGATATGACAACCATCTATATATACTTAAATTCATTTATTTTATTTTGTATCTGGATAAAATCTCCCAGAAATTTCCACACTTACACGAGTTATTTTATCATTTTCTGCTACAAGAGTTACATTGCCGCCTACTGCACTATCATCTACTGTAAAGAAGCGTGTATCATTATCAGTTACATCTTTTGCAGTATTAGAAACCTTTTTCCCACTAGCATCCACAATCCACATAGTTGCCTCGTAATTTTGACCAACTATAGAATTTTCAACTTTTGAGTCACTGTTATTGTCTTTTGTTCCGTTCGCTAAATATATGTTCCTTTTAAACCCAGGCAGTTCCTTCGCATACGTGATAGCACTCGTCCCTGCACTTGCTGCACCAGCACTAACTAATAATCCTAAGGCACAAACTGTTGTTGCTAGTCTTTTCTTCATGTCAATCCAACTCCTTCTTTGTATTTTGATGAGAATAAACCATAAGCAACAAAACAACTAAGCAACAAAAAACATGACATAGAGAAAGAGTATTTTATTCTCTAATTATCAATTATTATAAAATTCCAAACTTTCTATTTTCAATATTTTTGTAAAGAAAAATCTATTTTAATTTACTAAAAAGTTCAAAAAAAATTTAAAATATAGGTAGATTTTGGAGGATATTTGTCAATGTAAGGATAAGAGGAAACAATTTTCACTATTACATAAAAAAAAGCCCGAAAGTCAAAACTGACCTTCGGGCTTACTATATTATTTAGTAAATAGTGCAATAAGCTGGCGGGAACGTTTTCTTCCTAGAACGGCTTCCACTTCACTCAGTACTTCTTTTGGAATACCTAAAAAGAGCCAAGAAAATGAGAATTGCTCAAGATAAGGTCGAAGCTTTTTTACTTCTGACGTGCTAATTTCAAAACCTTCGGCACGTGCAATGGCAACTACTTCTTTATCTGTACTTTGAGATAATTGCTGCAAAAAATGAATACTCACAACCAATCCCTCCTTTTAAGTCTTGTTTTCTTTACAAATATGGAACATTCATTTATACTTACAATTTGTAAATCGTAATGATTTTGAATTAGAAAGAAGCGATCATGCATGAAAAAAACATTAATTGACATCGATAATGTGTCATTTCAATATGACTATACACAAGTATTGAAAAATATCTCATTCCGTGTGGAAGAAGGAGATTTTTTAGCACTCCTCGGACCTAATGGTTCAGGAAAATCAACATTATTAAAAATTATTTTAGGTTTATTGAAACCAATGTCTGGTGAAATTAAGTTGTTTGGAGAGCCAAGTGCAACATTTAAACATCGTGAATGGATAGGCTACGTTTCCCAAAAATCCAATGCTTTCAACTCAGGTTTTCCAGCAACTGTACAAGAGGTAGTCATCAGCGGATTAACAAAAAAATTAGGGCTATTTAAAAGACCTACAAAAGATGTCAAAAACAAAGTATATGAGGCTTTAAAGGCAGTAGGAATGGACGCCTTTATGAATCAAAATATTGGTGAACTATCTGGTGGACAGCAACAGCGTGTCTTTATTGCACGAGCTTTAGTAAGCGAGCCAAGATTATTGATACTGGATGAACCGACTGTCGGCATCGATCATGAGAATGTGCAGTCCTTTTATGATATGCTGGCGAATTTAAATAGGGAACAAGGAATTACGATGATTCTTGTCACACATGATGTTGATACAGTTTCAAACCGAATTAGCCATGTTGCTTGCCTCAACCAAACGATTCATTTCCACGGTTACAAAGACGAATTTGATTCTATTTCTCAGGATGCGCTAGACGCTTGGTACGGCCATTCCGTGAGAAAGATTCATTAGAAGGAGAAGGCACAATGATTGAAGCAATTTTTAACTATGAGTTTTTACAAAATGCCTTTTTCTCTGGCTTATTGATTGGCATCATTGCACCTTTACTAGGTGTATTTATAGTAGTTCGCAGACTATCATTAATTGCAGATGCTTTATCCCATGTTACACTTGCGGGTATTGCTGGTAGCTTGTATGTAAGTCAATCTTTTGCTGCATTTGCAATGCTAAATCCTATTTACCTTGGCATTATAGCCTCAGTTAGTGGTTCAATATTAATTGAACGCTTACGTCGACTGTATAAGCACTATGAAGAGCTTGCCATACCGATTATTATGTCTGGCGGTATTGGAATTAGCGCGATTTTTATATCACTTGCCAGTGGCTTTAGCACCGATTTAATGAGTTATTTATTTGGCTCCGTTTCGGCTGTCTCAAGGCAGGATTTATGGGTTGTCATTGGGATTGCCATTGTAGTCATTGTTTTTTTATTTTTATTCTTTAAAGAACTTTTTGTGCTATCGTTTGATGAGGAATATGCGAAAGCTAGTGGACTACCCGCACGATGGGTTCATCTTTTATTTATGATTGTGACAGCGCTTGTGATTGCAGCAAGTATGCGTATCGTTGGTATTTTACTAGTATCTTCTTTAATGACTTTGCCAGTTGCTGCAGCAATGCGTCTTGCAAAAGGCTTTAAGCAAACGATTATCTATGCAATTGTATTTGGCGAGGTAGCGGTATTAATCGGTTTAGTAAGTGCATTTTACTTAGATTTAGCACCAGGTGGTACAATTGTTGTTACATCAATTCTTATCTTATTACTTGTAATCATAGGTAAGAAAACGATGTTAAAACTATCTGCAAAACAAGGGGAGGCAGCACAGTGAATATTTCACGAGCGTGGGAAATTTTAAAAGAAAACGGCTATAAAAAAACAGATAAACGTGAGTTAATTTTAAATATGTTTGCAGAGACGGATAAATATTTAACCGCTCGAGATTTATTAGATGTGCTGAAAAAAGATTTTCCTGGTATGAGTTTTGATACGATTTATCGAAATCTCTCAACGTTTGTACAGCTTGGCATATTAGAAGAAACCGAGTTATCCAGCGAACGAAATTTTCGCATGCATTGTGAGTCTGAACATCATCACCATCATTTCATATGTATGGATTGTGGCAATGTGAAAGAGCTCAATCTTTGTCCAATGGAGATGCTTGGTGAAAAGCTTCCTGATTATGAAATCGAAAATCATAAATTTGAAATATACGGTAAATGTCCAGATTGTAAACATGAAACCCTGTCAAATTAATATTTGACAGGGTTTTATTTATTGTGAAGGAGTAATGCTAGAAGGAAAGGGCATAAGAAGACTACTACTATCTTCTTACAATACGGATAGCATCTATTTTTTTACAGTCAATAATAAGTGGTGTTGTAGAACCTGCTTCTAGGAAATAAGCACAGCAATTTCTTGCATTAAAGCTCACGAAAGTCAAACCAAGGAAACTAAGGCCGCCTGTTAAGAAAACATCTACTACAGTGCCAACTTCTAAACATTTTAATTGCTCACAGATACAGCTTCTGCAGTGATTCATTGCTTTATGACCTTTTTCTTCTTTGCACTCATGTTGTTTCTTTTGGTGACAGTTGCAAGGTTTTTGGCATTTACAAGGAGCCCAATTCATGTGTGTAACATATCTTCTATCTTCCATTTGATACTACCTCCTTTCGTTAGAAATAATGTAAAGCTATTGCCTTACACTTATAATCTATGTTTTTTAAAAGGAAGGAGGTTGGTAATATGTCCGATAGACACTAAAAAAACTATTTTTTTCTTTAAAAAAATGCTTTGTAAGTTTATTTTATTTTGTAAATGTATGTTTGTACCAATGGAATTGTCATAGAGATAGAAGTCTATCATTGGGAAATGTGAAAGAATTTTTAGCGGAAGACGGAGGCTATAAATTAGAGAGGGAGCATAAAAATGCCATTGAATTAAAATAAACGACGAATGATATGATTAAGCTATCATTCGCCGTTGTATTATTATTGGTGTTTTTGTTGGAATGCGACCATAAAGTCACGTAGTGCTTTACAAGTTTCTAATGGAACAGCATTATATGTTGAAGCACGGCAACCACCAACTGAGCGGTGACCATTTAGACCAATAAATCCAGCTGCTTTTGCTTCAGCTAGGAATTGTTTTTCAAGCTCTTCATTAGCGACACGGAATGTGATGTTCATTAATGAACGACTTTCAGGCGTTGCGTGACCAGTGTAAAAGCCATTACTGTTATCAATCGCATCGTAAATTACTTGTGCTTTTTCTTCATTAAGTTTAGCAATTGCTTCAACGCCACCTTTAGCGTCAACCCATTTTAATACTTCACCTAACATATAAATACCGAATGTTGGCGGCGTGTTGTATAACGAGTTACCGTCTGTATGCGTTGTATACTTTAACATTGTTGGAATGTCTTTGTTCGCTTTTTCTAATAAGTCTTTGCGAATAATAACGACAGTTACACCAGAAGGGCCAAGGTTTTTTTGCGCACCAGCATAAATGATCCCAAATTTGCTGATGTCAACAGGTTTCGATAAAATGTCGCTCGACATATCTGCTACTAAAGGAACATTGCCTGTTTCGGGGAATTCCTTCCATTGAGTACCGTAGATTGTATTATTTGATGTGATGTGAAGGTATGCATCATCTTCATTAAATTGAATTTCTGACAAAGCTGGAATGTTACGATATTTATTTTCCTTCGTGCTTGCGGCTTCAACAGGAGTACCAAATAATTTTGCTTCTTTGAATGCTTTTTCAGCCCATGAACCAGATAAAACGTAGCTTGCTTTTTTATCTGCTTGAAGGAAGTTCATTGGTACCATTGTAAATTGCAGGCTTGCCCCACCTTGTAAAAATAGTACCTCATAGTTTTCTGGAATAGCATAAAGTTTTTTTAGTAGAGCAATTGCTTCATTATGTACTTCGTCGAAGATCGCACTACGGTGGCTCATTTCCATAATAGACATACCTGAATTACGGAAGTTAACTAATTGTTGTTGAGCGTTTTCTAGAACTTCTAGCGGTAGTGCAGATGGACCTGCGTTAAAATTGTATGCACGTTGTGTCAAAGTGGTACACTCCTTGTTTGTTTTGTTTAATAAAAGCACTTTACTGGATTATAACTTAATTTTCAAGAGAAAAAACAAAATTCTCAATATTTTATTTATGTAGGATGAAAATGAGCATTTTAGTGTCAGGCACGCACACAATTCGCACACAATTTATTTAAACACTACAAAGACAAAGAAATTTCGGTATACTATCGTTAAGTAATGAAAAGGGGTGTTTTTAATGTTTACAGTTGAACAAGCAAGTCTAATTGTCGTTGATGTGCAAGGGAAATTGGCAACAATTGTAGATGAAAGCGAAACGGTTATTCAAAATGTGTCAAAACTTGTACAAGGAATGCAAGCGCTGGATGTGCCAGTATTATGGCTGGAACAAAATCCAAGTCGCTTAGGGGGCACTGCGCTAGAAATTGCACAGCATCTGCCAGGCAATCCAATTGCCAAAATGGCTTTTAGTGCATGCCAAGAAGAGGACTTCATTAATGCAGTTAAAGCAAGTGGACGTACGCAATTTATTGTAACGGGAATTGAAACACATATTTGTGTCTATCAAACAGCAAGACAGTTGAAGGAACAGGGGTTTGAAGTTGAGGTAGTCGTTGATGCCGTATCTTCTCGCACTAAAGCCAATAAGGAAATAGGGTTAGATAAAATGAAGGCACTAGGCATTTTGCCAACGAGCACGGAGATGATTTTGTATGAACTTTTACAAAGAGCAGATCATACTCATTTTAAAACGGTGTTACAACTTGTAAAATAATATAAAACGCACTAAGAGGATATGTTTATAAGTATCGTCAAAAGTAACATAGAAAGCATGGACATTGGTTGTTGCATATTTGTTAGAGATAGCGACTTTTGCTTACGGGGAAGCGGCTGACGCTAAGCTGGTGAAAAGTAATCGCCAAAGTGGGACCATTCACAGCACAGCAAAAAAGTGTTAGGTTGATTGCAGTCAATCTAACACTTTTTCCTTTTCATCGATAGCTCTTATGATTTAAGCAGGCATTTCAGTTGGTGTTGGTTTGGCATAACCATTTTTGTAAGTCTCATCAATTGTTTGACGGATTTCTTTCAAGCTCATGCCATCTTTATGCATTTTTGCTGATTGCAGTGCAATTTCCAAGCATACGCCACAACGTGTACCATGATCGTCCCAGACGATTGTTCCATCTTCACGCTTTTCTTGAATGAAGCAGTTTAAATTGCTTTTATGTCCTGCGGATTCTCCACAGCCACAGTAGCAAGGCATCCACTCCAAAATATCTGTCGATTGCCCCGCGATTTGGTAAACTAAGCGAATATTCTCGGTTTGGCTATCTAAAAAAGATGGTAGAACATCAGCACCTGCTGTTTCTTCTTGAATATCTCCTGACACATGAGCATGTCCATCATGTGAAGCCTCATCTTGTGTGTCACTCGGATTTTCTTTCATTGCCTTATCTGTCCCGCAAGCACTTAATACGAGTAGTAATAACGTAAAAATGGATATTAGTTTTTTCAAAACAAACGCCTCCTACTTGTTTACAATATTTCCATTATAACATTGTCCCTGTCAATATTTATAGCAAGCAAGGACGATTTTCAATGAAATATATCTAAACCTCGTGTTTTGTTCATCAAAAGTTCCAT
The DNA here is from genome assembly GCF_015999545.1 of Lysinibacillus sp. JNUCC-52. Classification (NCBI taxonomy): domain Bacteria; kingdom Bacillati; phylum Bacillota; class Bacilli; order Caryophanales; family Bacillaceae; genus Lysinibacillus; species Lysinibacillus sp. JNUCC-52. Next base: position 4,394,865 of record NZ_CP065546.1, read on the forward strand.
TTTTTCGCCTAGTAATTTTTTTAAGAAAAAGCCAAACAGAAGAAAGACTAGCCAAAAGCCTAATAAGAATGCGAGGTCTACCCATACTTTTTGCCAGATGATTCCACCAACTGCTTCCCGCATCATTTCGATTGCATAGGTAAACGGTAAAAACGGATTGATTATTTGGAAAAACTTAGGTAGCAACTCGACTGGATAAGTACCACCAGAACCAGCAATTTGTAAGACCAACATAACAATTGCTAACGCCTTTCCAACATTTCCAAATACAGATACTAGCGTGTAGACTACGGTAATAAAAACAAAGCTAATAATTAGTCCAAACATAATGAAGAAGTAGGGTGCACTAATTGAAACATCTAATAGTAAAGCATCGCCAATGGTAATAATTAATGTTTGTATTAATGAGATCGTTGCAAAGGTCATTAATCGGCCGAAATAAATTTCCCGAATACTATATTGTTGATTGTCATGTATATTTACCGCAAGTAAGGAAATCAATAACAAACAACCTACCCAAATGGATAACACCGTATAAAAAGGCGTCATGGCTGTTCCATAATTCGCGATTGGGAACATTCTATGCTCTTCTAGTTGGACAGGCTCTTCAAAGAAGTTCCGTTCAGCATCAACATCGTTTTTTAATAACTGAACAATTTCAGAAATATCGGTTTCGTTTTCTAGCGTTCGTAGCTTATTAGCAAGATCAATAATTTTTTTACTTAATGTAGGGAAGTCTGACTGAATTGTCGCTATTGCCTTATTGGCTGTTACAAGTGTATTTTTAGCATTGTTTAACCGTTGCTGCGCCTGTGGAATGGAGCCTTGCACCTTTGTTAGCATTGTCGAAGCATTCGTTAACGTATCTTTTGCTGCATTCAACGTTGTATGAATTTGCGGCTCAAGATTTTCTGTATAATAGCTCAGAAACTGTTTTAAATTGTCAGCAGCATCTTGCGCAATTTTTTGGACTTCAGCAATATCGTTTTTTATCTTTTCTTCATCGATATTATTTATTTGCTGCACTTTACTTGATACATCTGTTAAAAGTGAATTTAGTTGACGCAAAGTAGAAAGTGCATCTATCGAAGAATCTGTTATTGTCGGATTTACTTGTAACGCATCTTGTATAGACTCCAATTGCTGAATGAGATTTTTATTAGCTTCAGCGGTAGAATCTTCTTGTTGAAGTGATTGAATCACATCAGTAAGTGAATTTTCAAGTTGTTTACGAGAAGTTGCGTCTGCCTGTGTTAGTTTTTGTAAAGCCTCCAATGTCTGTATACTACTGTTTACTTTGTCTAGTGAAGAGGTTAATTGTTTTTGCAGTTCGTCTTTTGACTGCGCTAATGTCGAAGTATCGGAAGTAGCACTTTGCAGCTTTTCTAAAAGATTTGTGAATTGCTGTGCGATTGTTTGCGCACTTTCTAAATCCTTTTGAACGATTGGTGAAAGCTGATTGAACAGTGTATCTGCTTCATTAATTAGCTTTAACCCGCTTTGAACAGTTGTGAGGCCGTTATTCGTAATTTTCTCTATTTCAGGAATTTCACTAATCGTCGTGTCTAATAATTTTTCAGCGTCTTTTCCACCTGTTGCCGTTTGCGCTAGAATGGACTCAATATCAGGTAAATGTTGCTCAATTGTAAAAATGTACTGTTCAAATTTTTTAAAGTCTGGAAGTTCATGTTCTATTTCAATACCAATTGTATTGAACATTGAAAAAAGGGTGCCATTGACAGTGGATATAAACTCACTCGAAACTTGTTGCGTAATAACGCCAGCCCCTTTACTAGTAATTTTAGGGGCAATCGGATTAATTTTTTCATTTACATAATAGTCTATATGCGCCTTTGTCGGTTCATCTGTCAAAATGGATGTGAGCTTCTGTGAAAAGTCACTAGGAACGATAAGAACTGCAAAATAGTCACCATTTTTTAATGAATCGAGCGCTTCTTGCTTAGGCGTAAAATACCAGGAAAAGCTATCGTTTTCTTTTAAATTGGTCATTAATTCCTTTCCTATATTTAGATCTTCTCCTTTAACGGTTGTCCCGACATCTTCGTTTACAACAGCAATTTTCATATTGGAAGTGTGAGCGTAAGGATCCATAGAGGCATAAATATTAAGCCATGCATAAAGTGAAGGTAAAAAAATAAGGCCACCAACGATAACGGCAACTACCCAGTTTGATACAATATTTTTAATATCACTTTTGTAAATTCGAAAGACATGTTGGAAAGTGTGTTTCATAGTCAAAGTTCACTCCAATTTCATTTTGAGCTTATAGTAGTATGTTCCCTTAAAAACACTAAATTATGTTTGAATAGTTGGAAAATTTAATATGAAAGACTAAATAGTTTACTAGGTTCTAAAAACACTTTATAATCAATCCCAAATACACTAAAAGTAGGGCATTTTTGTGTGAAAATGGAGGAGTTTAATTGAAAAAATTACTAATTATTGGGTCGGTTATTGTTGTATTGTTTGCAGCGATTATTGTGCTTACAAATGTCTCGAACAAAAACAAACTTGCTAGTGCGAATAATCCGTATGGAGACAAAAAGCTAACACAAGAAACAATCGATCAATTAGATGATGAAAATTACCAAAATATTATGTTGCCTGATGAGCTAGAAAAGAAAATTGAAGCAGGCGAAGATGTGAACGCATACTTCTTTAGTCCAGTTTGTGTGCACTGCCAAGCATTTACACCTGTATTAATGCCAATTGCAGATGAACTTGATGTAAACATCGCTCAATTAAACGTATATGAATATGCAGATTTATGGGATAAGTACGGTATTGAAGCAACACCAACTTTTATTCGTTTTGAAGGTGGTAAGGAAGTAGCACGCTTTGTAGGTGCTTTATCCGAACAAGATTTACGCTCTTTCTTAGATAAAGAAGTGTTAAAAAAATAAGCATATAGGAGACTAGTCCAATGGGAATATTGGACAGTCTCTTTTTTTTGGCATAAGATGAGCTCATTTTTATAAAACATAGTTTGTTTACGATATGGAATATGTATAATGGATACTATAAAGACTGTAGGTTTAAACTGGAGGAAATTTGTATGACAATGGATGATTACTTTTATAATGGAGAGTTAATGAAATGTTATGAAGCCGCTTTGCAAGTACAAGAAGGACCCGAAAAGGCGTTAGCTATTAAATATCTAACTTTGCTAGAAGAGTACGATTTTGCTACATTACCAAAGCCAACAGTTTTAGTAGAAACACAGCATGCTGAACGCGCGAATGAAAGTTACCCTGAATCCGATGCTGTTGCAGAAATACGTGCGCTAAAAGATGAAGCTACATTCTCTAAACGTGTTAAAGAACTAGAGCACGTAGCTAGAACAGGAACAGCAGATGAAAAAGCACTATCATTTTTTACTCAGGGGGAGCTATTTTTATTTGCACATCATTATAATGAAAGTGTCCATTGCTTCAAACAAGCAGTTAAAGAAAATCCGAACAAGGCTGTATTCTGGGGGATAACAGGACAAACAATGCATCGTTTTGGTTGGATGCCTTTTGATGCACTTGCTTATTTAGAACAAGCGATTAATTTAGATCCAACAAATGCACGCTGGAAGTGGAATAAAGCACTTGTACTCATTCAACTTGCAAAAGATTTACAGCTCGCTCCCTTTATGGCCAATGCAGCGATTGTATTAGAAGAAGCGATTGCTGCTTGCGGCGAGCAGCAGCGTTCATTAAAAGAGGCTATTCAAAATACAATTGATAATATGGATAGTTATGTATTCTCATTAACGCATACTTAGAAATATTTATTTTAAGACTGAAGACAACTCATAAAATTCGAGTTGTCTTCAGTCTTTCGGTTTTTATTGGAAAACTACTAATATTGAAGGGGATTTTAATAGGAATTTAGTAATTCTATAAATTTTTCATCCGTGCTCAATAAAGACTATAAATAAAATTTTCTTTTGATTGAAATTTAGGTATATCATGGTAATCTATTAGTAGAATATTAGCTTTACATTATATATAGATAATGAATTACTTATGGGTAAAGAGAAGGTAGGTGTCATCTTGTGGGAATTAAATAAACAATATTCTTTTGTGAGGCAAGGGATTCAATACATTATATACTCCATTGTTATTCTGCTAATTATCGGTTACTGGAGTGAAGAATTTTACGCGATTTTCGGAAAAAACAATTATGTTTCCATTCATTTGCTAATGGAAATTCTTATTATTGTAGTAACGATGACCATTGCCATACAGTCGTGGTTAACGACACCATATATTTTATCGAATAAGACTTTATACATAGGTGCTTTGTTTTTAACTTGTAGTTTTATTGAAGTAGCTCATGCACTTGCCTATAAAGGAATGCCATTTTTTATTACGGAGAGTTCTAGTTATGCCGCAACATGGTTTTATATAATTGGTAGATTAGTTTTGTCTTGTGGAATCCTAGGCATTTTTTGCCTAAAGGAAAAACCTATTCAAAAAAATACATATCGATGGTTTATTTATAGTACACCATTATTTGTCATTGTTGCTTTACTTATGCTGATCTACGCGCCGAATCCTGTACTACCACCACTTGTTATTGATGGTGTTGGACCAACAACTTTGAAAACTTCATTGCAGTATGTCGCAATTGTTTGTCACCTCGTCATCATGTACATATTGATAACTAAAATCAACAATGCACCTAAAATCATTTTTTTATTACTAGGAAGCTCTATTTATTTAATTATTAGTGATATTCTTTTTACTATATATCGGGATGTCTACGATATTAAAAATTTTTTAGGACATATTTTTCAATTAAGTTCATTTTATCTCCTTTTTAAAGCAGTGTATTTCTCCTCCATAGAAAAGCCGTTTCGGGAATTATTAGAAATGCAAAAACATCTGGAAAAATCCAGAGAAAAGATGCATCACATGGCTTATCATAATGAAGTGACAAACTTACCAAATGAACGCTTTTTAATGGAATCACTGCAAAAAAACTTATATAAAACTAAAGGCAATAAGGCTATTTTAGCTTTAGAAATCGAACGGTTTTCAGCGATTAAAGCTTCACTGGGCAGCTCATATGCAGATAAATTGCTTAGTATGGTGGCACAAAGGTTGAAGGATAGCTTACCTGAAAAATATTTACTAAGCATGCAACGAGAAGATTGTTTTATCGTTTTTCTTGATGAGGCGAAAAGTACACAACAAATTATGCAGCTTTGTAAACAGCTACAGGTGGCTATGCTGGAGTCTTTCCAAATCCAGCATTTTTCACTAAACGGGAATTTAAATATAGGAATATCTTTATTCCCCACAGATGCCTATAAGGAAGAGGAACTTGTAAGGTATGCTGTTTATGCAATGCATGAAGCTAGCAAAGTGCCATCACGCATATTATTTTATGAAACGTCAATGTCGAGCGAAATTACAGAGAAACTTATTTTAGAAAATGATTTACATCATGCAATTGACAATAATGAATTATTGTTAGAATATCAGCCACAGGTTGATTTACAAACAGGGCAAATTCTCTCTGTTGAGGCATTGGTCCGTTGGCAACACCCTCGTAAAGGGATAATTTCACCAGGCGTCTTTATTCCAATTGCGGAGGAGTCAGGAATAATTATTCCGATTGGGCAATGGGTGTTAGAAACAGCATGTCAGCAAGTGAAGGAATGGGAGAGAGCTGGATTACCGCCCATCAAAGTAGCAGTCAATCTGTCATTAGGTCAACTGTTTCAGCAAAATATAGTGGAGATGATTCAGCATGTCCTTGAGCAAATAGAATTGGATCCTCAATATTTACAACTGGAAATTACAGAGAGTATGACAATCAATATAGATCATATGACGATGATTTTACATCAATTAAAGGCACTTGGTGTAACAATTGCTGTAGACGACTTTGGGACAGGTTACTCATCGTTATCCTATTTAAAGGATTTTCCAATTGATTGTTTAAAAATTGATCGTTCCTTTGTTCAAAAAATTCAAAGCGATGAAACGGATAAGGCATTAGTTGATATGATATTATCGATGGCTAAGCATCTCCGTTTAAAAGTAGTTGCTGAAGGAATTGAGGAAGTAGAGCAGCTTAATTACTTATTGGCAGGTCATTGTGAAACAGTTCAAGGCTTTTTATTTAGTAAGCCATTACATCCATCTTCTTTACAAGAAAACTATCAGATGCTCCAGCATAATGCACAAAATATTTTAGAGCAATTACATGTCTAATTGTAATGAAACAAATGAAAAAGTGTTAGATTGATTGCAATTCAATCTAACACTTTTTTGTGCTGGTGATGTCCGCTAGACGCAAGTCTTCGCGAAAACGTCTACATTATAAAGTATTCAAGAGCTTACTAATACGTTTTGTATTAAATATGTAATTTTGGTTAGTACTATAACGTATGCTATTTTGTCATTTTATAGGGGCGTATTTTTGTAGGACAAGGAATGAAAGATAGGAGTTTTGCCGATGGATATTATGCAAAAAGCAATAGAGCTGCACAAAGAAGCACGAGGGAAAATGGAGATTGTTGCAAAGGTGCCAGTACAGGATACATATGATTTAAGTCTTGCTTATTCACCTGGCGTTGCACAACCTTGTATTGAAATCAAAAAAAATCCGCAAGCAGTTTACGATTACACCATTAAAGGAAATTTAGTTGGCGTTGTTACGGATGGGACGGCAGTTCTCGGTTTAGGTGATATCGGTCCAGAAGCGGCTTTACCTGTAATGGAAGGGAAAGCAATTTTGCTGAAGCGTTTTGCCAATGTTGATGCTTTTCCTATTTGTCTTGCAACACAGGATGTCGATGAAATTGTTAGAATCGTTAAGGCGATCGCTCCTACTTTTGGCGGTATTAATCTTGAAGATATATCAGCACCAAGATGCTTTGAAATCGAAAATCGTCTTCGTCAAGAATGTAATATTCCAGTATTCCATGACGATCAACATGGAACGGCGATAGTAGTAGGAGCTGGCTTAGTTAATGCAATGAAAATTGTTAACAAAAAACCAGAGGACATGAAGGTAGTCATTAATGGAGCAGGTGCTGCGGGAATAGCGATTTTACGTATTTTACTACAATTGGGATATAAAAATGTTGTGATGTGTGATACAAAAGGAATTATTTATAGTGGTCGAAAGGAAGGGATGAATAGCGTTAAAGATCAAATTGCAAAAATCTCTAACCCGCTAAATTTAAAAGGGACATTAGAGGATGCCATTGCACGAAGTGATGTGTTTATTGGTGTATCAGTTGCCAATTTATTAACAAAAGAGCATATTGAGTCAATGAATAAAAATCCGATTGTTTTTGCTCTAGCAAACCCTAATCCAGAAATCACTTATGACAATGCAAGAGCATGGGGCGTTCGTGTCATGGCAACAGGTCGTTCAGATTATCCTAATCAAGTAAATAACTTATTGGCGTTCCCAGGAATTTTTAGAGGTGCGTTGGATGTCCGCGCTACGGATATAAATGAGGCAATGAAGCTAGCAGCAATAGATGCCATTGCATCATTAGTATCTACCAAGGACTTATCTGAAGAATTCATTATCCCAAAATCGATGGATGAGCGTGTAGCAAGCATTGTTGCAAAGGCTGTTGGAGATGCAGCAATTAAGTCAGGTGTATCAGAATTATTTCACTAACCTTATAGCCAAAGCTAAACGCTGTCCATTTCTTTCTATTCAACAATCATGGTATGATAGGAAAGAAATGATTTGTTGAGATAAGGACGGGTTTTTATCATGGCACAAGAAGTAGCGAATAAATTTATAGAAAAAGTATGTAATCATTTAGTACGTAATATGAATATTGAAAAGGTTGAGCAGCACTTTAATCAGACGATTGCTATGCAACGCCAATCAGCATTATCTAAAACAGAATTTTGGGATATGTTGATGGTGAATATGCTGTATTTCACTGATAATGAGCAAGTTTGGGAAAAAGAACTTATTAATATGCTAGAGAAAAAACAATGGTTAACACCAGCAGTATTGGAAGAGGAATTACTTATGCATCAGATGCGCATTCGCCAGCAAGTAGCTGAACGAATGGAGATGGCGAAAGAGTTGTTTCATCAACAATACGAAACAGATGGCCTAGCAGAAGAAGATATTATTTATGATTATGCTTATAGCTCTGCTGGCCATTCAATGCGTATGGACTTACTGACAGTGCTTGTATCAACACCTGAGCAATCAAACGTATTATTTGAAGCTGACCCACAGGAAACGGTGCGCATCATCAACGGTTATATTGCCTACCATACAGACGGGTTAATTTCGAAAACAAACTTAAAATAGAGTGCCTGGCACCCAAACAATTCTGAATTTTATCCACTTTGAACTTGCGGGAACCCACGCAATGTAAGCCGCCCCAAGCCGTGCGTTCGCGACGGTTGCGGCTTACGTCGTGCCCACAACAAGCAAAGTGGATTTTCCTATCTAAGGGGAGTGCCAGTCACTCAAACAATTCAATGCTATATAAAAAACAACATCTGTGCAGGATAATCGCGCATTATGATAAAATAGGACTGAGTTTACTTGAAAGGAATTATGTCCATGAATACACCATTCACTTTTAAACATACACAGCCAACAAATATGGACCCAACTAAAAAATATCCAGCTATTTTTTTATTGCATGGAATGGGTAGTAATGAGGATGATCTACCGCAATTAGTACAAGAATTTCAAGGCCAATGTCATATAATTAGCTTAAGAGGTCCTATTACGCAAAAGCCTGGTTATGCGTTTTTCACTATTCAGGAAGTTGGAAAACCAGATCGAGCTATTTTTGACAAAGTGTTAATTGCTCTACAACGCTTTATGTTAGAAGCAATTGAAGAGTTCCAAATTGATCCTCACAAAGTTTATGTTCTTGGATTTAGTCAAGGTGCGGTTTTGGCACAGTCATTAGCTTTTGTGATGGGCAATTTAATTACAGGCATTGTCGCATTAAGCGGATACACGCCAAAATTTGTCACTGAGGAATATGCGATCCGTACAGTTAATCATTTACATGCCTTTATTTCTCATGGCGATTATGATTATGTCATTCCTTCGCAATGGGGTGTTGAAAGTAAGGAACTATTTGAGCAATTCGGTGCTTCTGTTACATTCAGACAATATCCAGATGGTCATGGTGTTACACCGGAAAACAGACAGGATTTAGTGATGTTTTTAACACAACAATTACAAGAGAACATTCAGTAAGGATAGAAAATAAAAGGCATTGGGAAGAATCTTCTCAATGCCTTTTACTATTTTCTTTTATTATTTAGAAAGACTGCGATCCTTATCCGTTACAGCGGCAACTGCATCGTGGATTGTCGTTTCGAAATGATTGCTTTGCAAGGAAGAGACACCTTGAATTGTTGTGCCGCCTGGAGAGCAAACTTGATCGACAAGTGCCCATGGGTGTTCTTTTGATTGTAAAATCATTTTCGCACTGCCCAGTACGGCATTCGCTGCAATGTCAAGTGCCATATTTTTAGGCATCCCTTCACGCACAGCTGCTCGCGCTAATGCATCTATATACATATAGGTGAAAGCGGGTGAAGCCCCTCCGATTGTCGTAAATATGGAGAATAAGTGTTCAGGTACTTCAATAATCGTGCCAATTGTTTCAAATAATGTTGTAATGAGACGGAGTTGTGAATCTGTCACTTGCTCATTTGCCGTGTAGCAACTTGTTGAAGCACCGATTAGTGCATTAATATTTGGCATAACGCGAATAATTGGTGTGGACTCTGAAAGGTAGCCTTGGAAGTAGTTAAGATTTTTACCAGCAGCAATCGATACAATCATGTGCTTTTCTTGTAAATAATTTTTAACTTCTGGCAAAACATCAGGAAGCATTTGTGGTTTTACACCTAAAATAATGACATCACATTTCACCATGAGTTCCTCGATGGAAGTTGTCGGTTGTATGCCATAAGAGGTTGCAAGTTTAGTTGTTTTAGATTTTGTACGATTATAGCCATATATATAAGAGGAATCAAAATCACCACTATTGCACATTCCTTTTATAATGGCTGTGGTCATATTACCTAGACCAATAAATCCGTATTTCACGTGTTAGACACTCCTTCAATTAAATAGAACATACTTCATAGTATAGAGTAGATTGTTTTTCTTGAATAGTATTATGCAGGAAAGAAGGCAATTAGGTTCAAATTCATGCTAGTCGGTGGTATCATAGAAGAAGTTGTGAACTGGCTTAAACCTATTTCATTCATGAAATCATGTACTTTATGTGAACTTTGAGACATAGTCACCCTAAAAGAGGTAAAATAATAATTTGATATGTAGAATGCAAAAAATGTCTCTTTCTATCGAAGGACACATATAGAAATTATAATAGAAAAGGAATTAAGAGGAATGGAACAAAATCTAAAAACGGATCAAAATCCACAGACTGTAGAAAAGACAATAGAGAAACATTCACTCTCTAATGTTTTAGCACAAACAGTTAAAACAGGTATTATTAAATCCAATTTAATTCCTATGTGGGCTGGCTTGACGCTAGGGATGTATAAAAATAAAATGACGCTTTTGGACAATATACCAGAAATCATTTTTGCAACAATAGGTTCAGCGCTTGTAATCGGTGCTGCTGGTGCGTTTAATAATGTGTATGACCGTGATATTGATGCCATTATGCCACGTACGAAAAGTCGTCCTACAGTAACAGGTGAAATGTCAGCAAAAGCAACGTTAATTTTAGCAATTGCTATGCTAATTGTTGGAATAGGTGTACTAGCACTAGCATCACCACTAGCTGCATTATTTGGCTTTATTGGTGTCTTTTTATATGTTGTACCATATACAATGTGGACAAAACGTCGAACAATTTATAATACCGAAGTAGGGAGTATTTCAGGCGCTGTACCACCTTTAATTGGTTGGGCGGCTGTATCTTCAGATATTACACACCCAGCTTTAATGGGTCTCTTTTTTGTTATGGTCATCTGGCAAATGCCACACTTTTATGCCATTGCCATTCGTAAGCATGCAGATTATGAAGCGGCCAATGTTCCGATGTTACCTGTCATTAAAGGGATGCGTCGTACTTATTACCAAACGAACTTTTATTTAATTTTGCTCATATTATCAAGCTTTTTATTCGGTTCGTTAAGTAAGGGGATTATGCTTGTTGCACTTATATTAAGTGTCGCATGGCTCGCAATGAGTATTTACGGTTATCATAGCAATAAAAATCAAGAGAAGTGGGCGACTAAAATGTTTGTTTTCTCACTATTGCATATGACGATTCTCTTCTCAACAGTAATTATTTATTCGCTAGCTGGGGTTATATTTAAACTATATTAACTGTAGCTATAGGTGAAATAAAGAGAAAAGCCAACAAGTTATTCTAAGCTTGTTGGCTTTTCACTTTTTACAGAAGTAATATGACGATGCGGCCATTCGAGCGCGTGAAGCTTCCCTCCAAAAACAGCACCACCATCTATACCAATAATATTATTATAACCAAAATAAACATCGTAATTTGTTGGATCCTGATGCAACTTGTAGGTAGGGGTATGCCCAAAAATTACGGTTTTCTCTCCATTATAGCCTGTATGAAATTCTTCTCGAATCCAGATAAGTTGTAAAGGATCTGTGTCAGACACTGCTACCCCAGGCACAACACCGCCATGAACAAAAATGGCATCTTCTAACTCTATATACGTTTCAAAAGTTTCTATAAGTTGTAAATGTTCTTCCAGTTTCGGTAATGTTTGAATGTAATTAGGCAATGTATTACTTTCAATAGCGTCTTGGAAATCATCCAAATGATAGCCATAGCTGGCAAGTGTTGCATCTCCACCACAGAGCGAAGTCCAATGATGCCAAGCCTTTGGTGTTCCTGAACGACAGGCTTTTAGCATAATAGCTTCATGATTCCCTAGTAGAGCCCTAGCCCCAGTCGCTTGTAGTTCAGCAACAATATTTAAAACGCCGCAAGAAGCTGGACCTCGATCAATATAATCACCAAGTAAAAATAGCTCATCTTCTGTTGCATCGAACTTTACTTTTATCAATAATTCTTCCAAAAGCTCTAGTTCCCCATGTATATCACTAATTGCTAGTATACGTGTCATAAAAAAGCATCCTTTCTAGTATAGCAGGCGTTACTTTTCATTATAGAGAAGAATCTTACAATATTCGACTTTTCTCATTTACTAATGACGGCAAAGATACCTGAACTTGTATTAGATAAGTAACTTATCGACTTCTTTTATCTTATGTCAGAGCGTTAATGAGCATTTAATCGTTTGTCTATAGATTTGCAAGAAGTGAGGGGAGTTATAAGAGTAAAAGCACTAGAGAAGCATAAAAGGGACGGTAGTTTTGTTGGGAAATATAGTATTTGAATATAAACCTCCTTGCAATTAGGGATTTATATTCAAATCAGAAATTTAAGTGTTTTTGATTTTGTTCCATTCTTGCTCAGCAATGCTTTCCTCAAAGGTTGAAAGCAGGCGATAGTTGTCGGTATCTAAAATTCGATAATGCTGACTAATCATATTTTGTTGTAAACGATAGCCTTTCCACTCATTTACGTTTTTCCACCATATGTATCCGCCCATCGTTTTTTCCTTAGGTTGTAAAGTGCCGTTGTTGGCAATTAGGTCAACAACCTCAAGGGGGTCACCGCCTAGCTCATGCTGTAAAATTGAACTTTCACGACATAATGCACATATTGCAACTGTAGTAGTCCAACCCGTTTGAATTCGACCTTTTTCAATTTGCACGAGTGTTTTTTTTGAAAGTCCTAATAGGTTGCTCATTTGATCTTGCGTTAATGATCTTTCTGTTCGAATTAATTTTAACTTCTCTGAAATGAGTAAAATTAGTTGTTCACGATTCATGCAAACATCCTTTCTATCTAGGTTGTTATGGTTCATTATACATGAAAGTCAAAATAGAAGGGCAAAGATTTGAAGAGCTAGCATACGATCGGTGAATGAATACGGAGCGACAGAAAAAGACTGCTCAAAGAAGATTCTTACTCATTGAACAGTCTGCTGCTTGTGACTATGGGTTATTAATATTCATATTTTTTTGTATCAGAAATAACCCTGAAATGAATCCCTTTAATTTGGGCACTTACTTTATGACGAAGTGTATCAAGATCCACAAGCTCGTCTCCATCATTTACACACTCAGCGATTTCTTGTAATAGTTTCGTAAAGGCTTCTTTGAATAATGAACGCATATTATCAAAGTCAAGACTTCTGAAGCTTCCATCAATATCGAATGCTTCAACAGAATTTAACTGCTTAGAAGCCCCAGCAAAGCGGTCATCGTATACTGTATAGTTTTCGTCCGTTACAACGATAATATATAAAATTTCCCCAGTAATTGTTTTTAATTCAATATTTGTCTTGTGTTTTTTGACATCGGTAATAATGTGGATACCGTCAGAATGATAAAGTTTAAAAAGTTTCATAGCATTGCCCCCTAAAAAAGAATCATTTATAAATTCATTATATATAAATATGGCTAATAATGGAATGAGTCGAAAAGTATATAGAAATACTAGTAGAGCCATATTTATCTTAAGTTTTGCTTGCCATTTGATACTTCAAATGAATAAGGAAAAGTGTCCAGTTAGCCTTCTGTTGTAACAGGGGCAGCTTTAAGAAGGGGACGAACTTCAATATAGTGAAGCTGATGACCATGTTGTTCAAAGATGCTAAATACATACTGTGCTAGCTCAATATTTTTACTAGCCTTAATACCATTATTGACAGTTAAGAACCAACCACCGAGTGTTTCAACATCATCTGTATCTAGTGAAATTTGTAGTAGGTTTTCTACATCTTCTACTAGCATTTTAGCATTCAAAATATAGTGATTATCGCCTAATTTTCGAATTTCAGCAACTTCATCATCGTCAAACTCATCACGAATCTCCCCAACGATTTCTTCTAAAATATCTTCAACCGTTACAAGTCCAGAAGTTCCACCGTATTCATCCATTAAAATAGCCATATGAATGCGTTCCTTTTGCATTCGTCCAAGTAATTGTTGAATAGGTGTCGTTTCTATAACTCGAATAACAGGGTTAATAAAATCTTCAAGCACAAATGATTCATCAGTTAATTGTTCTAGTAAACCATGGGTGAATAACTCTTTTGCATTAATAAAGCCCAAAATATTATCTCGGTCGCCATCATAAATAGGGTAGCGAGTATATTTTTCAGAGGCAATAAAATGAATAATATTGGTAAAAGTTTCGTTCTTTTCAATGCCTGCCATTTCTGTGCGGGGTACCATAATTTCACGAGCAATCCGCTCGTCAAATTCAAAAACATTATTAACGAATTTTAACTCAGTTTTATTGATTTCACCGCTTTTAAAACTTTCAGATAGCAATGAGCGCAATTCTTCTTCTGTATGCGATATCTCGTGCTCATTTGCTGGCTTCATGCCGAAGAAGCCTAGAAGAATACGTGCTGATCCGTTCAAAAACCAAATGAATGGGTACATCAATTTATAGAAAGCGATAATCGGTTTAGCAAAAAGTAATGCAATCTTTTCCGTCTTTTGGATAGCTGCAGTTTTTGGTGCCAATTCTCCAACGACAACATGTAAAAAAGTAGCGATAGCGAAAGCGGTACCAATTGTGAAAATCGGTATATACTTATCAGAAATTCCGATTATTTCAAAAAATGGGTGCAGCATAAATTCAAAGGTTTTTTCTCCTACCATCCCGATGCCAAGTGCTGTTATCGTTATGCCAAGCTGACAGGCAGATAGGTATTCATCTAAGTGATTGACAACATGCTTCGCGGGAATAGCTTTCTTATTGCCCTCAGCGATTAATTGGTCAAGTCTAGAGGAACGCATTTTAACAATTGAAAATTCCGTTGCGACGAAAAACGCGGTTAACGCTAATAAAATCGTGAAAATTGATAAATTCAGTATGGTCTCCAAATAGTCGTTCTGCAAAACAGAACGTCACCTCCTAGGTATTAATAAGTAGTAATAAAGATTGCATAAGTGCAATGCTTTCAGGTGAAACATTTTTTTTTATTGATTGGATATTTTTATTGTCTTGATTGTTCATTTGTTCAAGTAAAGATGATACATCATGTTCTAAATCTTGCATTTTTAAACGTAGCATTTGAACATCGATTTCTTCATAACTAGGAATATTAAGTGCTTCTTGTATTTCTCCAAGTGAAAGCCCTTCTTGTTTACGCTGTTCAATAAAATAAAGTCGATCAATCATCGCATGGTCGTAATAGCGATAGTTTGATTCGGAACGTTCTGCCTCCAACAGACCTAAATTTGTATAATAATCAATTGTTCTTTTTGTAATGCCTGTTTTTTGAGCAAGTTCACCAATTTTTAGTTTTTCTGTCCCAATGCAATGACCTCCAAACCGTCACGTGATACTTTGATTATAACGTGATGGTTTACGAGCATTCAAATAAAAAGCTTTAATATTTCTAAATTGTAAGATTACTTTGTGTCAAATGCCTTATTTGAGAGAATGTCGTGCAAATGGAGTTACTCTACATAAAAATAGCTTCTCTAACGATAACCGTTAGAAAAGCTATAAAAATTATTTTTTAAAATATGTATCATATAGATGACGAAGTGCTTCATCGCCACTTAATTGTAGTATCTTCTCTTGATTTAATATAAGCGTTATTTCCGTCTGCGAGCTATCTATTTGGTCATCCTCAATTACACATGTAATGCTTACTACACCTGATTCAGCAAGCTGTTTTTGCATACGTTCATCCCAAGCCTGCTCAGAGAATAATGGTGCCTGCCATGTGCCTTGTACATGAAGCTCGTTTTTTTTACCGTCATATTCCCAGCGTAAGTCACGTAAAATAGTTTTAAAAAGATCATTAATTGTAAAGGATTCATCGTTGTAGTTAATTGTCAGTGCTCTAATTGCATGCACATCGCGGCTAACTGCGCTAGCTGCTGCATCAGCTGCTGAGTTAATGCCCGAAAAGGCATCTTTAATTTCAGTTAGTCGATCGCCACAGCCAGCAAGCAAAACAGACAGGCTTGTTACGAAAGCTAGTTTTGTCATCCATTTCACAAGGAGTACCCCCAGTTCCACTAGTTGTTACTACTATATTATCGAAAAGAAAATTATGAAGAAAGGGTATGTTAGAGGCAGATTGTGACGTATTTTCAACGATACGACCTTTTCCAAAGTTTAGAGGATTGTAAAAGATGAATAGATTGAATGTTTAAATAATTGTTATTCGAAAGGGGAGCGTTTTAGGATGAAAATCAATGATGAAATACTCGACCGATTAGGAACATATTTTGTTTATCATGCAGTATATGATAATTATGGGATAACTTTTGAAAATTTTGTTGAGCGTTGGTTACGGGGGATTCTTGAAGTATAAAACGCATATCAATCGTGTTGCCACAAATGATTTTTAGACAAGTTCTTCATTGTAACTAATAACAAAAGAGTCGTGTTCCATTAAAGGAAACACGACTCTTTTGTTATTAATTTCACACGAATTATTTAAAGTAATTCGTAATAAATTGATTTGCTTCTTGCCAATTATAAACACGCACAACATTGTCAGGTACAGTAAGACGATTGTATGGTGTATCAAATAATACTACAGGAATTTTTAATTCTTCAGCGAGCATCACAGCATTATCATGTTTATCCTCAAAGAAAGCTGCTACACCATGCTTTTTCGCTGTAGCTAGTTTATCATGACTACCTATTAGCTCGATATGATCGAATGGGATAGCCTGTGATTTAAACCAGTTCATCGTAATATCTGATACATTTTGACCGCGTGCAGAAATGTAATAAAGCTCATAAGTATTTTGCCAAGCACTTAAAATTTCTTTGGCATCTTTTGCGGCCTCAGAAACTTCATACATATAGGGCTCATTTTCCTTAAACCACGAGTTGAAAGCTGAGCGATCAACTGGATGGGGAAATGCTGATAAAAAATCATATTCACATACATCATCCAATGTAATATTCACATTATACTGCTTATTAATATGAGGAATGAGTGTACTAGGACATGTGACTGTTCCGTCTATATCGATTCCAAAACGGGGCTTTGTCATGCAAGCACCTCCTTAGGCGTTCGCTTTTGCTGCTTCTTCAGCCGCGCGTTTTTCTGCCATTTCGGCAGCTAGCTTATCAATTTCTTTTTTCAACTCTTCTACCATTGTTTCTTCTGGCACTTTACGGACCGTTTTGCCTTTCATGAATAAAAGACCTTCACCTCGCGCACCAGCTATACCGATATCTGCTTCACGCGCTTCACCAGGACCATTTACGGCACAGCCTAGAACAGCAACTTTTAAAGGAACATTCAATTTAGAAATGTATTCTTCAACTTCGTTTGCAATCGAAATAAGATCGATTTCAATACGTCCACATGTAGGACATGAAATCAGTGTAGCCATATTTGACGCTAGGCCAAATGATTTTAATAGCTCACGTGCAACTTTTATTTCCTCCACAGGATCGGCTGAAAGAGAAATACGCAGCGTATTACCAATACCTTTTGACAAAATCGCGCCAAGCCCAGCAGCTGATTTTACAGTCCCTGCAAAAAGTGTACCTGATTCTGTAATCCCTAAATGTAGAGGATAATCAAATGCTTTTGCAGCTTTTTCGTATGCTTCAATCGCTAAATTGACGTCTGATGCTTTCATTGACACGATAATATCGTGGAAATCTAAGTCTTCCAAAATTTTAATATGGTGTAATGCAGATTCTACCATGCCATCTGCAGTTGGATAGCCGTATTTCTCAAGAATATGACGCTCTAATGAACCAGCATTTACGCCAATACGAATAGGAATTCCTTTTGCTTTTGCTGCGGTAACAACCGCTTCAACTTTTTCTTTACGCCCAATGTTACCTGGGTTAATACGAACTTTATCAATACCATTTTCAATTGCTTTTAAAGCTAATTTATAGTCAAAGTGAATATCAGCTACTAATGGAATATGGATACGTTTCTTTATTTCTGCGATTGCATCAGCCGCACGTTCATCTGGGACTGCAACGCGAACGATTTGACAGCCTGCTTCTTCAAGTCGAAGAATTTCTGCTACTGTTGCTTCGACATCATGTGTTTTTGTTGTACACATACTTTGAATGAATAATTCATTACTACCACCAATTGTTAAATTACCGACACGTACTGGACGTGTTTTTGAACGGTGACAAATTTCACTCATTAACTTTCTCTCCTTTTCGGGCCAC
Source organism: Lysinibacillus sp. JNUCC-52 (assembly GCF_015999545.1). Classification (NCBI taxonomy): domain Bacteria; kingdom Bacillati; phylum Bacillota; class Bacilli; order Caryophanales; family Bacillaceae; genus Lysinibacillus; species Lysinibacillus sp. JNUCC-52. Next base: position 4,413,121 of record NZ_CP065546.1, read on the forward strand.
TACTTTCAGCCGTCACTGACACTTATTTTATCAGTGTAAGAAAATAAGGACAAGGAAGAAACGTTAACTTTTCATTTTCCACATTTATTTTCGAATGCAAAAGAGAGGGGAAGCTTAATATTTTCGCCTGGTACAAGTGCTTGTAATTGTAAATGTGGATTTAATTGATAAAAAAGCTCCAGTCGTTCTGGAAAGGTCATTGGCACTTTTGCAGGGTGTAGAGCAAATAAGCTATGTATCGTATCACCTTGAATAGTTTGTACACTAATGTAAGTAGGCTCGCGCTGATCTTCACAAAGTGCATTTTGACTTTCTTTCGGATAGAAGGCAGCAAGAGATAGTGTTCCTTCTGTTAAATCTACTTTAACGATAAATGCGATAAGCACGATTGCGACAGTTAATATGAATGCACGCAAAAAATCCCCTCCTTTTTCTACACTATATTGAGAAGAGAGGGGAATCATGCCTATTATTTTGAAATTGGTTGTTTCGGATATTTTGTAAAGGCTACGATTAATAGAGTTAAAGTTAAAAGCAATGACAAAATAGAGATAATCGTAGCTATATTTGGAAGGTATTCTGCTAGCATGCTCAAAATAATGGCCCATGTAATTGCGAATGTTGTTGTGCGCCAAATATGGCGGTATTCACCACGGCGTTTCATGATTTTTAATATAAATAATCCTGCTAATGCATACAGCGCAATTTGTCCAAAAATTAACATAGTCGTCATTACAAACAGCATAATGAATGTAACAGGGTATAAAAGCCACTTTATTTGTTCTATGTATTCGGTTATACCGCTAATATCAATGGTATTGATAGACATATCAGCAGAAAAACGTCCAAAAGAAAATACAGTAACAATCGTAATTAATAGAAAGGTATATTGGATCACTTTTCCGATAGGTAGTAAACGATAGGCTGCTAGTTTTTTAGGGTGTATTAAACTATCGATGAATAATTGTGAGTGTTTCATTTATATCACCTCCAAACGTTATTCTAACATGTTCAGGAATGACTAGATATGGATCTGCGTAACTTTATCTGAGAATACGATGCTAAAATGTTAACATTGTGTAAAGAAGTTAAAGGTTTTCTTTACTTTTTGTACAATTTCATTTAATGATTAGGAATAGAGTAGTAGAGACGTAGGAATTGGAGCGAAAACCATTGACAATAGATTGGCAAAGCATATTATTTCAATTTTTAGGCGGATTAGGGGTCTTTTTATTTTCCATAAAATATATGGGGGAAGGTTTACAAAAATCGGCAGATGATAGACTTCGAGAATGGTTAAATCGATTTACGACAAATCCCCTAATGGGTGTGTTAGTTGGTATTATCGTAACGGTTTGTATCCAGTCGAGCTCAGCAACAACAGTGATTGCTGTTGGCCTAGTAAGTGCAGGCTTCTTAACACTACGTCAAGCGATTGGCGTTATTATGGGGGCTAATATTGGTACAACGATAACGGCATTTATTATTGGTATTAATATTGGTATTTATTTTTATCCACTACTTGCAATTGGTGCAGCGTGTTTGTTTTTCTTTAAAAAAGCAATCTACCATCATATTGGCCAAATATTATTTGGCTTTGGTGGTTTGTTTTTAGGGCTAGAGTTAATGAGTGCAAGTATGCAGTCGTTGCATCAATTAGCGGATTTCGAATCATTAACCATTCATCTAAGTAACCAGCCTGTAATTGGAATATTTCTAGGTACTATTTTTACGTTGCTCGTACAAAGCTCGACAGCGACAGTCGGGGTACTTCAAGGCTTATATGCCGAGAACTTAATTGGCTTAAATGGCGCACTACCGATTTTATTTGGCGAAAATATAGGAACGACAATAACGGCTGTTTTAGCTTCACTAGGTGCTTCAATCTATGCAAAGCGAGCTGCAGCAGCACATGTATTATTTAATGTATTTGGGACAGTTATTTTTATGTTGTTGTTTACGCCATTTATAAACTATGTACAATGGATTAGTGCTCTGTTTCACTTGGAGCCTCGCATGCAAATAGCTGTAGCACATGGCTCATTTAATGTTTTTAATATGATGATTCAACTACCATTTATTGCAGGGCTATCGTTACTAGTAACGAAAATATTACCTGGTCATGATGGCAATATTGATGTTACAACGAAGCATCTAGATCCAGCATTCATTGACTCTTCTCCTGCCATTGCGCTAGGGCAAGCAAAAGAGGAAGTGTTGCGGATGGGAGATCATGCACTTAGAGGCTTAGAAGAAACGTTCCTATACATGAAAACGGGAGAGTCAGCACATATACCGACCGTATTACAATTAGAAGTTGCTCTTAATCACTTAGATAAAGAAATAACAAATTATTTAGTTATGGTATCAAAGCAACCACTTTCTCATGCAGATTCGGTTCGTCATCATACGTTGCTAACCAATGTACGTGATATTGAGCGTATTGGGGATCACTTTGAAAATATATTAGAGCTATTACAATATAAAGATCACCATGAGGTAAGTTTAAGTAAATCAGCGAGACAAGATTTAATTGGTATGTTCAGTCTCGCGATTGAAGCAGTACGTAAAAGCATTGAAGCACTTGATACAGCGAGTCTTAGTTTGGCACAAGAGGTAACAGAGCTAGAGAGTTTAATTGATGATATGGAGGATAAACTAAGACAAAAACATATCGCACGTTTAAATACAAATGAATGTAGTGGCGCTGCAGGTATCGTTTATACGGATATTGTGAGTAACTTGGAGAGAATCGGAGATCATGCTGTTAATATTGCAGATTCTATATTAGGTATTCGTCATTAAGTATGAAACTTTTGAGATGATGTTTCGTATTAAAGGCAATGCACGACAAAAGGAGAGAATGTTTATGGAGGTCGTTGGCTGGATCGTAGTAATTGCCTGCTTTATCATTTCATTTGTAGGACTAGTGTATCCGATAATCCCTGGTGTTTTATTTTTACTCGGTGGGTTTTTACTGTACGGATTATTTTTCTCATTCGCCGATTTAAGCTGGTGGTTCTGGGCAATTGAAATTTTATTTGTTGTCCTACTATTTGGTGCGGATACTGTTGCAAACGCTTTTGGTATTAAAAAATTTGGCGGTTCCAATGCAGGAATGTGGGGAAGTACTATTGGGCTATTAATTGGTCCATTTGTTATTCCTGTTGCAGGAATATTAGTAGGTCCATTTTTAGGGGCGGTGATTGCAGAGCTTCTTGTGGAGCGAAGAACAGTTGGAGAAGCAGTAAAAAGTGGTGTTGGCTCCCTTATCGGCTTTTTAACATCAACGCTAGCGAAAGCAGTTATTCAAATTGTAATGATTGTCGTTTTCTTTATTGCCATATAATTTGTATGAGTATTTTTTGTGGGTGTAATTATAAAGTTTAACAAAATAAAGAAGTGGGTATGATAGACATTGGATTGTTTTTTCGGTCAAAAGGCTGAAATCTTTGATTTGAGGTATTTTTCATTGAATGGTTTGACCAATTTTGATAATCTAAGGATGTACTAATTATTTCTTTATTTTAGGGAGGAACTTAAAAATGGCTTACGAATTACCACAATTAACTTATGCATATGACGCATTAGAACCAAATATCGATGCAAAAACAATGGAAATTCACTATTCGAAACATCACAATACTTATGTAACAAATTTAAACGCAGCAGTAGAAGGTACTGAATTTGCTGAAAAAGACATTAACAACTTAATCGCAAACATCGATGCACTTCCTGCTGACAAACAAACTGCAGTTCGTAACAATGGCGGCGGACATGCTAACCACACACTATTCTGGGAATTAATCGCTCCAGGCGGTTCAAACACTCCAGTTGGTGAAGTAGCAAAAGCAATCGATGCTAAATTTGGTTCTTTCGATGCTTTCAAAGAAGAGTTTGCTAAAGCTGCAACAACTCGCTTCGGTTCAGGTTGGGCTTGGTTAATTGTTGATGGTGATTCTGTAGCAGTTACATCTACACCAAACCAAGACTCTCCAATTATGGAAGGTAAAACACCAATCCTAGGATTAGATGTTTGGGAGCACGCTTACTACTTAAATTACCAAAACCGTCGTCCAGATTACATCAGTGCTTTCTGGAACGTAGTAAACTGGGATGTAGTAGAAGCTAAATTCCAAGCTGCAAAATAATTATGTTTTGGCGAAGCTGACAACAGTGAAGCAAAACGAATAAAATTAAGTTCAAGTAAAGGGCTATGCGAAGGGTGAAAAATCACCTAGGCATAGCCCTTTTTAAATATATTAATCGCACTAAGAAAAATACCCCATTTAGTTATCAGATTTAAAAAATCAATAGGCATGGAAGGAAACTTTTCTTGCAAAGTACCGTCAAATAAAATGACGAGCTTGCTAATGGAGTGAAAGGCAACGGAAAGCGTTTACTTCTAAAGCGTAATCATACGAATAATCCTATTCTATATTTTTTCAATGGTTGTTTGAATGATGAAAAGCAAATTATGAAATTGATTCAAGTGTATGCTTTTCTGACTCAGCTTCGAATGGTATACTAGGTATCGTGTATTTAAACAGTTATTAGATGAGGAGGGTAATACATATGCGCAAAGCACCGGGAAAAAATCGCGCAGCGAGTGTTAAAGCAAAGCATCACTCTAATTTAACATTTCGTATGAATGTCCTTTTCTTTGCTATATTTATCGTGTTTTCGATGTTAATTTTTAGGCTTGGTTATATGCAAATAGTAAAAGGGGAAGATTATGTTCGTATTTTAGAACGGACAGAGGAAGTACCTGTTAATACTAGTGTGCCTAGGGGTAGAATGTATGATCGTTATGGGCGAATTTTAGTTGATAATCAGCCAGAAAATGCAATTACATATACGAAAATGCAGACGACAAAAACTGAGGATATGTTAGCAATAGCAGAAAAGCTTGCGCAGCTAATTGATCAGCCGATAGATCGTGTCACATTACGTGATAAATATGATTTTTGGATACTAAAAAATCATGATGCGGCATACGCAAAAATTTCTGATGCAGAGCAAACGAAAATTAAAACGCAAGAAAATATTACGACAAGTCAAGCAAATGCAGAGATTGATAAGGTTGTGCGTGAGCGCATTACCGACGAAGAATTAGCACAATTAACAGATGCTGATTTAGAAGTACTAGCCATTTATCGTGAGATGGTATCAGGATATAATTTATCGCCACAAATCATTAAAAGTGAAAATGTAACTGCTGATGAATTTGCACGTGTTTCGGAACGTTTAACAGAGTTACCAGGAGTCAACACGACGACAGACTGGAAGCGTGTCAAGCTATCTTCACTTTCTGTATTAGGACGGACAACAGTTCCAACAAAGGGTATACCGAAAGAGAAGCTAAATTATTATTTAGCACGAGATTACTCACGTAATGACCGCGTAGGAGAAAGTTATATTGAAGCGCAATATGAAGAGCTTTTACAAGGGCAAAAAACCGTTGTCAAAAATATTACGAATAAAAAAGGGCAAGTTGTCGATACTGTCACAACCTATGAGGGTGAGCCTGGAAAAGATTTAGTATTAACTTTTGATAGCGAGTTACAAGCAGCGAATGAAAAAATTGTTGAGGAAGAATTGCTTAATTTAAAAGCAATGTCAGGCTCTAGTTTATTAGACCGTGCTTTCTTAGTCATGATGGATCCGAATACTGGTGACATTTTATCAATGGTCGGTAAAAAAATCGAAAAAGATTCTGAAACAGGAAAAAATGTCATTGTGGATTATGCGTATGGATCATTCACAACAGCTTATGAGGCAGGGTCTGTAGTAAAAGCTGCCACTTTGCTGACAGGTTATAAACTAGGGGCAATTACTCCAAGTACAGTTTTAGGAGATGAACCTATCCATTTACTTGGCACACCAGTAAAAAAATCGATATTCAACCATGGTGGTTATATTTCAATGGACGGATTAAGCGCACTTGAACAATCTTCCAACGTTTATATGTTTAAAACGGCAATGCTTATTAATGGCACACCATATAGCTATATGATGCCATTACGATTAAATGATAAGACATTCCCGAATATGCGTAATTCTTATGCACAATTTGGTTTAGGCGTTAAAACAGGAATCGATTTACCGAATGAATTCAGTGGTGTTGAAGGTCCTTCTGGTCCGACAATGGGTGGTAAAACGCTCGACTTAGCGATAGGTCAGTATGATACGTATACACCGCTACAACTTGCTCAATACATTTCAACGATAGCAAATGGTGGTTATCGTATTCAGCCTCATGTTGTGAAAGAAGTGCGTGATCCATCAAAAGATGGTCAACAACTAGGACAATTAGTGACAGAAGTAGGACCAAGAATTTTAAATCATATCGATAATACAGATGATGAAATTAATTATGTTAAACAAGGTTTGCGTCGTGTTTATACAGGTACTCGTGGTACAGCGCGTTCAGCATTTGCAAATGCGCCGTATACAGCTGCGGGGAAAACAGGAACAGCCGAAGTAGTTTACTATGGTCCGTTACGTGAGCGTTATGGAACAAACACTATTAATTTAACGCATGTTGGTTACGCACCATATGAAAATCCTGAAATTGCTTATGCTGTAGTGATTCCGTGGGCAACTACTAACCTGAATCAACATTTGTCAAATAACAATACGATTGCAAGACGTGCTTTAGATAAGTACTATGAGCTAAAAGAAAAGTATGACACTACAAAAGTGACAGATAATAAAGTAGAGCAACCAATTTTACCTGCAATTACAGATGAAAAAATTGGTGAGGATGAACAAGAATAAAAAAACCGCTAGCGCATGTTAAATGCCTAGCGGTTTTATTTTGTTTATAGTCAAAGCGTTTGGATTTCTATCGGCGATTCTGTCTAGGTAAGCGGCGATTCTTGGGCATTTATCGGCGATTTCTACATATCTATCGGCGATTACTAGACCCCTATCGGCGATTTACTAGACAGAAAGTTGTTGAATTGCTAATTCAAACTGTTGCTTCGGTTTTTTTCCATACAGCTCTATATTATTAAAGAAATAAGATGACATCATAAAATCAATAGCCTCCTGTAAAGACAACTCTCGATGGTCCATGATAAGTGTTAAATATGTTTTAAAGTAATCGGCATTTTGTACTTTTGCATGATTAATCACAAAGTCAAACTCCTCTTATAGTATTTCTTGACACAAATGTTTATTATAGCATGTTCCCGAAAGGAAGCAAGTATTAAAGCGATTGTAAATGCTTCTTTACAATCGTTTACAAACCATTACATTCCTTTACGTGTCTTTTACGAACGATTTATACGAATTCAACAATAAGTCATTATAGTAAAGATTGTAAGGCAAACAACAAATAAAAAAGTTAGTGACGGAGGCAAATGAGATGAAAAAGTGGAAGTACTTAACGATGACAGCGGTAATGGGTTCAGCATTAATGCTAGGTGCATGTAGTGGAGACAACTCAGCGCAAAATGGTAACAATGCAGAAACGAATGCACCAGCGAACTCAGGACAAGAAGCTGCTGACGAAAAACTGCAAGGTTCAGTTGCTGGAGATGGTTCATCAACAGTGGCACCAATCATTGAAGCAGTTGTTGAAGAGTATGCAGGTGCACAACCGGATGTCAAAGTATCGGTAGGTGTTTCTGGTACTGGTGGCGGCTTTGAAAAATTCATCGCAGGTGAAACAGACTTTTCAAATGCATCTCGTTTTATAAAAACTGAAGAGAAAGAAAAACTAGAGCAAGCAGGAATTGCTTACACTGAGTTAGCTTTAGCATATGATGGTTTATCTATAGTGGTGAACCCTGAAAACGATTGGGCAAAGGATTTAACGATAGATCAATTAAAGAAAATTTGGACTGAAGATGGCACAGAGAAAAAATGGTCAGATATCGATCCATCTTGGCCAGCAGAGAAAATCGTATTCTATTCACCAGGTACTGACTCTGGTACGTATGACTACTTTGATGAAGTAGTTTTAGATGGTGCTGATCTAGTAAGTGCTGCAACATTATCAGAGGATGATAATATGCTAGTCCAAGGTGTTGCTGGAGACAAAAACGCAATTGGCTTCTTCGGTTTCGCTTACTACCTAGAAAATAAAGATAAATTAAACATTGTGAAAGTAAATGGTATTGAACCAACACATGACACAATTGAAGCAGGCGAATATACGCCACTTTCACGTCCATTATTCACATATGTGAAGAACAGTGCTATTAAAGATAATGCTGCAGCATATGATTTCATCAAATTCACACTTGAAAATGCAGGGGATATGGCAGAGGCTGTAGGTTATGTTAGTCTACCTGACGAAAAATATGCTGAAGGCTTAAAAACTTTAGAAGGTTTAAAATAAGCAGACATGCATAGAGGGAAAGAGATGTATACTCTTTCCCTTGCTTAATGGAAAGGAGTACCCAATGGTTTCTCATAAAGAAAATAAGACATCATCTGTGCAACAATTAATTGCAAATTCGCGCAATCAAAAAACTAAGAAAATAGTGGAAAAAGCCATGCCAGCTTTATTATTTTCTGCAGCGCTTATCTCGATTTTGACGACATTTGGCATTGTTTTCACCCTTATTTTTGAAACGTTTGAGTTCTTTAAACGTGTTTCGATTACGGATTTTCTATTTGGTACACAGTGGCTACCGTTTTCTGGGAAGGAGCCTTTATTTGGGATATTACCACTTATCGCAGGGACACTGAAAGTTACATTCATTGCAGTTGCCGTAGCTGTACCATTTGGGATTGCTTCAGCAATATATTTGAGTGAATATGCAAGCGAAAAAATAAGACGTACGGTTAAACCGATATTAGAAGTGCTAGCAGGTGTGCCAACAATTGTCTATGGTTTCTTTGCATTGACGTTTGTCACGCCTTTGCTACAAGAAATCATCCCGCAACTTAAGCTGTTTAATGCACTTAGTCCAGGGATTGTAGTGGGCATAATGATTTTGCCAATGATTACTTCACTATCTGAGGATGCGATGTCATCTGTACCTAACAGTATGCGTGAAGGGGCTTTAGCCCTAGGTGCAACGAAGTTTGAAGTTGCTATAAAAGTAGTGTTACCAGCAGCTTTATCGGGGATTATAGCATCAGTAGTACTCGCTATTTCCCGGGCAATAGGGGAGACGATGATTGTATCACTTGCTGGTGGATCAACTCCGAAATTTAATCTTGATGTTACAGATTCCATCCAAACAATGACAGCCTATATTGTACAAGTATCAACAGGTGATGCAGGCTATGGCACGACAATTTATTACTCGATTTATTCAGTTGGATTCACTTTATTTATCTTTACTTTAATGATGAATCTACTTGCTCATTATATTTCGAAACGCTTCAGGGAGGTTTACTAGCATGCGCTATATCGATGATACAGTCGTCAAGAAACGTATGACAAAGCGTATTACATTCAATAAAGTGTGGAAGTTCTTATTTTTCTTGGCAACTACATTTGCTCTTGTGATGCTAGCTATTTTGCTCTACCGTATAGTGACGCAAGGAATAGGCTATTTAAACTTTGATTTTTTAACAAACTTTGCTTCTCGTTTCGCGAATAAGGCGGGCATTAAAGCAGCATTAGTTGGCTCGCTCTGGTTGATGGCGGTTGTAGCTCCAGTATCAATCATTCTAGGTGTAGGAACAGCAATTTATTTAGAAGAATATGCAAAGAAAAATAAACTAAACGATTTTATTCGTATGAATATCTCAAACTTAGCAGGTGTACCTTCCATTGTTTTTGGTTTACTTGGCTTAACAATTTTTGTTCGTATGATGGGACTTGGAAAAAGTATTTTAGCTGCAGGTTTAACAATGAGTTTGTTAATTTTACCTGTAATTATCGTGGCAGCACAGGAAGCAATTCGTGCAGTACCGAATGAACAACGAGAAGCATCTTACGGTATGGGTGCGACAAAATGGCAAACAATTTTACGTGTCGTATTGCCAGCAGCTATACCAGGAATTTTAACAGGTAGTATTTTAGCGTTATCTCGTGCGATTGGTGAAACAGCTCCATTAGTAGTAATTGGGATTCCTGTAATTCTACAGTTTTTACCTAATGATCTATTAAGTCAGTTTACTGCATTACCAATGCAAATTTACGATTGGGCAAAACGTCCGCAAGAGGCATTTCAATATGTAGCAGCAGCGGGAATTTTAGTGCTGATGATTATGCTGTTATTAATGAATTCCATTGCCATCTTTATTCGAAATAAATTCCAAAAACGTTATTAATGAGGTGACCGTATGATACTAGATTATAAAGAGGAAAAAACAGTTGTTAAATCGATTAATATAAATGTAAAGCCTAGCGCTGAAGTTGCGAAAAAAGTAGTTTATGATACGCATAACTTAAATTTATGGTACGGAGATCATCATGGTTTAAAAGATATCAATTTAAGTATTTATGAAAATGAGGTAACAGCAATTATTGGCCCATCAGGTTGCGGGAAGTCAACTTATTTAAAAACGTTGAATAGAATGGTAGAGCTTGTACCATCTGTCCGTACTTCTGGCGAAATTTTGTATCGTGAGCGAAATATTTTAGATAAAAGCTATACGGTAGAGGAATTGCGTACTCGCGTAGGAATGGTTTTCCAAAAGCCTAACCCCTTCCCAAAATCGATCTATGATAATATTGCTTATGGCCCTCGTATCCATGGTATAAAAAACAAAAAGATACTTGATGAAATTGTTGAGAAGTCTTTGCGTGGTGCAGCGATTTGGGATGAAGTAAAAGATCGTTTAAATCAAAATGCCTACGGTTTATCAGGTGGACAGCAACAGCGTATTTGTATCGCGCGCTGTTTAGCGATAGAGCCAGATGTTATTTTAATGGATGAGCCGACATCTGCACTTGATCCGATTTCTACATTAAAGGTAGAAGAGCTTGTTCAAGAGCTTAAAAAAGATTATTCAATCATTATCGTTACCCATAACATGCAACAAGCGGCTCGGATTTCAGACCGTACAGCATTTTTCCTTAGCGGCGAAGTCATTGAATATGACAAAACAGATGTCATTTTCCAAACACCAGCTGATCAACGTACAGAAGATTATATTTCAGGACGCTTCGGCTAAGCATAGGGGGAACGGTAGATGGCAGTACGTGAACGCTTTGAGCAAGAGCTTAAAGAAATACAAGAACAATTTGTAGAAATTGCAACAAGTAGTATTAATGCGTTAAAAACTTCATTTGAAGCATTACAAGAGCAAAATTTAGAGAAATCGTTAAAAATTTTAGAAGATGATTTAATTATTAATCGTCTAGAAGAAGAAATTAATGATCGAGTTATTTTGATGATTGCTAAGCAACAGCCCGTTGCGACAGATTTACGTCGTCTTATGGTGCTTGTAAAAGCGGCATCAGATATGGAAAGAGTGGGCGATTATGCGGTAAATATCGCTAAAGAGACAATACGTATTGGCAAGGAGCCACTAGTCTTTCCAACAACCAATTTACAAACAATGTGTAATAAAACAGTAGAAATGCTAGAGAGTATTATTATAGCATTTAAGGACGAAGATACAGTTCGAGCAAAAGAAATTGCTGAGTTGGACGATTACGTAGATGATCTATACGGAGCGACCGTTACATTATTGCTTCGTGCAGGAGCAGAAAACCCAGCGCATATTTCGCAAATAACACATTTAACGTTTGTTTGTCGCTATCTTGAACGCTCAGCAGATCATGCAACCAATATTGCTGAACATTTATTTTACTTAATTAAAGGTAAACATTATGAATTGAATAATTAAAAGATGGCTGCAAATTGTGGTCCTATAGATTATAGCAAACTCGAAAGACTTCGAATTTGCTATAGTCTTTTTTGTTTGAGTGCCTGTCACTCTTATGTTGTTCGGTAGATGTAAGAGGAGCCTTTGCTAACACCTGAAAATTTTCGTCATGAATCAAATTGTTTGAGTGCCTGTCACTCTTATGTTGTTCGGTAGATGTAAGAGGAGCCGTTACTAACACCTGAATTTTCGTCATAAATCAAATTGTTTGAGTGCCTGTCACTCTTGGTGGTTTTTTGCATTAAATAATGGAATTGCAACATTGCACTATAGGGATGCGTCAAATACTGGAGTGTTATTGTATTGTCAAAAAAATAATTTGGTTATACTATAGACATTATCCAAAAAAATAGGTGCGTAGGAGGTGCTGCTGCATGAAAGACAGTGTAGAATCACTTATTAAGAAATTTGGTCTAGAAATTTCAATAGAACAACGTAAATACTTAAGTTTTCTATATGAAAATTTACATCTAGAAGAGTTAAGTGATAAGGAACAACATTTTTTTATTGACTATTTTTACAAGAGTGAGACACTACGAAATATGGCAGCATTTGCACTTGAGCTAGCAGATGTCACGCAGGAGATTCGTGAAAACGTTCCAACAATTGAACAGGCAGAGCAGCTAGCGAATGGGAAAGAACAACGGTTGTATTATGAACAAAAGTGGCAAGAAGCTAGACGACAAAAACTAAAGCAGCAAACAACAAAAAGTGGAAATGTTTTATATGTTCCATTTGTTGATTACAAAGAAGAACAAGGCCCAATGATTATTTGTCTTGAACAAACATCTGGGATGGCAAGATATTCAGAGTTATGCAAAAGTATGATTTTGTCTTTATTTATGACTGCACATCAGGAACAACGCGATTTATATATCGTGCCTTACGATTGTCAAATTCATGTCCATTATCGCTTTGAAAATGGACATTTAAATCTATCTGATTTTAAAGATTTTATTGAATATAAGGCAAAAGGGGAAGCGGCAATTTTGCCTGTTCTACAGTTTGTGAAAGGTTTGCTGCAAGAAAATCAACAATGTGCAGAAACAGATGTCCTTATTTTTACGGAAGGTAATCCTGTTGATGGGCAATATTTATTAGGGAAGCGTGCAAAGACGATTATCGAGGAAATGAAGCAACGTTATCATGCTGAATTTTCGGTTATTGCAATGAATGAACAACGTTTTAATGAGCATCATTTTTGGTTTGCGAACAAGGCTATTTTTGCAGACGATGCGATACAATAAAATGTACAGCTGACCAGAAAGATTTTGGTCGGCTTATTTTTACTGAACGACCACATAGTTTATTAACAGTAAAAAATTTATAAAAATGTACATAGGTAAGTAAAAGGAGAATTACATGGATTCAATGAAATGGTTATTACCGAACTTGACTGCGCCAACATGGATGGACATTACAATTGCAGTTGCGTTTTGTGTGTTTGGTTGGTTATTCCAGCATTTTGTACTGAAGAAGATAATTACGAGTAGTGTATCGTTTTTAAAAAAGAGACAACGTAATTTTCAAGCGACTGTGCTTTCACAATTTAATAACGCAATCCGCTATGCGTTTATGTCTGCAGTAGTTGTCCTTAGTTTATCAAATTTACTCAAAATATTTTTATTTACACATTTTGCAACAAAAAATTTCGTATTATCAATCATGGTGTTTTTTGCATTTAAAGGCGTATACGATGTCCTTCATTATTATACGAAGCAACCACTGCAGTTAAATAACGATGAAGAGCAAAATGTTCTTCTGCCTTTTTTCCTTCGTATCGGTAAAGTGCTCGTCATGATATTGGCCATGTTTACTATTGCTTCATTTTGGGACTTTAATATTAATGGCTTCTTAACAGGGATTGGCCTAACAGGAGTAGCAATTGCTTTTGGTATACGTGATACGTTGGCACATGTCTTTGGTGGGATGTCAGTGGCACTCGACAATCCTTTCCAAATTGGCGACTGGATTGCGACAGAGGATCAAAAAATAGAAGGCACAATTGAAGATATAAACCTTCGCAGTACGCTTATTCAAACAGGCGATAAAGGGCTTGTATATGTTCCAAACTCTTATTTAGTGAATCGTCCAATTTATAATTTATCGAAACGAGAAAAACGAAAATGTGAACTGTTTTTATATGTTGCGGCAGAAAATGAAGAGGAACAATTGCGCAGTGCATTAAGTACAATTCATCAGCAAATTTATTTGCATGCAAATACTGAAAAAGAAATGATTCATGTTTATATTGATGAGTTTCACCAAACATCATATCGTGTTCTTGTTCGCTTCTTTGTTGCAACAAATGATACGGCAGTTATGCTAAGTGTCCGACAGGATGTTTTATTTGCTATCCGTCAGGTTGTAAGTGAGTATGACATTGTTCTTGCTGAGGAAACCGACGATAATTGTTGATGATATGGTAAAATATAATTTGAATTGTTTGATACTTTACATTACAATGTAAACTAGCAATCAGCTTAGATGAAGAGTAGTAACTATTATGATTTGTTCTAGAGAGCTAGCGGTTGGTGGAAGCTAGTACAAAGAAATAGTGAATGGACTTCGGAGCTCTAATTCAGAAAAGAGTAGTATGGATTAGCGTTTGCCTACGTTACAAGGCATTGAGAGGGTCTTAGTAGTAAGGCCAATGAAGGTGGCACCACGGCTTTTCCGTCCTTTTGTGATGGAAAGGCCTTTTTATATGGATTTTTGGTGTAGCAGAGCAGAGTAGAGCGAAGGAGAGATTGAGTATGACAGTTGAGCTTAGCAGATTTGCCATGAAAGTATTACAAGGGGACATGATGACGCCCATATCAGTTTATCAAGCCCTTACAGGAAAGCATAAAATGTTATTTGAATCTTCAGCGAAGCATGAGGAAAGTGGCCGTTATTCCTTTATTGCTGTTAACCCAATAGCTGAATTAATTGGGGATCAAAATGGGTATCAATATTCAAAGGGTGGGGAGATTGATCAGTCTAGCGATAATGTGTTGAAAAAATTAAAAGAAGTTATGCCATTCCATCAAGCGGACTATCCATTTGCCTTTTTCGGGGGCGCAATTGGTTATTTTGGTTATGAGACTGCCTTTTATGCAGAGAAAATTGGAACGTATTTACATGATAATTTAGATATGCCAGACGTCCATGTTTTTTTCTATGATACATTTATTGTTTTCGATCATTTAAAACAAGAGATTACATTAGCAGCGATTGATTTATTTAATGAAGGACGTTCACTTGTCACGATGGAAGCTGAACTTGCTGAAATGGAAAATCAACTATGCGCAGGTACTACGTTCGGTTTCATGGAGGTAGATCCATTAGATTTCCAGCCGATGATACCGAAGGAAGTGTTTATTGCAATTGTGGAGCGCGCGAAACAGCATATTGTAAGGGGCGATATTTTTCAAATTGTCTTATCGCAACGTTTTTCTTCCCCGTTTGCAGGCAACCCATTTGCTTTGTATCGTCAGTTAAGAACATCCAATCCATCGCCATATATGTTTTATATGGATTTTGAGGCTTACACTATTTTAGGTACGTCACCAGAGAGTCTTGTAAAGGTTAAAAATCGGAAAGTCACTACTAATCCAATTGCAGGAACAAAGCCCCGTGGTACAACGCAACAGCAGGATGAGGCAATTGCCAAAAGCTTATTAACGGATGAGAAAGAAATTGCTGAGCATCGAATGTTAGTTGATTTAGGGCGGAATGATATTGGGCGAATTTCCAAGGTTGGCACAGTAAAGGTTTCTAAATATATGAACATTGAACGTTATAAGCATGTTATGCATATCGTTTCAGAGGTAGTAGGGGAGCTTCGTGATGAGGTACATGTATTAGACGTCCTCAGTGCATGTTTGCCAGCGGGGACAGTATCTGGAGCACCAAAAATTCGAGCGATGCAGCTAATTAATGAGATGGAACCAGTAAAGCGAGGTGTGTACGCTGGTGCAGTCGGCTATATTTCAGCTACGGGAGATATGGACTTAGCGCTAGCGATTCGTACAATGGTTATAAAGGATGGGCATGCGCATGTGCAGGCAGGTGCAGGGGTCGTTTATGATTCAGTCCCATTATCAGAATATGAAGAAACACTTAATAAAGCTCGTGCGCTACTGGAGGTAAAAAAATGATTTTATTAATCGATAATTACGATTCGTTCACATATAATTTATTTCAGCAAATTAGTATGTTAGGTAAGGAAGTAAGAGTAGTACGGAATGATGACATAACAATTGAAGAAATAAAAGATATGAATCCAGAAGCGATTATTTTATCCCCAGGCCCGGGGACACCGAATGAAGCAGGAATGACAGTGCAAATTGTTCAGGAACTATATAAAAAGTACCCTATTTTAGGGATTTGCTTAGGGCATCAGTCGATAGGGCAAGCATTTGGGGGCTCCGTCGAACTAGCGAAAAATATTATGCACGGTAAACTATCAGCATTAAGCTACGAACAAACAGGCGTATTCGCACAATTAGAAGGTGAAGTGGAAGTGATGCGATACCATTCACTAATTATAGAACCAACTACATTACACGAGGATTTCATTATTACTGCAACTTCTAAAGATGACGGGGAAATAATGGCGATTCAACATAAGCACCACCCACTAGTCGGATTGCAATTCCATCCCGAGTCTATAGGCACTAAAGCAGGTAACAATATCGTGCAAGCCTTTCTAAATCTTTATAGTGCCTGTCACTAAAACAATTCTGATAATTTAAAATGAAAAATCCACTTCGCCTCCTGCGGTTTACAATTTTCCGCAGGAGGCGAAGTGGATTACGAGTGCCAGTCACTCAAACAATTCTGCATTTTGCCAGTCTATTTATTGCTTTTTACGTGTAATTAATTTAGCGATGTCTTCTAATGTCATAGAAGAATTAACTTCATAGGAGCCAATTTGTAAGCTTCGAGCATATTTGGCATTGGCAAGAAGGAGTTCCATTTCAACACTATTTGGAATAATGCCGCCATCCTCTAGCTTTTGAGCTACTATATAAGGCGTTATTCCACTATATATTTGAAGCGTCATTTTTACTGTATCATCAGAAGCAGGTGTACTACTTTCAGCAGGCTCACTCTCGGCATGTCCGTCAGTTGTATTTGCTTCCTTAGTACTTTCAGTTACCGTTTCTTTAGTAGATTGTGCTTTTAATGAAGCTATTTCTTTTGTTGCCTGTTCAAGCTGTTGTTGTAGCTCCTCCACATCCTTATCATTTTTAGAGGCAACTGTAGGCAGACCAATATTAAAATCAAAGCGGTCGGCAACCGATAGTAATGCGCCGACTAAGAAAAGGGCGATCCCAAATGCACGGATAGAGGATTTCATAATCACCGACCTCCGTTTGCAATCACTTGCTGTACTTGCTCTTCTGTTAAATTGGAGCGAATACTAATATCAGCAATTGAAAGGCCTTGTTTGTTCAATTCAAGCACTTGACTGATAATAATATCGTGAATTGGTTTAGGATTGTTAGGTATTGACTCGGATTTTTTTACTTGAGCTGCTTGTTGAACAGCCTGCATTACTTGTTGAACCTTTGGATTATGTAGCGTTGGATTTTTAGTCGCTGGTGACTTAATCTGAAATTCTGGTTCTAGTAATAGCTCTTCTTCTACAATTTTTAGTCGACGCTTTAAATTATTAGTTTCTTGAAAAATTGAGATAGATAATTCTTCGACATCTTGTTCGACTTTTTTCGCACTATTTTTGAAAAAGAACGATAGAACGATTAAAACGATACCGATAATCATAAGTATGATGGATAAATCCAATAGTTTCACCCCATTAAATTATGTAATTATAAGGTATTTTACCACATGCAAACTTATTATGAAATGAAGGTAGATTTTTTTTCAGTTTATGTTATAATAGGTTAGTCGTATAAATCATGCTCAAATTTAAAAATTTTAATTCTTGATATAGAGTGGGAGGGTTAATGATGCGCGTAAACATTACTTTAGCTTGCACAGATTGCGGCGAACGTAACTACATTTCTAAAAAGAACAAGCGTAACAATCCAGAGCGTCTTGAACTTAAAAAATATTGCTCTCGCGAGAAGAAATACACTCTTCACCGTGAAACGAAGTAATCGCTCATTAGGCCAAAACCACATGTGGTTTTGGCTTTCTACATTTTTATAGGAGGTAACTTATCGTGGATAAAACAACGTTACGAAACGAAGTACGTGAAGCGCTTGCGAATATGAGTGCAACAACGTATCGTGATCAGTCATTTGCTGTAGCAAAAAAAGTGCTACAGGAACCATATATAATAGAAGCAAATACGATTGGTATCACTATTTCCAATAAGCCAGAACTAGACACAATTCATTTAATTGAAGCACTTTGGCAATTAGGTAAAAAGGTGGCTGTTCCTAAATGTAACGCAAAAACGAGAGAAATGTCATTTTATGCCATAGAATCGTTTGCACAGCTCGAAACTGTTTATATGCATTTGCGTGAACCAATTCCAACAGAGTGTGAGTTCGTTGACGCAAATGAAATGGATATCATACTCGTTCCAGGTGTTGTTTTTGATATAAAAGGTTACCGAATTGGTTACGGTGGTGGTTATTACGATCGCTATGTATTAAACTATAAAAAAGGTAAATTGATGTCTCTACTTTTTGATGAGCAACTTTATGAACAAGTGCCTATAGAGAATCATGATTGCCCAGTGGATTTTATTTTCACACCGACAAAACGTATTGATTGTGGAGCGCAACGAGGAGCGAAGTAAATGGATAAAATGTTAGATATTTATGAGTTATTAAAGACATATGGTACTTATATTTATACACGGGATCCAATTGGCGATTTGATGTTAATGGAGGATGAAATTCGTGAGCTGTATAAGGCGAATGTTCTGGACATTAAAGATTACCAAATGGCTTTATTGTTAATTCGACAAGAAGTGACAAGACTTCGGGTTGAACAAAATAAACAATAATGTTTTAATTGAGTATAATTTGGGTATCGTAAAAATATTGTAATATGTATGTAAAATTATCCAAAACAGTGGTTTTCCACTGTTTTTATGATTTTTGCGAAACTTTTTACAATCCAGAACGTATATATTAATGTTGAGTGTATAATTGGGTAGTCGTGATGACTTCCAAAAAAATATATCTGTTGATTATCTGTAAAAAAAGGATTAAGATATATTTTGTTTCAGTAATAAATTGTAACAGTTTGATAAATTTTATTATTTTTTTGTAAGGAATAGGGAGGATGTTAGGAATGAAATTAACAAAGTGGCCTAAACATTCATTTATGATACTAGCAATCGTAGCAACTTGGATAAAAACGGTCATTGTTTACCACACAAGCTTTGAGTTGAAGTTAGAAAATGCGATGCAACAATTCATATTGTTTATCAATCCATTAAGTTTTGTACTGTTTATTTATGGATTATCATTATTCTTTAAAACACCTAAAATACGGAATCGTTATATAATTACTATTAGTGTCTTATTATCAATTGTTTTATATGGAAATGTTGCGTTCTATCGATTCTACAATGACTTTATTACATTGCCAGTATTATTCCAAACAAGTAACTTTAGTGATTTAGGAACTTCAGCTGCAGCTATTATCAACCCTTGGGATCTTTTATATTTTGCGGATGTATTTATATTAATTATTGCAAATAAATATTTACCAAGAATGAAAGAAGCAGTAAAAGTAAACGTTGAATTCCGACGTGCATTTTTCGTTTTAGCAATTGCAATGACATTTTTAAACTTAGGTTTAGCAGAAACTGAGCGTCCTCAATTGTTAACACGAAGCTTTGACCGTGAACTTCTTGTAAAAAATATTGGTACGTACAACTATCATTTATATGATATTTATATTCAGTCTAAATCATCTGCACAACGCGCATTAGCGGATGGCAGTGAATTAGTAGAAGTGAACAACTACATTCGTTCTAACCAAGCGGCAAGCGACGAAAATAAGTTTGGCAAATACAAAGATCGTAACTTAATTGTTGTTTCACTTGAATCATTACAAAACTTTGTAATTAATAATGACATGGACGGACACGAAATCACGCCGTTCTTAAATTCTTTAACAAAAGATTCAGATACGTATTATTTCAATAATTTCTACCATCAAACAGGTTTAGGAAAAACATCTGACTCAGAGTTTATTTTAGAAAACTCATTATTCGGTCTTGGTCGTGGTGCAGTATTCTTTACACATGGTGGTAATACGTACAATTCCATGGCAGAGCGCCTTGGGGAAAATGGATACTTTACAAACGTTATGCACCCGAACAATAAATCGTTCTGGAATCGTGACATGATGTATCAATCTTTAAAAATTAATAAATTCTATGATGTAGATTCATATACAGTAGAAGAAGGGCAAGCTGTCAACTGGGGAATGAAGGACATTCCATTCATGGAGCAATCTGCGGCGTTGATGAAAAACATGCCACAACCATTCTACTCTCGTTTGATAACATTAACGAACCACTATCCATTCACTTTGGACCCAGAAGACGTAATGATTCCTGAATACACATCAAACTCAGGCACATTAAATCGTTACTTCCAAACAGTTCGTTATATGGATGAAGCTTTAAAAGACTTCTTCCAAGATTTAAAAGATCAAGGTGTTTACGATAATTCAATTATCGTTATGTACGGTGACCATTACGGTATTTCTGAAAATCATAATAAAGCAATGGCACAATATTTAGGTAAAGATGGCATAACACCATATGATAATGCATTGTTACAAGAAGTACCTTTATTCATCCACATCCCTGGAGATGGGGAAGGAAAAGAAATGGAAGAGGTTTCTGGTCAAATAGATTTACGACCAACAATTTTACATTTACTGGGTATTGAAACATCAAAAGATATGCAGCTTGGTGCAGATTTATTCTCACCAGAGCATGAAGATTTCGTTATTTTCCGTGATGGACGATTCATTACAGATAAATATGTTTATGCTGGTGAAGCATGCTATGACAAAGCAACAGGTGAACAAATTGATGTAGCGCCTTGCCAACCATATGCAGATCGTGCAACAACCGAATTGGAAAACTCCGATGCTATCATCAATGGGGACTTGCTCCGATTCTATGATGAAAAAACAGGTAATTTAAAACAAAATGCAGTGAAGTAAAACAATAAATGGTGTACTAGATTATTTCTAGTACACCATTTTTATGTGCCAGTCACCCAAACAATTCTGAAAATTTACCAATCGAGTAGACTCCTGCGGGAACATACAAAATGTAAGACACAACAAGCCGCGCGACAGCGAGGGTTGTGGCTTACATTTGTACCCGCGGAAAGCGAAGTGGAATTTTACGATTTAGAAAGGTAACACAATGGGAGGAAAACAGCCCAATAAAATAGTAAAATGCACCTAATACTGCTTTGCTAGATGATTTTCACTATGTGTAAGGGCGTACAGGATATTTACTAACTTAAAGATTCGATATTAATTGTTGTAAGTGTTCATGTGTCAGTTGCCCTTTAATTGTATGCTTTAAAACACCTTCCGTATCAATAATAAAGGTTGTAGGGTAGGCCAAAACTTCAAAAGATTTACCAAGTGATCGATCGTTATCTAAAAAAATAGGGAACTTCAAATCATATAATTGCTGAAATTTAATAGCATTTTCACGACTATCATTAGAAGTGGCATTAATCGCTAATAACTCAACATTAGCAGGCTTCTGCTCATAAAAAGTATTGAGGTCTGGCGCTTCTTCCTGACAAGGTCCACACCAAGATGCCCAAAAATTAATAACAAGAATTTTACCTTTATAATCATGGAGTGTCGTCGTTGATTCATCTAAACGAGTTAATGACGTATTAAAGTTAATCGACTTAGAACCGCTTTGTTGATCTACAATCAATTTTGGTGATTCCTCTTTAAATAACTGGTTCTTCACTGTAATGCCTATTAGAGATAAGACTACTAATAATGAAATAACGATAAAAATGTTTTTCCGTTTCATGACAATCTCCTTTATGTATTTGTTAGGAATCAATAATTCATAAATTATTGTTCCATTTCTTCAAAATACTTACTTATATCATAACGTAATTTTTTAAAAGTTACCTCCTAATTTTAAACATTTATTTGTAGGTAATTTACGACATAGAAAAAGAGCAGTCTCACATAGAGACTGCTCTTTTTCTGTCTAAATTTTAGTGTAACGTTGGTGGATATCCGCTATGAATGATTGTCATAATGACGAACCAGCCGAATACTCCAGCACTCGCTAAGTTGAAAACAATACTTAGTAAGTTCTTTTCTTTAATTGCTTGGAATGTACCAACGACAGCAAAAATCGCTACTAGACCAAAAATAACCATTAATAAGTTCATTAAAAAAGACACTCCTTTCGACATCAGAAAATGAATGTCGTAAACAATATTCCTCCTTAATTGTAAACGTTCTACCTGTTTTTGTCGAGGACTATTATAGAGCAAAGTATGAACTTTTATCGTCAAATTGTGGCAAAGAATGTATAATATGAAGTTGAGGTGATAAGTATGATGAACGTACGAAGCTATTCCCTTGGACCAGTCCAAACGAATTGTTATATCGTATCGAATAAAGAGAAAGAATGTTTAATTTTTGATCCAGGAGAAGAAGCTGCAAAAATTATTAAAGCAATTCGCAGTAATGGACTGAAGCCAATAGGCATTTTTCTAACGCATGCCCATTTTGATCATATTGGTGCGGTGGATGAAGTAAGGGAGACTTTTAATATTCCGCTATGGATTCACGAAAAAGAGGTAAGCTGGCTAGGTGACCCGACGAAAAATGGCTCTAGTAAATATGCGGCATTACCAGATTATACAGTAGCAGCTCCTGCTGAGGAACATATTATTAAACAAGAACAGCAATTTGAAATAAGTAATTTCGTTTTTAAGGCAGTATTTACACCTGGACATTCACCTGGTAGTATTTCATATATTTTCGAACAGGATGGATTTGCCATTGTTGGAGATACATTATTTGAGCAAGGAGTAGGACGTACAGATTTACTTGGTGGATCGACTAAACTATTACTTGCATCCATTCATGATAAATTATTATCATTACCCGAGGATACAATTGTTTACCCAGGTCATGGAAATTACACAACAGTTGGTGCAGAAATGGAAACAAATCCATTTTTAAACGGATTTTAATTGTTATCGACATAGATAGGATGCGTGTTTTACAATAGTGTTAAAGTGAAATAAGTATGCATACAAAATAAAAAAAGCGTGTCTCAAAATGTTGAGACACGCGATTTTTTGTATTAATGACCGCCGCCAGGTACGTGTATGAATGTTGTATAGTACGTGAAGCCAGCGAAGAATACAGTTAAATATGCTCCGAAAATGTACATGTACATACGCTCTGAAAGGTTTAAGAAGCCTAATAATAAGAATAAACCTGTATTACCTACGAATAATAGCGATACCTCGTTCATACCACCAAGGTAGAACATAACTGCAAAAATACCTGTCCAGAATGCCATAACTTTATACATATTATCCATGAAGATTTCCCCTCCTTTTGCCCACGACACAATAATCTCTTACTCATTATAAATGATATGAAAGGTGTCTGTAAACTGGAACTTCTGCTTCTTTGTGACAAACAAATGGATTTTTAATTTAGCTATCGATTTCTGTCACGTTAATTTCATATTTGCATAAATCGCAATTATGTACCATACTTTCGATTTGAACAAATTCATTATTAGAAAATAATGCGTTTAATTGCCCTTTCAAATAAGACTCATGTAAAGTACAAACAATCTCAGAATGGGTATTAAGCTGCTCTTGGAACGGGCAGTTAAAAATAGAAAAGATAACTTTTTTTCCATTTTCCGACTGCTGTATTTGTGGAATATAGCCAATTAATGCGGCATTATCTGTTAATAGCTGAAGCTTTTGTTCAAAGGATAGCATATTATTTAATTTTAATTCAGCGTTAACATAATTTTTCATTTGCTGATAACCATCTTGATAACTAATTTCCTGACATTTTGTTAGTGCGGTTGGACCTAATTCTTCCACTAGTTGAATTGTCCATTTTAATAAACGATCTTCGTCACGTCTTGGGAAAGTTAGTGAAACACCTTTTTCAGACGCCTTATAAACACGACCAGGTCTTCCGCCTTTACCAGTTTTTGCGAAATCTGCAGAAATAATATTGATTTCTGATAGCTTTGTTAAGTGAAGGCGAGCAACGTTAGGATGTATGCTAAATTTATCAGCAATATTTTGTACTGTTACAGTTTTTTTCTCCTTCAAAATATACTCGTAAATGGAATATCTTGTTTCATCGGCTAATGTACTAGTAATTTTTAATGGATGGATCATTTACATCACCTCTATTTAATTTTTTGGAAAATTGTAGTTGGTCAAAAGCTAGGAAAAAAATCATGTTGATTCTATTATATTGTATTATTGGAAAAGTTACAGTTTCTTTAGGCATAATTATTATCTTTTTCGCATGTTTTGTTCATATTTTGTGAAAAAATGTATGTTATCCACAACTTTTTTTGAAAAATCTAGATTTCATAGTGAAATGGCTTTCAAGATTTTTTTTTAGGAAAAGGGCTTTTCTCGTAACACAGACACCTTTATACTAGGAAATAACGAATAGAGCGGTCATATTCGAATGAACTAGAAAGAGGGTGTCGATATGCAAACTTTTGAATCTGTTGTAGAACAAAAAAGTGAGCATCTTTTAGTAAAAGCCTATCATTTTGGTGCTTCCGATTTATTACTCATACCGGAAGAAAGTCGATATATCATCTATTTTCGTAAATATGATAAGTTGATACAGGCAGGTGAGCTCCCCAGCGAACTTGCTGAGCGAATCGTGTCCTATTATAAATATTTAGCGGCATTAGATATTAGTGAGCGCCGTAAACCTCAAAGCGGCTCATTTCAAAAAATAGTTGAGCAAAACCATTTTGCTTTTCGAGTTTCTACACTTCCTTCCGCGTATTTAAAAGAAAGCCTTATTATTCGGCTTCTACTTCAAAATCATGCATTTCCACTTACTTCGTTAAGTTATTCCGAATGCGCAGCACAAAAATTAACAAAACTTGTTGAAAATCAACAGGGAATTTTATTATTTTGCGGTGCAACGGGTTCTGGAAAAACTACGTCCCTGTACTCTTTAATTCACCATTGTACATCTGTCCTTCATCGCCATGTAATCTCATTAGAGGATCCAGTTGAGAACAATCAAGTTAATCTTCTCCAAATCCAAGTAAATGAACGAGCAGGTATTACCTATTCCACAGGCTTAAAAGCGATTTTACGTCACTCCCCAGATGTAATTATGATTGGAGAAATTCGCGATCAAGAAACAGCAAAGATTGCAATCGAAGCGGCGTTAACAGGTCATTTGGTACTTTCTACAATCCATGCTAAAGATTCTGTAAGTTGTCTCTATCGGCTCATTGATTTGGGCGTTTCTCAAGAAGAACTTCGTCAAACCGTAATAGGAATTGTCGCTCAAATTCTTATACAAATACAACAACAGCAAGAGGGGCGAAAAGCATTGTTTGAAATATTAAGTGATGACTATCTTGCTAAGGCCATAGATGCCCTTAAGCAAAATTTCGTATATGAATTGCCCTATCTTCTAACACTTGCTGGTCAAAAAGAAGAAATTATGAGGCAAAGCTATGCAAAAGCTCAGCACATTTATTAACAGGCTTACATTGAATTATAAAAGAGCCACAATATGGAGACTAAAGGAACAAGCTCAGTTTATTAGTCGTTTAAGTGTATTAATACAGGAAGGCTATTTGTTTCCACAAGCAGTTTCCATGCTATTGCCACATCACGTAGAAAAGCATGAGGAGGTACAACTGTTTGTAGATGAAGCACTTAGGCAAGGAAAAGGAGTTATAGGTGTATTCGAAATATTACAACTACCGAAGCATTATTTAATAGCTATTGCTATTGCTGAAAATAATGGGCATATGATTGAAGCATTAAAAGTTCTCGCAAATCAAATGGCAATGAGCCAAGAGACAAAGAGAAAATTTATAAAGCTACTTTTGTACCCAATCACACTCACTGTATTTTTGCTTCTATTGTTTTTAGTATTTCGAACAATTTTCTTTCCTAACATAGAAAAAATGGTTTTAAGCCGTAACAATGGAATAGGAGAAGAAACAAGTATTGCTTTCTCAAAACTTTTATTACATGTCCCTGATGGACTTGTAATAGTTGGCATTGTTATGACATGTAGTAGTATTGTTTTTCAACGTTTGCTATTAAGACAGTCGATTGCGCGTAGGCTTTATGTCATATTGAAAATACCTTTTGTTAATCGTTATTTTCGATTAACGATAACAAGACAATTTTCTGCGTATTTAGGAAGCCTGCTTCATAGTGGTTTCTCTCTACAAGCTAGCCTGCAAATTTTAGAAGAGCAACAATTTCAACCATATGTTCAATATTTGGCAAGTCGTATAAAGGAAAGAGTTACATATGGTGATTCGTTAACACAGGCTGTCGTTTTTATAACAGTATGGCAAAATGATTTTTCGACTTTTGTAGAACATGGTGAACAAAGTGGTTATTTAGGAAAAGAGTTAACACTGTATAGTGAATTATTGCTAGAAAAGCAAGAACTTCTTTTACAGAGAATGCTTGCTTTTGTACAACCTTCGTTTTTTGTTTTTATTGCGTTATGTATAGTTGCTGCCTATGTAAGTTTATTATTGCCGATATACCACATGATAGAACTAGTATAGGAGGAGTACCTACAATGAAACTTATTAAACAAGAAGCTGGATTTACACTAATTGAAATGTTAATCGTCTTGTTGATTATTTCAATCCTAATACTAATTTCAATTCCGAATGTATCTAAACATTTTGCGACAATTGATGAAAAGGGCTGCACTGCCTATATAGCTATGGTGCAAGGGCAAGTAGAGGCATATCGAGTAGATTTTATGGAATATCCCACTTTAGAAGATTTGCTATCAAAGGGTTATTTAAAAGAACAGGGAAAGACTTGTCCAAATAAAGAAGAAATCATTATTACCAATAAAGGGGAGGTTCGATTAGCCAAACAACCCTCTTTAACAGAGGCTGATGGTCAATGAACTATCAAAAAAATGAGCGCGGCTATACACTAGTCGAGATATTACTTGTGTTGTTTGTTGTAATGACGTTAACAGCTATTGTGACGAAATTTTCGTTACAAGTAGTAGAAGCAAAAGAAATTGAACGATTTTTTAGCCAAATTCAATTAGATCTTCAATATATACAAACGTACAGTATGCACGAAAAAGAGTATATATTTATGAAATTTGAAGGTTCATCAAATCGTTATAGTATAAAAAAGGACTTTTATACGAATGTTTATATTCGCCCATTTCCGAAGGGGGTTGAATTATTGTCTGATAGGAGTACTGCCCAAACGATACGATTTAATTTTAAAGGGAATGTCATGACACCAGGAACGGTGTATTTTAAAACACCGATGGGGACTAAAAAGGTTGTCATAACTTTAGGTCGAGGGAGAGCAAGAGTTGAATGAATGAAAAAGGCTATTCGTTTGTCGAAACAATCTTATCTGTCTTTATTTTCATGTTACTCTGCACAACTATAATTCCTATTAGCTATACGATGAAAACGAATTTATACAATCAAAAGCTTGAAGTCGCTGCAGCTGAAACAGCCTATGAAGGCTTGAAGCAGTATCAGTTTTTACAGCAAGTCGAAGGGGTAAGGACAATTGACGAGGTGAGCTACCACTGGTTGTTTGATGGACAGGGAATATGTGTAACGTTTCAAAACACGCGAGAGCTGCGTCAAAAGTGTATTCAACAAACAGGTGAAATTCGATGAATGAAAAAGGCTATACATTACTGGAAGCGTTGTTTCAATTAATCGTATTTGTGCTAGTTTGTCATTTATTCCTATTGGTTATCCTTTGGGCTGCTAATATGAAAACAACGATGCTAACAGATGAACAATCAAAGTGGGAGTTGTTTGTTTTCGACATGAATATGCATTTAGCAAATGCTTCGTCAATAACAATTAGGAGAGATCAAAGAAGAATCACTTTGCAAGCGTCAAATACTCTTCATCATTTTGATTGCTATCGCAATATGATTCGAGAACAGGTGAATGGCGGCCATGTACCAATGCTTATTGGAATTAATAAATGTCAGTTCGATCTTAATGATAATGAACTCACAATAGCTGTCGAATTTCCAAGCGGGTTAAAAAAGGAGCGGACCTATTATGTACCAATTTTTGAAAAATGATAGAGGGGCTGTATTTTTAATCGCAATTGCATTATTATTTTTTGTAACTACTTTTGTTCTTGCGTATTGCATGTCTTATGAGATTCAGTTTCGAACATATAATGGACTAGAAAAGATGAATGTTCGAGCTACGATAAATTTATTAGGACAAATTTTGTCAGACAGTGTAGAATCGTAGTAAGAAGGTGATTCGAATGCGAAAAATATATTTAGTTGGCTTTATGGGCTGCGGGAAAAGTGCGTTAGGAAGAAGGTTAAGCTATTTATTAAAGTTACCGTACTATGATATGGATCATGAAATTGTCAGACAGCAGGGAATGACGATTCCACAGATTTTTGAGAAATATGGAGAGGCTCGTTTCCGTGAAATAGAAACGGAATTTTTGAAAAATTTCCGCGACGAGGCATGTATTATCTCTACAGGTGGCGGTGTAGCTGTAAATGGGGAAAATCGGAAAATTATGAAACGCAGTGGACTTGTATTCTTTTTAGATGCGACATTCGAAGATATTTATAAACGAATACAGCATGATCCAAATCGACCAATTGTACAAAGCTCAACAAAGGAACAGCTAGAAGAGCTGTATCATTACAGAAGAAAATTCTATCGTGAAGCAGGACATATTCAAGTTCTTACAGAAGGTAGAACAATTCGACACATTCTCGAGTATTTAGTATTTCAAGTGAAAAGATTGAAAAGCGAACGATGGTAAAAGTAAAAGGTGATAATATTCGTCTTTTAAGTTAATTTAAAAAATGTTTGCCTTTTCAATACAATCAATGTTAGGATATAGACTAATAAGGTAACTTTTTGTACATTGAATACTAAATAGTACCAAGAGTAATCTTGGGCGGATGATTGTACGGGGAGAGCGCGTGTAGACGCCACCGAAGGAGCAAGTAGCAAAGGGCTATGAATCTCTCAGGTAAAAGGACTCGTACAAGACGCAACTCTGGAGAGAGCTGTAATACAACAGCCACCAAAGGGGAAAGCCTACTACCTGGCATTTTCGTTATGCGAGTTAGTTTGGTGTAACTTTCAGGTGCAAGGACAGAGAATCCCGAAAAGGGGTTCGTCTGTCTTTTTTTATGTCTAGACATTTGTCAAACGTACAATCGGCAAGTATGAATGCTTGCTACGTATATAGACTTATGCCCTTTAAGATGTCGAAAAAGCAGACGAACTACTACCAGTAAAAATGATACTAACAATAAGGAGGCAATAGTAATGACGAACGAATTAAAACGTACACCTCTATTTGACGAATATGCAAAGTATGGTGGTAAGACAATTGACTTCGGTGGATGGGAATTACCAGTACAATTCTCTTCTATTAAAGAAGAACATGATGCAGTGCGTAATCGTGCAGGCTTATTTGATGTGTCACACATGGGTGAAATTTTAGTAACTGGTCCTGAGGCTTTAGATTTTTTACAAAATCTGTTGTCAAATGACATTTCGAAAATTGCTACAGGTCAAGCGCAATACAATGCGATGTGCTATGAAGATGGTGGCGTTGTCGATGATTTATTAACTTATAAACTAGCAGACAATCATTATTTACTATGTGTCAATGCGGCAAATATAGAAAAAGATTATGACTGGATGATGGAAAACCAACATCAATATGATGTGACAATTGATAATCAATCTAATTCATATGCTCAAATCGCTCTGCAAGGGCCATTAGCTGAAGAGCTCCTTCAATCATTAACAGCAACGGATTTAAGTGCAATTAAATACTTCCGCTTCCAAGATGATGTAGAAATTGCAGGACATAAAGCATTAGTTTCTCGCAGTGGTTATACAGGAGAAGATGGCTTTGAACTTTATGGTGCGCCAGCAGACATTAAAGCATTGTGGGATATCATTCTAGAGGCTGGAAAAGACAAAGGCGTTGTGCCAGCAGGCTTAGGCTGCCGTGATACTCTACGCTTTGAAGCAGGACTGCCACTTTATGGGCAAGAACTATCTGCTACCATTTCACCACTTGAAGCGGGCATTGGCTTTGCTGTGAAATTAAATAAAGAAGACTTTATTGGTCATGATGCGTTAGTTGAGCAAAAAGAAAATGGATTAGCGCGTAAAATTGTAGGTATTGAAATGATCGATAAAGGGATTCCACGTCATGGATACAAAGTGTTCAAAGATGGTAAAGAAATCGGTGAAGTGACAACAGGTACTCAGCTTCCTTCTTCTAAACGTAATGTTGGTAACGCATTAATTGACAGTCAATTCGCAACAATCGGAACTGAATTGGAAATTGAAATTCGTGGTAAGCACTTAAAAGTAGTGACAGTTGAAACACCGTTTTATAAGCGTTCAAAATAAAATTTGAAAAGAGGGACCTACATTTATGAAACATCGTTATTTACCAATGACGGAGCAAGACAAACAAGAAATGTTAGACGTAGTTGGTGTATCATCAGTCGATGAGTTATTCGAGGATATTCCAGAAAAAGTACGTTTCAAAGGCCTTTATGATATTAAAGAAGCAAAATCAGAATCTGCACTTTTAAAAGAATTAGCAGCCCTTGCTGCAAAAAATAATGATACGAATGCGAACGTATCATTCTTAGGCGCAGGTGTCTACAATCACTATAAACCGATTATTGTAGACCATGTCATTTCTCGTTCAGAGTTTTATACTGCGTACACACCTTACCAACCTGAAATCTCACAAGGGGAATTACAAGCGATTTTTGAATTCCAAACAATGATTGCTGAGCTTACAGGAATGGATCTTGCAAACTCATCTATGTATGATGGCGGAACGGCACTAGCGGAAGCAGGTATGTTAGCTGCAGGACATACACGTCGTAAGAAAATTTTAGTATCTGAAACGGTTCACCCTGAATATCGTGATGTCGTTGCTACATATGCATACGGTCAATCAATTGACATCGTAACAATCCCTCATAAAGATGGTGTGACAGATGTTGAAGCTTTAAAAGAGCTGATTGATGATAATACAGCGGCTGTTATTGCACAATATCCAAACTTCTTTGGTCAAGTAGAGGATTTACAAGTAATCGGTGATATTGCACATGATGCAAAAAGTTTATTTGTTGTATCATCTAACCCACTTGCACTTGGTATTTTAACACCTCCAGGTAAGCTTGGTGCTGATATTTGTGTTGGTGATGCACAAGTATTTGGTATTGCTGAAAGCTTCGGTGGTCCACACTGTGGTTACTTCGCGGTGACTACAAAATTAATGCGTAAAGTTCCTGGCCGACTTGTTGGTGAAACGGTAGATGGTGAAGGTCGCCGTGGTTATGTGTTAACGTTACAAGCACGTGAACAACATATCCGTCGTGATAAAGCTACATCTAACATTTGTTCAAACCAAGCACTTTTAGCACTTGCAGCTTCTGTTGCAATGACAGCTTTAGGAAAGCAAGGCGTTCGAGAAATGGCTACGCAAAATATTGCGAAAACACGCTACGCAAAAAATGCCTTTGAAGCGGCAGGCTTTACCGTTGCTTTCCAAGGTGCGCACTTTAACGAAATTGTTGTGAAAACAAATAAATGCGTGAAAGAAATCAATAAAGGCTTAATTAAAAAAGGTATTATCGGCGGTTATCCTTTAGGTCAAACTTACGATTCACTTAAACAACATGTACTAATCGCTGTAACAGAATTACGCACGAAGGAAGAAATTGATGCACTTGTTGCAGAAATGGGGGCTCTCAATGCATAACGAAAATCAATCACTCATTTTTGAAATTACAAAAGAAGGTCGCGTAGGGTATAGCCTAGAAGCTTTAGATGTACCAGAAGTTGATCTTGCAGATTTACTTCCTGCAAACTTAATTCGTGAAGAAGCAGCTGAGTTACCAGAAGTTGCGGAACTTGATATTATGCGTCATTACACTGCGTTATCTCGTCGTAATCACGGTGTAGACTCTGGTTTCTATCCACTTGGTTCATGTACGATGAAATATAACCCAAAAATTAATGAGTCAGTTGCACGTTTTTCTGGTTTTGCTAATGTTCATCCATTACAAGATGAATCAACAGTACAAGGGGCAATGGAGCTTCTTTATGAACTTCAAACATCTTTAGTAGAAATTACAGGAATGGATGAAGTGACATTACAACCAGCTGCAGGTGCTCATGGCGAATGGACGGCATTAATGATGATTCGTGCTTTCCATGAAGCAAATGGAGAAGGACATCGTAATAAAGTTATCGTTCCTGATTCAGCTCATGGTACGAATCCTGCATCAGCAACAGTTGCAGGCTTTGAAACGATTACAGTAAAATCTGATGAAAATGGCTTAGTAGACATCGAAGATTTACGTAAAGTAGTAGGTTCAGATACAGCGGCATTAATGCTAACAAACCCAAATACGCTTGGTCTATTTGAAGAAAATATTATCGAAATGGCAGAGCTTATCCATGAAGTTGGCGGTAAAGTATACTATGACGGCGCTAACTTAAATGCGGTTATGAGTAAAGCACGTCCTGGCGATATGGGCTTTGACTGTGTACACTTAAACTTACACAAAACATTTACAGGTCCACACGGTGGTGGTGGACCAGGTTCAGGTCCAGTAGGTGTAAAAGCTGATTTGATTCCGTTCTTACCAAAACCAGTACTTGTCAGAACAGAAGAAGGTTCATACCATTTCGATTATGAACGTCCACAATCAATCGGTCGCGTAAAACCTTACTATGGTAACTTCGGTATTAACGTACGTGCATATACGTATATTCGTACGATGGGTCCAGATGGCTTAAAAGCTGTCACAGAATATGCGGTACTAAACGCAAACTACATGATGCGTCGCCTAGAGCCATTCTATGATTTACCATATAACCGTCACTGTAAGCATGAATTTGTGCTATCTGGTCGTCGTCAAAAGAAACTTGGCGTTCGTACATTAGATATTGCAAAACGTCTGTTAGACTTTGGCTACCATCCACCAACAACGTACTTCCCACTAAACGTGGAAGAGGCATTAATGATCGAGCCTACAGAAACAGAATCAAAAGAAACATTAGATGCATTCTGCGACATTATGATTCAAATTGCGAAAGAAGCAGAAGAAAATCCTTCTATCGTACAAGAAGCACCACATACAACAGTCGTAACCCGTTTAGACGAAACACGCGCTGCTCGTACACCAGTGCTTCGCTATCAAAAAGCATAATAATACGCAATGCCCGACCAGTATTTTACTATACTGATCGGGCATTTTTTTGTATTTGAGGAAAATTGAAGTTACTTGAAAAGAGAAAAATATTAATCCTTTGAAACGTATTCTAGTAGAATATTTTGATAAAAATATCTCGGATGGAGTGAAATTCCGAAAAAATTTATTATTTTATAGAAAAAACCACCATTGTATAATATACGTAAAATTTAATACTTTCATTGGTAGGTCTATATGTCAATTAATACTAACTTTAATCAGCAACATTCTACTCATGTATCTGTGAAAAGATTTAGTAGCACTAATCCATTAATTGCTACATCAAACCAAAACAATGATAAAAACATTAAAAATTTTGCCATGCCACAGCGTGACACCGTTGCTATTTCCAGTGAAGCAAGAAATATGCTCCTGGCAGCACGTGCTTCTGCAAAACCTACCACATGGGTGGATACAGCTTTGAACTGGGCAAAATCTACTGTTAGTTGGCTTAAAAGAGCTGGTCAATTTGCAGTAGATGCAGCTAAAGAAGGTATAGACTTTTTAGTACTGGATGATGTAAGAACGATTTTCAACCCGAATGCTGGTATTACAGAAAAAGGAATAGCTTTAGTTTCTCTCTTTCCAGCGGGAAAAGTGGTTAAATCAGGTAAATTATTCGCACTATTGAAGAAATCAGGGAAATCCGCTGAAATTGATGCCTTTGCTGGTCTAGGTAAAATTCAAAAGTTTAATGCCAAAGGGATTTTATTAGATGGAAATAGCAGTACAGGTTGGGAGCACATTTACAAAAGACATGTTGCGGGCACTACTGCAAATAGAGGTACAACATTATTCCCTAGAGCACTCGGAGATCACAGATAAAAAATTTAATCATGGAATCATTAGAAAAAGGAACTTTAAAAAGTACTCGTAATGATGGTACTAAAGTTTACACGTATCATCCAAAAAAGTATGGCATTTCTGAGATGACAACAATTGTTACAAAGGATAATATTATTAAAACATCTTATCCAAGAAGTGGGACATCAGTAATAAGAAAATAAACTAAAGGAGACTTAAAATGAAAATAAGATTCGATATCGAAAATGATGTATCTGTGCTTAAAAATAAAAATGTTCATGCAGATTTTTACCTTGATAGCTATTTGGAAGTATTTGTTATCGAAAAAAATAAGGAAGTATTACTTTTCTTTACAACAATGCACAGTACTATTGTTATTGATTTCAATCAACTATTAATAGAGTTGCATCAAACTGGCAAGGAGCAAACTCTTGAGACTTTTGGTAATGCCAATATCTATACATTTAAAAAAGAAGGAGGTAATATTCTGATTACAAACTTTGATGAATTCTCTAATACAGAAGAATGGCTATATTCATTTGATTTTATGGAATTTACGAAGGCTTATACAAAAGAGCTGCGACGATATTTGCATGCGATGGTAATGGAAGAAGCTAACATTATGAAACGTCCAAACTTTATTTTACTTAGACAAGGATTAAATGATTTAGAAAAAAATGTAAAAAAGGAATAATTTTGGAGAGATACTATTAACATGAAAATTAGATTTGATCTAGAAGAAGATGATGTATCGGTTCTGAAAAATAAAACCGTCCATGCAGATTATTATCTCGACAGCTATTTAGAAGTATTTGTACTTGAAAATAATAAAGAAACTTTACTCTTCTCCACAACGTTGCACAGTACAATAGTGATTGAATTAAATCACCTATTAATTGATTTATATCAAACGGGCGAGGAGCGAGTTCTTGATACTTTTGGAAATGCGAATGTCTATACTTATAAAAAAGAGGGGAAAAATATAGTCATTACAAATTTTGATGAGTTTTCGGATGCACAAGAATGGCAATATATATTTGATTTTATGGAATTTACGAAGGCTTATACAAAAGAGCTGAAACGATATTTACAGGCGATGGTTGCACAAGAACCAAACAATATGAAACGTCCAAACTTTAAGTTATTGAGCCAAGGATTAGCCGCATTAGAAGCTATAGTTGAGGCAAAATAATTTGGATAGATAAGCAACCAATGAAAATTAGATTCGATTGCAAAAATAATGAACTGAACTAAAAGCGTCCGATTGTTACTTATCGGACGTTTTTTATTTTGATGGATAGAAAAGGCATGTTATGGAGTTGGAAGTTTCATATCCAATAATTATTTTATTAAAAGGTGTAATTTTATATAATTGCTTTAATTTGTATTTTAGTTAAAATAATTACATATTGAGATAGCGTTCTATTTTATGATTATTGTTTTAAGAGCAACAAAATTTGATGAAAGGGAGGAAAAATGAAAATGTCTGTGGCTCAATGTGAAGTAAGCTTACCTGTATATAGTATTCTTCATGATACATATAAAACAAAAGAAGTAATTGCTACTAGTAAATTATCTATTGTTTATTTGGCGGAAACACTCAATGAAGGCAGGCAGGTAACGATTAAAGAGTTTTTCCCACAGGAACTTGCGTTACGGGATTTAGATAATAGAGCAGTGATAAATCGTTTGCCATCTACCAAAACAAAATTTGAGGATTTAAAAGCAACTTTTCTAAACGAAGCCATCATCATGAAGCAAATAAGTCATCGAAATATTGTCAATTTTATAGACTTTTTTGAGGAGAATGGAACGCTATATATCATAATGGATTATTATGAAGGCAAGTTATTAGATCATTATTTAAAAGATATTTCACTTAATAATAGGGAGCAATTATACACTAGTATTTTTCTGCCGTTAATGGATGCTTTAAGTTATCTACATAAACAAGGTATTCTACATCGAGACATTAAACCGAGTAATATTATGATCGATTTAGAGGGTAATCCATTTTTACTAGACTTTGGATCTGCGATTTTTTATAAAAATGCCAAAGAATATCAAATTTTTATAAGCCCTGGGTACACTCCTCTTGAGCAATATTCAAATGTCTCTGTACAAGGGGTCTATACAGATATGTATAGTTTAGCAGCAACTTTTTATTATTTATTAACAAATATGGTTCCACCTGATATTTCACAGAGGCTAATTGAGGATAATATTGATCATATAAGAAAATATAATAAAAGGGTAACTATGCTTTTAGCCCATACGATCATGTGGGGAATGGCTTTACAGGCAAAAAAAAGATGCCCTTCTTTAAAAGTTATGAAATGCATTATTCTATTTGAAGAATTTGTCAATAGAATAAGGAACTATTTTAAGGTAAATAATACAAAATAACCAATTAAATAGGATGTATAATCCGATACTATCATTTTACAGTGTAACTAGGAACAAACTTAAACAGCTAAAGGCGTATTTAAAATACACTTTAGGCTGTTTTTTTAATAAAAAAAATGAATAATTACACTTTTTTTTGGAGAAATATCATAAAATTTATAATGTCGCATTTTTATCGAAAAACCATTAGTATCCTATAATTTACATAATATTCTATTGTAAATATTGACAATATAATTAGATATTGTATAGTTACTTTGTGATACATAATGTCATTTGTGATGTAGATAAAATAGTAATAAAATTTCAACTTCAGTTTTAATGAAACTGTATTTTATTTTACTTTAGTTGGAATTTTATTACTTAAAAGTAAAAATAAAGTTTGTGTTCACTAATGATTATGCTTACTCGAATTTATAATAAAAAGGAGGGATGGCTGTAGGTTATACAGCCGAATAAATGGAGATTATTAATCAAACAAACAGAACAATGCTCTTTGAGGAAATCAATCCTGAAAAGCTGGATTTGATTACATTAGTGGGGGACGTAAAAGGAATTGATAGTCTAAGCGATGAAAAAGTGAAAGAAATTAATCAATACCTTCTTGTCAAAAGCTTTGACGAATTTTTAGATAAATTCTCTCCAACCGTCTATTCGTTCTACAATGCTGCAAATCAGAAAGTAATGTATACGCTTAAAAAACCTGAAGGCATTCAAGAAGATTGTATTTCCGAAATCGCTATCGATCAAAACAATGATTTTTTAAAGATGCTATTTACCCTCATTGATACAAAGCGAAGCCAAGGAATAACGAATGTAGACTTTAAATTTGAAAATTTACTAGATATGATTTCCCCTAAAAAGGTAATGGACGATATTCGCCAAGTAAGAAAAGAAATTCATTATTTATATGGAGAATATGACAAGTTAGACGAAGGCGATCCAAAAAAGCTAGACACAGGGGATAAGTTAAATCTTATGTTCGAAGTAGCTAGCCGAAATTATAACAATGTTATGGCTATGTTGCCGTTAGCAATCGAAGATATTAAAACAAGACTGCTACTAGGTGCTAATCAAGAGGAAAACGAATCCGAAAAGCTGCAAATCGGAACCCTAACAATTGGTGATACGGGTGAACTTAAAATTATTGAGGCACCTCAAACGAATACTTCTGAGTTGATGGTTATTGAGGACAATAGTAACTATGGTTTGAGTACCGTATTTGAGGAAGACTATGAGGCGATAACAGAATCACCATCCTCCTACGTAAAGGATTTAGTCGTAAGAACATTCTCGCCATTACCATCTGTAAGAGCAGAATTTGACGTTGAAACAGAGGTGCAAAATTACAATACATATTTAGAATTCTATAAGGATGCTAAGGATGAATTTGTAAAGACAGTGAAGCCATTAGTTGAAAAACTAATAGGTGTCAAAATGTATTTTGATCAATATGCGACAAAAAATAAAGGTATGCAACCTTCGTTATTAGTGACAAATGCAAAATTGGATATGCTCGTTAAGAGTAATAATTTACCAAGGTTGCGGACGTATTTAAATACAGTCAATTCAAAAAATGATTTCACAGATACTGTATGGTATGGCATCGTTCCAGCAATTGAACTTGAAGCATCTGGAAAAATGAAAGTTAGTAGATCTCGATTTAAAGGAAATGAAAAGGTTGCAAAGCAAGAAGGTAACACGATGGAATCCTTATCTAGTCTTCTAGATACAGTAAAAGATTATAAAGTCCAAATATTCTTTAACTTTATGACAGAAGAAGAAACTACTTTCAACGGCATTGCAACAGCAGGCATTGATCGCCTTATCGATAAATGCTCGGTGCTCCTTCGAAAAGATTACAGTGAATTTGCGATTCCTTGCTTACCGAATTTTACAATTATTCCGAAAGACAAGTCTGGCGTAGTAATTGATACAAGGATGCAAACAACCGAAAATGGTGCGCGCCTATCGAAAGAAAAGGAAGATATACTCAAGCTTTGGATAGAAGGCGTATATGTAGGTGCTAGCTATGTGGCAGCAGGGATAGTGTCTGCTTATCAATGTCCTGAATATTTGAAAGAGTCATTCCGAAATGTGAAAAGAAGTTATCCAGGTGTACGCTTTGATATTGAAGCGGGCGATAACGCATTAAGAGCTGTCACAACAATGGCAAAAGAAATTTCTGGATTTACGAACAATATTAAAGATGCGATTAATAGCCGAAGCTTTGGTTTTGTATTTTCTTCAGAAAATGCACAGCTACAGGATAAAGATATTAAGCGTATTACAGTGTATAAAGCAAGAAGCTTAGCGATGGAAGAGGATGGATTTGATTCAATCTACAAAACACAAGTGAGTACGTATATTGAAAGAATTCTACGATTCCAATCAGGGGACTTTAAGCATGAAAACATTGTTCGATTCTTTAGTAATAATCCAAGCAGCCAAAAAAGTAAGTGGTTGAATGATAAAGGCTATGTAAACTCCGTTATCCATGATGGTGATGACATTGGCTACATTATTGATGAAAAAACAAGCTTATGCCAA
Organism: Lysinibacillus sp. JNUCC-52; assembly: GCF_015999545.1. Taxonomy (NCBI): domain Bacteria; kingdom Bacillati; phylum Bacillota; class Bacilli; order Caryophanales; family Bacillaceae; genus Lysinibacillus; species Lysinibacillus sp. JNUCC-52. The sequence goes on from NZ_CP065546.1 coordinate 4,452,187, forward strand.
ATTGATCTCGTATTTAACGGCAATGTGAAAAATCTTGAAGTGATGATTACTAAAGGTACAAGTGCTGTGAAAGCTTAAAAATTACCATAACAGACTGCATACAACGATTTTAGAATTGTATGTTTAAGATTTGTTTTTAAATAAATCTTTTAACATAAATATGAATGATCTTGATGTACTGACTTGATGAAATATATACATATTTCTCGTTGGAATTCTTTCAAAATTTATGCGAGAAATGAAGTCAGCTAGAAACATGGACATTTTATCAAGTTCAGTATAACGAGTACATTCAAAAAATATTAGGAGGGAAATAAGAATGGGTTTTGTATTAAAAGTAGAAGGATCAGAAGCAATTGAATTAGGTTTAGAAAGCATTATGACAGTGGAGTATGAAACAGATACTCCAAATGACTCGAATGCTCGTTCAACAGATGTTGGAGCAACGTTAAAAGTTAAGGGGAAAATCCTTACTGCGACAGACGGCGATAATTCAGATGATACGATGAAATTAGGATTATGGTCATTAGTCCCTGCTGAAAAGGCAGACTGTTACCGTAAAGTAACACTAGAAGTTATTTCAGCTGATCAAGTAGTAAGAAAAATCCATTTCCCAAATGCCTTTGTTGTTGACTATTCAGAAAGATATGGCGACACAGAAGGGATCGGAGAATTCTACTTATTCATTAAGCAGAAGAAAGATAAAACAGATCTTGCGAAAATCGAAGGCGGCTACGCTGTTTAAGTAGAAGTTTGATAGGTCACAACACATTATCTAAGGGACTATATAGTTCCTTAGATAATTTTGAATAATCCTAATACAGGGGATGAAAAATCGTGAAAAATCATTATGAAATTTTAGGTGTTAGCAGACAAGCAACACAAGACCAAATTAAGCTCGCATATAGGAAATTATCGAAAAAACATCATCCTGACGTAAGCGGAGGCAATAAAGAGTCGGAGCAAATCTTTTTAGATGTACAAGAGGCCTATAAAGTATTAAAGGATACGTCTTCTAGAGAAGCATATGATGCACGTCTTGATGGTGCAGCGCAAAGCGGTGGGCAAACATTCGAACAGGCAACGAAAACGAAAGATCGAACAACTACCCATAAGCAAGAGTTTAATATGAATGATATCGAGCAAAACTTTGAGCATTTTTTCGGTTTTAATCCAAAAACGAAGGAAACGTCATCAACACTTCATAAAACAGCAAAGAAAAACCCTTTAGATACAACGGAATTATTCGAACGATTTTTTAACAAGTAAAACCTTAGCGTGGAGGAGCGTGCTTTCGTGAATGACATAAAAAATGCAATGGAAGTAAATACGCACAATGCCAATAACCAAATGATAATTAAAATTATCGATATTATCATTGTGATCATTGCCTTCTTTTTTATTTTATATGTATTTGTTATGAATCAAAATTTTCTTTTGAAAACAATCATTGGCACTATGATGGTCATCATTGTCCTTGTTTATGGATTAATAAAATATGAAGCAAAAGAGACAATCTATGAATTTACAGATACGAACATTCAGAAAATTGTATTACTGAACGAACGTGGAGCAGAAATTGAAGAGTGGCTGTTAGAAGGAAAAACCTCATTGCTCATTGGGAAGAGCTCAACTGAACGAGAGGTAGATATAGATTTAAATGGCACAGAATACGAATCGCTCATAAATTACGAGCATGCTGTTTTAAATTGTGTATCCGATATGTGGTACATAGAAGATATTGACTCTGTGAACGGTGTAGGCATTAAAAAAGCGCATAAGCGTGTGAAAAGTAGTTTAAAACAGGAAAGCCCTTATCGATTAAATAGTGGAGATATTATATACATAGCAAATACTAGAATTTTAGCAAAATAAAGAAAAGCTAGATTCGTAACGAAGATGGAGGATAACAATATGAGTTTGATTAGATGTACGAATGGTCACATGTTTAGTTCAAGAAGACATAGAAATGTTTGTCCTTATTGCAATGTCATGGTAGAGCAAGAACCAAGAATAACGACGGCTACGGCTGTTGCAGAAGTGGATGATAAAACGATGCCGTATCTTGGCGAAATGGATGGGATTGACCCTGTCACAGGATGGCTAGTTTGTATTGAAGGACCTCCAATGGGACGAGATTATCGGATTTTATCTGAAAAGAACTTTATCGGACGAGCAGAAGATATGCATATCCGCATTATTGGCGACAATAGCATTTCGAAACGTAATCATGCAGTTATTGTCTATGACCCTAAAAAAAGAAACTTCTATTTGCTGCCTGGGGATGCATCAGGTTTAGCTTATTTAAATAATGAAGCAGTTTATACACCAACAGAGTTAGCAGCATATGACGTTATACAACTTGGTACAAGTATGTTTCTATTTATTCCTCTATGTGGTGTGCATTTTGAATGGGAAAACAACCAAAGCGAGGAATGATGAAAAATGGATCAGACACTACTATCTTACATGATTGCACTTGCTTTCATCATTGTCATCATTGCTTTACTTATACTGCGCAAAATACTAATGCATAAAAAAGAAACGAGCAAGATTGCGATTGGAAATGGGCAAACCATTGGTAGGCGAGATGAACAGGATGACTATTTTTCGACTGTTGAAACACCCGTTGGCACGATGGCGGTTCTTGCTGATGGCATCAGTGGATTAGCAAATGGCAGAATGGCTAGTACAGTTGCAGTTACGACATTTATTCATAAGTTTATGAAGCTAACTAGTATAGCAAATATACGGTCTTATTTTAAGGAAACGGCCTTAACGAGCAATGGCATGATTCTAGAAAATTTAAATGGCTCTAATGGTGGAACTACATTAGTAGCGGCAGTTATTGATGAGCATGGTTACTTACATTGGGGGGCTGTCGGGGATAGTGTAATTTCAATCTTTCGAAATGGGGAATTCATCGCAATCAATCAAAAACATATTTTTGAATCAGTATTAAAGGAACGCTATATTTCAGGGGAAATTTCTCAATTAGAGGTGCAAGAAAACCCACTGAAAAAGAGACTGATCAATTATTTAGGTTACGAAGGATTTAAAAATCTAGATATAGGAGAGAAACCTATTCAGCTAAGAAATGGTGACAAGGTTTGTCTATTCAGTGATGGTGTCTACGATACTTTAACAGAAGTAGAATTGGAAAAAATGCTTTCACAGCATGCCCCACCATATGATATTGCGCAAGACATTATTAAAGCCGTGGAACAAAAACGCTTAAAAAATCAAGACAATGCTACAATCGTAATTTTAGAAAAAACATGGTAACCCGTTTAGGTTAAGGAGGTGGAATGATGAGAAAGGAAAACAGCGACTTTAAAACAAGCTTTCTATCGGAAGCAGGCTCTTTTATGCAAAATAAAGATTACTTTGCCTATGCTGAGCTAGATGATGTTGCTTGTTGGGTGGCGGTCAAAGGGTTGGATTCCGATCAAGAAATCAATAGTGCAGAACTAGCGGTCAAAGGTATTCTCGAAAAATTTATGGAAAAGCCGTCAATATCCAGAAGAGCGATTAAAAAATATTTAAAAAATGCGCAAGCTATCATGCAAGCACAAAGCTTAAGGGTTCGGTTGAAGGCTAGTATTGTAATGGTTGTATCCGATTACTCAAAAATGATTGTGGCAGTTGCAGGAAATTCGAGGCTTTATCATTTTCGTAATGGCACTTTAACGTATAAAAGCACTGATCAAAGTTTAGCACAGGAAATCGTTAATAGTAGGGATCGTTCGCTCGATATAAGCCAGCATGAGGAAAGAAGCAACTTACTCAATTATCTTGGGAAGCCGAATGATTTTACGCCATTTATTTCGAAGAAAATGAAGTTAATCGATGGCGATGTATTAGTGCTTAGCACAGCAGGCTTTTGGGAAGATGTCAGTGAAATTGAAATGGCAGATGCTTTGGAGGAAACGAAAGATCCTGAGCAATACACTGATTTATTAGAAGAAGTGCTTCTAAGTAGGCAAAGGAAAGTCGTCAATAATTACACAATCGCCGCTATATTTGTTAACAAGGTTTATCAGGAAACAAATAAGAAAAAAATGAAATACATTAAAATGATTGCGGCTGCATTAGTCGTAACTTTAGTCGTTGGTGGTAGTACGATTTTTTATCAGGCAAAGCAAGCGAAAAAAATGGCAGAATTAACGATTGAGATGAAGGATCATGAAAAGAGTGGCAACCTATATTTCCAAGACGGCAATTACGACAAGGCGCTTCTTGAATATAGTGAGGGCAGAAATGCGGCCAAAAAATTGAAGGATCCAATACATAGAAATTTACTCGCGAAAAAGTTAAGAATTACGGACCTAATCATCAATGGCGATAAATCAGCCGAGGCGGGGAAATTTACAGAAGCGCTTGAACAATACGAAAAGGCAAAAAAAGAAGGCAAGCTTATTAAAAACTTTGGAAAAGAAGTAACGGAACAACGCATCGCCAATATGGATACCATTGTACAAATTGCTGAAACAGTAAAGGATGGAGATCTTCAATTTGATGCAGAAGATTACAATGGAGCCCTAGGAAACTATCAAAAGGCAAGAAAAAAGGCCCTAGCAATCTCATTTACGGGCGAGCCTCAAATAAAAACTAAAATTGAAGAAACAGAAGCTAAAATTGCCGAATTGAAAAAGGCACAGAAAGAATTACAAGCTGAAGGATTAGAAAAAAATGGCGATCAAAGCTATGCGCGCTTAGATTATGAGAAAGCAATTGAATCGTACACATTGGCTCAAGAAATTTATCAGGAAACGGAACTAATCGCAAAAGTGTTAGGGCTTGAGCGAAAAATTATGAATGCCAATGATAAATTAAACCCTACTCCTCAAGCTGCTACAAGCGACCCGTCTTTTGAAGCGGCACTTCCTATGGAGACAGGGCCAGCAAGCGGTGAACCATCCGATGCAGAAGTGATGAAAGAGGGAAAATAAATTGATAAAAGAGCTCATGATTGAACGGTTACGCAAAATTGAAGATTTGGAGCAACGTCAACTACTAAAAGATATTGTAAGTGGCGTTTTTGTAAATTTAATCGACTATCAGGAGGAAATGAACAACAAGCTTGAAGAGCGTGTTTTTAATGAGATGGAAGATGTGGAGAATCGATTTGATATTTTTGTAACGCTTAGTCATCAGGAGGATATTGATCCAATTCATCAATGTTTATTTCCGATGAGACCAGCTGATTTAGAAAGTAAAACAATTCAACTAAATAAATTGCTGCAATCGCTTGAACGCAATGAACAAGCAGTACTGTTTCCATTATTTCTCGCATGTGATTCGGTCCAAATTCAGCAGTTACTAGCTGAGGAACGGTTGTTTAACGGAACCATTGTAACGACAGCAGGGCCAATATCGATTCAAGTTAGCCTTACAAGAAATACTGACTATTTGCAAGAAATCAACAAGCTATATCCGATCTTTCAAATAAATGGATTGCCATGGAAAACAATCAATCATCCATTCGCCTATAAGTTTTTTAATGTCAATTTAGTGAAGTGTTCCCCTTTGAACGAGGATGCGGAAATTACTCAAATTAATGTTGATTTAGAAGAATATGAGGTAAACAAACGACTGAATGTAGTACCGCTTTGGAATATTGAACGGCATGAAGTCAAAAATATTGGGTTTCCTGTTCCAGCAATCGATAAGGTGAATTATGAGCATGTCCTTTCAATTCGGAAAATGGGAAATGAACATGGCTATCTTATAGAAGCAGATGTGGAGAATGTTCGCTACATCAAACGAACAGACAATGAATTAACGGTTGTTTCGCCACAAGATAAGTCAGGGATTTGGAAGCTATTAAAAGTAGTGAAAATGGAAGAAGAGAAGCTAGGTAAGCTAAATTTCGAGCTTGTCTCCAATCGGCGAATAGAGCATTTTACGTCTAAATTTGCTAGTAAGCATTCTTCAAATGTCAAAACGAAGGGGGAAATTATTCGGATGGTAAACACCTTCGATGCGGCAAATAAATTTGAGCTTGTTGATATTGAAATAGTCAATTCATTTTTAGAAGCAAGCTTTACCTACTGTACGAACCCTTTCATAACAGAGATGCTAGGCGAACATAGCCATAAAAAAATAATGCTTTTAAAGTTTAAGGCAAAAGAGGAAAAAGACTTTTTAGCGAATGACATTTTAAGCTTCTTAGTATCAGAAGTACAACGACATTTCTTTGAATATAAATGTGTAGGTGTTTGGCTATGAATTATATTTGGGATTTGCTTATTAAAGCCGAAGATGAAGGGCTTTCTAAAAAGGATATTTATTTTTACCTTGCTGAAATTTATTCGCCCTATATGGAGCTTAGTCTTCCTATTTTAAATGCACAGTATGTGGAACAGCATGTTGAGGTGAATCCATATTACCGCTATTTTGGCATTTTTAACAACTTGTTTCATCCTGATAATTATTCAGATAGAGAATTTAGAGAATACCTTTTCGACATCGTTTTGCATTTCTTAGCCGAAATTGATCGGATGCAAGGAATGAACACAATGGAATTTTATATTCGCTTTATTTTAAAAGATATGGAAGCCAATGTATTTGGTAATGTAGTGCGTCGAAATATTCATGCCTTTTCCAAAAAGGAGCAAGAAATAGTTGTACTGAACATACTAAAGCTTTACCAGACAGGTGAAGAAATTTACTTATTAAAAGACACTTTAAAAAGGCTCTTTAAAGGTTGCTTGATCTATATAAAATCCGAGGAACAGGATGAACTGCTTATTTATATAAGTCAAAAGAAGACACAACAAAATGAGCAAAAAGTGCAGCTTATACAAGAAATCTTTTTGCCAATTGGCTTTCAATTAGAGGTTTATTGGCAATATCACTTCGGCATTATTGATGCAGAGCAAACGATGATGCTAGATCGCATAGCTCTATACTAAACGGGGCAAAAGGAGGGATTTGGAATGACGACTAAATATTCATATAAGCTGAATGTGAATAATCGCTTTGCAGAAAAAAAGTATATGACATTTACACGTGTAGAGCTAATGGAAATGACCACATTTCAGCTTCGAAATATTTGTTATAAGGAAAAACTTGTGACTGGGCTTATTAATACACTAACGAGAGACGAGTTAATCGACAAAATTTTAAGATATCGTGGGGCCGAAGAAAACCTTCTTATTAAAGAAAACAAAGACGGAGGGTTTGAAAGAGTCGAAGCGGCTATGCAAACCTATTTAAAAACACCTATGTCAGACAATGGTGAAATAAAAATTCCTGCCAAAATGAGCTTATATAGCGGTATGAAAATGGATAAGCCAGATCAGTATTATGTAGAAACAGGTGGGTTTCTTGTTGAATCGAATGTCTTGCTCGTAAATGATGAGTTACAACTTTGCGCCATCCTGAATGTCATAAAGGATGACCAGCGCCCTAACAAATACTATTTTGCTGCAGATGAAGCAATAGGAATTCAGAAGACAAAAAATAAAAACTACAGCTTTATTTTTTTACGAAAGCAAGATTCAGAGTATATTTATAAAACTTACTATCAAGAGACCCCACTTCCGCCGACAAATCTTCACTACTATAAAGTACCAATACAAGATTTAGAGATAAAGCAGCTAGAAACAACCAATGCGATTCTTGCTATCGACTTTGGCACGACGAATACAACTGCGGGTGTTTATTTAGAAAATGATTATGTGTCCTCTCCTTGTAGCCATGATTTATTAAATAACAGAATTCAGCTAAACAGCATCAATTTTGTGCAATTTCCAGACCCGCTCCACCAAAATGAATGGATTGAAGTTGTCCCAACAGTGATGACAGTGGCAGATTGTTCAAATCAAGACCAAGTGAGCTATTACTACGGCTATGAAGCATTAAAAATGATGAAAAAGAATAGCTATACGTCATTAGCAACGAAATTCCAAGGCATTAAACGGTGGGTAAGTAATTATACAAAATCAGAAGAGATTATGGATGCAAATGGCAATACAGCACTTGTGCCACGAAGCCAAATTTTAAGGGAATTTATGCTTTATATTATTCGAATGGCAGAACATCAATTTAAATGTCGCTTTGCGCATTTACATATTTCTAGTCCTGTAAAGCTAAAAACGCAATTTTTGGACATGTTTCAGGCGATCCTACCTGAATACAACATCGAAACAGAGCATGCACTCGATGAAGGGATGGCAGTTCTTTATAATACAATCGCCAATCAAATAGAGAATAATAGCTTTTTAGATGAAAAGGAATATAAAGCACTCGTCATTGATTGTGGTGGTGGAACAACAGACCTTTCATCGTGTAAGTTCCGCATAGAGGACGGGCATATTTCATACAAAATCGATATTCATACAACCTATGAAAATGGTGATACCAATTTTGGTGGCAACAATATTACATATCGCATTTTTCAATTTATGAAGATTGTTTTTGCAAACTATTATAGCCGAGGAAAAAATGCCTATGACATTGATGCATTAATTGATATTCCAGGCAAGGATATTTACCGATATGTAGACGATCATGGTGTAGATGCTGTTTACGAGCAATTTGAAAAAGCCTTTTCAGATGCCGAGTATATTATTCCGACACGCTTTAAGGAATACGAAAATCGCACACGTGATGAATACTTACGTGTACGTAATAATTATTATTTCTTATGGGAAATGGCGGAGGAAATGAAGAAGGAATTTTTCCGCAAAACAGGCATTTTGCGCAGCCGCTTTTATTCGGAAAACGATTTGCAGCAGGACAGTGACTTGAATGTAACGGCTGTTGACCGATGGTGCCTATCATTAGTAGAAAACAATCAATTCAAAGATGTGTATGATTATCCGAACGTCTTTTTTAATATTAAGGAAATTAACCATCTAATTAAAGCGGATATTTATGATATTGTGCGAGAGTTTTTAGAAGAGTTTTACGAAAATGGACTTCTCAGTGAATATTCCATTATTAAGCTAACAGGCCAATCGTGTAAAATTGATGCTTTTCGCGAGGCTTTAAAGGAGTTTGTACCAGGACGAAGCATTGAATTTAGACAGAAGGCTGAAAATATTGGGAAAGTGCCAGAGTTAAAGCTAGCTTGCCTAAGAGGAGCACTTCGTTATTTAAATGCGAAGAAGATAGGCATGATTGAAACAACCGTGACGAATCATGCACCTGTCGTACCTTATGCAGTAAGTGCCTTTACCCATAATCGTCAGGAAAAACTTCTGATTAGCAGTCTAGAGCGACTTAACCAAATTCATGGCACCATTTCTCGACCATGGGGTGTAACGGAAGTTGAATTCTTCCTAACAGGTACCGACAATCAATCATCCTATAAATACAATTACGTTAATCGCCAGGAAGAGTATGTGCCTGTTCTTTATGACAATATAGCGGCTAATTATCAACATAAAATACCACAGGACGAGACAGATTCCATTATGAATGGGGAAGTGAAATTTTTTGTCTTCGCAGGAGAAGATCACTGGGGTTTCCATGTTGTCCCTGTTGCTAGACGTGAAGAACAACTGTACATCGGCAAAAAGGAATTCTTTGCTTTTGAAACGGATTTATCAGAGTTGGATTTCTTTGACGGCTTAAAGTAAGGAAAGCGCACACAAGTGAAAACAAGAATAGAGGTGGATGACAGCTTGTTTGCCAATCAATATCCACATTTTCAAAAAGGTCGCATTTTAAAGCGAGAAATGCTGGAAAATTTACGAGATTTCCCAAGAGAATTTTTAGATATTTATTTTCAAGATTATTCAAACGGCATTATTGCTGGGGCCAAAATCACTGTAGCGGATACACTGCTAATCATTTCAAACGGCATTATGAAGCATAATGGCAGTCTTTATATGCTAACGGATAGCTTTGAGCTCCCTTATGAAGCAACAGGAAATGAAACAATCTTAAAAGTACGATTTGCTGAGGAAGTAAATGACTTAGATTTTAGCAAACATACATCACAGATTGTCTTAGATGATTCGTTAGAGCTTGCACATAATGAGCTAGAATTAGCGCGCTTTAAATTAAAGTTAGGTGCTAAGCTGCGCTCACAGCATATCGATTTTTTCGACTTTGCCACTGAATTCAACACAGTGAATTATCTTCACTGCCAGTATGCAGGCTTACAAAAAAGCACATACCACCCAGTGGTTTTGCAATATTTTGCACGCGAGCTGTTAAAAAATCGACCAACCAATCCGTATGATATAGCCTTTGCCATGGAGTGCATCAATCAGGAGCGGGTGCAACGAGATGCGATTGATTTCTATATTTGCAATCGACTAGAGCTAGACTATCAATCGCTTACGAATAGTCAAATTCATAAATACTTGAATCGTATTTTAATGGAAGCTAAAGGTGGTGGTCGGATGAAAGGACTCAGTCAAGGACGACCGAAGCGTGTGATCGTTGACTAGCTAGTAGTCTGCAAGCATTTTTACAAGATTGAAAGAGATGGTTTTTGTTACAACAGCAAAAGTGAAAAGCAAGCAACTATGTATACTCAAAAGACTGTAAAAACAAAGGGGGCGAATAGAATGCATTTTAAGGATGAAGAAATTATTGAAATGACGAAGCATGCAAGGCAAAAAAAACGAATGGAAAACATTGAAAACCAATTATTGCAAACGGACATTGTAAAAGCGATTCAAGCGGGTCAGCTTGCGATTGACGATGAAGTAATTGAATTTGCAGAGCTTCCTTTTTACGACGAACAAATAAGGATGTGTATTCCTACAGCCTTTGAAGAGATGGAACCCGATTTAAAGGATATTAAATACCCTTCAAGCCGTAGACCTGATTACATCTATACAAGCGAAAGTACGTCCATTAATGTCACGATGAAAATAATGGAGCAACAGCTACAAGAAGAGGAATTAGAAGATTTTACAGAAACGATGATGACTATCCTACAAAAATTACAGCCAGATGCAGAAATGTTGGATATCGGCATGAAAGAAGTGAACGGACACCAAATTGGCTATTTTGATTTTATTTCGAAGGCACTCGATAACAAGATTTATAATTTAATGTTTTTGTTTATAGTAGGCGACAATGTGGCAACTGGCTCAGTTAATTGCTTGAAAAAAGAAATGAATATTTGGCAACCGATTGCTTATGGCATGTTAGAAACAATCGCAATCGAAAGTAAATCATTAAATGGAGAAGGTGTTGTGTGATGGCAAAGGAAACAGCTTTGACGTATAAAGATATGATTGTGATGCCTTACAATATCCGCGTGAGTGAAATCGAAATGACACAACAAATGAATGAGCATGCAACATTGCGTTTAACAGGCGTCATTCCAGATGAAATGGAAGATTCTTACGTTTATATGACGGACGCAGAGACGGCCATTGAAGTACTGCAATTGGATAGTACGGGACAATCGACGCCAATTTTTAATGGACTAGCATTGGATGTACAAGTGAAATCGGTAATGGAGACGTATTATTTGGAGGTAAAGGCGGTTTCGCATACGTATGTGTTAGATGTGAAGAAGAAAAACCAAACGTACCAAAATGCCAAAATGCCCTATACCGAATTAATAAAGGAATGTATTACCGATCAACCAGGCGCCGATTTTATGGATTATGTCACAAAAGGCGCTAGTATTGGTAACTTTACGATGCAATATTTAGAGACGGACTGGGAGTTTCTAAAACGCATGGCATCGCGATTTCATACAGGCTTAGTGCCAGACGCAGTTCATGGCGCCGCAAAATTTTACTTTGGCGTACCGTTCCAAGCAGGTGCGGTGCAAAAAATGGATGCAATAAATTACCGAGTTAAAAAAGCAATCGGCAATTTCCTTATCTCAAGTAAAAATCATCTCGATAGTATTACCGCTAGTGACTACATGTACTATGAAGTAGAATCGCCGCAACTCTTCAAAATCGGCAATGAAGTTTCGTTTCAATCAAAAAAACTATATGTTTTCAAAATTGTCTCCAAGCTTAAAAATGGCTTATTAAAACATATTTATACGCTCACACCTCAGAACGGCTTCAGTGTCCACACGACCTATAATCAAGCGATAATTGGTGCATCTATCCAAGGAAAAGTCATTGATGTGGCAGGAGACAAAATTCGTATACATGTTGATTTCGATGAGGGGCAAGAAAAAAATAAGGCGTACTGGTTTCCATACTCAACGATCTATGCATCAGAGGATAACACAGGTTGGTATTTTATGCCTGAGTTATCTGACAATGTTAGAATCTACTTCCCAAGCAACCGTGAGGATGAAGGAATTGCCATTAGCTCTGTGTCCAAAGCACCGCCACAATCTGGGGCAATGTTATCAGCAACGAATCCTTCTAGTCAGGGGGGAGGAGGCGGTGCTTCACCACCAGAAGATAGCCGCCAAGATCCAGGGCGCATGGCTGATCCTGATGTAAAAACACTTAGAACAAAGCATGGTAAACAAATTCTACTTGCACCTGATCGCATTGTTATTTCTGGTGGAGGATTAATGATTACACTGATGGATGATAATGGTATTTCAATTATTAGTGATAAAAATATTAACTTAAAAGCAACAGATAAAGTCGTGATAAATGCTAAGCAAATTATGATAAATGCCAATGAGAAAATTGAGATGACATGTAAAGACAATTCAATCAAGATGGAAGACAAAATGGAGATTAAAGGAACTGAAGTACGTGCAAATTAGTGAGGGTGTAGATACATGAAACGAGAAGAAGCATTACAGCATTTTATGGATGAATGCGTGTCAGTTCATGCCCACCGTTTGCAGGAGCAAGTGGATCGACAGTTTCGCAACAATAAGGAAGTTTTACTTAAACCAATCATTTACGCACTTGAACAACTTTTTACGAATATTCATGAACAGCAAGAACAAGGAAAGTTAGCGCCAGTTGCTTTTATTCATCTATCATTGCTTCGAACATCATTACTAGAAAACAAGTTTACGTATGTACTAGAAGCATATGGAGAAACATGGTATTGCGATTGGACACAATGCACAGCACAGTATGAAGCGGATTGGCTTTGTGATGCGATGTTCGAATTACAAAAGGCACTTGAGAAAGAAAGAAAGCCATATATTAGCATTCAAGCAGCGGACATTCGCGTGATTATGCAGCAGACAGTTATACGGTTTCATCAATATATTAGCCAATTACTCCGCTATCTCTTTCGTTATCAACAACAATGCGTCCCTAAACTCCATTTTCAACGAGCGGCGTGCTTAAGATTTCGAGTCGGTGAATATAAAGGGTTTAGTGAAGATGTCGCGATTATGGACGAACGACAACGAGTAGAAAAAGATGTCTTGTTAACGCTAGCGTCAAAAGAGACGAATCAATCGTATACGTTTGGCAACTTTTCAAACCTACCTTTACAGCACAGAGATTTCAATCAGTTGGACTTTTCCTATGCGAATTTCCAAGACAGTGATTTAGCAGGAGCTACAATGCAACGAAGTGTGTGCATCGGTACGAGTTTTGTAAATGGTCAATTAACGAATGTGGATTTTTCCTATGCAATGATTCAAGATGCTGATTTTCGACATGCCAATTTAGCAGGTGCTAATTTTACGCATGCACAAGGAAAAACCTTGAAGTTCTCTCAAAATGAAGTTCCATGTTATCTTGGCACTGATTTCAGTTATGCAAATTTAGAACAGGCAAAATTTGAATTTGCTCAAATTGCTGGTGCCAATTTTACAGGTGCTAATTTAAAAGGAGCAACATTCTTTCAACGCGATCAAGGGAAGTATCAATTCAGCCAAGCCCAAATACAAGATATTCATTGGATTCAGTAATGTCGTCCGTACGGGAAGATAGGTATGAAGCTTACAGGAGGTCAAGATGGAATACTTTATTGTTCGGCAAGACTCCACTATTACAAATCCGATTCTTCCTTTGAAGACAGACCTTGAAGATGATTTTGTTTGTTCGTCGGTATTTGCAGAAGTAGTGGAAAAAGAGCATGCAGTATATTTGGATTATTTAGAAAAGCCTCGGACCATTGTGTCGGATCAATTAAAAAAGTTATTCGTAAAATTTGAGGATCACTTAGCATTTACAGCCATCGTATTTACAGATGTAAAAAAAGGAACACAGCGCTTATATTGGCTGATGGACATAATGCAGAAAAAGTGTATTTCCCAGGAAACGACTTATTATCCAGACGGACGTATCAAGGAGCTCGTAATAAACCCTAAAAAGGTTGAATTGGACTATATTTTTCAAGTTAATAGTCAAAGGGAATCTTTCACTATCGTTCATTTAGATGTTGCAGAAAGTATATTAAGACGACCATTTCTTGGACTTCAGTTGCAGCGCGTCAAACTAGAACGATATTAATAAGCGTTCAAATGGAAATTAAATCAAAAGTGCAATTTGAAACATATACGAAGGGAAGGGTACCGAATGGCTCAAGTTGTAGAAAATTTGGAGACAGAAGGTTCGGAACAAGAGCAATTTAGTTACGTGGTCCATGGAGCGATTATTTCCTGTGAGCATGGTAGCCACCTCAATTATTTAAATTTACCACAGGATCATGGTGTTTATATTAAAGATAAAGCCGTATTGAATGTAGGCGATCGAAACCCCGACAACATTCCCACCTTTGGCGTCTGCTTGAAGTTACAAAAACCGTGTACGCCCACATGTTCCATCGACTGGATGGAAGGGATGGAAAATGTCAATATCGAGGGCAAGCAAGCACTATTATCCCGTTGTCATACGCAATGCTCAGCAGGAGGAGGCAAAATTGATATTGTGCATGATGGGCAAGAGGAATTAGAAATACCGAAACAAGGCTTTTAAAAGAAAGGATGGAGTGAAAGGAGGTAAGTAATGAAAACACTAGGAGAAAAGGAAGTCAGCATGATAACGACGTATGAGGATCTTGTGCTCGAATGGCCTTATCCTCTTATTCATATAAATAAACTAACAATCAAACACAAAGGCGATGACCATGCGAGATTGTCCTTTACAGGAATGATTGCGGAAGAGCAAGCACAGAAATATATTCAGCAAATTAGTCATTCAGATGAAGTCGTTGTTAAATTTGGCAGGCAACAAGACATCTTGTTCTCAGGTAGAATTGAAAATGCAGAGTTGCAGGCTGCCCAAGGGGTGCATTATGTTTCAGTTGAGGCTGTATCGTTTACAGCCAATATGGACGTTGCAAAACGCTCACGTTCTTTTCAAGATGCGAATATGACCTATGTGGCGTTACTCGATACCATTGTAGGTGCTTATCCTCAAGGGGATTACATCGATCAGGTGTCGAACGGTCAAGCAATAGGTCATATCTCGATTCAATACATGGAGACAGATTGGGCATTTATAAAAAGAGTGGCTTCTAATCTACAGGCAGTAGTTTTTCCTGATTTACAAGGAAAGGGACCACGATTTTGGTTTGGCACACCCGAAAGTAAGAAAAGCATAACAATCGACCATCTACCTTCAGTATTACATATGGATGTAGATACATATCGATTAATTACTGAAAATGATGGTATAGATGTAAGTGAAACCGATTATACATTTTGTGCGTTTGAAAGCACAGAAGCGTACGAGTTGGGTACATCGGTACAATTAAAGGGAAAATCCTATGTTATTACGGTTCGAGAAATTCATCTCGAAGCGGGTGTACTAAAGTTTCAATATACTGCTCAACCAGAAAAAAGTATTCGTCAACGATTAGTACGCAATTTAGATTTGATTGGCGCAGCCTTTACAGGGAAAATCATTGATGTTACGCAAAACACGGTTAAAATTCATTTAGATATCGATAAAAAACAAGAGAAAGAAAAAGCACATTGGTTTGCTTATTCAGCAGATGCAAATGGTGTCATGTATTTAATGCCGCAAAAAGGTGCCCGTGCCCAATTGCATTTTCCAAGTGCTGTGGAACAAGATGCCATTGTCATTAGCTCGGTACGTGTTTCTCCTGCTACACCAGAAGGCGGACAAAAACAAACGAAAAAAATGGCGGACACGACCGTGAAATCATTGGCGACCAATGCGGGCAAAGATATGACACTAGGGGTTGGTGATATTACCTTTAGTGCAGTAGATGGCGTATTGGACCTTAAGATGGATGATGGAGAAGGTGTAACATTTCAAAGTAACAGTACCATCATGCTAGCGGCAGATGAAACACTAGAAATAAGTGGAATGAACGAGCTATCCGTAGAAGCGGAGGAATGGATTGCCATTTCAGCGAAGGAGCAAAGTCATATTATCCTTGCTGCTGACACACAGTTAATTAGTACGCTAATTGAACAAGAAGGCATAGAGAAAAAAAGTCAACCACCGAAGTTAAATGAAGAAGCAATCGAAGCTACATCAAAAGTGGATGTCATCTTCCCACAAAAAGCAGAGCAGAAAAAGGAGAAAAAAAGCTTCTTTAGTAAGTTGCTTGATAATGTTAGTTTAGCATTAGATGTTGCTGGATTTATTCCAGGTATCGGAACCATCGCGGATATTGCCAATGCAGGTATTAGCTTGGCAAGAGGAGACTTTATGGGCGCAGCGATGAACATAGTCGGTGCAGTGCCAATCGTTGGGGATGCCGCAAAAACAGCCTACAAGGTCAATAAAGCGGCAAAAGTAGCAGAGGCAGCAAGTAAAACCGCCAAGGCTGCGGATAAGGCGGTGGATGCTTCCAAGGCAGTAAAAGAGATGAAAGCCGCTTACTCCAAAGTGTCGCAAACACTCGATACGGTTTCGGCAGTAGCGAACAAAGGCACAAAAAGCATGAAAACAGCAGCCGATAAAGTAATCGCCTCGATGGATGAAGTGCTAGCTGTGTCAAAAGCTGTCGACGGTATGAAGGCGATGGCCAAAACGGAGCTAACTAAACTCAATCATCAAGTACTAAAGAAATTTAACTGTACAAAAGGATTAAGTGATAAATTCTGTAAAAAAGGCTTTGAACCAGTTGATTTAATTACAGGGCGTATGATCTATGAAGGTGTCGACTTTGAACTTCCAGGCCCTATCCCTCTTTCATGGGAACGTGCATGGTACAGTGATAGTAGTCGAGTTGGTTTAACTGGGCATGGTATGCACTTTACATACGATCTAGCCTTAGAAATATTTGAAGAAGAAGAGCTAATCGGCATTGTGGTGACGGATGGTCGCGCAGTAGGGTTTCCAATTTTACCAATTAATTTACCATATTTTAATAAAAAAGATAGAATGACCCTGATAAATACAGGTGTGGAATACCATTTGTTTGAGCATGATACACGCTTGCTTTATGTATTTGAACAAACAACCGAGACGACATACCGATTAAAAGAAGTAAGAAATGAGCAAGACCACTATATTCAATTTACGTATAACCTGAAAGGCTTCTTATCACAAGTAACGGATAGCGTAGGGCGCGTTCTAGATGTTACGACAAATGAAGCGGGCAGAATGACAGAAGTCGCTTTACGTAACCAGACGAGTCGTGAAGTGTTAGTGCGCTATATTTACAATGATGTTCAAGATTTAATCGAAATCCAAGATGCATTAGGACAAAGTACACATATCCAATATGTCAACCATTTAATGATGCAAAAAATAGACCGTAATAAAAATAGTTTCTACTGGCGCTATGATGGGCCAACAACAGGTGCACGCGTTATTAAAACATGGGGAGATGGCAATGTTCTAGCGGGTGAGCTTGCCTATTACGATGGCTATAACGAAATTACCAATAGCTTAGGGCATACAAGTACTTACTATTTTAATGAAGATAACCTATGTACAAAAATTATGTATCCAGATGGTAGTGAGGTCAGCTATGACTATAATGAGGACTTTGAATTACTGCAAGAAGTAGATGAAGATGGTCGTGTAACAACTTTCAGCTATGATGAATGGGCAAACCCAGTCACGATGACGCTGGCAGATGGCAGTACGTTATCCTCTCAGCATGATGCCAAAGATCGGTTGATTCAGGCAATTACTCCAGAGGGCGGTAGTCGCCAGTGGATTTATAATGAAGACGGGACATTACAGGCATCGGTTTTAGAAGATGGTACAAAGACTGAATTTTCCTATAATGAACATCGTTTAATTGACACAGTGACAAATGCGCAAGGCCATATGGTAACCTTAACGTATGACGCTGACCTAAATTTAAGCCGAGTAACATTACCAGATGGGACAAGTTCAACATGGACATACGACAGGCGCGGAAACTGCACAAGCACAACTAATCCGCTCGGTGCCACTGAAAAATTCCGTTATGATCATTTAAATCGCCTAGTACGCGCAAATCTATCCGATGGTAACGACGTTCAACTAAAGTACAATGCCTATGACGATATTGTTTTTGCAAAGGATAACCATACACAAGTCGCCTTTGATTACACGATTCTAGGCAGCTTAACATCCCGCAAACAAGGGGGCAAGAAAGTACAGTTCACCTACGATACAGAGGAGCAATTAACCGCTGTTATTAATGAAAAAGGCGAAGCATACAAATTTGAACGCGATACAAAAGGCAATATCATCAAGGAAATCGGCTTTGATGACATGGCAAAAACGTATGAGCGAAGCCTCGCAGGATTAGTGCAGCGGATTCAACGTCCAGGTAATCGTTGGACAGCGTATCAGCACGATGCATTAGGGAATATTATTCGCTCTGACTACTATGATGGTACGTGGGAAACATTTAGCTATGACAAAAACGGCGCATTACAAGAGACAGAAAATGAGTATGTAACCGTCAAGCTAGAACGAGACCCATCAGGACAAGTCATCAAAGAATGGCAAAACGATCATTGGATTGCTAGTAGCTATGACGAGTTAGGCAATCGTTCTCAGATAACAAGTAGCCTCGGTGCCAAAATCGATGTGGAGCGTAATGAACTAGGCAATGTCTTACAAATGACCGCCTCCCGCTCCGAGCATGCCCAGTGGACAGCCTCGATGCAATACAATGAACTCGGTCAAGAGATTGAAAGAATCCTACCAGGGGATGTTATTAGTAAATGGCAATATGATATTACAGGTCGACCAACACATCACAGAGTAAGTAGCCAAAGCCGAGATACACGAAGACGCGCCCACAATTGGGACGTTAATCATCAATTACGCAGTATGGTCAACGAGCTAACGGGTGTAAAAGTGACGTATGGTTACGACGAATTTAGTAACCTCGTGTGGGCCAATCAAGACAGTCGCCAATTTGATTTCTTATACCGTAGTGTCGATGATGTCGGCAATTTATATGAAACAAAAGATAAAAAAGATCGTATCTATGGCGCTGGCAGTAGATTACTAGAAACGAAAGATGCCAAATTTTCCTATGACGAAGAAGGAAATCTCGTAGAGAAAGTCGAACATAATGGAGATACATGGAAGTACGAGTACTATGGCAATGGCATGATGGCGAAGGTCTTGAAGCCAGATATGACAGAAGTAACTTTCAAGTATGACACACTAGGTAGGCGGATAGAGAAGTGTTCGGAAGGTAGAGCTACTCATTTTGTATGGGATGGCAATACGATTTTGCATGAGTATTTCTCGCAGGATGTTGAGAATTCAGTGGAGAATGCCTCCAAGACAGAAGCCGAAATCGCTGATAATCTCGTGACATGGGTATTTAATGATGGCTTTGTCCCTTCAGCTAAGATAACGAGTGAAGGCAACTACAGCATTATTAGTGATTATCTAGGAACACCTGTCGAAGCCTATGATGAACAAGGTCATAAGGTTTGGTCGGCTGAGCTTGATGTGTATGGGCGAGTGAACGAGTTCACAGGTGAGAAAGACTTTATTCCATTCCGTTATCAAGGACAGTATGAAGATATTGAAATTGGTTTGTATTATAACCGATTCCGATACTATGACCCAGAGCAAGGGAATTATACGCAGGTTGACCCGATTGGGCTAGCAGGTGGGAATCCTACGGTGTATGGGTATGTTAGTGATTCGAATAGTTGGGTAGATCCAATGGGATTATCCCAAACATATTGGTTAGAAAAAGCAATGCGAGCCGCTGGAAGACCAATAACTCCAGGTAAGACTGCTCACCATATAGTTCCGTTAAAAAGTAATGCTATGTTAAATGGTGTTAAGTATGGAAAACTTTCGAGGGATTTGTTAGAAAGACATGGTTTAAATCCTGATACCGCAGAAAATGGGGCAAGACTTTGGGGAACTGCACAATCCCAAAGAAGCTTATCAGTTCATCCAGGAAGAGATGCAGCAAGGTTACTTGGCAATTATCACGCGGGAAAACATATTCATAGTCCTCAAAATGATAAATATATTTATCGAATATTAAAAAATGCTGAAAAGAAAGGTTTGGATATAGGTGGTCTTCTTTCTGATATAGGTAAAAGAATGGAAGATGGTAGTTGGAAAAACACTGTGAAATGTCATTAATTTAAATGGAGGATCGTAATGAATTCAATAGAACATGAAATTCGAAAAGAATTATTAGATAAATGGAGTGAAGTGGAACAGAATATTGACAGTATGATAACTACAAAGTTATCAGAGGTATCTTATTGGAAATATGCTTCTGATGAATATTTTACGCACCTACCATACTTTCATGAGATAAATAAATTTAAAAAGGGAAGAATTTTAAAAAATATAACTAAAAGCGAAAGGTTTAGTAAGAGAATGATTCATTCTTTTGGGTTTAATGAATTAGATGAACTAATTATTATGCAGTATCCACAAGCTGACAATGATATAAAGCTAGGTACAGGAACTCAAATATACACTATAAATCCAGATAAAAGCGTGAATGCTTATGTAGCAAGATGGTATCCAGAAAATAATTTCCCTACCAAATTATTGTCTATTAGCATATTTAAACCATTAGATGACCGCAACTGGGTAGATGTCAGTGTTAATGGTATAAATTGGTCGTTTATGAACTATATTTATAATGACTCTGATAGGATAGAAAAGGTTGTTTCTTGCAATTCTGATGTAGAATCACCATTATGTTATAATTTTTTCTACGATAATGAAGAAAAGTTAGAAAAAATAATGATTGATGAGATTATATGGTGGAAAAGAAGAAAGTAATATCATAAAAATAAATATTTTATATACTATTGAAAATGTGCTAAATAGATTATCCTAACCCTAATTTTGGTTTTTTGTTTTCTCTAAAAAAAGTAGTTGAATTTGAAGGATATAATGATCCACGGGAAGATGAAAAATATAACTTTAATGTGGCAGATATGGAATAACTTTTATAGATAAGCCTCATCACAGAAGGAATATTTAAGGGTATCGATTTATACAAAAAAGATTATTACTATCTTAAATCATTTATTTTAAAGGGCAATAAATCCATTAAAAAGGATTTTACTGCCCTTTTAATTCACGAGTAGACCAACAAAGCGGAAAAATGAAGATGTATATATTTTAAAAACTTTAGTGAAACAGAAGGTCATTTACATAACCTGAAAATAGTAAAAGGGATAGATGGATTATATGAAAATGCAAATACAGAATCAAAAATTAAATATGTAATTGATGAAGCGAAGTTTGGTAGTTCCCAATTAGGCAAAACAAAAGATGGACCACAAATGTCAAACGAATGGTTGACAGGTGCGAAAACTGAAAAAAGTAGAATTTTGAAAGCTGTTGGTGGTGATCAAAAACTAGCAAATAAAATCACCAAAGCATTGGATGAAGATGAAGTTGAAAGAGTATTATCAAAAGTCGATAGTAATGGGAATGTAATAACATATAGGTTAAATGCTAAGGGTGAAATAATTGGAGAATGGCCTTGATTTAGAGGCAAGGAGGAAATAAAAAAAATGAGGGATCATCTATGTATAGAAGAAAAATGTAGAGAAGAAATTGAATATCATAAAGAATTTATAGCTGAAAATAGGGAGGATATCAGAAATTTAGAGGAGGATACCAAAAATGGTATTCAAAGAAAATCCAAAGACAATAAAAGTCGTATAGAAGCGAGTTATTTAAGGACTTTTAAATATGAGATGGAAGATATTAGGGCGAAATATTCTTTAGGAGAAGATATTAGTGCAATAGAAAAAGACTTTCATAATGCAATTTATGATTTAGAGCATACAGGGACTAGGGAAGTTGGATATTTAAGTATTCTTTGGACGATTTCTTTAGGAATCCTATTAGAAACGGATAAAAAGAATATAGAAAGATTAAGTAAGGTGGTTGAGAAAAAAGAAATAAGCGATTCAGTGATTGATTTTTTATTATATGCTAGTAATATCGGACATACTAAAATCACTAATGATTATTATAAAGTAAATCCCTATGCAAAAACAAAAGAAATTATAGAACTTGCGCAAACCGATAAGAAAGAAGCATCTAAAAGATTACAAACGTATATGGAGAAAGAATGGTTTAAAGGTCATTATGATTACGATTGGAAGAATGCACACAAGGAGCCTGGATATGTAGGGTTTTGGAGCTTTGAAACAGCAGCGCTAGCGAAGATACTAGAACTTGATGATACAAGCCTAATAAATAATAATCACTATCCATATGACTTGGCACATTACAAGAATGAAATGAAATTCAAGCAGATTTCCCTCAGTGACTACGACAATGAACAAGAGATTGAGGAACTTGAAATAATAGAAGGAATTGAAAATAATCCTTTATTGGAAAAGGTTATTCCACCAATATGGCACTCATTTGTCAATGAATTGATACATGATTATAAGGTTATGGATGATAGTAGTTTTTATGAAAAATACAAAAAATCTATAGGGTTAGACCAAATCTGGTTCTTATTACAAGAATATAAAGAAGAAAATAAGCGAAAAAATCTCTTGGGAAGTTTAATTGTTTTTGCAATGGTCGAAAAAGGATATATATTGCAATTAGATTATAAAGAAGATTTGGAAGATTACGATTCAAGTATGAAAAATGAGTGGAATACAAAAACAAAGTTAGTTCAATTTATATTAAATAATGATCAGAATTATTTTGCATGGGTACCAGCGGATGCCAATGTTGAAGCGTTGTATGAAGTATTTATTAAAGATGTCAAATAAACTGGATTTGCAATCACGTTCAAGTAGATAGGATTACGAAAGAAGCTAAGGTCTGAAAACGGAGAATATTTCTGATTTCAGGCCTTTTAATTAGGACTAAAGAGGGAAGATACTTGTTTTATTCAATGATGTAAATAATATACGTAATACGATATATCTACCTACTAGTAGATAATCACCCAACCAGGTCTATTCATTGAGGATATAATAGTTTCCTTGCTCAATATAATCGGGAGATTCGACAAGAATTAGATATCTTATTAGAAGTTGGAGATAAAAATAAATGGACCTCTCAACAATATCATGATGCTATACAAGAATTAATAAATGACCAAAGGAAAGATTTAAGAAAAGGTAGAACAAAACTACATTGTGAAGGGGGATATAATGAATTATTATAAGTTAGCTAACGTTTACGAACGAGATGTCTTTTTTTCTTATGCTGATAATAATACGTTTGTAAGGTTTGATTTGGAAAAAGGTATTGAGTATCCTTCGAATGGGAGACTTTACTATTCAATAGATAAAATTGATAGTTATTTAGACAAGTATGATGTTTTGCCTACGATAGGGGGAGAATTAGTAAGTTTAAAACTAAAAAAGTTGATAGAGAGACTAGGTACAGATTGTCAGTTCATTCCTGCAGTAATAACATCAACAAATACTGGTGAAATCAACGAATCCTTTTTTGTCTTGAATGTATTAAATTTGATTCCTTGTTTAGATATGAAGAAATCGGAATACAGACCATTGATAAAATCCTTACCTGATGGGCCAATTAAACTATTGTCTATAAAGTATGTACCTAATTCTCTGATTGGGCATCATATTGTACGAATGAAAGAATATGCAGGAAATATTATTGTTGATGATCTATTTATAAGAGCATGTAAAGAAGAAAAGATAAAAGGAATAATGTTTGTGAAAGAAGGAAGTACACAAAGACCGGATTTTGTCGAAATTTAGAAATTAACCTAATGTCAAAACCTAATAAAAAAACAAGATTTTAAATTAAGAGTTTGAATAAGGTAATACCGCAAAGAACTAAAATAAACAGATTTAAAGTTATTAAAGTTTCAAAACATATGTAAAGAAATTGTCTTAAGCTCTTTCTAGACATATGTTTTTTTGTAGAAAGGAATTGCTTTCTTAATGGGGGTATTTCATCTGACACAATTAGACTTATAGCTATGTAAGTAATTAACACATGGAGCAGGACTTTTGATTTGATAAATTGGAAAAAAGTTATTCCGTCTGCAATTAGAGTAAATTAACAAATTTATGAAACACATCAATCCTTCTTTGACTCTATTGGTATGGGAGAATTAAGAGATGAAGCATTTAATGGTATTATGATGCCTGGTAACCCCGACACATTAAAAGGAAGCTCTTTTAGTAGGATTCATAATACTCAACACTCTATGTATAGTGATTATTTCTTGAGAAGGGTGACGGATATTGCCGATCAATACTCTTTGGGATTAATAAATGACAAAGAAACTAGGACTGATACTCGAAAATTGTAAATAGAATTGAAAAACAAAATACAGAAGGGGCACTTTGGTACTGTGCAATCTAAGAAATATCCTAAGTGTCAAAGATTAGGGTGATAGTATGAGTTATTATATGATAGTTAAGGATAATGTAAAGTCGCCTATTTTTTTGAAGGGCGTTATTCACGAATCATTTGATGAAACAAAATACAATGAGGGAATGGGATATGAATGGAATAAAATCTTTTTTCAAAAACAAGAAATGCCAAAAGATTTATGGTTAATTACTAATAATAAAATTGAATTTGACTATTATGAGGGTTTTAATGGTCATATTATCAGTAGTGATTTTATTACATTGATGAATCAAGTAAATACTTTACTAAAGTATGTTACATCAAACCTACAAATTGTTAGTTCAAAGGGAAAATCTAAAGTAAAGAAACCCTATTATTTTATTAAGTACTATAATAGAGAAGATTTCGTTGATTACGAAAAGTCAGAGTTTACAAAAAGAAGTGTTTCAGGAAATAGGTTATTTGACATAAATTTTATGGTTGAAAAATATCAAAAAATTGTTCTACAAGAAAATGATAGAGACGTGTTTTGTTTGAATGATTTAAAATTAGCAAGATATCTATTTTGTTCAGAAAGGTTTAAGCAACTTTGTGAAGAAAAACAAATGAAAGGAATTCAATTTTTAGAATTAGAAGATGTTCCTCAATATTTTTCTTCATATGATCGATAATTTATATGTTCCTGATTTTTGTAAGTAAATAATTTTTCATTTAAAACGATTCAACACATGTTAAGAGGACAAATCCTTTCAACATGTGTTTTCTTTAGTAATGAAACTTCTTCTTCTTAAATATTTTTATTCTTTAGTGAGTCAAGAAGGACAAGATTACAAAAAATCTAAGGCACCGCTCTAGGTAGGCGGATAGAGAAGTGTTCGGAAGGTAGAGCTACTCATTTTGTGTGGGATGGCAATACGATTTTGCATGAGTATTTGTCACAGGATAATTCAGTGGAGAATGCCTCACAGACAGATGACTTAGATAGTCTCGTTACATGGGTATTCAATGATGGCTTTGTCCCTTCAGCTAAGATAACGAGTGAAGGCAACTACAGTATTATTAGTGATTATCTCGGAACACCTGTTGAAGCCTATGATGAACAAGGTCATAAGGTTTGGTCGGCTGAGCTTGATGTGTATGGGCGAGTGAACGAGTTTACGGGTGAGAAAGATTTTATTCCGTTTAGGTATCAAGGGCAGTATGAAGATTTAGAGATTGGATTGTATTATAACCGATTCCGATACTATGACCCAGAGCAAGGGAATTATACGCAGGTTGATCCGATTGGGCTTGCGGGTGGGAATCCTACGTTGTATGGGTATGTTGGTGATCCTAATAGCTGGTTAGATCAATATGGACTGAATACATCTTTAGGTAATATCGGTGAGAGTGAAATAGTTAATCGATTGAACAATTGCGGAAGATACTCAGAAGTTGTTCAGATTCAAAATAATTCTGGTCATGGTGTGGATATTCTGTCGAAGA
The DNA here is from genome assembly GCF_015999545.1 of Lysinibacillus sp. JNUCC-52. Classification (NCBI taxonomy): domain Bacteria; kingdom Bacillati; phylum Bacillota; class Bacilli; order Caryophanales; family Bacillaceae; genus Lysinibacillus; species Lysinibacillus sp. JNUCC-52. The sequence continues at coordinate 4,478,229 of NZ_CP065546.1, forward strand.
ATAAATACACTGGTGAATGGAGTGCGTATGAAATAAAAACGACAAAAACTAATAGAAATCCTAGACTGTCACGTGATCAAAAATTATTAGGAGCCAATAAGTATACCCAAGATCGCCTTAACCGTGCAGGTAGGGGTATTGGTCATTACCAAAGTATTCCATCATCCGAAAAAGCCGATGCCAGAAGAATATTAGCTGAAATTAGAGCGCAAGGTGGAATAAAGACAGGAACTCAAATAAATGTATTTGTTGACTCAAATCGTAATATTAAAAAGGTAAAAGGGAAAAAATGGTGCACTTAAGGAGGCAATTAGATTTGGAAAGCAATCTTTATAAAAAAATTCAGAGTAAAGTGAAGAAATGGAGCAAAGGTTTAGCAGAAAAAGAACAGCCTTATATGTATGACGAGAGCTATAAGATAATAGAAGAATTTTTGAAAAGTCCCAAAGAAAAAAATGATTTTATCACTTTAGGTATTGCATGTAATGCACTTTCTACATGGTATTGTGCCGACTTTTTAGAACGCTATCTGAATAAACAGGGAGGATATTCTTTTTCACTTAAACAAAGTATGCTATGGGGCACAATAGATCCTCTATTATATGCAACAGAAAAAATGGGTGATATTAAACCAATTTGGTTTGTTGATGTTTGTTTGTCTGCTTGTAATCTCTTGATTTTACAAGAAACAGAAAAAGCGCATAAATTGTTACAGTATAGTTCTCCTGAGAAAATAGATTTTAATGTAGAACCTCCCGAAACAGTTTGTCAATTTGTAAACAAAATGTTTTCAACATTTTATAACGATAAAGAAATTCCTTATGAATACCCTACACAACTTAATGATATCTATTCTAATTTGTTAAATGATTTAACAGATGAAACAAATGAAGACATAAATGATTCTGTGAATCAGGCTTGTGAATTTCATTTGAGTAGAACAAAGATGTACCAAGAATTTGATCGAGAAGATAAAATGCTCTTCCCATCAGAGATACTTGCGCCCCTTGTGTTAAGAAAAAGAATGGGTTTAGAAGTGAAAAATATAGAACATCCACTTATTAAAGGTTTGTATCCTGTAATGGAGGAGTTAATAGAGGTTGATACAGACCCTGTATTTTTAGAGGTAATCAAATATATATAATTTAATTTTTGAGAAATAGTGAGATGAAGCTAGTAATATCGATAATAAATATAGAAGGAATCTTGCATGTTTTCGTTCGTGGTTTAGATTAAAATTTTGTAACTCAATTAATAAAAAATACAAAAAGGTAGCATAAATTCATTAGATATTATGCTACCTTTTTTAAAATTATTGACTCTGTGAGAAAACTTTTCTCACACGTTTTCATGGAGAGCAGCTAAGAAGTTAGAAAGTTTTTTTAAAATAAAGGTTGGTTAGTTACGGTTACGATAAAGAATACGACAGTGTCATACGTAATCTAGCTATCCCTTATAATTCTAGTTTTGCAGATTTTCAGAGATATACTACAGAGTGTACATTTAGTACAACAAAAGGACCTGAATTGATTAATATTTGCTGGTTTTCAATATATAGTGGTGATTTTAAAGCCTTGACAAATTCCCTTTGGAAAAAGAGACCAGGAGGAAATCTACAATAAATAATATTCCATTTAGTAATAGAAGCGGAAACTTAATTTTATTATACGATAAAATTAATCAAGGCATTTATTATGTAAATGAATTAGAAATTACTGAAATGATTAAAGGTAAATTTAATCCACAGTGGAGCGATTTCGATGAATTTTTAGAGTGGTACGATATTAACTAAAGAAAAAGACACTTTGATACTGTGCAATCTAGGAAATATCCTAAGTGTCAAAGACTAGGGTGATAGATAGTATGAGTTATTATATGATTGTTAAGGATAATGTAAAGTCGCCTATTTTTTTGAAGGGCGTTATTCACGAATCATTTGATGAAACAAAATACAATGAGGGAATGGGATATGAATGGAATAAAATCGATTTATGGTTAATTACTAATAATAAAATTGAATTTGACTATTATGAGGGTTTTAATGGTCATATTATCAGTAGTGATTTTATTACATTGATGAATCAAGTAAATACTTTACTAAAGTATGTTACATCAAACCTACAAATTGTTAGTTCAAAGGGAAAATCTAAAGTAAAGAAACCCTATTATTTTATTAAGTACTATAATAGAGAAGATTTCGTTGATTACGAAAAGTCAGAGTTTACAAAAAGAAGTGTGCCAGAAAATAGGGTATTTGACATAAATGTTATGGTTGAAAAATATCAAAGAATTGTTCTACAAGAAAATGATAGAGACGTGTTTTGTTTGAATGACTTAAAATTAGCAAGATATCTATTTTGTTCAGAAAGGTTTAAGCTACTTTGTGAAGAAAAACAAATGAAAGGAATTTAATTTTTAGAATTAGAAGATGTTCCTCAATATTTTTCTTCATAGGATCGGTAATAAATTTTTGTAATTGAATGATTAATTTAAAATGATTCAACACATGTTGAGGGCTAATCCATGATGGCAACTACAGCATTATTAGTGATTATCTAGGAACGATTTTAAAATAAACACCACTTATATTCATATATGGTAATATTATTATAAGTATTTCAAACATATGTAAAAATGTGGTGTCCGCTTTTTATTATATATGTTTTTTTATTTACTATTATAAAAAAGATAATGAAAAAGAAGTTGATTAAAAGCGAATGAGGAAGTTCTAGGATGATATTACAAAGAATTATTCAGTAGATATCAAAATGTACTTGATAGTTAAGGAGGTAGAGATATCAAAATATTAGAGATTATTAAAAAAATGGAACTAGATAGTAATTGTAAAGTTGTGAAACGGGACACAGATTACATTAGTGAATTGGCTTTACCAAAAGATGTTAAATATTTTTTTAGTAATTATGACTCTTTACATATGTTTTTAGATAAGCCCTACGGAATTAAAATTGTTTCTTCAAATGAGTTTATTCCAACTAGTAAAAGACTTTACCCCGCTGATGATGTTATTTGGGAGGAACTTGAAGGTGATATAAGTAATGAATGGTATCTAATTGCTGAGTCTGAAGAAATAAATCAATATATTAGCATTGATCTAAGCAAGTCTCATTTCGGTTATTGCTATGATAGTTTTTTGGAAACCCATGCAACACCGGGAGATAGTCAGATTATTGCTAAAAGCTTTACGGAACTGTTAGAACATTTATATTCGAGTAAAGGTGAACATTGGTTTTGGTTGGCCGAAAATTTTAAATCTTATGGGGATGCTTATGATTGCAGATAAAAAAAGAAATAGGAATATACAGCTGCAGTCTTGAATGACTTTAGTGCTTGATAGAAACATATGTAAGGAAGATATAAAAATCTTTTTCATTACATATGTTTTTTGTTTAATTCCTTGTATGGACGTGTACAACTCTAGCTATTCATCCAATATGAAAAACATATTCTTAGAGTTTTCTTGAATCGCACTTGTTTTCTATCTACTTTTAGTATTGAAGAAACCACATGGAAATCAAAGATGCTTTGGGAGCAAAGTACGCATCAATCGTTCACAGATAATGAGTAGCTTTCAATTATGACGCGCTAGGTAGGCGGTTAGAGAAGTATTCTGAAGATAGGGCTACTTACTTTGTGTGGGATGGCAATACGATTCTGCACTAGTATTTCCCGCAGGATAATTCAGATATATTGGAAAAAAATTCAGTAGAGAATGCCTCGCAGACAGAAGCCGAAATCGCAGATAATCTAGTGACATGGGTATTCAATGATGGCTTTGTCCCTTCTGCTAAGATCACGAGTGAAGGCAACTACAGTATTATTAGTGATTATCTAGGAACACCTGTTGAAGTCTATGATGAACAAGGTCAAAAGGTTTGGTCGGCTGAGCTTGATGTGTATGGACGAGTAAAAGAGTTTACGGGTGAGAAAGATTTTATCCCATTCCGTTATCAAGGACAGTATGAAGATATTGAAATTGGTTTGTATTATAACCGATTCCGATACTATGACCCAGAGCAAGGGAATTATACGCAAGTTGACCCGATTGGGCTTGCGGGTGGGAATCCAACATTATATGGTTATGTGAGTGATCTAAATGCAATGATAGATCCCTTTGGATTAATAGTAAGGCAACCAATCATTTTCCTTTCTAATGGTGGAGGAGTAATACATCCTAAAACTATAAGTCCAAATAATCCACATGGTATATTTACTATAGATGCAACTGGATCATATTTTGATGATAGAGCCACACTTGCAAAAGAAGCTGGAATTAATGATCCAGGCAAAAATTATCGATCGCATCATATAGATTACGATCCTAAGACGAATACAATGAGAATGCAATTTGTGCACGAAGAATACCATAAATACCCACATGTAGGCGGGGCTGATGACTTTAAAAAGGATACAGGTTTTAAATATGGTTCGCCAGAAGCGGTTGCGGAAGCAACTAAAAGAAGAAATAAATTAAAAGGAGGGTGTGTAACCTAAATGAACAACAATTTTAAAAGTAATTCTAATGAATTTTTTAATAATGATATTTTATTTGAGAATTCTTGGAAGAGTATATCGCTTTCCCAAGTAAATGAAATTGTACCTGATGAGTTTCCAGGTAAAAAAGATTTTATAAAGTTTTACCTTACTACTAATGGTGGTGTGTTTTCTAAAGGGGCATATATTTATCCTGATAATTTTTATGAAGCTTTAAATAAGGATTATTATTCTATAGAAATCGGTAGTTTTTTTCATATCCCCTTAATCGAAGATGAGGAAGATTCTGATTATACAACATCTATTGAAAGAGCAAAAGATAGAAGGATAGATTATTCTGAGGAATTTGAAGACTTTGTTCTATTTCATATTCCTTTTGCTGATAATCATGCAGATAATGATTTTTGGATTGATATTCAAACAGGAGAAATTAAATACATGGATTATGAAGTAAGTTACGACCCTGAGAATGCTATTATTGTTGCACCTTCATTTCTTGATTTTTGCAAGCATATTCAGGCAAAACTTAAGTAAGTTAAGATAGTTTTCAGAAACATGTGTAAGAGGAAATAAGACTACGAGGGTATCTAGAGCGTTATATGATTAACGGGATATTTAGGTTGGACAAACGATATTGTTGTACGGATGATGTACACTTTATCCTAATGTTTTCTCTTACAGAATCCATGATTCTTTCTGAAGTTGTGAGCTTTACTACAATTGAACTAGTAGTAAATATTTATGATGAATATCTCCAAACATAGGTAAGAAGACGCTATTAGCACTTCTTTACCTATGTTTTTGTGTATTAGAGAAGATTTAATGTGTCTTGTATTTAGTGATTAATCTATATTTGGACGCTCAAGGTTATTAATATTTTCTTAACGGAACTCTCCCTAGTGGATTGGTTCCGTTATTTATCTCGCACTCATTGTCCAGGTTGAACTTGTCTCCAATGGAAATAACACTTGGAACTCTAAAAAGGATTATTGGTTCTTATTAAAAGAGTATGGACTAATTTCTAATTAAGACGTTATATAAGAATATCTCGCCTAATATAAAAATTACTAATAGGTTAGAGACCTCTGATGATTTAATTCGGAGCAAAAGAGAGAGGTGTGTTAAAATTTGGATGAGTTGGGTGTTGTTAATGAATGTATTTAGATTTGTAACTGATGATAATTATAAAGATTTAACCTTTTTAGAAAAGGACGATGTTCGTCTTTTTTCAACTTATACAGGACAATAGATTACTCTGGATTGGAACGAAGTTTGGTATTTCAGAAGATAAACTGATTAGAGGAAAATTAGTAGATTTTGATTCACGTTATTATGGAGACCATCAAAATTAATTGATGTTACAATATTTGTTACATTTATATATATGTACTCCTCGATCCGCTTATGGAGATCGATCCATTTGGTCTAATAAATTGGAAACAAATTAGTTGGACTGCAACTCGCCCAAAGGGTACTAAACAAACAAATGAAGTGTATCAAAGGGATGATATAGACGGGGATAAAGTAAGAACACTTGGTAGTGCTAAGGGGAGAGGAATGACAAACAGAGATGCGGCGAATAAATATGATTAACACCTCAACTCTCTGATGGTAGCTTTGTTACTTTACATCACTTAGGCCAAGATTCGAGGGGGGCTTTAGTAGAGGCAAGTACTCGTTATCATGGAGTTGGAAAATATGGGCAGGATATATTGCATAGCCAATTTGGAAGAAATAAGCCACACCCTATTCATCCAATAAATAGACCTCAATTTAGTGTCGATACTAGAGAGTATTTTAAAACACGATGTAAAAACTAGAATTTTGGAGGTAAATAAAATATGAAAGATATGAATGAATTACGGAATAAATACCAGGCTTTATATGATATTGATGGAGTTTCTAAAGAGTATTTAGATAAAATTGAACATGAACTTCAAATAAAGCTACCTAATGATTTTCGTGAAATATCTGGATTTTACTGTGGAGGTATTGTTGGTGGGATAGATATCCATTCTTTTTTATTTTCTGAGCCAACTAATTTTATAAGTGAAACTATAAGAATCAGAGAAGCAGTTGGCTTGCCGGACAGATTTATTGTAATGGCTGAAGAAGCTGAAAGTATTATTGTTATGGATACTGAAAATAAACCATCAATCATTTGGCTTGATTCTGTAGAGGTAACTAAATTAGAAAAGCAAAATTTTATTTCTAAACCAGATGTATGGGAGGATTTTTCTGACTTCTTTAGCTATTTACTAGATGAGGAAGAGGAAGAACGGAAATATTAAGAAGTAATAAATTGATTAAAAAAGATTTTGAGAAATATGTAAAGTCAATGAATAAGATTTTACTTTACATAGGTTTTTGTACACCTAGTTCCAGGGGGGCAACATAGGGTGCAAGGAAGTCTTCATCCAAAACAAGAGGGGGAGGATTTAAAAAACTTACAAGAGGGTGTAATACATGATGAAAGAAAAAATGAATTTAATTAGTGTGAGGGATGTTTTATCGCATCCAGAAATGAATCCAGAGACTTGGTTCTATCTTCCTCCAAATTTAAGAGAATGGAATTTAAATACAGAGGGAATATTTTCATTAGATAGCTTTGATTTTCCATCCGATTCAGATGACTTTTTACCGGAACAAGTGAAACAAAATGGGTGGATAGAAACTTTAGATGGTGCAAGTATTGAGGATGTAATTGACAATGTAAATAATCAGTTAGAAAATCCATCACTAGATCAGTTGCTCCAAGCGTTTATTTATTATTTTGAAAATGATGCATTTATTGTTTTTTAAGTAGTTAGATAATGATAAAGAGAAAAAATTTTTTCTCAAATGGCAAGTTTGCCGGTTAATTGGCAATTCTGTTCAAAATCGAAGTATTGCTAATAATCCATTATAATTTCAGTAGAGCATTGAAAAGCATGAAAGAACGAATTCCGTAATATGGTAATTCGTTCTTTTTATTATTATAATTAACCTTGGAATCTTTCACCGCATCGAAATCAAAGATGATTTGGGAGCAAAGTACTCATCAATAGTTCACAGATAATGAGTAACTTTCAAGTATGACACACTATTTAGGCGGATAGAGAAGTGTTCGGAAGGTAGAGCTACTCATTTTGTATGGGATGGCAATACGATTTTGCATGAGTATTTGTCGCAGGATAATTCTGATACATTGGAAAATTCAGTGGAGAATGCCTCCCAGCCAGAAGCCGAAATCGCTGATAATCTAGTGACATGGGTATTCAATGATGGCTTTGTCCCTTCAGCTAAGATCACGAGTGAAGGCAACTAAAGTATTATTAGTGATTATCTAGGAACGCCTGTTGAAGCCTATGATGAAAAAGGGAATAGGGTTTGGACGGCTGAGCTTGATGTGTATGGGCGAGTGAACGAGTTTACGGGTGAAAAGGATTTCATTCCATTTAGGTATCAAGGACAGTATGAAGATATTGAAATAGGCTTGTATTATAACCGATTCCGATATTACGACCCAGAGCAAGGGAATTATACGCAGGTTGACCCGATTGGGCTTGCGGGTGGGAATCCTACTTTATACAGTTACGTTGCTAATCCTAACTATCTTCTTGATCCACTTGGTTTAGAAAAATGTAGATTATCAGCAGCGGATAAGAAAACATTAGGCCCTGCTCCAACTGATATGGTAAAACCTCATTATCATCATATTGTGCGGGAAAAAGCCCCTAAAAATTGGGATTCTGTTCATAGAAAATACATTACTGATTCACAAGATATTATAAAAAAGCATGGTATAGGGCTAAATGATGATTTAAGAAACTTTACTTGGGCGCAAAATGGTGGTGGTGCTCATACTAAAAAAGCTGCGAAATTTGTACATGATACACTAGTAGAAGCCAATAAGGAAGGAAAGGAAGCTGTTGAAGAGGCGCTTAAATTATTAGGGAAAAATGCCAAGAGAGGAAAGTTTTTTTAAATGGAAAATATAAAAAAGATATTTAATGATAACGCCGATATTTTTTACAAGATTTACGATTCCATTCGCAATGACGATATAAAATCACTTGATAATATTTTTACCAAATATCCTGATTTCTTTAATATACCAGTATACGGAAATACAGAAAAAAATGAAAGTTTACTACATTTTGCTGCATCACGTGAGAAGAAAAATGCTTGTTTGTATTTGATTGAAAAAGGAATTAGTGTAAATGTTGTTGACTGTTGGTACTGCACACCGCTCGAATATGCAGCAGGACAAGGAGACATAGGATTGGTAGAAAAACTTATGTCAAATAATGCATGGGTAGATGGAGATTGCAGAGGAATTATTACTCCATTAATCTCTGCGGTAATTGAGGGACATATAGAAATTGTTAAGTATCTGCTGGACTGTGGAGCTGACATAAATAGGTTACATCGTAGATTTAATCAAACGCCATTAGATTTGGCCAAGGTATATGGACATCAAGACATATTTGAGTTATTAAAGTCAAGAGGTGGGTTATCGGCACAAGAACAAATCGACTTAATGAACGAAAGAGGAGACGGAATTTTAGCACATATTGATAATAACGTAGGTTCAATACTTTCTACAGTATTAAAAAAAGATACTATAGACATAAGAACAGCCTTAATAGAAAAAGACAAGAAATTTAAGTTACTATTTACTATTGGTTTGTTTGAACCTCTACCAAGAATTGAATTGATGATGAGTGTTCCGTATGATTGGCCAATAAATCTACAACTCATTGAAGAAAAATGCGTTGAATCATTTCCAATACAATTAATGTTTTTGTTGGGCCAATATAGGTTGGATGGCAATAAACTTCATGAAGGAATAGTTATTGAAAAGACGGATACGAATTGGAATCAACTAGAATGGCCAGAAAGCATTGATGCATTTATTCTAACAGATTATCAATTTAATCCGAATTCAGAGCAGACTGAGGAAGTAGAGGAAGATGATGATGAAGTTAGTTTATTGCTACTTATCCCCATTAAATATCCGAAAACTGGTTGTCCTAAGGGAATTAAAATGGAAAATTGGTTAAATAAACACCGTTCAGCAAAATGGGGAAAAGTTTCTTTAAAGGTATAGCATAGTATTAGTAAGGTATTTGGAATATACTGCAAAAAAAGTATATAACCTCCTGAAGGTTAGAGCAGATGCCTAAATTTCAGGGGGTGGTTTTTATTTTTTTAATCTCTAAACATTAAAGATTGAATCCTACAGAAAACTTAAAATAAGATAGTTACGGCTTCATGATTTCCTTTCTAATAGTAAAATAAAGTTATAAATTACTTATATAAGTTTCTAATTTTGTTCTTAATTTAGGAACAGTATAAAAGATAATAAGTTTGCACGCAATTTGACGCACTAGGTAGGCGGACAGAGAAGTGTTCGGAAGGTAGCGCTACTCATTTTGTGTGGGATGGCAATACGATTTTGCATGAGTATTTGTCACAGGATAATTCTAATACATTGGAAAATTCAGTGGAGAATGCTTCCCAGCCTGAAGACGAAATCGCAGATAATCTAGTGACATGGGTATTCAATGATGGCTTTGTCCCTTCTGCTAAGATCACGAGTGAAGGCAACTACAGCATTATTAGTGATTATCTAGGAACACCTGTCGAAGCCTATGATGAACAAGGTCATAAGGTTTGGTCGGCTGAGCTTGATGTGTATGGGCGAGTGAAAGAATTTACGGGTGAGAAAGATTTCATCCCATTTAGATATCAAGGGCAGTATGAAGATATAGAGATTGGTTTGTATTATAACCGATTCCGATACTATGATCCAGAGCAAGGGAATTATACGCAGATTGACCCGATTGGGCTAGCAGGTGGGAATCCTACGCTTTATGGGTATGTGTATAACCCAAATAGTTGGATAGATCCGTTTGGACTAGCAAACGAGTTTCAAATAGCTCCTTACGGAGATATAACAGGACCCAAGCATATTGGAGATAATCTTACAGGACGTGAGCTTCTTCAAAGTGCTTGGTTAAGACAGAATCATGGTATTACTAGAAGTAGTAATATTGGGAAACTTAACCCATCTATTGCATTGACTGAGCCAAATATGCATAAAAACATTACAGCTCTTCAAAATCATTACAACATGAAGGGTATGAAATTGAAGGGGCAAAGCGCTTTACAAAATATTAATAGGAACAGTGCTTTAACTAGACGAGGAATATATGAAGGATTGTTGGAAAGAGGTTGGGAACATCTAAATGCGAAGCGATATGCTAATGAATTAACCATGAAACTTAGGGGGGATGCAATTAATTTTGCAAAGAAACAAGGTTATATAAAATGTCCTTAAAAACTAATAAAATGGAAGGGTTGATTTTAATTGTTTGCTCAATGTATTCCTTTTGATGATAATGTGAGAGGTAGAATAGGTGGTAATCCTCCAAAATTGATTGAAGAACAAATACCTGATGATTACAGGTTTTATGCAACTCTAGTTCATCCAGAAAAGGAGGATGTTATGCTTTCTATTATTATCCATAAAGATTTTGATACTTTATTGGAAAATAATATCTATCCTTCAATAGAAGTAAGGGTTATAGAGCATAAATACTCCGAAATTGGAAGCAATCCTGATAAAAGTATTTTAGGTTTAGGGATGAACTCAATCAGCGATTATTCGGAAAACCAAGGGAATAATTTTTTGTTTATTAAAGTTTTTGGTGAACCACGTCTTATTCAACCTAAAAGTTATTATTTTGAAGAGTTAGGAAATAAAAATTATTCCTTTTTTCTGCAAATAGAAGAGGAAGGCTATATTGATAATATGGATTATGTGTTTATGTACGGTGCATTATATTTATATAAACATAATGAAACAGGACAGGTCATTGCTGGTTTCTGGCAATGCTCTTAAACAACCTATCCAAAATGAAAACGAAGAAAATTAACAACCTACTTTGACAAAAAAAACTTAAAATTTTAAAATTTTAATATAGGAGGTTGTTACAAATGAAGAAAAAAATAAATTTTATTATGGCTTTCTTTTTAATAGCAATGGTCTCACTATATTTTTTTAATGAATACAAAACAAAAAATCTTGTACAAGATTTTTTCGATACAGATTCTTTAGCAGAAGAAACACATGATATTAGTATCATAGATACTGAGCGCAACGTTAAAACTATCAAAAAAGATAGTACTGTATTCACAAATTTCATAAATTCACTTGAACAACTAGAAATAAAACGAACTAGCTCTAATTTTACTTATACAGGGTTCTCTCTGATTATTTATCACAACAACGATTTGCATGTTATTTATCTCAGTGAAAACGGACTATTAACTTTTCATCACAAAAATTATGAAATACAAAATAAACAGGCATTTGACAAATTCTTTGAAATAGTGAAAAGCACCCAATAAAGGGTGCTTTTTTTACAAAGGAATAGAACCACCACTGGATGTAATAATTTTTTTAGGAATAATATTCCCTTGAATAATAGTGAAGTCTGTGTTTCCTGTCGCAAGGTTTTTAAATGCCAAATAGTTAACACTAAATTCAATAGAAACATAAGTTTTATTATCAATGAAAATTCGTAATAGTTTAGTTATTTGATCATAGCCTTCTTCTGCTAATCGTAAGACTTCATTTTTTCCCACTCATTCGCACTTGTTAATGCAGATACAAGTAGGGATGGAATAGCTGTATAAGCTGATTTATTAAAAACCTTTTCTAAAGCAGCAGTAGCTAGTCCACCTAGGAATGTTGTTGTTGCTGCCGATGAAACCTTACCGTTCCAATAATTGATGAATGCCTCTTGGGCTCGATGCATATCAGTAACATTTGGTCGAGAAATAGAAGTAGTTGCATTGTACTCATAACGTGAATATTTAGCTGTTGTCTTAATTAAATTCCTCCATATTAATAATAGATTTTGTTTTGTTAGTACTAACACTCTATTAAGGGGAATTTTGATTCCATTTTACAACCTCTTTTTTAAAAAGATTTAAAGCGTTATGGATACAATTTGTATTGGAATGGATAAAAAACCTGCCTCAGTTTTATAATGGATAATATTTGGAAATCTTGATAGAATAGTTTTCTATTAAGGTTTTATTTATAAAGAGAACACTTTGAAAGGGGCATTATATGTTAAACGATAAAGTCAGAAAGTTTCTTTTAAATAAAGGTTGGTTAGTTACGGATGACGATAAAGAATACGACAGTGTCATAAGTAATCTAGCTATCCCTTATAATTCTAGTTTTGCAGATTTTCAGAGATATACTACAGAGTGCACATTTAGTACAACAAAAGGACCTGAATTGATTAATATTTGCTGGTTTTCAATATATAGTGGTGATTTTAAAGCCTTGACAAATTCCCTGTGGAAAAAGAGACCAGGAGGAAATCTACCACAAAATTATATTCCATTTAGTAATAGAAGCGGAGACTCAATTTTATTATACGATAAAATTAACCAAGGCATATATTATGTAAATGAATTAGAAATTAGTGAACTGATTAAAGGTAAATTTAATCCACAGTGGGACGATTTCAATGAATTTTTAGAGTGGTACTTTGATATTAACTAAAGGAAAGGTCACTTTGATACTGTGAGAGTCTGAATATCCTAAGTATCAAAGATTAGGTGGTAAAGGGTAAAGTTCCTGGTCAAATGTTAAGAGGATACTATTCCTTTCATCATGTGTTTCCTATAGTGATTGGTGAAAAGTGAGGGCTAGATATAAAGCAGGTTCTTTCTGCCAGGATGCAATCCAAATAAAGAAATAGCATTAAAGTGAGGGAGGTAAATAATGGATATACGTAATAATAAAGAAATCGAATTGAAGAGATCAGAGCTATCGAAACACTTTACAGATTATTCAAATGATATTTATCAACATTATCTTAAGTTAAAGAGCACGATTACTAATTGGTCGTATTCTTTAGGTGTTACTGAAGATTTAATGCCATATGAGGAATTAATCCCTTCAGTTATTTCTACGAAAAAAGGGAAGCCTCTTCCAAAACCTAGTAGGGCTAACTTTGAGTCGAAAAATTTAGTTACCTATGGCATGGATCTTGAAGGTAATGTTCTTTTAGAGAGTAGAAAATATAATAAAGATATCGCGAAATTTGGAGAAAACATTAGATATGTAGATTTTATAAACGGCGAAAAAGTAATTGTTAATGCGCATATTTATGAGTCTAATCCTTCTAGCTCTAGATTAACTTCTCTTTGCCATGTTTTTGAGAAAAAAGGGTTAGTGTACTATGTTTCTATTACACCACCCCATAACTGGTATGTTAGAGTGGATTACATGCAAGATAATAAAATCGAAAAAATATCAACATACGCTACAAGTTGGTATAAACAAATGGATTACAGCCTTTATTATGATGACAGCTCCATGTTATCAAAAATAATGATTGAAGAGCATTTACATTGGGAAAATCGAAAATAAGTCCTAATAGTTTGCGAGACTAACTACGGTTCCACTTGGAGGAAATAAATGATTTTAAATTTTAAGTCGACACCTTTAATCACTAGAACAGGAAGAAACATTGAGGCATATGAAATCCATAGTCATTTTCAAACTATCATACCTTCAAGAATGATTGAGTTTTGGAAATCGTACAGTGAAGTTTCATTTGAAAACGGAGTAAATATTTATGGCCTTGATATCGCAATTGAAAGAAATAGGTTGTATGAAGTAAGTACTTATGCACCAGAATATATTTTAATAGGGGATGATGGAGGGGGGCAAGGATTGTTTATAAAGAAGAATGGCGACCTAAACGTTTACTATCAAGATTTGGGGGCTTTGTCATTGCCCTTTTATTCTTTAAATATTGATTTTTTTAGTTGGCTAGAAGATGATCCTGTAATAGATGAAGATAATTGGACTTCAGACGAACTTGATTTGATAGATAAGGTAAAAGTTTATGTTGTCAGAAAACCAATTGAAGCAAATAAATTTATGATGGAAATAAGAAAACTTTTTAATTTGAAACTTTCGATTCGCGATATGAGAGAAAAATTGAATAGTTTACCTTATTTGATGATCCAAGATATCACACTTATGAAGTATGGCCAAACAATTGAGGGTTTAAATAAAAAATACAATTGTTTAGAGGTTCGCAATTCAAAGAATGTTATTTTAATTAGTCCAGAAATAAATTAGCAAGTATTAAAGATTGAGTTAATATCGAGCAATGTATAAAGTGAAATGATATTAATTTTATGGTAAAATTAGGATGAAATTTCAGGGCATATGTAAAGAAAACGCTAAATAACGCTTTCATTACATATGTTTTTATTTATTAAAAAGGCTTTTGTAATGGGCATGGAAGTGTTAAAGCGTGTTATGTTCATAGACAGCGTCAAATTGAGGCAGCTAATCAAAAAAACGAGGGGATAGAATTATTTATGAAACAACTAGAAAATTCACTATTAAAATTCATACAGGCAATGGATGAATATCCAAAAGAAGAAGCTCCAGTTAACAAAAATGGTGGAGTACGATATAGGTCGAAATTAGCAAATCTTCATGTCGATGAAAAAATCTATCTATCTAGGGAATTAATATTCTTTTATCAACATTGTGAAATAATTTGTAAAATCCGTCCTGATGGCTATCAATTAGATTGTACAGATATTGATTTAGGGAATAGCCTACTTTATTTGTATCCAGCAGATAAATTGGTTCGAAGGCAAGAAGGATTTCGATGGATTGGAACCGAAAAAAGAGATAATCCAAATTGGGATCCCAATTGGCTTGTAGTTGCTGATAAGGATGATGATCCAATTGTAGTAGTCATAAACCAAGAAAATTCACCTGTTTTTGCAAGTTATGAAACAAGTCCTTTATTTCCAATTGCAGATTCTTTTTCGGCCTTTCTAGATGCACTTGCGGTGACATTAGAAATAATACATAAAAAATTCAAAGGAGAAATAATGGATGAAGAAACTTTCGATATCTACGATGATTTTATTGAGATGTTAAAGTCATCTTTGAGTAGTATTTTGAAAAAAGAGGAATACGCTGATAATTTTATTGATTACTTATATGGTTAATAAATTATAAATAAATTATCTATTCCGTTTTGATAGAAGAAACTAACCAAAATTAATGCACATGTAAGAAGGTTTTTTATATGTGCTTAATATTTATAGTCATTCAGTTAAGTGTAATGAACTCGGTTTTACAGCTAGCCTAAATGGTAGGTCAGCAACTATTCGAACCCATTTCGATATTACATCGTAGATTTATAAAACTACTGAGAGGTAAAAGGTATGAAAAGAGAGTTAAAAATATTACCTAAAATAGGGATAAACGAAGTGAGTCTATCTATGACCTCTTCAGACCTAAAAAATGTCTTAGGCGAATTGGAAAAGAAAACTGTCAAAGGAAATGAATTTTTTCAATATCAAGATGATTATATATTTCATTTTATAGATGATGTTTTGGTAAGTATATCAGTAAACAAACCAGAGATTATTTTCTTAAATAATCAAAACATTGACTTAATAAATGAATCAAAGCATTTTTTATTCAAAGAAAATCCGTATTTTATAGATGGATGTTATTTATTTCCTCAGTATAACATGTCGATTTACGGTTTAGATTTTCCTGATGATGGAATACAATTAACGATTTATTCAGATAACCGAAAATATATTTACGAGAAAGATATAAAATTAGGTTCCCAATTCAGAAGTACTGAAAATCAGTTAAAAACCTTAAAATATAAAATTTCTCCGTATCAATCAGTTGGATTATTGAAATTTGGTATGCAGCCGATTGAAGTTAAAAATATATGGGGAATGCCTTTAAAAACAAGCAAGAATACTAAAAAGGGTATAACAATAGAAAACTGGAAGAATAGTCAAGCAATCTATAATGAAAAAGGACAGTTAATTCAAATAGCTTTAAATTGTAAAGAGGATGTTCTTATTGATAATAAATTGTTATCTAAATTCGGCTCTAAATTGGATAGTTTGAAAAATGAAGAGTACTTTATCAACAGAAACTATAAAATATATTTCAAGTTTGGCATTGCATTAGATAATTTAGGAAACATATCTTCAAATGATTTTATTTATGTTTTTTCAGAAGGAATGATTCCTTACTGGAAAGATATATATCGCCCTATAATCTAACGATGCTCATAAAGGATTGAAATCGAAGCGGAATCAGAAATAAACCCATAAGTGCCGAGGATGTTTATAGAATGCTCTACTCAACTAACGATAAGTGATGTAAAAGATGTTGGGACTAAAAAGATAACTATCTAACAATTAATATGGCAGTTACAGTAGAAGAATATAGAAAATGTATAAAGTAGAGCAAAGGTATAATTTAGGGAAACTATTTTCAGAGCTTCTAAACACTGCGTTAGTAAAATACACCTTATTTTAATGCCAAAACACATGTAGTGATTTCATTACATGTGTTTTTTTATTAGAAATAAAAACTGCATGTGGTAAAACTTTTTACATGAGAAACAAAAGGAAATTTATACAAAAATCATGTTTATAAGGAGGGCAGCAGGTTACTTAAGTATTATTTTTTCTAAATTATGTTGAATAATAGGAGGGAAAATAATATGGTTAAAAGAAATAATGGTAATAAGTGTAATTTTGTGTATTTGGTTTAGTAATTACAACATACATGTCTGTCCAGATACAACATCCTGCTTGAGGATTATTAGAAACAAAAAATATTGGGATATATAGGCTCATCAAAGTATTCCATAAATCAAAAATTGGATTCGAAAAAGTAAAAATTAAAAATACATACGCGTTCCAAAAAGTGTAGTGAGGTTGATTATAAAGTCCATTGTTTGATACATACGGACAACCTAAAAAGTGAGTTATAAAAAGGCATTGGTATCCAAATTTTCTTGTTGTGCCGACAAGGATGAAGTCCCAATTGTAAGTGTAACAAACAAAGAGAATAGCATTGTTAATAAAGGAAGTGAATTATTTTGAATAATACGTTATTAAATATTGAGGAAATAAGGATAATTTTAGATAGAGATTTTATTCCTTTAGAGTCCTTTGTTACAGGGTTAAGATTAAAGAAACAAGTTGAAATGGAAACAAATGTTGAGCGGATAGAGCGGAGACTTAAGGTGAAACTCCCTGTTGATTTTGTTAATTTAATTTTAAATTACGATTTTGGGGATTTTAGTATTTTAGGTGTACATTTTGGTAGTAATACAAATTATCTAGATAAGCTAATAAGTTACCATGAACATTTATCTAATGAAGATATAAAGAATTTTTCCAATCAATTTATAACTATAGCTATGGGAGATTACTTTACATTTATTATGGATGTTAATTGTGGGAGTATTTACGTTTATGGCTCAGAGACATCATTTAATAAAAAAATAAAAGTGGCTGAAACTTTCACAAAACTAATTCAAACATTAGGAACAGCGTATTTTCATAGTTCTCAAAACACCCAAACTGAGTTTTTAGATATTGTAATAAAGAAATTTGACGAAGAATGCATAAACTTTTGGAAAGAAATCATTAATTAAACACTATGTTAAGCAGTTGTGGCAGTAACTAAAAGTAGAGATTTTTTTCATATTCCACTACTAGAAGATGAGGATGGTTGTACATATACAACATCTATTGGAGCAAAAGATAGAAGGATAGACTATTCCGAGGAATTCGAGAATTTTCTTCTATTACATATCCCTTTTGCAAATAATGATTTTTGGATTGATATTCAAACAGGTGAAACCGAATATATAGATTATGAAGAAAGTTACGATCCTGATGATGATGTAATTTTTGTAAATGATGAAGAAATGAAAACATTATGCAAGTACCTTCCTATTGCGAAATCAAAAGAGAATTTTGCCCCAATTGAGCAACGAATTATAGAAAACTTAAAAAAAAATTATGTGTATCTTGAAGATCCAGGTGAAAATAAAGCAAAAGTGATCCTAGCATTAAAAAAGAAACAGGACTTTCATTTGAGGAAATACGAAACCGATTAGATAGTCGTGAGTTTCTAATAGCTGAGGGCTATGGGGAAAATACTAAAGTTATAGCTGATTATTTTATTTCTTTGGGCGCAATTGTAAAAATAGAACAAAAATAAAAGATATTAGCACATTCAACTTTAAACGATTGGGGTAACATTATGAAATACTTTATGTTAGTCAATGATAGAGTTACTTCTCCCATTTATTTAGATGGGGTTTTGCACGAAAGCTTTACTGAAGATAAATATGCAGAAGGAATGAACTATGAATGGAATCGACCATTTATTGAACAAGTGGAGTTTCCAAAAGATCTTTGGTTAATAACGAGAAGCAAAGTTCAATTTGATTATTATGAAAATTTCTTCGGTCATATAATTTCTGGGGAGTTTTTATCTTCAATGGAACAAGTGAATGCATTACAGGATTATGTTATAGCTAATTTGGAAGTGGTGAGTACTAAAGGTAAACCAAAAGTAAATGGTTTATTTTTCTTTATAAAATGTATTAGACGACAATCATTAGTAGATTATGAAAGCTCTAAGTTTCTTACAAGAAAAGTGCCAAGCAATGCAAAATTAAAAGTTGATGGAAGTTTTGTTGATAAGTATATAAATTTGGTGTTAAAAGACACTGATTGTGATGTATTTCAATTAAATGATTTAAAACTGGGAAGATACTTGTTTTGTTCGCAAAGATTTAAATCATTGTGTGAAGAGGATGCTATTAAAGGTATTCAATTTATAGATTTAGAGTCAGTGCCTAACTATCTACAATCTATAGTGTAAGTAAGGAAAACATTCTATTAACGACATCATTTGTAAGGGGGGGAATACCCATTGAAAAATAAAAATGAAATATTAATAGAACAAAAAGAAAGTATTATATATCAGTTAGACAGGAACTTAGATTTTGGTAATGGATGGATTGGTGGAAATGCGCCAGCTTATTTTGATGATAAAATTGACCTGCTTAGTAACAGTGGAACGGATTATCAATTCTATCTGTGCTTTGTAAATCCTCTAGATAAAAATAACATGATATCTATCTTTATACCAAGTGAATATGAAAATCGTGTTTCAAACAATATTTATCCAAACTGTTCATTGAATATGTTTGAGCATCCGATTTCGAAAGAAAGTTTGGATTCAACTTATACTGAAGTTGGATTAGTTAAACACTATATTTCAGAAGGAATTAAGGTTAGTGAAGAACAAGCATTTGAAACACCTTTTTTTATTAAATTTGGAGGTAAACCCTTTCATATCCAAGAGGAGAAGTACTATTACACAGAGTTAAGAAAAGATGGATATAGTTTTTTCTGTCAAATTGACGAGGATGGCTATCCAGGTGGATTATTCCATCCAGGCACAAGCTTACCGTTTGGCTTTGGGGCTGTATATTTGTATGCAAACATAATGGAGGATTCTATTAAAAATCCCATAGTAGGATACTGGCAATATTCTTAGGGAAAGGTGTTAATAATGGCTGAGAGAAGTTTAAATAGAAAAGAGCTCATAGAATTGGTAACTAAGATAATGAATGCTGAAGGTAAGACCGAAGAGGAAAATGATCAGTTATTAGTAAGACTTCTTGAAAACGTACTTGATCCAGAAGCAGCTAATTACATTTTCTACGATAATTTACTCCCAGAAGAAGTAGTTGATAAAGTTTTGAGTTATAAGCCCATTCAATTATAAGGCTATTCATTGAAATGTCAGGATTTTTTTTAGAAGATAATCCTAAAATGTGATTCGTGCAATTTAAAAGGAAGTGACTTTACTAAATATTCTTATCAAATCGTAGAAAGAGGAGTTATGGTGGAAAAAATTTTAGATACCGCAAGTTACGGAATTTGTTTATTTTCCTTAGACGTATTAGGGGATTTTTTGAAAAAAGAAAAAGTGAGGTCGAAAAAACTTTTAAAAAATTTTCAGGATAATCATAAACGTTATTTAACTTCCCTAGCAGAAGGGATTTGGATTCCTGTCTTACCAATAGATTCTATTGAATATGTAATCAAAGTTGAAAATTTTAATCAGTCGTTTGACGATGAATGGGATGAAAAACTAGTCCATCATAACTTCAATATTGAAATTAAAGATTCTTTATGGATTGTTGATATTGGTTCGTTTTATACATTCGATAATAATAAATATTTAGATCAAGATAAAGTATCATATCAAACGTTAGATGGAGAGACATTGTATTCTGGATTTAAATATAAAGTTTCTTCTGGGAAATATTTAGTATCCATAAAGGGCTATGCACGTAAGAAAAGATTAGAATATCCTCATCCGAATTTTGGGTATTTATTTACACTTGTTAAAGTAAATGACTTTGATGGGTTTAATGATCCACGTGAAGATGAAATATATAACTTTAATGTGGCGAATATGGATTAATTCTTGCAAAAAAACTCTTTTAGCATTTTAAAAGCATAGCAGCAAGAATCTTAATAATTGGAGTTTTTTGCGACACATTTCTGTAGAATATTTATTCATGTTTTCAATGTTATGGGCAGGTTAAATTGGCAAAATATTATTTAATACGTTAGAGATAGGGGTAAATATT
Source organism: Lysinibacillus sp. JNUCC-52 (assembly GCF_015999545.1). NCBI lineage: Bacteria > Bacillati > Bacillota > Bacilli > Caryophanales > Bacillaceae > Lysinibacillus > Lysinibacillus sp. JNUCC-52. The sequence goes on from NZ_CP065546.1 coordinate 4,499,297, forward strand.
TTGAATAATTTTATGATTTTAAATGACAAACTTACGTCACCTACTTTCTTAGATGGGGTAATACATGAACATTTTGATGAAACAAAGTATTACGAAGGAATGGGTTATAATTGGAATCGTCATTTTTTTAACAAAGATGAATTTCCTAAAGAGTTGTGGCTAATAACAACAAGTAAAATTGAATTTGACTATTATGAAGGTTTTTTAGGTCATATTGTTGAAGAACAGTTCTTAAATCTAATGGTTGAGTCGAAATCGCAACAAGAGTACGTCTTAGCAAAACTAAATATAGTTAACACCAAGGGAAATGCAAAAATAAAGAAAAACAAAAACTATTATTTTATTAAATATTACGATGGTATTTCATTAGTGGATTATGAGAAATCGGATTTTATTTCTAGAGAAGTACCTAAACATAAAATTTTTAAATCGGAAGGTTCCTTTGTTGAAAAATATCAGAAAATAGTTTTCAAAAATACTGATTTTGATGTCTTTCGTTTAAAAGATCTAAGATTAAGTTCATACATATTTTGTTCAGAAAAATTTAAGCAACAATGCATTGCACAAAAATTAAAAGGTTTGAAATTTATTGAATTAAATGACGTGGCAAAACATATTAACGCTCATTTGGCAACAAATATAGAAAAAAGAGAACGGGTGATAATTGGAACTCCTCTGAGTTAGAAATGTTCAGAGAGAAAGGAAAGAAGGAGGAATTTGATGCACCTTGTTATACGTGGTGTTCTAGAAAAAGTACAAGGTGGGAATACGTTACAATCTAAACTGACAGGACAAGACTACATTGTTAAGGGGGGGTTACAAGATGAGTTATTTTAGATTATTGACATCGTATGAACGAGATGTATATTTCTTTTTTTCTGATGAAAATCCATACAATCGATTTGATTTGGAAAAAGGTATGTCTTATGCTCAGAATGAAAAATTACGTTACGTGGTCGATAGGTTTGATTCTTATTTAGATAAGTATGATATTTTACCAACAGTGGGTGGCAAGTTAGTAAGCGCAAAGCTAAAAAAGCTAATAGAAAGCTTAGGTTCAGATTGTGAGTTTATTCCTGCAATTATCAAATCTACAGAAACGGGAGAAATAAACGATTCCTTTTTTGTTATGAATGTATTAAATGTAATTCCTTGTTTAGACTATAAAAAGTCAGATTACGAACCATTAGTTAAATCTATACCTAATGGGCCAATTAGTTTAAATTATATTGCTCTTATTCCAGAATCCCTAAATAGCTATCATGTCGTAAGAATGAAAGAATCAAAAGAAGAGATAGTAGTAGATAGAGTTTTCGTGGATGCGTGCAAAAAAGAAAAAATTAAAGGTGTCTTGTTAGTTAAAGAAGGAAATGTACGTAGTCCAGAATTTGTTGAACTTAGATAACAATGAGGCTGATGTGTATAAATCTTCATATGGAACACATTACTTCAGTAAATTGTAGTAAATTTGATTTTTTTTCATACTTAAAAGAGTAGCATCAAACTTTCATAATCAAAATCAAAGGAGGAACCATTGTGAAAAAACTTGATTCGGAATTCAAATATTTATCGGATATGTACGAAGATTCTTATTATCCATCGTTTTTAGTAGATAAAATTAAATCAAACATTATTAAAGTAGTTCTTTTTATGGAAGAAGGCAATCATTCGGTTGCGGAGGTTCAGGAAAAGTTAGATGAAATGACTGTAGCAATCAATGAACTACAGGATGAGTTTTATCAAAATGATAGTGAAATTGAAACTGTTGCACGAGATTCTATCGCAATAACCGTAGAAGAAATTTTACAATATTTTGAGGTTGATATAGATATTGAAGAAGCTTTAAGAGAAAGAGATTGGTGAAAAACCAAATTACATGAGATATGACATATAATCATCTTCTTTATCTATGTTTTTTACCTGGGTAGAAGGCCAAATATATTTTAGCCTTCCTCTGACAATTAAATCAATTTCTCCTAAAGAAATAAAAAAGTAAAGAGTACTTGCTTGCCTAATAAGCAACAAGTGCTTTTTAATGTTTAAGGTAGATGCCCGACAATACTCTTGTTTTTAAATTAATCCACTTTATGCATTTTAATGTTTTTGAAACTGAAGAGGGGCTCCTACTAAACAGATTGCATAATATCTTCGTTTAGTAGGGGCCCCTCTAACTAATGCTAAAGAATTTGTTGAAAAGCGAACCTAGTGAATGAAATATCAATATATTACTATTTAGTAATGTTTAATAAGGAGAATTTACACCTTTTAGAAATATTCAATAAAACGAAAGAAATTATTGAAATATGACCGATATAAACAATAGATGTATGAAGGAGGTATAAAATTGAATAAAAAATTATTTATCACAGTAGCAGCTATTCCTGCAGTTCTTATTGTCCCAACAATTGCGGGAGCGGCGGAATCAGAAGTGACAGTGACAGGTCAAAATATGGTGAATGAAGTTTTAAAAGCTTCAATAGAAAACTTACCAGCCAATACAATTGTTAAAGGTTACCAATGGTATTATGTTGAAAAGACTTCGGGCGAAAATGGAACGACTAATGTTACAAATATACCGATTTCTGGTGCAACTACTTCATCATTCACAGTACCAGTAGATGCTGCAGGGAAAACAATTTTTGTAGAAGCGATCACAACGACAGATAATAGATATAAAAGTGCAACACGAACTATAAATACACTACAACTTGCGATTACAAAACCAGAATTTTTAATTGCTTCAAAATATATCGTACCTGGCGAAGAAGTAAAAGTGACAGTCGATGTTACTGATAGTGCAGGAGCAAAATTACAAAGTAGTCAAATTACATATAGCTACCAATGGTTTTATAAAGTTGGTGATTCTTTCACAATTATTGATGGAGCAACTAGCGGTACATATACAGTTCCAAAAAATGCATTAGAAGAAAATATAAAAGATATTATGGTTAGGGTAAAAGCAAAAGTTGGTCCTGCAATTGTAGAATCAGATTTTTCTGATGAGATTACTGTATCCAATGAACCAACTAACACAATGATTAATGAGATTAAAACGTTGCTTAAAAATGACCATCAATATAATATCTCAAGTCTAGCTTCATTTAAAGCGGATGTTACAGCGTTAGAGGCGAAGTACCAGGCCTTAACAGCACCTGCAAAGGCCAATGTGACAAATTATGATGTTTTAAAGCGAGCTATAGCTGATATAGAGACATTGAGTAAGTTAAATGAGAAAGTAGATAAAGTGAGTGAGGTTGAAGAAAAGAACCTATCACAATATTTAAAAGAAATTGAAGAGGCTTATGATAAGTTGGATTTATTACAACGCAGCTTAGATATCAATGATGCTTTATATAATAGTATTAAAACTATATTGAAAAATCCAACTGATATCGATGAATTTAAGGAAGTTAGACGATTAAATCAGGAAATTGTGGCATTATTAGCATATGAAAATTCCCTTGTGAAATATGTACCAACTAACATTAAAGCATTACAAACAGCAGTGGAAGCAATAGAAAAAGATATAGCCAAATTATCTCAAAATTATCGTTCAGCTGTTCAAAATCAAACCATTTTAAGTGATGCGAAGCAGGATATTAAAAAGGTTGAGCAATTTATTAAACTATTTGATAAGCTGTCACCCAATAATACACCTAGCAAGCAAGTGACGACAGCAAAATCAATACGTACAGCTTATGAAAAGCTAACATATAAACAATTACAGTTAGTACCAGCCAATTATGTCACGACATTACTTGAAGCGGAAAACGCAGAAGACAGTCAAATTGATAGATTAAATGCAGAAATCGACACCTACGTTGGTGATGCAGAAGACATGTACCCAATCGATCCGTCCGTACATTCTTGGCAAAGTCATGTTACGAATGTAAACCGAATTATTAATGAATATAAAGGGCTAACGAAAACTTCTGCTGCAAAAATTATTGGTTATGACCGCATTGTTACGTTGCAGAAGGATTTAAAAACAGCTGAAAAAGTAATAAAAGAAATGGATGCTTATAAAAAGCTTTCCGAAGTTTCTGGTGTTGCCGAAAACAAGCTTAATTCAAGCTATACTAGTACGTTGAAAGCTTATAATAAGTTAACTAGCTTGCAACAATCACTCGTTTATAGTGCAGATGATTTTTTATTAAATTCGCCTAATGTTACGGTTGATGGAAATGGTAAGGTGCCTGCTGATAAGGATGCTGCAGAAGCTTTAAAAGCAAACGTTGCAAAGCTTGCTGACGTTACAAGCTTTACATTTGCCCAATTTGAATCGGCTGTCAATGCAGCGACAGTGACATATAAGAGTCTATCTTCGCCAGCACGAAAGTATGTCACAAACTATTATTTATTAACTGCTGCTAGCAAAGATCTTTCTGGAGTTAAGTCATTCCATAAAAAAGTTCAAACAGCACGAGAAGAAACAGATGTTACAAAACAAGCAAAAAAAATTCAAACCGTACAAACTGCTTACGCTAAACTCCCTGCCAATCAGCAGCATTTAGCGAAACAGCAATACGAAGATTTACTTAACAATCGCTTAGTGGATGGTAATGCACCAGACATAGTTGCTTTGAATAATACAATTGCGACTATTATCTCAAATGATATGTATTCCGTTACAAAAGAGAAAATAATGGAGCTTTCCGCACAATATAATAAGTTAAGCGCTAATGATAAAAAACGTATTACGAATGCTTCGATTTTAACTGCGGCAGTTTCTGACGTGAAAAAGGTTGAGACCTTCCTAAAGCAGTATGAAAAATCATTTATTAGTAATCCAACAACAGTGATTAAAGCTTTTGCAAAGCTATCTTCCAAACAAATGAGTTTAGTTAGCTCAGAAATCCGACAAGCTATTATTGAGAAGGAACAAGGACAGCAGCAATCGAATGAAATTGCTTTGAAATTAATTGAATCCATTAATTCGTTGCTTATTCAAGGCGAATATATTGATGATTTAGAAACGAAAGTAAAAGAAATTCGTGCAACATATGACGCTCTAGGTACTTCTGAAAAAAGTATTGTGAAAAATTATTCAAAACTGACACAAGCAGAGAGTGACTTGAAAAAAGTTGCAGATGTTCATGCGCTCTATGTACCTGCTACAGAAGGCAACGAAGCGGCTCGTAAAGCATGGCAAAATGCCTATGCCAAGCTTTCAAAGAAATTAGAAATCCTTTATAATAAAATGTATACAACTGATAAATAATAACAATGTCCCCGAATAATTTTCTATTATTCGGGGTTTTCGTATAGTTGAAAATCTGCTGAATAAATGAAAAATATCGCTTTCATTTGTCCAGACAATCTAATTTTCGCTATACTATTTACAGTTAATTGATTAAAAAAGTGAGAATTCCTTAAAAAACAGTGCAGTTTGATAATAGAAGGTAGGAAGTTATGATGTATAAAATAGGTGTTGTTGGACCGATTAAATCTGTTGAAAAAATCATCGAAATGGCACAGGAAATAGAACAGGATATGGAGTTTATTCCATATATTTATGGCGTTGCTTCAGAAACAAGGCACATTGTGGAGACGCATAATCAAGATGTTGATTTTTGGCTATTTTCAGGATACATACCTTATACAATTGCGAATCAGTCAAGTATTTCAAAGGATAAGCTTGCGCATATTATTTTTTCTGAGGCAGCCATCTATAAAGGCTTTTTAGAGCAAACTTATAAAATGAAGAAATTTATTGAGCGTGTAAGTATAGATATTATCCCTTCCCCTGCACAAATGGCATCAGAAGGATTAGCAGAAATTGAAAAAAGCGTGAAGAAAATGTATGTAAAAGAATTTGATGTCGCCATTGATCCAAAGGAATTATTTAATTTCCATTATGAGCTTTGGAAGGATGGTAAAGTTGATTTTGTCATTACGTGTTATCCATCGGTAGATGAGCAATTAAAAAAAATGGGTGTTCCTTCGCATTGGGTTTCGCCAACAAAGACCGAGATTTATCATACAGTACAGTTATTCACTGAAAAAATCAAAACGTCGTATTATAAAGAAACGCAAATTGGTGCAGTGATGCTCGAAATTAAGGACTTCGATTCATTGAAGGAACGAATGAAACAAGGGTATCGTATACAGTATCTAGAATTACGGATGAAGGAAAACTTTCTGCAATTATGTGAACAAATTGATGGCTCCTTAATTGAAGAAGGGAATGGAAGGTATACGATTTTTAGTACGAGAGGTGCAATTGAAGGGCACATACAATTTATCACTGAAAAAATGTATCAATTATCTATCGAATTGGATGCCAAGGTTACAGCGGGCATAGGTTTTGCACAAACTGTCTTTAATGCGGAATTAAATGCACACCGCGCTGTCCGACAGACGAAAGTCAATGATTCCATCGATGTTGTGATGATTCAAGAAGATGGTACTATTATCGAATCTGTCGGAAATACAGAACAGCTCACTTATTCTTATCGAGCCGATGATCCTGAAATACTCGAAAAATTAAAAAGAGGTGGAGTCGGTATTAAAACCTATACAAAAATATTGGCTCTCGTCCAGAAAATGCGATGGAAGCATTTCACAACAAAAGATTTAGCTACCCAGCTTCAAATGAGTGAACGAAATGCACAGCGTATCGTTGCTGATTTATGTAATGTCGGTTTAGCAAAAATGTGCGGTGAGGAATTACAGCATACACGTGGTAGACCAATTAAAATCTATCAGCTTGTGTTGCAACATTCGACTAATTAAAATGAACAATGTCCCAAACCAATTATTGGTTTTTGGGGCATTTTTTATTTTGTGAGTAGAAAATAGAAGCGTAATTACCATTAAAAAATTTCAACTAGTTTTATAAACAGAGATTAATCTAAAAATGCAGGTACATCAACGATTTTTTGTTTCGACCAACATATTTGGAAGCTATTTCCCCTCGACTATCTATTAAAAATTTTCAAAAAAATATTGTCATATTTAAATAATTTGATTATTATACGAATATATAACGAAATTGTCGTTATATAAAGGGGATATTTATTTACACTAGATAGGGAGAGGTGGAAAAGTAGTGATATTTGTAAAAAATGGTAGTATGGGAAATTTTAAAAAATTACTCACCTTTGCCTATACTATCAATTGCAGCATTATTGGTGATAGACGTTTCATGAAACATGGGAGGGATATGGATGACAGCAAATGAAATGACAAAAAAATCTAGAAATATAATTCTTGCACTATTATTTTTAGGATGGTCGTTAGGGAATTTAGATCGTTACATTATGAACTATGCAGTTGTAGCAATTACAGGAGATTTAAGCTTAGATGCGTCTTCTACAGGTATTATTTTAAGCGCTTTCTTTCTAGGCTATGCCATTATGCAAATTCCTGGTGGATGGTTAGCAGATAAATTTGGAGCGAAACGAATTTTATTAATAGCAGTTATTATGTGGTCCATCTTTACGGGCTTAACTGCGATAGCGTGGTCTTTAGCAGCAATGATTGTCATTCGTTTTTTATTCGGAATTGGTGAAGGTGGGTTCCAGCCTTCTAGCTCAAAAATTATTGCAACCGTTTTCCCTAAAGAAGAAAGAGGAAGAGCAATGTCGATTATGCTTACCTCTGGAGGAATTGTATCGCTAATCGTTCCTCTACTTTCGGCTTATTTATTAGGAACGATTGGCTGGCGTATGATGTTCATTATTATCGGGTTAATAGGCGCAATTATCGCCATTTTGTACTGGAAATATATTAAACTTCCACAAGAGCAAACCGAATCAACAGGTAATGTTGGTGAAGGAAAAGTCACTACTAAAGTTAGCTTCAAGGAGCTATTTAAGACGCCACTTATGTGGAATTTAATTATCGCTTATTTTTGTATTTATGCAGTGAACTGGGGATTAGTATCATGGATTCCAACGTATCTACAAAAAAATCGTGGTCTTGATTTAATGTCAATCGGCTGGGCACAAACAATACCAGCAATTACAACAATTATTGGTGTTTATGGTAGTGGTTATATTATTGATAAGCTACCACGCGGGATGGACAAAATTTTAGGTGCAATTTCTTGTGCAGTGATTGGGATTTTATTGTATTTAATGTTTACAGCAGAATCTGTGACATTATTTATCGGTTATCAAACAGTTGTTTCGATCTTTATTGCATTTGTTATTACATTACTACCTGCCATTGTCTTAAAAAAGTTACCATCATCTATTACAGGTTCAGCAATGGGGATTGCCAATACTGGCGGTCAATTAGCAGGGTTTGTAACACCAATGGCTATCGGCTTTATGGTCGATGCGTTTGATGGTTCTTTTGACGCAGCCTTTTGGATGCTAATAGCATTTGCGGGTATTTGTATTATTTCATTACTAACATTAAATGATCAAAAAGGAAAACTATTAAATTTATAAACGTCATTGGAGGAGAAAATATGAGTATTTATGAAAAAATATCTTCGTTAATTGAAGCAAAAAGTGAAGCAAGTGTAGCATTAAGTAATACAATTTGGGCGGTGCCTGAACTGCACTTTCAAGAGAAAAAATCGGTTCAGTATATGAAAGCAGCATTAGAAAAAGAGGGCTTTGCGACAGAAGTTGGCGTTGCTGGGCTTGAAACGGCACTCGTAGGAACATTCGGTTCTGGAAAGCCTGTTATTGCTTTTTTAGGTGAGTATGATGCACTTCCTGGCTTGAGTCAAAAGGGTGGTGCTACCCATTATGAACCATTAGAGAATGGAGGAAGTGGTCATGGTTGTGGACATAACTTATTAGGAACAGGCGCATTTGCTGCTGCTGTTGCGGTGAAGGATTACTTAGAACAACATAATCAGTCGGCGACGATTCGATTCTACGGTTGTCCAGCTGAGGAAAATGGTTCAGGGAAAGCTTATATGGCGAAGGCGGGTATTTTTGATGATGTCGATATTGCAATATCTTGGCACCCAGGCACATTTACATCGGTCATGACTTGTAGCTCTCTAGCAAACTATGCAGTAACTTTTAAGTTTACTGGGAAGAGTGCACATGCTGCCGCTGCACCACATCTTGGCAGAAGTGCGTTAGATGCTGTTGAGCTCATGAATGTTGGGGTAAACTATTTACGCGAACACATTATTCCAGAGGCGCGCTTGCATTATGCGGTTACAGATTCGGGTGGAACATCTCCGAATGTTGTCCAACCATATGCGGAAGTAACTTACTTAGTAAGAGCACCTAAAAAACAACAAGTACAAGAGATATATCAACGTGTTGAAAATATTGCGAAAGGTGCAACGTTGATGACGGGAACTTCGGTGGAGATTGCCTTTGAGGGAGCTGCATCCAATCTTATTCCAAACAAAACACTGTATGACGCAATGCAAAAACAAATACTTGAAATTGGGATGCCAACTTATACAATAGAAGATGAGCAGCATGCACAAGCTATTTATAATACGTTTAGCCCTGAAATTCAAGCTTCCTCTTTCGTTGGTCTAAAAAAAGAGGATGCGATGCAATTAAAAGATAAAGTAATTGCTGATCACATTCCAAGTGTGCTGCCTGAATTTATTATGGGCGGATCAACAGATGTAGGAGATGTTAGCTGGATTGTTCCAACTGTTCAATGTACAACTGTTTGTATGGCACTCGGTACACCGCTTCATACTTGGCAGGTTGTATCACAGGGCGTCATGCCGATTGCACACAAAGGAATGCTACAGGCTGCCAACATTATGGCTTGCACGGCAGTTGAATTAATAAATAATCCTACGCTTATTGCAGAAGCTAAAAAAGAATGGAAGGAACGTCTAGATGGGGAAACTTATGTGTCATTAATCCCAGAAGGAACAATGCCTCCAAAGCGTTAAATGAAAAAGGAGTCTTCGTAGATGAACTATGAGGGCTCTATTTTTCCTAGTTAGAAAAAATGATGGCATTCATCTAAGAGAGGAGAATAGTATAATGCTTACCAATCATACTAACAACGATTACGATAATCCGCATCAACTTCTTGTAGCTGAGTGGGTAAAGGAGTTTCGACCATTTGCACAAGAGGGTAAATGTGCAAGCTATATTCCAGCATTAGCTCAAAAAGATCCTCATCAATTGGCCATTTCAATTATCGGACCAAATAATGACGAAATCAATGGAGGGGAGACAACTGAACTTTTTACGCTTCAAAGTGTTTCGAAAGTTGTAACATTTATTTTAGCGTGTATGGATCGAGGGTTGCCTTATGTGTTAGAGCGTGTAGATGTGGAGCCTACAGGTGATACTTTCAATTCAATTATTCGTCTGGAAAGTCATCAGCCTGGAAAACCGTTTAATCCGATGATTAATGCAGGAGCCATTACAGTTTCCTCGATGCTTGCAGGTAATTCCCCGCAGGAGAAAGTTTCAAAAATCCTCTATTTTTTAGAGAAAATTGTTGGGAAGAAATTAAAGGTAAATGAAGAAGTTTTTCAATCTGAATGGCACACCGCCAATCGCAATCGGTCATTAGCGTATTATTTAATGGATTCGGGCTTTTTAGATTGCCCTGTAGAAGAGGCATTGGAAGTGTATTTGAAGCAATGTGCAATTGAAGTAAATGTTTCGGATTTAGCGATGATCGGTTTAATCATTGCCAATGATGGCTATCATCCACTATTACAAACACAGCTGTTTCCTAAGCAGGTGGCAAAACTAGCGAAGGCATTGATGGTGACATGCGGTATGTATAATGCATCAGGTAAATTCGCTGCATTTATTGGATTACCCGCTAAAAGCGGTGTCTCGGGCGCCATTGTTGCGGCAGTTCCAAGTCACGCAAGCTTAGGTTCACCTTTCCCTGCTGGTTGTGGTATTGGCATTTATGGACCTGCTATAGATGAAATCGGCAATAGTGTCGCAGGAGTAAAATTACTAAAGCATGTGGCAGCTGAGTGGGATATGAATATTTTTTAATAAGGTAAACAAATAGCGTAGATAAGTACAGAGACTTACTTACGCTATTCTTTTATTAATTTAATAAATATTAATTGCAAGTGAAGACTAGTCGAAATTAAAAAGTGTATTCATTCATATAGAATTGGATTTCTCTTTGCTAGTTTGGAAAAAGGACTTAAGCTATGACATCTTTTCTAAAGAAACATTCGATTTTTTGAAAAATAAGAGATAGAAACCAAACGTAACAGTGATAATTCCTGTTATAATGATTAAATTTTCTACGTCATCATATATCATAGGTATTAACAAACATGTAACTATAGCAAAAGACGAAACTGTATTAATAACAGAAGTCACTTTGCCAATATGGTGAAAATCATAAAAATGATAAATCATTTTTCCATAAACTGTTCCTGACATACCAATTAATAAAAATGTTAATGCAAAGAGTGCGGTTTTTATGGCTATACTATCAATGAAAGCTATCAGTGTAATAGAAGCGCCAGAAACCAAATAATCTATCATGAAAAAGTTTTTAAAAGGCATTTTAATACGGTTTGAGAGAAAAGCTCCAACAAGCTCGGACCCTCTCTGGATAGCTAAAAGGACACCTAGATATTCAACGCCAATATTTAGTATTACTAGATAAGCACCGATAATACGCATGACCATGGTTGTAAGACCGCTTAAGATACCTTCCATTACAACTATTCGTGACGGGGTTTTTTCTTTCCAAAAATATTTAAAAGCATACAAAATATTATTTTTAAAATTAGGTTTGTCTTGAATTTGATTATTATTGTTTGGATGATATACAATATTTTTTACGTAAATTTTCAAAAATAATGCTATACATAAGAAAAAAGTAAACATGTCAATGAGTAGTATACTAATTACAGATATATATATAAGAATCACTGAAGATAGGAAATTAGATATTATATCAACTGTATTATTGGTAATATTCATGACATAAACAGATTTTTCAATATCTGTTTTTTTGAATCGTAGTATTTCAGGAATATAACTGGATTGAACTGGATAAATCAATGTATTCGCAAATGAAAATATAAAATGACATATGAAAATTAAGAGGATATCTAATCTGAAGTATACTGTGCATAATATGCCTGTAATAGAGAATAATTGTACAATTTCTAAAGAGATTAATAGGCTTTTTTTATTTCTACAGTTATCTATTAAAGTTCCAAAGGCAAAGTTAATTAAGGAGGGTAAAAAGGCGATTAATCCGATGAGTGCTAAAGAATCTGCACCTAGATTGTATATAGAGATAGTTATATAGGCTAATACAACAGTATATAAGCTATCTCCAAAATTTGTTATCACTCTACCGGATATAAAGTAAATAAAATTTTTATTTTTTCTTAAGGTCATATTTATATACATTCCAATTAAATAAATCAATTTGAATTGCCTCTGGTTTATAATTTAGTTGTGTAATAACGCTGAAAGCTTGATAAGAGATTAATCCTGCAGCCATATAAGTTACTGGTGCTATAACACTTGTAGAGAATGTAGTGTTTCCCAAAAGTTGTTCTCTTGGAGCACCTTGCTCATCATACAATTCAGAGCTTGTTATCGTTAAATTTGGATTCATACAAAATGTGTTGATAACTGTAGAAGCATATGAACCTGAAATAAAAGGTTTATTAAACTCTATTGATAAATCATCAAACCATACGACAATTTTGTATTTTGGCGTATCTGCACAACATATAGAAATATCAAAGTCATATTTTTGGAAAATATTCTTTAAATCATTTCTTGTAGCTAAATATTTATTTAATTTATTCACAATTATTTTTGAATCAATTTTTTTTATATATTTTTCAACGATGTCTACTTTATTTTTCCCTATGTCCTCCTCGAAATATGTTCCCTGTCTCGTTAAATTTGTTTCATCTATTTGATCATTATCAATGATAGTGAATGTTTGAATACCAAGTCTAGCTAAGATTTCACATACATTGGCACCAATCCCACCTAAACCTACGATCAAAACATGTCCTTTATTTAATTTTCTTTGATAAATCGAAGGGTCAGTATTATTTGAAATATCCATCCATTCGAAGAAATTTATGTTGCGTGAATATTTATATTGTTTATCATATTCATTTATAGTAAGTAGACCTAAATCTTTTAAAACCTTAACCTTATTATTAAATTCTTCTGTGCTTATTGATAATTGATCACGCTTTTTCTCGCCATTTAATACTTTTAAAATATCAATATTTTGTTCGTTTTTTTCTATTGACCTTTCTATTCCATCTTGACCAAAACCGAAGATTATTTTTTCGCCTACAATTAAAGGTTGTAAAGTCCTTTTTATTTTTAATAGAGTCATCGAAATATTCCTCCGTTTAAGAATGAAAACAAAACAGAAAGAATATAAATCCCTCCTGTTTTGCTTTATTGGAATCAAATTGCTAATATTAACAATTTTGATTTATATAATTGTTAATATTAGCGGTCTCCATTACGAAATGCTGGTAGCATAAAAAATCACCCCCAACTAATTTCTTAGTGACATTATAAAAAAAATAGCTGAAAATTCGCAATAAAAAATAAATGAAAATGCGCAATTTTTTCTCCCTATTATTCAGTCTAAATATATAGTAAAAATTTTTTATATTAGTAAACAATAAGTATGTGTGAGGAGAGACTGTTGTTGAATTGTTATCACAACTATATCCTGACAACTAGATTAGTATTGCACTAAATTGAAGATACAGAGTTAAATGACAGTAAATAGAGAAGGGGTTATGGCTGTTAGAGTAATATCAGTGCTACAGCTACACATTGTAGCGCTAGATAATTGGGGAACTGTAATAATGAAAGCAAAGACGCAATGGTTAGATTGCGTCTTTGCTGTGGATGTGGTTTATTGTTGGCGATTTTTGCGTTTGTATAGAATGAAAAGACCGATAAACCAGATAGGTGTTAGTAAAAGAGCCGTTCTTGTTTCTTCGGAAATTAACATAACAACTAATAAAAACGCGAAGAAAGCGAGTACTAAATAGTTCACAAATGGTGTTAATGGTGCTTTGAAAATTGACGCTTCATGTAGGGCGCGATTTTTACGTTTATAAATGATATGAGAGATTAAAATAATACTCCATACCCAAATAAAACAAATTGCACTAATTGTTGTCACGACGCTAAAGGCGTTTTCTGGCATGAGCTTACTTAGTAATGCGCCCACTGATACAACGATAGCAGAAATGGTAAGTGCATTACTTGGTACACTATTTTTATTTAGCTTTGCAAATGAAGCGGATGCTTGTTTATTGCGACCAAGATTATACAGCATGCGACTTGTCGAAAATAAACCACTATTGCCTGCTGATGCGGCAGATGTCAATACGACAAAATTAATAATACCTGCTGCAATAGGTATACCAGCTAATGTAAAAACTTGTACGAAGGGACTGCTTGTTCCAGACATTTCATACCAAGGGTTGATGCATAAGATGATTACTAATGCCCCTACATAAAACAATAAAATTCGGAGTGGAATTTTATTGATTGCAGATGGAATGTTTTTTTGAGGATCAGCGGTTTCAGCAGCAGAAACACCAACTAATTCTACCCCAACAAAAGCGAAGACAACCATTTGGAATGCCATTAGGAAGCCATATATACCGTTAGGGAAGAGCCCACCATGTGCCCAGAGGTTTTCCACGGATACTGTTCCAGAGCTTGTTTGGAATCCAGTGAATAGCATGAATAATCCAATAATTATAAGCGCAACAATTGTTACCACTTTTATAAGAGCAAACCAAAATTCGAGTTCCCCAAATAGTTTTACAGTCAATAAATTTAAAAATAATAAAAGGACTAAACAGCCAATTGCAGGCACCCATTGCGGGATATTAAGCCAATATTGTATGTAGACACCGACGGCAATAATATCAGCCATTGCAGTCATAATCCAGCAAAACCAATAGGTCCAGCCAGTGACATATCCTGCCCAAGAGCCGATGTACTCTGTAGCGAAATCTGTAAATGACGTATAGCCAGCATTCGATAATAACAGTTCTCCAAGCGCTCGCATAACGAAAAATAAAGCAGTGCCGACGATAAGATAGGCTAAAATAATAGATGGTCCTGCTAAAGCAATCGCTTTACCTGCTCCTAAAAATAAACCTGTACCAATTGTACCGCCAATCGCAATAAGTTGCACATGGCGATTTTTTAATTCACGTTTTAATTGTTGTTGTTCCACGTTCATTCCCCCATAAGATTCGTAGAAGCTGTGACTGGAAAATAAAAAGAGACTAGTTGCGACACTAGTCTCGTAAACGTCAGAATAACAATTACCATGTTCGAAAGTTCGGTTAGTTTAAAATAAATTCAACATTCGTGTGGTATAGCTTTCGTGATGAAAGTTTATATTACTCCTCTGTCCTTTTGCCTGAGATAGTGAACCCTTCGGCGACGCAAATTGCGCTCTCTCCAGAAATGCTCCTGCTATAGTTTAATCCATAGCATTCATAGCTTTAATCTATACATTATTTTAAGATATTATTTATCCTATCAATGCCTAGCAATTAATTCAAGGGAAAATTTCAGTAGTTTTCATCAAAAAAGAAGAATTAAGTTTATGCTGATAAATTTGTTACGAAAGTTAGTTATTTTGGACATACTGTTTTTTGTAATGGGGAAGGGTATAGCAAGTATGGAGGGGGCAGAAAATTCATATTTACGCCAAAAATCTCTTTTTGCTATATGGACGGGACACTGCATTAGAGCAGTTTAACATTCTACTATTTATTTTGTGATAAAGAAAATGAGAAAGCTAAACGACATGGTTAGTCGTTAGACAACTACTATTATATAGAAGAAACTCTGGATATTAGCAAAAAGAATCCATTACCAATGCAATTGGAATGGATTCTTTTTGTGCGAAAATAAGTATTGCTGTCGATTTATACAACATACTTGCTTTACGGAGAATTGTACTATTGAAAATAGTCACTTTTACCTTATAAAATTCGCAGTGATTATTATTTTTTTGTTTTAATTTTACCAGTCCAATTACGGAAGCCGCCATCAAGCTGGTAGATTTGATTGTAACCACGTTTTTTTAGGAAAAGAGCAGCACGCGCACTACGACCTGTATTTTGACAGTATAAGTATACTGGTAAATCTGGGCGGATTTCTTTATGACGTTGACGTAATGCTGTAGAAGGAACGTTACGAGCACCAAGAATATGACCTGCATCAAATTCTTTTTGTTCACGCACATCGATTAGTTGCGCTTTACGGTAGCCTTCAATAAATTGTTCTTGTGTTAAGTTGGTTACGGCTTTTTTTAGACGCATTGCATTAATAGCGATATATGCAATTAGAACTACTAAAATAACACCAATTGTGATAAGTATATCCAATTTCTTCTTACCCCTTTCTATCTTCTTTATTATTATAAAAGATGCGCTAGCGATAGTCCAATGAGTTTGATAAAATTAACTAGATTGTGGCTAGAAATGATCTATAGATGTAGGAGATGACGTAATGACAACTTGGTATTTTCTAAATTCAGGAAAATGTAGTCCTTCTTTTAATATGGCACTAGATGAGGCATTGCTTGATTGGCATAGTGAGGGATTAATTCCTCCTGTCATTCGTTTTTACGAGTGGGAGCCAGCGACATTGTCGATTGGTTATTTTCAACAAGCGAAAAGAGATATTAATTTAGATGCGTTACGTGAACAAGGAATAGGGTTTGTTCGTCGACCAACAGGCGGTCGAGCAGTTTTACATGAACATGAATTGACATATAGCGTAATTGTTACTGAAAGCTATCCTAATATGCCTGAATCAGTAACAGAGGCGTATCGCGTACTAAGTGAAGGGATATTAGAGGGCTTTCATAATTTAGGAATGGATGCGTATTTTAGCGTACCTGATACAGAAGAAAAGAAGGCAGATTTGAAACAGCCAAAAAGTGCCGTATGCTTTGATGCACCAAGTTGGTATGAGCTTGTCGTAGAAGGCAAAAAAATAGCAGGTAGTGCACAAACACGTCAAAAAGGTGTTATTTTACAGCATGGTGCGATTTTACTTGATTTAGATGAAGAGAAATTATTATCTGTATTTAATTTTTCTAGTGAAGAAGCAAAAGAGCGTATGCGAAAAAAACTACCAGAGAAGGCGGTTGCTATTAATAGTCTTGTTCAAAAACCTGTTTCTATTGAACAATGTGTCACTGCTTTCCGAGATGGCTTTGCAAAATCGTTGCAAATTGAATTAAAAGCATTTACACTTTCTGAGGAGCAATTAAATTATGTGCGTGATTTAGAGGAAAAAAAATATGCTCATGATGATTGGAACTTTAAAAAGTAAAATATGGTATAAGAAAAATATTTTTTATCGTTTAAACCTTGTAATGGCAAGCAGTAACCATTCTACTTGAAATTGCAAGAGTTGAATTAATAAACTATATATAGTATCTTTTTAAAAGCAACATACACAATATGTAGTGTTTACCAACACATGATATTGTGTATTTATTATTGTAAGGCTTAAAATAAGGGAGGCAAAACGATGGTACTCACAAATCATCAACCCGATGTAAACAAACAAATTGAACAGTTAAACAAAGATATTGAGCAATTCCCACAGGTTCACCCTGTTACGCCTGATATGCACATTACGCATACAGGTGTATCAAGACTTGTAATGATCGATCGCTACTCGTTTAAAGATACGGAAAAGAAAACATTAAAAGCTGGTGATTTCGTCGTATTAACGGTGAAGGCAGATCCAAAATTCCCTGCTCGTGGTTTAGGAACAATACAACATATTGATATGTCTACAAAAACAGCAGACATTTTGATTGAGGAAGACTACCGTAGCGCATTAGATGATCCAAAAGAGCAAGAAACAGGTGTGATCACACGTTCAATTGACGTGCTAGAAAAGCCTCTTGAAATTTTTTATGAGCAAATCGCAAAACGAAATGCAACAGGGCTTGCTTCAGTTGAAAAAACAGCCGAAAAACGCCAAGAATGGTTTGAGAAATTTTATAAACAGCTTTTATCATTGAAATTTGTACCAGCTGGCCGTGTCATTTATGGAGCAGGTTCTGAAACAGATGTAACCTTCTTCAATTGCTATGTAATGCCGTTCGTTGCGGATTCACGCGAAGGGATTAGTGATCACCGTAAGCAAGTAATGGAAATTATGAGCCGTGGTGGTGGTGTAGGAACGAATGGTTCAACACTACGCCCTCGCAATACGTTAGCACGTGGTGTGAACGGTAAATCTTCAGGTTCCGTATCATGGCTAGATGACATTGCAAAACTGACTCACCTTGTCGAGCAAGGTGGATCCCGTTAACCAAAACGGCGGGATTAAAATCTCGTGAATTGCTGGAACACCCTGAGAGCTTTTCTTGCTACAACGTAAACTGTGAAGTTAAACGTGAATGCTTAAAAAAAGAAAAGATTGGGCAATCAGCAGCGAAGCATCTGTGGAAATGCAGATGAACGTTCAACGACTATTGAACCTTCCTAAACTTATATGCCACTTTGGAGGTGGGAGCATGGAAGAAGTAAATCGTAATGTACGGAGACGTCCTTACGAGGCGCGAGACAAAGAACGATTGATTAAAGAGATAATTGAGTTACATGAGCATGGAATGAGCCAAGTAGATATTGCGAAAACGCTTTGTATAGGAAGAGGAACGATTCTTAGATGGAATAAAGAATTAGAACTTTTTAAACCGAGAACACCTGGTGAAGCTGGTAAGCTGAAAAATAAGAAATATCGTTATAATGAACACTACTTTAAACAAGTAGATACAGCGAATAAGGCTTATTTAGTAGGTTATATTACAGGTGATGGAACGATTTTTGATCGTGGGAAATCTAAACGCCTTGTGTTATCACTCGCAGAGCAAGATCGACAACTACTAGATGATATCGCTAAAGAATTATGTATGTTGGAAGCAATGAAATTCCGACCAAGCACAGCGCCAAATGAGCAAAATAAATATGCTTTACCAATCAATTCAACAGAAATGTGTAATGATTTAATTAAATTAGGGATTACACCACGAAAAACAGGTTTTGAAAGTTGGATTAATTTTGGAAGAGAAGATTTACAGTGGGCGTATTTAAGAGGTTTTTTTGATGCAGATGGTCATATATCAAGTCGTGGAAGACTGGGGTTTACAGGAAATAGTCATATGCTCCTGTCATTGCTACAATTTCTTCATAATAACCAGCTAGCTTTATCAGTCCATAAACTTTATCCGAAACAAGGTTGTGTAGACTTATACATTACTCGTAAAGATGATGTGAAAAAGATTGCGCAACAGTTATATAAGTATGGCTCTATACGACTCAATCGCAAATATGAAAAAATCAAATCCTTCTTTGATGATATAGTCTGATCTTATGTGAAAGCATAAGAATGTGGCAGAAATGACCACATCATAAAAGTATTTTAATATACTTTTTTGTAACAAAAAGCGTGGGGCACAAATGATTATGCTGGCAGATTGGCATCCTGATATCGTGGAATTTATTATTTCAAAAATGCAAAATCCACGTATTCTACGATACTTAATGGAAAATACAGCAGATGAGACGATTATTCGTCTAGCGAAAGAAAAATTAAACTTTAAGCCGCTTACAACGCAAGAAGAAGCGATGTATCAGGGCATTGTTAATTATAAAGGTATAGAGGGATTAGGCGGATTCGACAGTGGAATTATCCGTGAAGCAGAAAATAAATTACGTGATGGTGGTACGTACACAGTTCATAACCCAGAGTTTTTAACAGGTGCGAACATCTCTGTAACGTTAACAAAAGAATTTATGGCAGCTGTTGAAGCAGATGCTGACTTCGAGCTTCGTTTCCCAGCCGTTGAAGAATATTCAAAAGAAGAAATGGCTATATACAACAGTGAATGGCATAAAGTTGGAGATGTACGTGAATGGGAGAAGATGGGCTACAAAGTACGCACATATCGTACGATTAAGGCAAAAGAGCTTTGGAACCTCATCAACGTCTGTGCAACATACTCTGCAGAGCCAGGTATTTTCTTTATCGACAATGCTAACGATATGACAAATGCTAAAGCTTATGGTCAAAGTGTTGTAGCAACTAACCCATGTGGGGAACAACCACTAGCACCATATTCAGTTTGTAACTTAGCTGCTGTCAACTTAGCTCAGTTTGCGGATAAAGAACACCAAACAGTCGATTATGAAGCATTACGTGAAACAGTTCGTGTTGGTGTTCGTATGCAGGATAATGTTATTGATGCAACACCTTACTTCCTAGAAGAAAACCGAGTACAAGCTCTTGGTGAGCGCCGTGTCGGTTTAGGGGTAATGGGCTTAGCGGATTTACTTATTTATTGTGAAAAAGAATATGGCTCAGATGCGGGTAATGCACTTGTAGATGAAATCTTTAAAACAATTGCAGAAACGGCATATGAAGCTTCGACAGAGCTTGCAAAAGAACGTGGTAGCTTCCCATTCTTAGTTGGAGCGACAGAGGAAGAAACGGCCCGTTTACGCAAAGCGTTCACTGAAACAGGCTTCATGCAAAAAATGCCTGCACACATTAAAGAGCAAATTTTAGCAACAGGTATTCGTAACTCACATTTACTAACGGTTGCGCCAACTGGTTCTACTGGAACAATGGTAGGCGTAGCTACAGGTCTAGAACCGTATTTCTCATTTACTTATTATCGTTCTGGCCGATTAGGTAAATTTATTGAAGTAAAAGCGGAAATTGTTCAAGAATACTTAGACCGCCATCCAGAAGCTTCAGAAGATAAATTGCCTGAATGGTTTGTTACGGCAATGGAATTAAAACCAGAAGCGCATGCAGATGTGCAATGCATTATTCAAAAATGGATTGACTCATCAATTTCTAAAACAGTGAATGCTCCAAAAGGCTATACAGTTGAACAAGTAGAAAAAGTGTACGAGCGCTTATATAAAGGTGGCGCTAAAGGCGGGACGGTCTATGTTGATGGTAGCCGTGATTCACAAGTGCTTACACTAAAAGCAGAAGAAAATGATATGGATCAGTTATCATTTGAAGAAGAATTAGTCGAAGAGCACACAAAACGTCCAGTTGTATTAGTTGATACGATTCAAGCGCTTGAGTCTACAACTGTAATTGGCTCGGATGTAGGAAACACATGCCCAGTATGTCGTAAAGGAACAGTCGAAGAAATGGGTGGCTGTAACACATGTACAAACTGTGGTGCACAATTAAAATGCGGTTTGTAAATTGAAGAATTGATATAAAAGCTTTGTGGAATCATCTTACCTCTAAACATAATTAGGGGTGAGGTGATTTTTTTATTGGTAATTAATGTTATGATTATAGACAGAACTAAGAAACTAGGTTTCTACATAGTTGGGGGCGAAGACATGAAGCGTTCGTTGTGTAATATAACTAGGATAATGGGTATCGCATGCGCTATTTCAGCAATTTTTTATATTCGTAAGTGTATGTCTGGTAAAGCTCTCTTTGTTTCTAGTGGAATAAAAGTAGAGTACCCTCTTATTAATTTGGAAAACAGTCAGGTCACTGCTTATGTTACATATGATGGAAAGACATATATGCGTGTTCAATATAATGTATTAACAGAAGAAACAAAAGTCATTGGAAGTATAGAATCAATAAAATTAAATCGTTTGATAAAAAATAACATTACATTAACCGATGCTGACTTTATAGAAATGATTCAAAGCTCAGCGCGATTTTTTGTTGAAAATGAAATTGCTCATCCTGACGAATTTTACAGACAAAACCCCTCATAAAAAACTGCATCCAGTTAGATGCAGTCTTATTTTTTTCTAATCAGTGTATCGCCAAGCGGTATTCCAATCACTACAACCAAAACTGTTAAAACTAACAAGGCTTGAAATATAAAATACGCAATTTGATCAAACATCGTATCTCTCCTTCCTTTTATTCTTATAGTACCCAATTGTTGCAGAGCCAAACTAATGTAATAAAGCATAAAATCATTTGAGCCTTTTATAATATAGTTTACTGCAAACCAACGTATGTATGCAGTCGACTTAAATTTTTTAAACTTTCATAATAGCGCACAATGTATTAATAAGCATCACTGTTCTTCTTATACTTTTGGGGAAGGGTAGTTGTACAAAGTTCGATAACAATTTTAAATTATTGTGGTGGATATTTATACGTCTTTAGGTGGGTGTGTTTTATCAATGTAATTTCTGGTCCAGCAGAAATTTCATAGGTCATTTGATCTTTCCCAACTGGAATCCACTGGCCACCATCGGTTGGTTCGATTTCAAATGTAATTTGCAATTTAAATCCTCGGAAACCATTTACTCTACTCGTTTCTAACACTTCGATTTTCCAAGGAGTGACAGCAGGTGAAAAATCCTTTAAAATTTTTGGATAATAATAGCGATTTAAATCTTTTTCAATATAAGGACTAAGCATTAACATGAGCATATCCTGTAATCTTAGCTGATCAGAATCTTGCGTTGGTTCTGCTGATGAAACGGTTGTTGTTTGAAAAGAAGTAATGAGAACAAGTGAGAGTATAAAAACGAGTACTATCTTTTTCATTTTCTTCAATACACCTCTCTACGATTTTTCCCTAATTAAAGTGTATTGTTAACTTATATTAAATAAAGTATGTACTTTTTGAATTAACGAGTGCGATGATTTAAAAGGGGTGAAATAGCATGAGTCGTGATAAGAGATATAAGAAAATAAAAGGCAAAGTAATATACGGTAAGACGACCGAAGAACGATTTCAAGAAGTACATGGGATTACAATTGAGGAATGGGAAGCAAAAGGAGAAGAAAAATTTAAAGCAAAAATGGGAATGAGCTCCGACGAATGGTATATAAAACAGGTTAAATCCTTAACATCAATTGAGTATCTTAAATATAAAGGTGTTGATGTTTCTAAAGATGATGTAGATTTAGTTATGGATTTACAAGAGTTGGGATTAAATGATGGTGTTATAAATGTATTACTGGATTATGTAATAATTGTTAGTAAAATTGGGTTTATTCACTCATTGGTAAGAGAAATGGGTGAAAGTTGGCACAATAAGAATATCTCAACTATTGAGCGTGCAATGGCCTTCGTAAGGGAAGTGTGGAAAAACTAACGTCCTCGAATTTTTAAGCCGCATCGCTGTAGTTTTAGAATAGTGATACATGGAAGATAGAAATGTTATAGTATCAACTATTAGTATCTGGTGGTAAAATTGATGTTTAGGATATGAATTACATTGTGATGGGGGATTTAATAATGTACGATACTCAAAAAATAAAAGAAATTATTAAACATCGTTATCCATTTCTTTTAGTTGATAGGATTTTGGAATTAGAAGAAGGAAAACGTGCCGTTGGAATGAAAAATGTAACTATAAATGATAATTTTTTTAAAGGGCACTTCCCTCATTACCCTGTTATGCCTGGTGTTTTAATTGTAGAAGCATTAGCTCAGGTAAGTGCTGTTGTAATGTTAACTAAAGCAGGCAATCAAGGACGATTAGGGCTGTTAGCAGGAGTAGATAACTGTCGTTTCAAACGGCAAGTAAAGCCTGGAGATCAACTCCGTCTCGAGGTTGAAATCACGCGATTAAAAGGTCCTATTGGAAAAGCAAAAGGTATCGCTACAGTGGACGGGGAGCTGGCATGTGAAGCAGAAATTCTATTTGCTTTTGGTGATTGAAAGCAATTAGTAAAAAGTTACTCAAAATCTAAAACGAACAGTTAGCATATGCAACTCAATGTTCTTTGGTAAATTACAAGGAACTCTTATAGATAAAAGAATAGGATAAATAATTTGCTTGTGTCTATGATTTGTAATCTAAGATACAAGTTTTTTTATGTCAGTTATAATTATAAGGATGTTTTTCAATAAAAAGAAAATGCTTATAAAATAAATATTTTTTGGAAATTGAACCTATTTAAATTTGTTAGTCGTCTAATAGCAGAATTTGAAGTTAGTTGAAAGGGAGGGTAGTAGAGTGGAGAAAGATGAAAAAGATTTTTTACTAGAAAAAGTAATGATTGAGTATGGGAATGAGCTGGTACGATTGGCATTTTCTTATGTGAAAGATTCGGAGACTGCTAAGGATTTAGTGCAAAATACGTTTATTAAATGCTACAAAAATTTAGATTCCTTTCGATTTGATTCACAAATAAAAACATGGCTCTATCGTATAACAATTAACGAATGTAAAGATTATTTAAAAAGTTGGCATTATAAAATGGTGCAAGTAAAAAGTTTTATACAAGAAACTGCAAAGTCAATATACCCATCTACCGAAAAAACAGTTATTGATAAATATCATAATGAAGAAATTAAAGATACAATCTTTTCTCTTCCGAAAGTGTATCGTGAAGTCGTTTATTTATACTATTATGAGTCGTTAAAGACAGAGGAAATTGCTGATATTTTAGATATTCCAGTAAATACAGTAAAAACGAGATTAAGACGGGCAAAACAGAGGTTAGAGACGATGATAAAGGAGGCAGAGTTGAATGGAAGATAAACATGTAAGAGAAAAATTTTATAAGACTTCCGAAAAAGAATTAATATTTACACAAGAAGACCGACATGTAGTATTTGAACAAATTCGTACACTGGAGAAGAAAGATAAAATGCAAAAGAAATCTCTTTTTTCTTCCCCAAAAAGACTCGCGCCACTTACAGTTTCATTATTAGCAATAGGCTTATGTTTATTTTTATTTATTCCATCGATTTTTGTTGGAACTGGAAATGTTCAAAACGAGCTTAACAAAAGTGATATTAGTGGGGATGCCTATCAGGATGATGCCATTTTAACTACGCTCATTACTGTGAAGGCAAAAACGGAGGATAACAGAATACCACTTAATCTATTACTTACATATAGTAAAAATAAAAAGATGATGAAAGTTTTATCTATTCCAAGCGCTACGTATGCACCGATAAAAAACATGGATGGAACAACTTCGAACGATAAATTGTTATTTGCGTATGCCTACGGTTTGGGAGGGGCAGAAAATGTTAAAGCAACAGTGTCAAAACTATTTAATTTACCAATTGATTATTATGCTGTTATAGATTTAGAAACCTTTTCCACATTCATACATGCTGTGAATGGTATAGATTACGACTTACAGGAAGATACTCGAGTACGAGCTATAACGAGTGTGGCATTTGATTTTCAAAAAGGAACCAATCGGTTAAATGGGGAAGAGGTTGTGGCATTAATGATGGCGGCTACAGATGGAAGAAATTTAAGTGAAGAAAACCTCTTGCATCTCATTCATGCAGTTAGTAATAAAATGGAAAATGAAATGCCAGAAGAACAATTAAAAGAACTGCTATCTCAAATTGAAACTAATCTACCACTCGATCAATTGTTAGAGCAAAACCTAGAAATTAAATCAATTGAATCATTATCTTTAAGTGCTGGAACTAGAGATGACATGATAGATGGAAAATATTATGTGATGTTTGAGGAAGAATATTTAAAAACTGTTGCAGAAGAGTTACTTATATTTAACTAACTTAAAGTGTCTATCCGTCAAATGAGGTGGATAGGCATTTTTTTATGCACACGACTTATTCTTATAACGGATCAATTTTCGAAAAGGAAGATTTATAAAATTAGTTCGTAAAGTAGGGATTTTATGATATTAATAGAATATTTAATAAAAAGGGGGAGAGTATATGTCACGATTACCAATTATTGTAGCACCGATGTTTTTAGTATCAAATCCAGCGATGGTCATTGAGGCTAGTCGAGCGGGGGCTATTGGCTCGTTTCCGTTATTAAATGCAAGACCTGCGTCAACTTGCGCCGAATGGTTACAAGAGATTAAAGAAGCATTACCAACGGAGCTGTGGGCAGTCAATTTTATTTGTCATCCAGTAGCGAATGCACGTTTTGAGGAAGATTTGCAGTTAATTGAGGAATTTGAGCCGCCGATTGTTATTACATCGCTTGGTAATCCGAAAAGGGTCATCGACATTGTCCATCGCTATGGCGGTAAAGTATATGCTGATGTAGCAAACGTTAAGCATGCGGAGAAATCAGCCGCTACAGGTGTGGACGGCTTAATTCTTGTCTGTGCAGGGGCAGGTGGACATGGTGGGCAATTAAATCCATTTGGCTTTGTGTCGGCCGTTAAGAAATTCTTTAATGGAACAATTATATTATCAGGGTCTCTTTCAAGTGGTGCCGATGTTTTGGCAGCGCAAATTATTGGTGCGGACTATGCATATTTAGGAACGCGATTTATCGCTTGTCATGAAGGGAATGCTCCAGAGGATTATAAAAAGATGATTATCGACAGCAAAACAGATGATGTTTTATATACAGATGCGTTCAGTGGGGTTCATGTGAATGTGTTAATTCCATCTTTATTAAAGGAAGGGATTGACCCGACGACCTTAAAGCCGAGGGAAGATATTGATTTAACACACCTTGTAAATGTGAAGGCTTGGCGTGATATTTGGTCAGCAGGGCATGGTGTCACAAATATTGAAAAACGCGAGTCAGTCCTTGAAATTATTACGACATTACAAGAGGAATATGAATGTGCAAAGCAGCAATTAAATGCTGTTCAGTCTTTATAAAAGGCATTTAAGGTATAAAAAATGTAAAACGCACAATGCTATAGAATTCAGCGTATTGTGCGTTTTTATTATGCTAGTCGTGATTTAATGTAGCAGCAATTTCAGGTTGCTGTTCGACTTGGAGTAACATATTGAAAGATGCAATTGCTACTTCCACTTGTTCGTCCTGAGGCTCTCTTGTTGTTAATAATTGTAGCCAAAGGCCAGGATAGCCTAAGTATCGTAACAAAGGAATGTTACGGCATGCATTTGTTGCCTGTAATACTTCAAATGATACCCCTAAAACAACGGGAATTAATAAAATACGGTCTACAATTCGTAACCACAGAGGATCTGTTGGTACGAAGAAATACAAAAACATACCAACGAATACAGTGAATAACATAAAGCTACTACCACAACGATAATGTAAACGAGATTGCGCTTGTACATTTTTTACAGTAATATCCATACCTGCTTCATAGCAATTGATTACTTTATGCTCGGCACCGTGATATTGGAAAACGCGTTTAATAATCGGTGTTAAAGAAATAAAGTATAAATAGGTAAGCAAAAGAAGTAGTTTAATGCCACTTTCCAGAAGGACTTGGCCTACTTTACCATCAATCCATCTAGAAAAGAAATCGGCAATAAATACTGGAATTAAAGTAAAGGCGAATTTCCCAAATAGAAAGGAAAGAATGCCGACAACGGCAACGCCTAAAATCATTTGTAACTTTGAGCCGCCTTCTTCTACATTTTCAGCTTCTTCGCCTGGTGTAACGTCATAACGATCCCCTGAAAATTGCATATGGCGTGAACCTAAACCTGCTGATTCGATAAGTGCAACAACACCACGTACGAATGGGATTTTTTTTAGCTTTTGCAGAATCGGTTTTTGAACCTTTTTATAATGATAATAATCAATGGAATCATCGTTACGGCGAATGGCAGTAATCGTATGTTCCTTTCCTCCGAACATCACACCTTCTAATTGTGCTTGTCCCCCGTAAACAGGTGAATTGCTCAAGGCTAACACCACTCTCTTTATATATTTCAACTGTACCATTGTACTAAATTTAGCGAAAAACCTCTAGAGGTACGCATAGTAAATTTTCTATATGGTTACACTTATTGTGTAATTTTGTATTTTCAGAAAGATTGCTTTGTATGTGTACAATGATATAACACTACGAGCCATTGTGTTAAGGATCATGCTGCAATGCTCGCATGCACAAAGGTCAAAATAGGAGGTATTAATTATGAAGGTAGGCTTAATTACTTCAGTTGTTTATGCGATTGTTTTAGCGATAAGTTTAAAAGGACTTCATTTTTTTCATTTAATTTCTTGGAATCCAATAGGTTTTTATAAGAAGTGGGAATTGTTTGAGGATAGCTCCAAATTATTTCATTGGAGTTTTCTAACATTAGCACTATTTGTAGTAGGTTTCTTTTTATATATGACTTTACGATATACGCATATTATACCAGCAGTATTGACTTCTTTTTTACTAGGACTAATTGTAACAATCACATTAGAATGGTTCTTGTTGGATTTACCAATGCAATCGACATCGTTTAAAAAAGTATCTATTCCTTTTATCGTTGTCGTAATTTGTCTTCTTCGCTTTTTACTTGAAACAGCTAATTTTCATCAGAAAGAGCATACAGCACAAAAAGGAAATTAGTTGCTGTATGCATTTGGTATGATAAAATAAAAAACAAGTACATAGAAAGAGGCGAATACTGCGTGAAGTTATTATGTTTGAATGGACCAAACTTAAATCGACTAGGGAAACGTGAGCCCCATATATACGGTCATGAAACACTAGAAGATGTAAAGAATAATGTTCAAAATCTCGCGGCTTCTCTTGGTGCGACAGTCGAGTTTCGTCAATCGAATCACGAGGGTGTTCTTGTTGATTGGGTACACGAAGCAGAGGATGAAAAGTATGATGGTATTATCTTTAATCCAGGTGCATATACCCATACAAGTGTAGCATTACATGATGCAATTGCAGGAGTTGCCGTACCAGTTATTGAAGTACATATTTCCAATATTCACAAACGTGAGGCTTTTCGCCATCATTCCTATCTTGCACCAGCCTGCCTTGGCCAAATTAGTGGACTTGGTACGAAAGGCTATGAACTAGCATTACGCACTTTTATTGAGAGGGAGAAATAATTATGTTGAAATTACAAAAGCTTCGTAAAACACTTCAAGAAAAAAACATCGATGGCATTTTAATTACAAACGAGTACAACCGTCGATACATGACAGGGTTTACAGGTACAGCAGGAGTGGCAATCGTGTCACAAAATGATGCTGTATTTATTACTGACTTCCGATATACTGAGCAAGCAGCTGCGCAAATACAAGATTTCCGTATTGTACAACACGAAGTAACGCTTCTAGAAGAAATTGCGACACAAGTCAAAGCAATGAGTATTAAATCATTGGGATTTGAGAAAGATACTGTAAGCTTTGGAACATATGAGTTATATAAAAATGTGATTCAAGCTGATTTAATACCCGTTTCTGGATTAATTGAAAAAATTCGCTTGATTAAGACTGAACAAGAGATTAATATTATTAAGGTTGCGTGTGAAATTGCAGATCACGCATTTACACATATTTTAGACTTCATCAAGCCAGGTAAAACAGAGCTTGAAGTTTCGAATGAATTAGAGTTTTTCATGCGACAACAAGGAGCAACACAGTCCTCATTTGATACAATTGTAGCGTCTGGTCTTCGCTCAGCACTACCACATGGTGTTGCTACGAATAAGGTTATTGAAAAAGGCGACTTTGTCACATTAGATTTTGGTGCACTATACAATGGCTATATTTCGGATATAACACGTACAGTGGCAGTTGGTGAGCCATCTGAAAAATTAGTAGAAATGTATAATACAGTACTTGCATCGCAACTTTTATCACTTGAAAAAGTTGGCCCTGGTTTAACGGGTATTCAGGCAGATGCAATTGCACGTGACTATTTAACAGAAAAAGGCTATGGTGAGGCATTTGGTCATTCTTTAGGACATGGTATTGGTCTTGAAGTACATGAAGGCCCTGGCTTATCGAAGCGTTCTGAAACGGTATTAGAACCGGGGATGGCTGTAACGATAGAACCAGGTGTTTATGTACCAGGAGTTGGTGGTGTACGTATCGAGGACGATATTTTAATCACTGAGTCAGGTAATGAACTGCTAACACATTCGACTAAAGAACTCATCATTTTATAAACAATGGAGGAACACAAATGATTTCAGTAAACGATTTCCGTACAGGTCTAACAATTATTGTTGATGGCCAATTATACCGCGTGTTAGATTTCCAACACGTTAAGCCAGGTAAAGGTGCTGCATTCGTGCGTTCTAAATTACGTAACTTACGTAACGGTTCTGTGAATGAGAAAACATTCCGTGCTGGTGAAAAAGTAGAAAAAGCACAAATTGATAACCGTAAAATGCAATATTTATATGCTCAAGGTGATGAGCATGTATTTATGGATTTAGAATCATATGAGCAAACTGAACTAGCTTCAGCTGCTATTGAATATGAATTAAAATTCCTAAAAGAAAACATGGAAGTACACATCCAATCTTACCAAGGCGAAATGCTAGGTGTAGAATTACCAAACACGGTTGAATTAGAAGTAACAGAAACAGAACCAGGTATTAAAGGTGATACAGCTTCAGGTGGTACAAAACCTGCAACACTTCAAACTGGTCTTATTGTTCAAGTTCCATTCTTCGTTAACCAAGGTGATGTGTTAATTATCAACACTACAGAAGCTTCATACGTATCACGCGCATAAGTGCTATTTATTGAACCTACTCTTTTCATAAAGAGTAGGTTTTTTTCATCTATTATCACAAAATACAAAAATATGTAAAAAATTTGCAGGTCTTCTGGCTAAATAACGTTTACAATACAGATAAGAGGTGAAAGCAATGTTAAAAAAATTTGAGATGCAATATCCAATAATTCAAGCACCGATGGCAGGCGTGACGACACCGAAATTTGTTGCAGCTTGTGCAGAGGAAGGTATTTTAGGGTCTATTGGAGCGGGTTATTTAAATGGAGAGCAAACTAGAGACTTTATAAAAGAAGTGAAAAAGCTTACCAATAAACCTTTTGCGGTCAATTTATTTGTTCAGGAAGAGCCACGTATTGATATAGAAGTGCTCCACAAAGCACGTATGGCGTTGCAGCCATACTATGATGAGTTAGGATTATCACCTGTACAAAGCGTGACGTCTAACGAAGTGTTTGAAGGGCAATTACAGGCAGTACTGGAAGAGCAGGTAGCCGTTTGTTCATTTACATTTGGCATCCCATCGTCAGCGGTTATTCAACGTCTAAAAGACAACGGTGTATATGTCATTGGCACTGCTACTACGTTAGAAGAAGCTATTCATGTTGAACAAGCGGGTATGGATGCAGTCGTATTACAAGGTGGCGAGGCTGGTGGCCACCGCGGGTCTTTCATTGAACCACTCCAATTAATTGCTCGGGAAGATTTATTACAGCAAGTAGCGGGCAAAATTGCAATTCCAATCATAGTAGCTGGTGGCATTATCTCAAAAGAAGATGTAAAGCGCGCATTAGCAGGTGGTGCACAGGCGGTACAAATAGGTACAGCATTATTAGTTGCCGATGAATGTGAAATATCACCGCTATATAAAAATGCTATATTACAGTCGAAGGCACATCAGACGACTATAACGTATGCATTTACTGGCAAAGCGGCACGTGGCTTAGCCAATCATTTTACAGAACAAATGAAGGGTGCTGTCGTAGCTCCATATCCATTACAACATTATTTAACATCTACTATTCGTAAAGAAAGTACATTGCAAGGAAATGCTCAATATTTATCGATGTGGATGGGTGAAAATAGTCATCTAGTGGAACCAGGTACAGTGAAAGCTATCATTGAAAAATTAGTATAGGTGCCAGTCACTCAAACAATTCTGAATTGTTTGAGTGACTGGCACTGTTCTTTTTTTTTGGAGAGCGACATATATTGCTGTACACGAGGGGGCGTATGAATGGAATTACAGGACGTATTAAGAGTCGCTGGAGTGGGACTAGTAGTAGCGCTTCTTCATGTTTTTTTTGATCAAACAGGGAAGAAAGAATTTTCATTTTTCTTATTTTTCATTGCCTACTTATATATGACAGCAGAATTACTCAGATTTCTACGTCTATTTTTCACTGAAATATTAACATTCTTCCAGTGGTTGACCTCATCTGGGTAAGTAAATGGAAATTGTCATTGTTGCTGTTGTCATGCTGCTTTTATTGTTGCTTATAAAAGAAGTCATACAGCCACTCCACGCGCTAATAAGTGTTATGTTTTCGTTTTTGTTGTTCAGTCTTTTGTTTACGACACTCCTGTTGCCATTTATTAAACAATTACTCGGAATGCTTACATTTTTGCCATATGCAAAAGCCATAGTGATGAGTGCTAGCCTTTTTTATGTAGGGCAATGGGTGTCTATGTTATTAGTGGAGAATAGCTATAAAATTCTCGGCAGTATTGTTTTCGATGCTGTAAAAATTGTTATTTTGTTGTATTGGTTTAAAGAATTTTTGGATGTTTTACAGGGGGTGTCCGCTATTTTACAAAGGTTAAACTAAGGGGCGAGGCTGGTGCAGGAGCAACTCATTTCATTTTTAATCGATCCATTTTTTCTCTTGCTCAAGATGACGCTTATATTGTGTGGCTACGTCATCATTTTTTTGATTGTTAACATGATCATACCAGAATTTGAAAAAGGGACAAGAATACTTTTTTTTCTTATTGTGTTAGCAACTATAGGGCCTGTAGTCGTCAATTCATTTCAACTAATTGATGAAATTGCAAAAGGACTTTCACATATATTTACGGCATTTTATCCCATTCTTACTTCAAGTTTTTTGTTATCTAGCAGCATCACTGCTATTGCTTCTTGGCAGCCTTTTTTGCTTTTTTTTGTACAAGTCCTCACGATTATTAGTAGTAAATGGCTTATCCCAGGTGTGCTTTTTGCCATCGTTTTTGATGTATGTAGTGTCATTGTCAAAGAAATATCTTTTACAAGAATTGCAGAGTTAATCCGTTTTACCATTATGAGTATCGTTTCAGCATCCGTTATTTGCTACATCATTTTAATGTCGGCAAGCGGAGTTGCAGCATTTAGTGTTAATAAAGCTGTTGCTGAGCCAGTAAAAAAATTAATTGAAGAAAATATTCCAGTAGTCGGTTCATTTATTGTTGATAGTTTTTCGATGTTTCAGCATATGACTCAATTTTCTACATCCATTAGTAGTATCAGTGCCTTTATAGCAGTTATTACAGTATCGTTTATTCCGACTGTCCAGCTCGTAGTGAGTGCATACTCGTTGAAACTATTAGCAGCTATTTTAGAACCGATTGCTTTTGATGATATTTGTAAATTACTCGATCATGTTAGTAAATCTCTATTTACTTTATGTGCAGTATCATTTCTAATTGCTTTTTCATTTATGTTTTCTTGTTTTTTCCTTATCGTTTTCGTGCAAGTGATGGTTGGGGGGAGATAGATTGATTCTTTTATTGGCGTTGCTCTTTATTTGTCAATTATTCGTATTTCTAACTGATGACCAACAAATAATTTCACTAACAAAACTTGTCATTACGTTAGTATTTTTGCAAATGCTATTAAAGATTCCATTTATCAATTCATAGGAGGAAACAAGCGTACATACACTTGAAAAAGAGATGATGAAAGGAGGCAATGTAGAAGTGATGTGGAAAAGGTACGAAAAAAAACAACGTCATTTATTGTATTAATGCTTATTGCTGCCTCCGTAGGAATTTTCATCGTGTTACCTATGTATCAAACGAATTCAACAAATGACCAAGTAACACCGAATACGAATGAAGAAAAACTTGAGCAAACGCTTAAGGCTATGCAAGGCGTTGGGGAGGTAAAAGTATATTTTTATTACGGAGAGATGACAGATGCGAAGGATGAAAATAAACTATTTAGCCAGTATTTTCGAGGGACTGACCAAAGTACGAAGGATGTAACAGGAATGCTAATTGTTTCAGAAGGTGCATCAGATATTTTTGTCAAAAATGAAATACGTGCTGTCGTCAGTCAAGTGATGCAATTACCTATTCATCGAATTATTATCGTTCCAATGGAAAATAAGGAGGAAAAGTAAATGCGCGTACGTAGAAGAACAGTTTGGTTTATGACATTATTAAGTCTAGTAGCAGTAATTTCAGTTTATTATTTGGTTGATCCTGCAAAACAATTTAATGGCTTAACAATTTTTACAGATGATACATTACAGCAAACAGCGATTACAGGTGTTACAGATCAGGAGGCAACGAATCAAGATGCAACGCAAGAAGTATTGTCTCCAAGTCACTTATTTGAAGAAATGCGTATGCAAGTTAGTGATGAAAGAAGTCAATTACGTCAACAGCTAACACAAAAAATTGGTTCAGAAGAATATACTGCTGAAGAAAAAAATGAAGCCTTTAATGAAATTGACGGTTTAATTAAACAGGAATCGGCAGAGGCAATGCTTGAAATGCTTATTAAATCATTAGGCTATTCCGATGCTTTTGTTAGAGCGGAAGGTGAGAAAGTTTCTGTCACAGTTATGGCGGAAGAGTTATCAAAATCACAAGCAAATGAGATTATTTATCTAGTAAAAACAGAGTGGGAAGGCGCAAATGACGTGCAAGTTAAATTCAGCGCAAACAACTACTAGAAAATTTAAAGAAAAAAAGGAATATTCCGTTTATTAACTCATCGTTGTTATATATCAGCATAATGAAAAGGCTTTCGTTTAGTAAAAGAAAGCCTTTTATTATGTTTATATTTACTTAATTTTCATTTAAGTGTTTCAAATTGTGTCAAAAAAATATAGAATAGTGATTGTAGTAGATTTTATTTCATAAGGAGAGTTAGAAATGTTCAAAATTCAAGAAATTCGTGAAATTATTAAATTAGTAGATTCTTCTTCAATCGACGAGTTCGTTTATGAAGTAGATGGCGCAAAAGTTAAATTAAAAAAGAATGGTGTTGTTGTTACTGAAACTGTGGCACCTAAAAAAGTAGAAACAGCCCCTGTTGTACAACAATCTGCACCAGCTACACCTGTAGCAGCTCCAGCTCCAGCAAAAGTTGAAGAAGCACCCGCAACACCTGCAAGTAACGACCCATCGTTACATAAAATTGTATCACCAATGGTAGGTACGTTCTATGCAGCTCCAAACCCAGATTCACCAGCATACGTAAAAGTGGGCGACAAAGTAGGCGACGAAACAATTGTTTGTATCGTAGAAGCGATGAAGCTATTCAACGAAATCGAAGCAGAAGTTAAAGGTGAAATCGTTGAAGTACTAGCTAAAGATGGCGATTTAGTAGAATACGGTCAACCATTATTCCTTGTAAAAGCTGAGTAAGGAGTGCAAACCATGAAAAAAGTTTTAATCGCAAACCGCGGCGAAATCGCTGTACGTATTATTCGTGCTTGTAAAGAGTTAGGCATCAAATCAGTTGCCGTATTTTCTGAAGCAGATGCAGATGCATTACATGTGAAGTTAGCAGACGAAGCTTATTGTATCGGTCCGAAGCTATCAAAAGATTCTTATTTAAGCTTCCCAGCATTATTAAGCGTGGCAGAAAAAACAGGAGCAGACGGTATCCATCCTGGTTACGGTTTCGTTTCTGAAAATGCTGATTTTGCTGAGGCGTGTGAAAATGCGGGCATTAAATTTATTGGTCCTTCATCTGATTCAATTAAAATCATGGGGATTAAAGACGTTGCTCGTACAACAATGGAAGCTGCAGGTGTTCCACTTGTTCCAGGTACTGGTATTGTACCAGATATCGAAACAGGTAAAGAGTGGGCTGCGAAAATCGGTTACCCTGTAATTATTAAAGCAACTGCTGGGGGTGGCGGTAAAGGTATCCGTGTAGCTCGTACAGAAGAAGATCTTGTAAAAGGCATTGATATTACGCAAAAAGAGGCTGCTGCAGCGTTCGGTAACCCTGGCGTATATTTAGAAAAATTCATCGAATACTTCCGTCACTGTGAAATTCAAGTGTTAGCTGATAGTTTCGGTAATGTCGTACATTTAGGCGAACGTGACTGTACAGTACAACGTCGTATGCAGAAGTTAGTAGAGGAAGCTCCATCTCCTGCACTATCATCTGAACGTCGTGCAGAAATGGGTGCAGCAGCGGTGAAAGCAGCCGAAGCCTGTAACTATGAAGGTGCTGGTACAATCGAGTTCATCTACGACTATCAAGAGGACAAGTTCTACTTCATGGAAATGAATACGCGTATCCAAGTAGAACACCCAGTAACAGAAATGATTTCTGGTGTCGATCTTGTGCAACAACAATTAAAAATTGCATCTGGTGAGAAACTTCCATTCACACAAGATGATATTAAAATAAATGGTTGGGCAATTGAATGCCGTATTAACGCAGAAAATGCATACAAAAACTTCATGCCATCAGCTGGTACTGTAGACACTTACATCACACCAGGTGGCTATGGTGTACGTATCGATTCTGCTGTTTATGCAGGTTATACAATTCCTCCATACTACGATTCAATGGTAGCAAAACTTATTGTTCATGCTGATACGCGTGAAGAAGCCATTGCAAAAATGAATCGCGCGCTTGGCGAATTTGAAGTAGCTGGTCCTGGTATCAATACGACAATTCCATTCCACCAAGCACTAATGAACAATGACGTTTTCAAATCTGCGCAATTCAACACGAAATTCTTGGAAGAGAACGACGTATTAGGAACAAGCAAATAATTGATTTGTTAATACCCTTCTGACTTTTACTAGTCAGGAGGTTTTTTTGCGTCTAAAGAGAAATGGGGAGGGATTATTTTTTCTATTTTATGTTAAAATTATTAATTAATAGAAATAGCGAATTGATAGGGGGCTAACATGGTTTTTTATAATTTTGAAGAATACGATGACCCGACTTTATATGATAAAGAAAATGAACAATACATGCCCGAATTGCCATTTTTGCAAAAATGGGCATCAAATACGCAAGGTACTATTATTGATTTAGCTTGTGGCACGGGGAGAATAACTATTCCATTGGCTACAAACGGTTGCAAATTGATAGGAGTAGACATACATGAAGGCATGTTAAATGAGGCAAAGAAAAAGGCATCTAATCTTGATTTGCCAATCAAATGGGTGGAACAAGATTGTACGAAATTGAATTTAACAACTAAAAGTAATTTCATCTATTCAGTAGGTAATACATTTCAACATTTCCTTACAAACCAATTGCAAGATGAATTCCTTTCCTCTGTGCACAAGCATTTAGAAATTAGTGGCATTTTCATTTTTGGTACAAGGTTCCCGAGTGTTGAGGAATTGCTGCAACCGAGCACAGAAGAATATTGGAGAACTTATACTGATAGTGAAACGCTTCAAATTGTAGACCTTTATACGATTAGTCATTATGATTCATTAAATCAAATTCAACACTATACGACGAATAGAAAGTATAAAAACAATGATGGTCAAATTGTAGATGAAAAGAGCACTAAAATTAGCTTAAGATATGTCTTTCCAAAAGAAATGGAAAGGTTGTTGTTTTACAATGGCTTTGAAATCATTGCGGTTTATCAGGATTGGAACGAAACGCCAGCCACAAATGATAGTTATGGGTTAGTATATGTTTGTAAAAAAATAAGCAAATGAAATATTGAAATGATTTTCTTTTCCTTCAACTTTAAGTAGATTGAAGGTTTTTTTATGTAAGCATCCTAAAGAACTTACGTATAAGCATATATCTTATCCCAGAAGTTCATGATGTAAAAATTAATATAGTTTATTCATTAAGAAAAAATTTAGCCCCCAACCAATAATTGAAACAACAATAATACTCCAAGCATGTTTCTTGCGCTGTTTTACACCGACAATTCCCATAATCAACCCTAATAATGGAAATATAATTAAACCGATAATATATGCAAAAATATTGTAGGTTTGATAACTGTATATTTCGCTTTCTTCATTTTCAATTGTTTCAGTTTCCATCTTCATTCCCCTATCTACTGCTGTCTGAATAATCTTTATGTATTATAGCATTTAGGAAAAGAGAATGGTAGATAAATGGAAAAGGGGGCGTGAAGACCAAATAAGCAAATTCCTTTAGCTTGAAAAATGCTGCTTGTTTTTGGGCGTTTTTGGATGGAAATGATTGAATGTAGTTTTTCGATGTTCTATAATAAAACCGTAAAACGAATGGCTCGTGGCTGGATTGATTGAACTTAAAACTGTAACATAAACATCCAAAAACAATCATGAAAACCACTTAAACTTCTTGATAAATCATAGGAAAAATTTCTAGGGGGATATCAAAATGAAAAAAACATTCAAAATTACAGTACTAGAAGGTTTACATGCAAGACCATCGACATTATTAGTAACAACTGTGTCCTCATTTAAATCGGACGTTACCATTACATACAAAGATAGATCTGCAAATTTAAAATCAATTATGGGCGTTATGTCACTGGCGATTTCACTGGGTTCAGTTATAGAAATTTCAGCTGAAGGTGCAGACGCACAACAATTAATGGATAAAGTAACAAAAGTAATCATCTCTCAAGGGATTGGTGAAGAATGCTAGAAATAAAAGGGATTGCTGTTTCCGATGGTATCGCTGTAGCGAAAGCTTATTGTTTAGTTGAACCCGACTTGTCGTTTAAAAAAGAAAGGATTGAGGATATCGATGCAGAAAAGGATAGATTGCAAGAGGCGATTATCAAAGCAAAATTGGAATTAGAAAATATCCGCGCTATTGCCAATCGAAAATTCGGCGCTGAAAAGGCAGCTATTTTTTCCGCGCATTTATTGCTGTTAGCTGATCCAGAAATTATGGTAGCAATTGAAACAATAATTAATGATGGCTGGAATGCAGAATTTGCTGTCCAAAAAACCGCCAATACATATATTGAAATGTTTGAAGCAATGGAAAATGGATATATGCAAGAACGTGCGGCAGATATTCGCGATATTTCAACTCGCTTACTAGCTCATTTGATAGGTATAGAAATAGCGGATTATAGCCGTATATCTACAGATGTCATTATTGTTGCGGAAGATTTAACTCCATCTATAACGGCCCAATTAGATACATCCTATGTAAAAGGCTTTATTACTAATATAGGGGGCGTAACTTCACATTCTGCTATTTTAGCGAGAATGATGGAGATTCCCGCTATTGTGGGCACTAAAACAGCCACGCAAGATATTGTGCAAGGGGCTCCAGTTATTATTGATAGTGCGAGTGGCAAAGTAATTATAAATGCTACGGAGGAAATACTCGATAATTACTTGGAGAAACAGAAAGCTTACAATGAGAAGAAACAATTACTGAAGCAATACTGTTTTAGTGATAGCGTGAGCGCTGATGGTTATCGTGTAGAAATTGCAGGGAACATCGGGAAGCCAGAAGATGTGGAATCGATTATTGCAAATGGTGGGGATGGAATCGGACTATTTCGTACCGAATTTTTATATATGAATCGCCATGAATTGCCAACTGAAGAAGAGCAATTTATAGCGTACAAAACGGTTCTTGAAAAAATGCAAGGCAAACCTACTGTCGTTCGCACATTGGATATTGGTGGCGATAAAAACCTTCCTTATTTAAAACTAGAGCATGAGATGAATCCTTTTTTAGGTTATCGTGCAGTACGTCTCTGTTTAGACATGCGGGGCATTTTCCGTACGCAATTACGTGCCCTTTTAAGAGCAAGCATTTACGGTAATTTGAAAATAATGTTCCCAATGATTGCAACACTTGAAGAATTTAGAGAGGCAAAATCATTATTATTTGAGGAAAAACAAAAGCTTCTAAATGAAGGAATTGCAGTATCTAAAACGATTGAAGTAGGGATGATGGTTGAAATCCCATCTGCAGCAATTATTGCTGATATATTCGCGCAAGAGGCTGATTTTCTATCAATTGGAACGAATGATTTAATACAATATACTTTAGCAGCAGACCGTATGAATGAAAAAGTTTCGTATTTGTATCAGCCTTATCATCCTGCCATTTTAAGGCTTGTGAAAACAGTCATTGAGGCTGCACATAAAAATGGTAAATGGGTAGGAATGTGTGGTGAAATGGCTAGAGACG
Source organism: Lysinibacillus sp. JNUCC-52 (assembly GCF_015999545.1). Lineage (NCBI taxonomy): Bacteria > Bacillati > Bacillota > Bacilli > Caryophanales > Bacillaceae > Lysinibacillus > Lysinibacillus sp. JNUCC-52. Next base: position 4,538,990 of record NZ_CP065546.1, read on the forward strand.
AAATAGCTATTCCGATTTTGTTGGCGCTTGGATTAGATGAATTTTCAATGAGTGCTCCGTCTATATTAAAGGCACGTGCACAAATTGCGAAATTAGCTAAAACGGAACTAACTGAGCATCTTGAGCAAATATTTAAACTAACGACAGCGCTTGAAGTAGAAGGTTACGTTAAAAAGTATTTATTAAAATCGTGTCAATAAAATTTATAGTTAAATTAGGCTGTAGCTAAAGTCGAAGTTTTCGAGTTTAACTGCAATTTTTTTATAACATAACAAGAGGGTGTAGGCTTATTATTACAGCGGAACGACATCATATTATTTTAGATTTATTAACTTCTAATGGTGTAGTGGAGTTGCAGAATTTAGTGCTAAGAACGAAAACATCCGAGTCAACGATTAGGAGAGATTTAGCACTTTTAGAAGAGCAAGGACTACTGAAGCGGATTCATGGAGGAGCAACGCATCCTTCTTCCAAAATTGATGAGCCAACAATCCATGATAAATCATCCATCAACCTTTATGATAAGCAAATCATTGCTAAAGCTGCCGCGAGCATGATTCGTGACGGAGATTGTGTTTATTTTGATGCAGGATCGACTGTTTCTGAAATGATTCCTTTTGTCAAAAATAAAAAAATCATCGTTGTAACGAATGGCTTGATGCATGTTGATGCATTAACGTCAGCCAATATCCCGACCTATATATTAGGCGGAAGAATAAAAATGAATACGAAAGCAATAGTTGGCACTGTAGCGCAAGAAAATTTAAAACAGTATCGATTTGATAAGTGCTTTTTAGGTATGAACGGCGTTGATGTAAAGTATGGATTTACAACGCCTGATCCTGAAGAAGCTGCGCTTAAGAAAACTGCAATGCAATTAGCTGAAGAAACGTTTGTTTTGGCTGATAAGAGTAAGTTCTCAGAAATATTTTTTGCAAAAGTAGCGGAGATAGAAAAGGCAAGCATTATGACAACGAATGTGGATAATGACACTATTAAAGAATACTTAGAAAAAACAAGCTTGAAGGTTGTGACATCATGATTTATACAGTAACACTTAATCCCTCTATTGACTTAGTTGTTGAGGTGGCCAATTTTCAAATCAATCAAATCAATCGTATTGAGCGTGAGCGTAAATTTCCAGGTGGAAAAGGAATCAATGTATCTCGTGTTTTAAACACGATTGGCGTCCCTTCTGTCGCATTAGGTTTTATTGGAGGCTTTACAGGAGCATTCATTCAAGGCGCGTTAGAAAGTGAAGGGATTCAAACAGATTTGGTAAAAATACAGGAAGATACTCGAATAAACATCAAGCTGAAAACAGGGAAAGAGACTGAAATGAATGCTCAAGGACCTGCTCTAACCGAACAAAATATACGGGAGTTATATAAAAAGTTAGAGAGCTTACAACAAGGCGATTTTTTAGTTTTAGCAGGCAGCATCCCTCCTTCACTGCCTAAAACCTTTTATTCAGATTTAACAAGGATGTATCGTACACGTGGAGTGAAAGTTGTAGTGGATGCGGGTGGAAATGTTTTGGCTGAAGTATTACAAAATAAGCCCTTTTTAGTAAAACCGAATCATCATGAGTTAAGCGATTTGTTCGGCGTTGCAATTAAGACGTTTGATGAAATCATTTCATACGGTAAAAAAGTTGTAGAAATGGGAGCTGAAAATGTGATTGTTTCAATGGCTGGCGATGGCGCACTGCTATTTACAAATGGTGAAGTTTACAAGGCTTCTATACCGAAAGGTGAAGTGGTGAATTCTGTAGGAGCAGGTGACTCGTTAGTAGCAGGCTTTATTGGCACTTATGCGAAAGAGCAAAACTTTAGTAAAGCATTCCAAATGGCTGTTGCAAGCGGAAGTGCTACTACTTTTAGCGAAGATTTAGCTTCAAAAGAAAAAATTGATTTTTTATTTGATCAAGTAACTATCAAAAAAATTTAATATAGGTGGTGTAGTCGACTATGAAAATTACGGATTTATTAAAAAAAGATACCGTTATTATCGATTTGGCTGCTACTAGCAAAGATGCAGCTATAGATGAAATGGCTAAAAAATTACATATAGCTGGATGTTTAAACAATTTTGATGGATTTAAAGAAGCGATCTTAAAGAGAGAATATCAGAGTACTACTGGTATCGGGGAAGGGATTGCGATTCCTCATGCAAAAACAGATGCAGTAAAAACACCATCCATTTTATTTGCAAAATCTGCGAAAGGTGTAGATTATGAATCATTAGATGGACAACCAGCCCATCTATTATTTATGATTGCAGCAAGTGATGGTACTAATAATGAGCATCTTGAAACATTATCTCGTCTTTCTTCCTTATTGATGGATACAACGTTGCGCGAGAATTTATTAGCGGCGCAATCTCCAGAAGATGTGATTCGTATAATTGAAGCGAAAGAAAATGAAGAAGAAACTGCAAAAAAGAAAGACAGAGAGCGACTAATTCTAGCTGTAACTGCATGTCCTACAGGTATTGCTCATACATATATGGCTGCTGATGCATTACAGGCAAAAGCAAAAGAAAGAGGAATTGCAATAAAAGTTGAAACAAATGGTTCAACTGGAATTAAGAACGCTTTAACTGCAAAGGAAATTGACAAAGCAACAGCGATTATCGTTGCAGCCGATAAGCAAGTTGAAATGAGCCGTTTTGACGGTAAACATGTCATTAAAGTACCTGTTGCAGCGGGTATTCGTAAACCAGATGAGTTGCTTGACCGTGCTTTAAATCAAGATGCACCAATTTTTAATGTAACACGTGAATCTAGTGGCAATACTGAAGAAGGCATTACTGAAAATAGGTTCAAAGAATACTTCTATAAACCATTGATGAACGGTATCTCTAATATGTTACCGTTTGTTGTTGGTGGCGGTTTATTAATTGCTTTATCTTTCTTAATCGGAGGAATTAATGCTGAAGGACTTTTTGCTGAAGCTCTAAATTTAATAGGTGGTGGAAATGCCTTTGCATTACTTATACCCGTATTAGCTGGATTTATTGCAATGGGGATTGCTGATCGTCTTGGTTTAGCGCCTGGTATGGTTGGTGGTTTCTTAGCTGCTTCAGGTGGTGCGGGATTTTTAGGGGGATTAGTGGCAGGGTTTTTAGCAGGTTATGTTGTTTTAGGCTTAATAAAACTATTTTCTCATTTACCTCAGTCATTCGAGGGAATCAAGCCTGTACTGCTATATCCATTTTTTAGCATGGTGATTGTCGGCTTCATTATGATATTTGTTGTGAATACCCCTGTGAAATGGATAATGGATGGATTAACTGCATGGTTAAATAGTTTAAGCGGAACAAATATCATATTTTTAGGTATTATCCTTGCGGGGATGATGGCAGTTGATATGGGGGGCCCAATTAATAAGGCGGCCTTCACATTCGGTATAGCGATGATCGATGCAGGTCATTATGCTCCTCAGGCAGCAGTCATGATTGGTGGTATGATTCCACCGCTTGGTTTAGCCCTCGCTACAACATTCTTTAAAAAGAAATTTACGCTAGCTCAACGTGATGCTGGTAAAACAAACTTTGTTATGGGTCTTTCCTTCATTACAGAAGGAGCAATTCCATTTGCAGCAGCAGATCCGATACGTGTTATCGTTAGTTCTGTTATCGGTGCAGCAATTGCTGGTGGTTTAGCTTTATATTTTGGCTGTACACTTCAAGCTCCACACGGTGGTATCTTTGTCATTTGGGCCGTGAAAAACCCACTTATGTACCTAGTGTCGTTAGTAGTTGGTGCAGTGGTTACGGCTGCTATCGTTGGATTGTGGAAAAAGCCACTTGTAGAAAAAATGTAATGTATATAAAAAAACAATTCAAAACTGAAAAAATAAACTTAACAATTTGCTCGCTTCGTTTTGAAAAGAGGGATTATAATCAATGACCGAGCTGTATTCAAAAAATGAAAAGCGTCTTTCCTAAGCTAAACCTTCCTTTTTATAGTATAATAAGCATAACAACAGCATTTGCTTGCGATGCGTAGTGGAAAGGATGATATTGTATGGCAGAGAAAGTAGGACAATCTTTCGTACAACCAACTCCTTCTGGTAAAGAAGAGCTTGGGAAAATTGAAGTAGCTGCAGAAGTGATTGAAATTGTAGCTGGAATCGCGGTTAACGAGGTAGAGGGTATCGCAGCAACTCGTGGCAATATTGCAACTGGCGTCGTTGAACGTTTCGGTAAAAAAGTACACAATAAAGGCATTAAATCAGGTGTCACAGAAAATGGAGAAATCGCTATTGATGTATTTTGCTCTGTAAAATATGGCTATGCGATTCCGAAAGTGGCAAAGGATGTACAAACGCAAATTCGCCAAGCAATTTTAAATATGACTGCACTTGAAACAGCCGAGGTGAATGTACATATTACAGGTATTCACTTCGAAAAAGAGGAAGTAATGATACAATAATTAAAAAAAGAGGGGCTGCCAGCGTGGTGAATATTTCACCATAGCAGGCAACTCCTCTTTTTTATTTTGTGATTAACAACTTTAACAGTTATAAAGCGATATCTTTTGGTTTCCTCCAGAAAAATGCGAGGATAATACCGAAAACTAAGACGATTGTAGCGAAGTAATATGGATAGTTTAAATCAATGTCGAATAACATGCCTCCAATGATTGGTCCAAAAATATTTCCGAGACTTGTGAACATTGAGTTCATTCCTCCGACAAAGCCTTGCTCATTCCCCGCGATTTTAGATAAATAAGAAGTAACGGCAGGTCTGATTAAATCGAAGCCAACAAAAATAAAGAATGTAACAAATAATATGGCGAAATAATGATTAACCATTGTCATCGCAAATGTCAGTACAGCAGAAAGGATGAGTGAGTATCGAATTACGTTGATTTCGCCCATTTTCTTTGTAAGCCAATCAAATAATAACAACTGTGCAAGTGCGCCAATAATTCCACTTCCGGTAATAATAATGGCAATATCCGATGGTGTAAATGCAAATTTATGATCGACGAATAAACTAAAGAGTGATTCGAATGCTGCTAGACCAAAGGAAAGGACAAAAATAAGCACAAACGCGATAAAGTATAAAGGACTAAAAACACGCTTTGCACTGCTTAAAATAGATGGAGCAGCTTCAGTGTCATCCATTGCACGTGTAGGTTCTTTTAATAGTGTAAACGATAATATTGCCGCTATAAAACCGAGTACACCTGCAGCGTAAAAAGGTATACGTGTGCCGAATTCTGCTAAAAATCCACCGAGTCCTGGTCCGATAATAAAACCAGTGCTAATCGCTGCACTCATATAGCCGAGTGCTTTTGGACGCTGTGCCATTGTTGTGATATCGGCGATAAATGCAGTTACTGCGGGCATGATAAAAGCAGCACTTACACCACCAAGCATGCGTGATATAAATAAAATTTCAATTGAGCGGCCCATCCCGAATAAAAGTTCTGAAAGTCCAAAAATAATTAGACCAACAACAATCATAACTTTTCGACCAACGCGATCGACTAGTCTTCCTGCGATTGGCGATACAATAAGTTGGGTAATGGCAAATGCTGCAACCATATAGCCAACGACAGAGCCTGTTATATTCAGTTCATTCATGATAGTTGGCAATACGGGAATAACCAATCCTATCCCTAAAAAGGCAATGAATAAATTGGATAACAAAATAGTTAAGGTTAAAGCTTGTTTCTTGTTCATTTTTCTCTCCTTCAACATTTCACAATACATGAGATTGATAATCTACTAGAAGATTTCCATCTAATACAATAAACCCTATAGTAACTATAGGGTCAAAAGATTTGTTTTAATTTTTGTTATTACTTTCTAGGCATTATTAGTGTGCAAGTAAAACGCAATAGTTATACAGTATACATCCATTAAAAACCTGTTAAAAGAGGGGTTAAAGCGCAAAAGAGAAGGCTAAATAGCATTTTGTCTAATTTTTAATTCGACAATAAATTTCTTTTCACGCTCAGATGAAATTGTTGTAGGCATATAAAATTCGTAAACGGTTGATTCAAATGATGCTTTCTGAGAATCTACATGTTTTTTAAGCTTTTCATAAAAAGAAAAATACGTATCGGGATGGTAAATAAAAGCGATGCAAGCATACTTACCTCCTGGTACAATCGTTTGCTTTACGTTAGCAGACAGTTTAGAAAAAGTCCGTTCCGTTAATAGTGGTGTGAATATTGCATCATAAATAATATCATTCACATCTTGATAATGCGCGAGCGGAAAAATACATCCATATCGACTATTTAAGACACTTCCTTCGTTTTCAATGATTTTTGTTAATGTTCCATAATACGTATTGGTGCTAGATGTAGGCGTAAGTTCAGTCGTAGTAACTTGTAATATAGGCATTTCTTCTTCAAAACGTGTATATACCTCTCCGAAGATTGGAATTTCAATTTGCTCTTGCATCTGTTTTTTCGTTTTTAATAAGGTATATTTCACTTCGTTGAGTCGTGAAATTTTCTCCTCCAAACGTTGCTCTTGGTGTTCTAAAAAGCCAAGTAGCTCCTCAGATGTCAGCATAAGTGCCTTTTTTATATCCTCTAGCGATGTGCCAATGTATTTGAGCGATTTAATGATATCTAAATAAAAAATCTGACTATCTTTATAATAGCGATAATTGCTAGCGGAATCTGTATAAGCAGGTTTAAACAAATCAATTTGGTCATAATATCGCAGTGTTTGCACAGATAGATTTGCTAATTTTGCGACCTCACCAATAGTATAATAATGTTCTTTCATAGTTGGCCTCCACTAGTGTTAATGTAGCATTTGCTTTTAGTTTATTTTTAGACATAAAGGTTTATTGAAAGTATTATAGAACATTTTAGACTTCTATCCATTACAAAATATAATGTAGCTCATAATAATAAGGAAGTTAATAATTATGTCAATAAAATGAAGACGGAGTTTTAAATAATTTCGGCTGAAAAAGAAAATGCTTTAGTCATGTTGTACAAGGTTTCTTAAGTTAAGCATTTTGTTTTCAATTACAGAAAAAATTTGAATCAGCTAGGATTGTCTACGATTTGGGGAACCTTAAATGGTGTTTTTCCGTATTAATAAATGAAAGATTTATTAAAGAAAAAACAAAGGTAGCATTTCTTTTTATTCATATCAACAAAGTTGAAGAGAAAAATAAGTAGAAAGTTGCTTGAAAAAGGTTTCAGATTATTGAAAACTTGCTTGAATTCGTGTTTCTCGTATGAATTTATGCTATTATAAACCTTAATGCCACTTAAGAAGGAGAGCTTTACATGAAACGACATGAAGCACGTGAAAAAGCGTTGCAAGTTTTGTTTCAGCTAGACAATACTGATCTTACAGTCGAAGAAGCAAAAGAACATATTAAAGGTCAACCTACAAATGCTTTCTACGAAAAGATTATTAATGGAACAGCTGAACATTTAGAGGAAATTGATGCGGCATTATCGCAGCATCTAGAAAAGTGGTCACTTGCCCGTCTACCGAAAATTGAGAGAACAGTTTTAAGACTAGCTGTATATGAACTTTTATACATGCAAGAAACACCAAAAAGAGTAGTACTTAATGAAGCAATCGAGTTATGCAAAACATTTGGAGACGATGGTTCGTCGAAATTTGTCAATGGCGTACTTTCTAAATTTACAGAACAATAAAAACGTGTTGAATTGGAAGGAGTAACTAAGGTTTATGTCAAGTGCAATTATTAATGGTAAAGAGATTGGTCAAGAAATTCGTAATTCAGTAGCAGAGCGCGTTGCTCGATTAAAAGAGCAAGGATTAACACCAGGCTTAGCAGTTGTTCTAGTAGGGGACAACCAAGCTTCGGCTACATATGTGAGAAATAAGCAAAAATCTTGTGAAGCGATTGGGATGTTTTCGGAGTTAATTAAACTACCTGAGGAAACGACACAAGACGAGCTTTTAGTGCAAATTGAATTATTAAATACTCGTGAAGATATTCATGGGATTTTAGTACAATTACCACTGCCAAAACATATTGATGAGAATATTGTTATAGCTACAATCGCTGTTGAAAAAGACGTTGATGGCTTCTCGCCTGTCAGCGTTGGGAAGATGATGCTTGGCCAAGAAACATTTTTACCATGTACACCGTTTGGCGTGATGAAACTTCTTGAATATTCAGGGATTGAAATCGCAGGTAAGCATGCAGTAATTGTTGGTAGAAGTCATATCGTAGGGAAACCGATGGGCCAACTATTATTACAAAAAGATGCAACAGTGACATATACACATTCAAAAACACCAGATTTACCTTCATTCACAAAACAAGCGGATATTTTAATTGCAGCGGTTGGTCGTGCGAATTTTATTACAAAAGAGCATGTCAAAGAAGGGGCTGTTGTTATTGATGTCGGTATTAACCGTGATGAAAACAACAAACTTTGCGGAGATGTAAACTTTACAGAGGTTGACGGTATTGCATCTCACATTACACCAGTACCAGGCGGTGTAGGACCGATGACAATCACAATGTTACTCTTCAACACAGTGCAGGCAGCAGAAATAAAACTTGCAAAAATAAAGTAATAATTTAAAATAGAATCTTTCGTTTGCTTAGAGAGCCATCTCAGTACTTTTGAGGTGGCTCTCTTTTTGCAAATTACAACGAGTAGACTTGGGACGAAAAATTTTGGTTAGAGTATAGTGAACGCCGATAGAATAGAGGAAATCACCACTAAAATAAAGCTAATCGCCGATAGAGCGAATCCAATCGCTGATTAACATAAGCAAAACTCGAAAAGACAGACAAAAAGAAGCGACTTTTACGAGCCAAGATGGGAATAAATATGTTACAGTATTGTTTTCAAGTAGTCTGAAAGACAGACGTTTTTTCTATTGAAACTGTATTTTCTCACGTCAGGCGCATTAAAAAATGTTATGATAAGTGTAGTTTTGTGAAAAACTTGATTTTAGTAAAGGAGCCGAAAATAATGTCATCAGCTTCTTCATATTTAACTGTAAAAGCGTTAACGAAATATATTAAACGAAAATTCGATGCTGATCCACATCTGCGTGAAGTGTATGTCAAAGGTGAACTATCAAATGTGAAAGTACACCAATCTGGACATATTTACTTTACTTTAAAAGATGATGGGGCACGTATTGCTGCAACGATGTTTAAAACCGCAGCAACAAAATTAGCTTTTGAGCCAAAAGATGGCATGCAAGTATTTATCCGAGGCGATGTAAACGTTTACGAGGGCTATGGTACATATCAATTATATGTGCAGGAAATGCAACCAGATGGTATCGGTAGCTTATTTGTTGCCTTTAACCAACTGAAAGAACAGCTTCAAAAAGAAGGTCTTTTTAAACCTGAATGGAAGCAGCCAATTCCGAAGTTTCCTGAAAAAATCGGTGTTTTAACGTCCACTACTGGTGCAGCAATTCGTGATATTTGTACAACATTAAAACGACGCTATCCACTTGCTGAAATAATCATTTATCCAACACTTGTACAAGGAGCACAAGCTGCGCCTAGTATCGTTCAAAATATCGAACGAGCTAATCAAGATGCAATATGTGATGTATTGTTAGTTGGACGTGGTGGGGGATCTATTGAAGATCTATGGGCGTTTAATGAAGAAGTAGTTGCACGCGCCATATTTGACAGTCGGATTCCAATTATTAGCGCAGTAGGGCATGAAACCGATACGACGATTGCCGATTTTGTGGCAGATTTGCGTGCGCCGACTCCTACTGCAGCAGCTGAAATGGCTGTTCCTGATCAGCAGGAGCTATATCAACGAGTATTGACGCAAAAATCACAGCTCCACCAAATTGTGAGGGCGCAACTTATAACAGAACGACAACGTCTAAATAAGCTACAGCAGTCTTATCCTTTAGCGATGCCAGATAGATTGTATCGACCATTTACAGAACGCTTAGCACAGCTTGAGACGACTTTACAAAAAGCAATGCAAGTTGATTTGATGAAAAAAGAAGCTAAGCTACAAAAATTGCATAGCGCTGTGGAGCAGCAATCACCGAAAAAGGCACTTGTTTTTCATCAAAGAGAGTTGGAACACCGTATTCAGCAGCTAACACGTTCAGCTTCACAATATGTGACAAAGCAGAAGCAACAATTTGAGGCATCTGTGCGAACACTTGAAGCTTTAAATCCACTTGCTATTTTAACGAGGGGATTTACTGTAGCCTACAAAGATGACAAAGTGTTGAAATCGTCTACTGACTTAAAGCGGCAGGACCAACTAACACTGTCCTTCCACGATGGGAAAGTAATTGCCGAAGTGACAAATGTCTTGCCAAATAATAAGGAGGAATAGAAATGGCGAAAAAGCAACAAACATTCGCAGAAGCAATGACGGCACTTGAAGAAATAGTCCGCCAATTAGAACAAGGTGATGTACCATTAGAGAATGCGATTGATTTATATAAACAGGGCATGGAGCTTTCTCAATTTTGCCATAGCAAACTACAGCATGCCGAAGAACAACTAATTTCAATTGTCCAAGAGACAGGTGAAACAACAGCATTTGATCCGCTAAAGGGAGAGAACTAGTTAAAATGAACGAACAATTAAAACATTTTATTCAAAGCAACACACCACAAGTAGAAGCTGAAATGTTTGCACTTGTTGAAAAAATTGACGCACCGACCAATTTAAAAGAGTCGATGCTATATTCATTAAAAGCAGGAGGCAAGCGTATTCGCCCACTGTTTGTATTAGCAGTTTTAGAACAATACGGGAAAGACAGTAAAGCAGGGCTGACAGTCGGTGCCGTTATTGAAATGATTCATACGTATTCTTTAATACACGATGATCTACCAAGCATGGACAACGATGATTTCCGTCGTGGTAAACCAACTAACCATAAAGTATTTGGTGAGGCGCTAGCAACACTTGCAGGTGACGCATTAAATACATTAGCATTTGGCATTTTAGCGCGCATGGATATTGCGGCAGAGCAACGAATAGAACTAGTAAATCTTCTAAGCGTAGCAGCTGGTGCAGAAGGAATGGTTGGCGGTCAAGTATTGGATATGGAAGGTGAGCAACGCCAGCTTAACTTAACTGAACTAGAGCATGTCCATGTTAATAAAACTGGAGCTCTATTAAGATTCAGTATTGAATCAGGTGCAGTTCTAGCTAATGTTTCGCAAGAAGAACGAGCTACTTTAAAGGAATATGCACATCACATCGGCTTAGCCTTCCAAATTCAAGACGATATTTTAGATATTGAAGGAACAACAGAAGAATTAGGCAAAACTGCAGGAAAGGATGTTGCTAGTGATAAAAGCACATATCCTGCATTATTAACTTTAGCGGGTGCTAAAGAAAAACTTGCTGACCATTATCAGCTCGCAATAGCAGCGCTTGAGAAGCTACAAGTAGATGTAAGCTTACTGCGTGAGTTTGCAGCCTATATTGTTCATCGTAAAAACTAAGAGAAAAAAAGGGCTTTACAGGTCAAGAATATGCTAGAATAGGTGGGGACGTTTGCCAATAGGCAAACAATAAAGTGTTCGTACTTTTAGCATATGGATAACACTGTTATAATGGTGGAAACACGATTGCGGTGAATAATTTATTGAAAAGGTGTGTGAGAAAGGTGGATTTAAACAACATTTCTAGTCCATCCTTTTTAAAAAACTTAGATAAGAAAGGCCTTGAACAGCTTGCAAAAGAGATTCGAACTTTCTTAATCGAAAAATGTTCTGTCACAGGTGGTCATATTGGACCAAACCTAGGTGTTGTGGAGCTTACAATTATGCTTCATAAAATGTTTGACAGTCCAAAAGATAAGTTTTTATGGGATGTTGGCCACCAAGCTTACGTGCATAAAATTTTGACAGGTCGTGCGAGTCAATTTGACACATTACGTCAGTTCAAAGGGCTTTGTGGTTTTCCGAAGCTTGTGGAGAGTGAACATGATGAATGGGAAACAGGTCATAGCTCGACATCGTTGTCAGCAGCCATGGGTATGGCAGCAGCACGTGATATAAAAAATGAGAAAAACTTCGTCGTACCGATTATTGGGGACGGTGCTTTAACAGGCGGTATGGCGCTTGAAGCTTTAAATCATATTGGGCATGCAAAAACAAACATGATTGTCATTTTAAATGATAATGAAATGTCCATCGCTCCGAACGTTGGAGCATTACACAATGTATTAGGACGTTTACGTACTGCTAAAGAATATTCAAAAGCAAAAGAAGAGCTAGAATCGTTAATCAATAAAATTCCTGTTCTAGGTGGTAAGCTTGCTTCCACTGCTGAACGTTTGAAAGACAGTTTGAAATATTTAGTAGTTTCTGGTGTCTTTTTTGAGGAATTAGGATTTAAATATTTAGGTCCTATCGATGGTCACGACTTCGAAGCGCTTGAAACAACATTATCTTATGCTAAAAAAGTAAAAGGCCCAGTTCTTGTTCATGTTATTACGAAAAAAGGGAAAGGCTATAAACCAGCGGAAGATGATACAATCGGTAACTGGCACGGAACAGGTCCATATAAAATGGAGACTGGTGCATTTGTAAAGTCCGAGACAAAAGGTCCTGCTTGGAGTAGTTTAATCGCTGAAACTGTTCGTAAAATTGCCCATGAGGATGAACGTGTTGTTACAATCACACCTGCAATGCCTGTTGGCTCAAAATTACAGGGCATTCAAAAAGATTTTCCGAAACGCTTTTTTGACGTGGGGATCGCTGAGCAGCATGCTGCTACAATGGCGGCAGGTCTAGCTACTCAAAAGATGAAGCCGTTTTTAGCTATTTACTCAACATTTTTACAACGTGCTTATGACCAAGTCCTTCATGACATTGCGCGTCCCAATTTAAATGTTTTTATCGGGATTGACCGTGCTGGTTTAGTTGGTGCAGATGGCGAAACACATCAAGGCGTCTTTGATATTGCATTCCTTCGTCATATTCCAAACATGGCGATTATGATGCCAAAGGATGAAAATGAAGGTCAGCATATGGTGAAAACAGCCATTGATTATAATGGCGGTCCGATTGCCCTTCGTTATCCACGCGGAAATGGGATAGGTGTCCCGCTTGATGATGAGCTGATGGCTTTACCAATTGGTAGCTGGGAAGTATTACGTGAGGGGAAAGATGCTACCATATTAACATTTGGTACAACTATTCCTATGGCCATGGAAGCGGCACTTATGCTAGCTCAACAGGGCATAGAAATCGAAGTAGTAAATGCACGTTTTATTAAGCCGATGGATGAGGATATGCTGCATCGCATATTTACTAGCAATAAGCCAGTGTTAACGATTGAAGAGGCAGTATTACGAGGTGGCTTTGGTAGTGGCGTATTAGAATTTGCCCATGACCATAGTTATTTAAATGCAATAATCGATCGTATGGGCATACCTGATCAATTTATTGAGCATGGAAATGTCGATCAACTGCTTGAAGAAATTCATATGACAGCAGAAGATACAGTGGCACGCATGCAAGTGTTACTACAACAAAAACAGCAAGTAGGTTTAAATAAATAATGACAAAACAACCGAAAGAACGTGTAGACATTTTACTTGTTGAGCGTGGACTATGTGAAACACGGGAGAAGGCAAAACGATCCATTATGGCAGGTCTTGTCTTTTCCAACGAGATACGCATCGACAAAGCAGGAGAAAAAATCACCATAGATGCTCCGCTACAAGTAAAAGGTTCGGATTTAAAATATGTGAGCCGTGGAGGCTTAAAGTTAGAAAAAGCTTTACAAATTTTTGATATGTCTGTAGAAGGAAAGCTGATGCTTGACATCGGCTCTTCTACAGGTGGATTTACCGACTGTGCCTTACAGAATGGTGCTAGACATTGTTATGCTCTAGACGTTGGTTCCAATCAGTTAGCGTGGAAAATTCGCTCAGATGAACGTGTAACCGTTATGGAAAAAACAAATTTCCGTTACACAACAGCTGCTGATTTAACTGAGGGCTTACCAGAGTTTGCCACTATAGATGTCAGCTTCATCTCTTTATCATTGATTTTACCAGTACTAAAAACGGTATTAATGCCTGGCGGCGATGTCATGGCTTTAGTAAAACCGCAATTTGAAGCAGGTAAAGAAAATGTAGGTAAAAAAGGCATTGTCCGTGATAAAAAGGTACATCTCGATGTTTTAGAAAAAACAGCTGCTATGGCAACAGAAGTTGGCTTTGTGGTAAAAGATGCTTCTTATTCTCCAATTACAGGTGGGGAAGGAAACATTGAATTTTTATTCCATCTAGTGAATCCAATTGCTGATGAGGTTATCCAGCCATATACAGCTTTTAATGCACTCGTCGAAGAAGCGCATAGTGCACTAAAATAACACGTGCTCAGTAAGTAGAGCCGTGTTTTTTCTTGTGCTTTTATGCTGGAGATGGTAGTGTAATTATACAAATATTTAACTATTTATAAGAGGTGAACGATATGAATAAAGGACAAAGACATATACGAATTCGAGATATTATTGCGAATCATGAAATCGAAACACAAGATGATTTAGTCGATTTTTTAAAGGATGCAGGCTATAATGTGACACAAGCAACCGTATCAAGAGATATTAAAGAATTGCATTTAGTGAAAGTGCCATTGCAGGATGGACGTTATAAATATAGCTTACCCGCAGACCAACGATTCAATCCTGTACAAAAATTACATCGTGCGCTAGCTGATGCTTTTGTGAGTATTGACGGTGCATCACATTTTCTAGTCATGAAAGCACTTCCTGGTAACGCGAATGCAATTGCTTCATTACTTGATCATTTAGATTGGCCAGAAATTTTAGGTACCATTTCTGGAGACGATACAATTTTGATTATTTGTCGTGATGAAGGTGAACGTGAAAATACAAAAAATCGCTTATTGGACATGCTATAAAATGTAACTTTAATCGGTGTTAATCTACCTTTTAATAGTAAAGAGAATTTCAATACTACAGATGCTTAATTTTTTCCATTAAAGGGTATATGCATCTGTTAGTACGAATTTCAATAGCAGTTGAATTTAATTCAGAGGTGACCTTTTGTGTTAAGAGAGCTTAGTATTCGAAATTTTGCCATTATTGAGGATTTAACAGTTAGTTTTTCAGATGGGCTAACTGTGTTAACAGGAGAAACTGGTGCTGGTAAGTCAATAATTATTGATGCGGTACATTTACTTGCTGGTGGTAGAGGTAATTCGGAATTTATACGTCATGGTGCAAAAAAAGCCGAATTAGGTGGGCTATTTCAAATTTCAAGTGCTGCACATCCTGTATATAAAAAACTGGAGGAGGCAGGCATTGAAATAGAAGAGGATTCCATTATTTTGCGTCGGGACTTAAATGACTCGGGCAAAAGTGTCTGTCGGGTTAATGGTAAATTAGTGCCATTATCGGTTTTGCGTGACATTGGTGCAAGTCTTATTGATATTCATGGTCAACATGAAAACCAAGAACTTATGGATGAAAAGCAACATATTTATTTACTCGATCACTTCGCGGAAGAGCAACTAGCACCAATTCTTGAAAAATACAGTAAACAATATAACGAATATCGTGCATTGAAAAAAGAATTAGCGACAATTTCTATAGATGAGCAGTTAATGGCTCAGCGTATTGATTTGTATCAGTTCCAAATAAAAGAACTTGAAGATGCAAATTTAAAGCTAGGTGAAGAAGATGAGCTTCTTGATGAACGTCGACGTCTGATGAATTTTAATAAAATATTTGAGCGCTCAAGTGCTGCTTATGAAGCGATTCAAGGTGAAACAAAAGGTCTTGACTGGATCGGCACAGCAATGGGAGCATTAGATGATGCAGCGACGATTGATGAACAGTTTAAAGAGGCATCTGAGTCAGTAACAACTGCCTTTTACGCACTGCAAGATGCAGCATATCAAGTGAAAAACGTTTTAGATGAGCTAGAATTTGATCCAGCGCGCTTAAATGAAGTTGAGCAACGCCTTGCGCTGTTCCAAAACTTAAAGCGTAAATATGGCTCAACAGTCGAAGAAATGATTGCCTATTATGAAAAAATTAAAACTGAGCTAGGTGAGCTTTTAAATCGCGATGAAATTTTACAAGTAAAAGAACGGAAAGTACTTGAAATGGAAGTCATATTAGGCGAACTTGCAGAAGAACTATCACATGTTCGAAAAGAAGCGGCAAATGACTTAAGTGAAGCCATTATGGCAGAGCTACGTGAATTACATATGGAAAAAGCAAAATTTATTGTAAATTTTGATACTTTACCTTATTTTGATGTAAATGGTAAAGATCAAGTTGTATTTTATATTTCAACGAATGTCGGTGAACCACCTAAATCTTTACCGAAAATTGCTTCTGGTGGAGAACTATCACGTATGATGTTAGCCCTAAAGACAATTTTCTCATCTTCAAACGGTGTGACGTCCATCATTTTCGATGAAGTGGATACTGGTGTAAGTGGTCGAGTGGCGCAAGCAATTGCTGAAAAAATTGCAGCCATTTCGGTTAATTCTCAAGTGCTGTGTATTTCACATCTTCCACAAGTGGCAGCGATGGCCGATCATCATTACTTTATTAAAAAAGAGGTTGAACATGATCGTACATTTACATCATTAGCTGAAATTGATACCCATGCACGTATTGAGGAAGTAAGCAGAATGATGTCAGGTGCAGAAATTACCGAATTAACTTTACAGCATGCGACAGAATTGTTAAAGATGGCTAACGAACGAAAAAAACATATGCGCTAACTTTTTGAAAAATCCAGAGGCAGGTCAACTGTTTCTGGGTTTTTTTCATTTTGCGCAAATATTTACCGCTTATAAGAACGGTACAACAACACATAGTATAAAGACAAAATTCAAAAGGAGGTGTCGTATGAATCGTCGTTGGCGTCAATTTGTCATTTTGCCTATGCTCATCGTTTTGTTATTTATGCCCATACAGGCTTTTGCGGCCAAAAAATTAATACCGATGGGCGAAGCAATTGGAATTCAACTTCAGTTATCACATGTCTTTGTTGCTCATGATGTGTTGTTAGCTTCCAATCAATGGATGAAAGGGGGCGCTGTTATTGAAAAAATAAATGATACAACAGTCAAAACACTTGCTGAGGCCAAGCAAGCAATTGCTCGTCAAGGGCAACAAAAATGGACGATAAAAAGTGAAGGTAAAGAAGTTACAGTTGACTTACAAAAACAAGAAGCAGAACATGTCATCTCTTTTTTAAAGGATGAAACAGATGGAGTAGGAACATTGACATACATTGATCCAGAGACATCAAATTACGGAGCGTTAGGCCATCAAATTGTCGATTCAACTCTTCAAGAAGCACCTGTCTTCAGAGCAGGCTCCATTTTTTTAGCATCCATTCAGCAAATCCGTAAAAGCCTACCTGGTCAACCTGGCTACAAAATATCCTCTATTGAAAAACATCAGGAAAGATTAGGTAGTATCGATAAAAATACGGTTTATGGAATATTTGGCCGTTGGGAAGATAGTTATCAACAAAGATTGCCAAAAGCCATCGAAATTATGCATGCAAAAGATATAAAAATGGGTCATGCTGAAATCTATACAGCCATTGAAGGCAGTAAAGTCGAAACATTTTCTATTGAAATTACCAAAGTGGAAAATGAAAGGCTTGAATTTATTGTCTCTGATGAGAAGCTCATTGAAAAAACAGGTGGAATTTTACAAGGTATGAGTGGTAGCCCAATCATACAGGACGGGCGTTTTGTTGGCGCTGTCACACATATGTTTGTAGAAGAACCGAAAAAAGGGGCAGCTATTACAGTGGCTGAAATGTTAAAAAAATCATCATGAATGGGATGGGGCTGCCTTTGGTAGCTCCGTTCGTTCTTTCTTGAAAAAATTAGGTTAAACTAGCTCTTTCCCTAAGTATTTCATGTTGTTTGCTGACCAGTTTCGCGATACTTAAAAAAAAGTGTAGTTTTATCTCAGTTTTTTCACTAAAATAAGGGGTAAGAGCATTCGACAATTTGCAGTTAAGTATCGTAACTTGTCGAGAAAAAAAGAAAGTATCGGACTACATACTCATTTTTGGAAATAGAAAAGGTTTTTAAAGCAAAAATGTCGAAAATTCCACAGTGTGTCAAAATAGACATTAGGGGTAAAAGGTTTGTGCTTTGAATAGTCAAAGCAAAGTCCAGAAGGAGGAATTGAAATGACAAAGGTAAAAGTGGCGATAGCAGATGATAATCGTGAATTATTAAAAACAATGGAGCAGTATTTTCAAGGTCATCCCGAAATTGAAATCATAGCAACTGCTTCAAACGGGAAAGTGTGTCTTCAAATGCTTGAAGAGTTTTCTCCTGATATTTTATTACTGGATATTATTATGCCTCATCTAGATGGATTAGCTGTTTTAGAGGCGATGTACCAAAATGATCGCATGTCTTCCATACAAGTCATCATGCTAACTGCATTTGGTCAAGAAGATGTCATGAAACAAGCAGTGGATTTAGGTGCATCATACTTTATGTTAAAACCGTTTGAATTTGATCAGCTCGTTCAAAAAATATTGCATTGTGCTGGCCAAAAGGCAGCAATACCGAAAAAATCAAGTGTATTACAGCCGACAACTCCTCAAAAATTAAATCAGCATCAGCTTGATAGCACTATTACAGCGATTATTAAAGAAATCGGTGTTCCTGCACATATTAAAGGTTACTCTTATTTACGTGAAGCTATACAAATGGTGTTTGAAGATATCGAGTTATTAGGATCTGTGACGAAAATCCTTTATCCTGAAATTGCAAAAAAATTCAACACAACACCATCACGCGTAGAACGTGCCATTCGTCATGCCATTGAAGTCGCATGGAATCGTGGCAATTACGAGTCTATTTCGTCGATGTTTGGCTACACAGTGCACCATTTAAAGTCTAAACCAACAAATAGCGAATTCATCGCGATGATAGCGGACAAGATTCGTATAGATATGATGGCGAGCTAAGAGCTATCTCTATGTTTATGGACGGCAGGCTAGCGGGGAATAGCCAGTAAACTTATTTTATGTATTGATTATATAATGGTAATTTTAACGCCTTATTAAGCAGTTTACGCCGACTGTTTAGGGGGCGTATTTTTTTGTCTAAATGTATATTTATAGATAAAACGCTCGTAAATGGATGAACAGAAGGGCGAGAAATAGAAATTAGACGCGAAGTGTAATGAAATTCACAATATGGCAATTAGTGCGTTAGAAGTGATTGATTTTATGAATACTATAGTCTGTAATATTGTAGTAAAATGTAAGATATACTATATAAAGGTTGAACAATTGGAGGGAGCATAAATGGGTCTTTTTGATGGTTTGATGGGAAATGCAAGCGAAGTGAATTTAGATAAATTACAGGAAGAAATGAAAGAAATATTAATACCAAATGAGACAATTCAAAATGCATATAAAATTATTAGAGATACATTTATCTTTACGAATAAGCGACTAATCTTAATCGATAAACAAGGGGTAACAGGTAAGAAAACGGAATATCATTCGATTCCATATAAGAATATTCTTCATTTTTCTGTTGAGACGGCGGGGACATTTGATTTAGATGCTGAGTTGAAAATTTGGGTATCAGGTAGTCAGGTTCCCATTCAGAAAAATTTCAATAAATCCACTAATATCTACAAAGTTCAAAGTGTATTAGCAGAATACGTGTTAGTGTAGCAATTTTGACGGTTAACAGTTAGCTGTTAATCGTTTTTATATGCATTTTCCTATCAACTAGAGTTGAAATACCTGAAATAAAGGAAGCAGTCGCTAACATAGATATTTTAGCGAAACTTTTTGAGCAGTCTTGAAAAAATGAAGAAGCGCTTATGCCGTGGTATTATTGTTGCTATAGAATTAAACAGGGGGATACAAATGAAAAGTGTAAACTTTCAGCTTGACCATCACAATTCATTAGAATTAACACAAATAGATGAGCAATTATTTGAGGTCCGACTCGAAATGAATGGCCGTATTAGTCTTTTCTATATGACGCGCGAACAATTGGGTGCTGATGGTCGAATTGAAGCGCTTCAGAAGCGATTAGTTAGTGGTTTTTTTCCAGATAGCAACTAAAGCGAAACATATTAGCCTTAATATTCGTTAAACGCTCCTTTCTGAAAGGGCGTTTTTTAGTAGACAAGACCTAAATCAAAATGATCGCTAAGTGGATAGCGCTTTTTCTTTTTTCTTTCCTTTATTGCGGATTACCTAAAATATGACTGTATTTTTATACATTCCACACATTTGCACTTTTGCAATGAAGGAAAACTTGCTTTTTTATAGGATATATCGTCTATTTTTTAGAGGAAAATTGTATGAGCTATATGAAGTACTTACTGATAAAGTAGGGGTATTTTCTTTATGAGTAGTGACAATTGTCTCTAAACAAATGTAAATAGATTGTATATACTTACATATAGAGGGAAGGAGGAGGTAGCGTGATTCTAGTTCGAAATGATAACTTCGAAATATCGGAAGAAAACGGAAAGGTATTTATGCTTACATATAGTGCGGGATTTCCATTAAAAGAATTTGATGGTATCTTACGTAGTCATCCACGACTAAAGTTATCTAATTTTTCTATTTTAAAAACTGTACTAGCGACAGAAAGCACTAGTCCTGTTGAAATTGGACGCTGGCTTCCAAATGTTGAAGCTGAAATTGCACGAGATAAAATGTCTGCCTCTATATTTATATATGAAACACATGATTACATTCAAAAGAATAAAGAAAAGTTAACAGCACAAATTACTGATACACTAGCTAGCGAAGGCATAACCTATGGCATTTTAGATTTTGATATTTTAAAAATTGAGCCAGGAAAAGCGTTTTTAATTGCACAAGGCACACCACCTGTCGCAGGCATGGATGCGCAAATTACATACTTACCAAAACCAGAGAGAAAACCCGTTATTCGAGATGATGGAAAAGCTGATTACTATGACATGAATTTTATTTCAGAAATTTCTGAAGGATCTTGGCTTGGGGAAAAAATTCCTGCAACGTTGGGCGAGCCTGGTCAAAATGTACTCGGTGAAATGATTGCGGCAACACCAGGTCGTGATTTTCCCATTCGATATGATAAAAAGTCAGCCTATGAAGTAGAAGAGGATGATAAAATTGTCATTCGCTCAAAAATTGCTGGTGTGTTAGACGACGTTAAAGGAATGATTGGGGTTAACCGTCATTTACCTATACATGGAGATGTGGGCGTTGAGACAGGCAATTTAGAGTTCAATGGCTCTTTAAGTATTAAAGGCACCGTTACAACGGGCTATACAGTTATTGCGACTGGAGATATATCAATCGAAGGGGCAGAAGGTGTAAGTGGAGCTAAACTGATTAAATCGATCGAAGGTGATGTATACATTCGTGGAGGTATTTTTGGTTTGGGCTCAACGCTTGTAGAAGCGGGAGGGAATATTTTCGTTAAGCACGTAAATGAAGCTAATTTAGTAGCAGACGATAGTATTCATATCGGCTTTTATTCACTAGGGTCTCAGCTTACTGCTCATTCCATTTATGTTGATGAGCGAAAAGGTAAAATTATTGGCGGACGTGCTGTTGCCAAAAATACAATCGTCACAGCAATCTCTGGTAATCGACTAGAGAGAAGAACGGATTTAATTATCGAAAGTGTTAATAAACAGGAAAGTTATGCTTTGATGCAAAATAAAGCAACTCAGCTAAAGCAACAGCAAACTGAAATTTCAGAACTTGAAGCGAAGATTACGAGTTTATTACCACTTCTTAAGCAAATGTCAACACAACAAATTGCCTCATTTGAAGAAACAAAACAGCAATTATCAAAATTGAAGGCAGAAGCGGTGACAATGGACCGTGAAATAAAGTTAATGATGGACGAAATGCGTCATGCTGGGAAGGAAGAAATTATCGTAACAAAAGAAGCCTACCCAGGTACGTATATTCAAATTGGGAAGAAATCCTCGTTATTAAATAACATGACCAATGGTAAATTTTTACTTGAGTTCGGTGAGTTAAATGTATAATGCATTGTTCATCCCTGTGTTTGCACATCGTGGGGCGTCTGCTTATGCTCTCGAAAACAGTTTCAAAGCTTTTGAAAAAGCATTAGAACTAGGCGCAGATGGGATTGAATTAGATATTCAGCTATCAAAAGAAGGAATTCCAGTTGTCTACCACGATCCGCAATTATCAAGATTAGTAGGCTCCAATAAATTGGTAAATGAATGTACGATAGCGGAACTACAAAACTTTAAATTAGGAAAGCCATTGAGAAGATTATTTTCAGCGTATCGGATTCCAACATTTGATGCAGTTTTAGCATGGGCAAATAAACAGCAGCTACCTCTTAATATCGAATTAAAATCGACCATTCTTGACAATAAGGATGCGCTCGTTCAATTGCTTCAAGGACTTATTTTACCTAAAGGTAGTCATTTTTCTTCATTCCATTATGAGCTATTAGAGGTTGTGAAACACCATGCGCCACATTTTGAAACTGCACTTATCGCTACTAAAAAATTGAAATGGGATTTGCTATGTGATTATAAGGCAATTGATTGTGTCCATATGCATAAAAGATATTATAAGCCGCAATATTTAGAGGCTTGTGTAACCAGTTCAAAGACTTGTCGTGTTTATGCGATTGACGGTAGTGAAAAATACTTGACGAATCCGCATTCATCTGTAGTTGGTTGGATTACAGATTTTCCTGATAGGGTAATTACCGTTCAGCAACGTCAATAAAAATAGCTATCCAGTAAGTCACGTTGAGTGACTTATTTGGATAGCTATTTTTATTTTTTTTGGAAGCGCGGAGCCACTTTTCCGTTTTTTCGGTCGCGGTGTAGTAAAAAGCCTGCGAAAAAGCCAAAGCCTACAACAAAGAAAATGATGCCAATAACAAATTGCAGCCATAAAAATGGGAAAGGTGAGATGAGCTTACCGAATAATGTATCACGCATAAATTTAATGCCACCTGCAGCCATTAGACCTGGAATAAGCATTACAATAAACGCAGCAAATCGAGCCATGCATGTCCCTCCTCATACCTAAATATAATTGTACCTGTCGATATGGGAATGTCAAGAAAGCCTATGAATGTTAGCAGTCTAGGAAACGTGAAGGAAGAAGTTATAAAACTATTAATCGTAACTGAATTTTTAGAAAATTCTTACTTAGTAGGAAAAGTGTAATAATAGTTGCGAAATTGTGAATTTGTCAGTATTGTAAAATTAAATGGAGCGATATTATCCATTGCAAAACAGTTTTTAATATTATTTTTAAATTTGATTGGGATGGGCATTAGGGGTTGCGCTTTCCAAAGCAAAGGGGCGAGTTTTCATGGAAATCTTCAAGTATATGGAAAAGTATGATTATGAACAATTGGTATTTTGCCAAGACGAAGCATCTGGGTTAAAAGCGATTATCGCTATCCATGACACGACACTTGGACCAGCATTAGGTGGTGCTCGTATGTGGACCTACGCGACAGAAGAGAATGCGATAGAGGATGCATTGAGACTAGCACGTGGGATGACATATAAAAACGCGGCTGCTGGTTTAAACCTTGGCGGTGGAAAAACGGTCATTATTGGGGACCCATTTAAAGATAAAAATGAAGAAATGTTCAGAGCTTTAGGGCGTTTCATCCAAGGACTTAACGGTCGCTATATTACAGCTGAGGATGTTGGTACAACAGTAACAGATATGGATTTAATTCATGAAGAAACAAACTATGTTACTGGAATCTCACCAGCGTTCGGTTCATCAGGTAATCCGTCACCAGTAACTGCTTACGGTGTTTATCGTGGTATGAAAGCAGCTGCAAAAGAAGCATTTGGTACGGATTCATTAGAAGGTCGTACAATTTCTGTTCAAGGACTAGGGAATGTTGCTTACAAGCTTTGCGAGTATTTACATAACGAAGGTGCAAAACTTGTTGTAACTGATATTAACCAAGCGGCAATTGATCGTGTAGTGAATGATTTTGGTGCTAGAGCAGTTGCGCCAGAAGAAATCTATTCACAGGAAGTTGATATTTTCTCACCTTGTGCATTAGGAGCTATTCTGAATGACGAAACAATCCCACAATTAAAAGCAAAAGTGATCGCTGGTTCTGCTAATAACCAATTGCAGGATTCTCGACATGGGGATTATTTACATGAGCTAGGTATTGTCTATGCTCCTGACTATGTGATTAATGCTGGTGGCGTAATTAACGTCGCTGATGAATTATACGGCTATAATCGTGAACGTGCGATGAAACGTGTAGATGGTATATACGATAGCATTGAAAAAATCTTTGATATTTCAAAACGTGATGGCATTCCTACTTATGTAGCGGCTAATCGTTTAGCAGAGGAACGCATTGCTCGTGTATCAAAATCGCGCAGTCAGTTTTTAAAAAATGAAAAAAATATTTTGAACGGTCGTTAACAGCTGTTCGTGAAAAGAAGTCGCATAGTCGACTTCTTCTCTTTAGATAATGGTAAATAAAGGATTCACAAATTATAAATAGTCACAAGAAAAGATTACGCAATAACTTCAAGTGAACGTAATAAGGTGCACCTTTCATTTCAATGTCTTGATGTATAGAGATAGTTGCTTGTGGCGATACAGCTATTTCCTTTATGGATTTCACTGTCACACATGTTTGGAAGAGGGGCTTTAGCACTTTTCTCATAAGGAGGAATAAAAAATGGCTCAAAATTATGATGTAGTTATTTTAGGGGGAGGGACAGGAGGCTACGTAGCAGCAATTCGGGCAGCACAATTAGGCTTGAAAACAGCTATAGTGGAACGTGAACGACTTGGTGGTACCTGTCTACATAAAGGCTGTATTCCTAGTAAGGCGTTACTTCGCAGTGCAGAAGTGTATCGTATGGCGAATAAAACGGCAAGTGAATTTGGTGTAGATATCTCTGGGGTTACATTGCAATTCAATAAAGTGCAAGCTCGCAAACAAGCAATTGTAGAGCAATTAAGCCAAGGTGTGAATACACTGATGAAAAAAGGCAAGATTGATGTATATGAAGGAACAGGGCGGATTTTAGGACCTTCTATTTTCTCACCGATGCCAGGTACGATTTCTGTTGAGATGCTAAATGGTGAAGAAAATGAAATGCTAGTTCCAACGAATGTTGTCATTGCAACAGGATCGAAACCGAGAGGAATGGCTGGGTTAACAGTGGATGGCAAATATATCATGAATTCTGACCATGCTTTGCAAATGGAGGAATTGCCATCGTCATTACTGATTGTCGGTGGTGGTGTAATTGGTATTGAATGGGCATCGATGCTATGTGATTTTGGAGTATCGGTAACAGTCGTGGAATATGGCCCATCAATTTTACCAGCAGAAGATGCAGATGTCGTAAAGGAAGTGACAAAGCAGCTTGAAAGTCGTGGCGTACGTATTGTAACAAATGCACGCTTAGATTTAGATAGCTATAAAACTGAAAATGATAACGTTTTCATTTCAGCGAAGCTTCAAGATAAAGAAGAACATTTCACGGCAGAGAAATTGTTGCTATGTGTTGGACGTGAAGCAAATATACATGGTATCGGATTAGAAAACACAGACATTGAAATAGACAACGGCTTTATTAAAGTAAGCGATTCTTATCAAACGAAAGAATCACATATGTATGCCATTGGGGATGTTATAGGTGGGTTACAGTTAGCACATGTTGCCTCCCATGAAGGATTGTCTGCGATTGAACATATTGCAAATGGAAAAAAAGCGCCGTTAGATGTATTGAAGGTGCCAAAATGTGTATATTCCTTCCCAGAAGTAGCTAGTATTGGTTTAACGGAAAGTGCTGCCCGCGAACAGGGATATGCATTAAAGGTGGGCAAATTCCCATTTAAAGCAATAGGAAAAGCGCTTGTCAATGGAGATTCAGATGGCTTTGTTAAAATAATAGCAGATGAAGAAACGGATGACATTTTGGGTATTCATATGGTGGGGCCACATGTAACGGATTTAATAGGAGAGGCGTCATTAGCAAAATTATTGGACGCGACTCCTTGGGAAATTAGTCAAGCAATCCACCCACATCCATCACTAAATGAAGTGTTAGTAGAATCTGCCTTAGCTGTTGATAAGCGGGCTATCCATTTTTAACTTGGATTGAGCCTAAGTCGTCTACATCTAGGAAGCGGAATGGGAACGATAGCTCGTTAGGGGCTCTCACCCAAGTTAATCTAAGTTAACAGCCTTAGTAGATGACACAGATTTTATAAAGGGCTTTCTAGAAAACGCCAAAAATCTGAAGGCAATTACGCCAAGGTGTAAAAATACTGTCATAATTTAAATACTAGAGTAGCTTGTACATGGATTACAGGCACTTTAGCATTTTCTCTAATGCGAAAGGGGTGTTCATATGCAAGACGTTCAAATAAAACATGAAGATTTAGGTTTATCGACTGAAGATGTCGTTGCTATGTTCGAAACGATGTTAATGGCAAGAAGACTAGATGAGCGTATGTGGTTATTAAACCGCTCAGGTAAAATTCCATTTGTTATTTCTTGTCAAGGGCAGGAGGCAGCTCAAGTAGGAGCAGCCTTTGCACTAAATAAGGATATAGACTATATTGCACCATATTACCGAGATATGGGTGTTGTATTACATTTTGGAATGACACCAAAAGAGTTAATGTTATCAGCTTTTGCAAAGGCTGAAGACCCGAATTCGGGCGGCCGCCAAATGCCAGGGCACTTTGGCCAAAAGAAAAATCGCATTTTGACTGGTTCTTCGCCAGTGACAACACAAGTTCCACATGCAGTTGGTGTGGCGCTTGCAGGACGTTTGCAAAAAGAGGATTTTATTACCTTTGTCACATTAGGAGAAGGCTCTTCCAACCAAGGTGATTTTCATGAAGGTGCGAATTTTGCAGGAGTGCATAAGTTACCCGTCATCATAATGGTAGAAAATAATCAATATGCAATTTCAGTACCAGTAGAACGTCAATTAGGTTGTGCAAAAGTATCCGATCGTGGTATTGGCTATGGGATGCCTGGCGTTACAGTGGATGGTAAATGTCCATTACAGGTTTATAAGGTCGTTAAAGAGGCAGCAGAACGTGCACGTAGCGGTGCTGGTCCAAGTCTAATCGAAACGGTAACTTTCCGTTTAACTGCACACTCTTCAGATGACGATGATCGTCAATATCGAACAGCTGAAGATATTGCAGAAGGAAAAGCGAAGGATCCGATTGTATTATTCGAGAAGTATTTACAAGATGCTGGCATTATGACTGAATCTCTTCGAAAAGAAATAGAAGAGCGTATCATGGCTGAGGTGAATGAAGCAACGGATTATGCAGAAGCAGCACCGTATGCCCAACCAGAAGATGCCTTGAAATACGTATATGCACCAGTGGACGGAGGTGACGTGTAATGGCAGTTATGTCTTATATTGATGCGATTACATTAGCGATGAAGGAAGAAATGGAACGGGACGACCGCGTTTTCATCTTAGGGGAAGATGTTGGTCGCAAAGGTGGCGTTTTTAAAGCAACTACGGGTCTTTACGAGCAGTTTGGTGAGTATCGCGTATTAGATACACCACTTGCTGAAAGTGCCATTGCAGGGGTCGGGATTGGTGCGGCAATGTATGGGATGCGCCCAATTGCTGAAATGCAGTTTGCAGACTTTATTATGCCAGCTGTGAACCAAATAGTTTCCGAGGCTGCGAAAATCCGTTATCGTTCAAATAATGACTGGACTTGTCCGATTGTCGTACGTGCTCCTTTCGGTGGAGGAATTCATGGAGCGCTTTATCATTCACAATCGGTTGAGGCTCTTTTTGCTGGAACGCCTGGTTTGAAAATTGTCATTCCTTCTACACCATATGATGCAAAAGGTTTGTTAAAAGCAGCGATTCGCGATGAAGATCCTGTGTTATTTTTTGAGCATAAGCGAGCATATCGACTAATTAAAGGAGAAGTCCCATTAGACGATTATACATTACCAATTGGTAAAGCCGACGTTAAGCGTGAAGGTGAAGACGTTACAGTAATAACATATGGTTTAGCTGTTCATTTCGCTTTACAAGCAGCAGAGCGATTAGCAGCAGATGGTATTTCAACGCATATTTTAGATTTACGTACTGTGTATCCTCTAGATAAAGAAGCAATCATTGAAGCGGCAAGTAAAACAGGCAAAGTTTTACTAATTACTGAAGATAACAAAGAAGGTAGCATTATAAGTGAGGTCGCAGCTATTATTGCTGAGAATTGCTTGTTTGATCTTGATGCACCTATCCAACGATTAGCTGGTCCAGATGTCCCTGCGATGCCATATGCACCGACAATGGAAAAGTTTTTCATGATTAATCCAGAAAAAGTAGAACGTGCTTTGCGAGATTTAGCTGCATTTTAATTACTCAGATGATACTCCTGTATATTAGGAGAAAAATACTTAGTTGTAGTCTCTTTTTGAAGTAAGCGTTAGGGGCGCATACTCAAAATAGCAAAAGCCTCGGGCGGTCGTCACAGATTTTAAACTTGCTTGCTTTGTCAACGCAATATCTTGGCTAAGGTTACTACCGAGGCGTAATTGATGGGGGGAATAGGATAATGGCGATTCAAAACATTACGATGCCACAGCTCGGTGAAAGCGTAACAGAAGGTACAATCGAAAAATGGCTCGTGCAACCAGGTGATACAGTAAAAAAATATGATCCATTAGCAGAAGTTGTGACAGATAAAGTAAATGCAGAAATCCCATCCTCTTTTGAAGGGGTTATTAAAGAGTTACTTGCTGAGGAAGGGCAAACGTTACCTGTGGGAGCCGTTGTTTGTTCAATCGAAATTGCAGGTGACGGTGAGTTACCTGAATCTCAACCTGCGAAAAAATCAACAGTAAGTTCAGCGATTCTCAATGCTGGTATTCAGAAAAAACAAGAGGCGCCAAAGGAAACGACGGTTGCCGTTTCGGCAGAAAAACCAGTAAGACAGCAAAAAGCGCGTTACTCACCAGCCGTACTTAGACTAGCGCAAGAACATGATATTGCACTTGAGCAAGTAGTTGGGACTGGAGAGGGTGGTCGTATTACACGAAAAGACCTTCAACAATTAATTGAAGCTGGCAATGTGCCAACGGCTAAAGATGCACCAACTTCTGAGCCAGTTGCCGCTGTTAGTAACCAACAAGTCACGCCATCTGAACAAGCTGCAAAACCAGTACCATCTGGCCAAGAAACACAAGCTGGTGATATTGAAATACCAGTTACAAACGTGCGTCGTGCCATTGCTAATAATATGGTGCGTAGTGCTCAAGAAGTACCACATGCTTGGATGATGATGGAAGTGGATGTAACGGATTTAGTTGCGTATCGAGATAGCATTAAGACAGAATTCAAACAAAAAGAGGGCTTTAATATTACTTACTTTGCATTCTTTGTTAAGGCTGTTGCACAAGCATTAAAAGAGTTCCCAATGATGAATTCAATGTGGGCAGGAGATAAAATCATTCAAAAACATGATATAAATATTTCCATTGCCGTAGCAACGGATGATGCACTCTTTGTCCCTGTTATAAAACACGCGGATGAAAAGTCCATTAAAGGGATTGCTAAAGAGATTCATGAGCTTGCTCAAAAAGTTCGCGCAGGCAAACTGACGATGGATAATATTAAAGGCGGTACGTTTACGGTTAATAATACAGGTGCTTTCGGCTCTATGCAGTCAATGGGCATCATTAATTACCCGCAAGCAGCTATTCTTCAAGTGGAAAGTATTGTAAAAAAACCTGTTGTTTTACCTGGCGGAATGTTTGCTGCACGCGATATCGTAAATTTATGTTTATCTTTAGATCATCGTATACTAGATGGATTAGTTTGTGGTAAATTCCTAAATAGAGTAAAAGAAATACTCGAAAATACAAATAAATCTTCGACGTCAGTCTACTGATGATTTGTCGGAAACCTGTTGTATAACGGTTTCCGATTTTTTTTTGCTTTTCGAGTAGCAAATTGTCATGTAGAATAACAAATAGAAACTACTAAGGGGGGAAGCTGATTAAGCGTCCGCATGTCAAACAACATGAAAAATATTGAATTTGAAAAGCCGTCCTATTCAGAATGGCAAGATGCAGCAATCAAAGCTTTAAAAGGGAAACCATTCGAGTCTCTTTTAACGAAAACAAGTGAGGGTGTTACGTTAGAACCGCTTTACACGCAAGAAAGTTTAGTAGCCAAACTAGGTGATGAGCTAGATCAACAAGTTGCCACAATCCGTTCCCTACAAAATGGCGAAGTATTTCGTGTGGCACAGCAAGTTTATGCTGAAACAAGTGAAGCATTCTTCGCGCAGCTTGATGATAGCTTAGCTCGTGGCAATGAGGTAGTGACAGTTGATAGTCGTGTAAGCTTTGAATGGACTGAAGAAATATT
Source organism: Lysinibacillus sp. JNUCC-52 (assembly GCF_015999545.1). Taxonomy (NCBI): domain Bacteria; kingdom Bacillati; phylum Bacillota; class Bacilli; order Caryophanales; family Bacillaceae; genus Lysinibacillus; species Lysinibacillus sp. JNUCC-52. The sequence goes on from NZ_CP065546.1 coordinate 4,569,356, forward strand.
GGCACAACTAGCTACATATTTCTCTGAATATTCGTTTAAAATGACGGTAAAAAATGAAAATGACCCTTTACTGGCAGTATTCAACAACATACCAACTGAACAACGACAAGATGTAAACGGCTTCATTATTTCTAACAATCCAATTAAGCTTGTAGGATTGCCAAATGTACGTACGTTAAGTGCAGATACAGTGTCTTTCCATAATGAGGGTGCTAATGCTGTGCAAGAATTAGCATATGCACTTGCAATTGCGGCTAAATATGCAGAGCAAGAAGAAAGCTTTGAAGCTTTTGCACAAAAATTTTATGTTTCATTTGCCCTTGATACGCAATTCTTTACAGAAATCGCTAAACTACGTGCTTTTAAAGTACTTTGGAAAGCGTTCTCATCAGCTTATGGTGTGACAGAAAATGTAAAAGTTCCAACACTTGCTGAAACTTCGCTTCGAAGCTTCTCTAAATTGGATGTTTACGTAAATTTACTTCGCGCTGCAAATGAAGCGCTTTCTGGATTAATTGGCGGTGCGGATGTCTTTACAGTTCACCCACATGATGCATTAACGAAACCGACAGAGCAATCTGTACGTATAGCGCGCAATGTATCTCTAGTATTAAAAGAAGAAACAAATGTGTTAAAAATAACAGATCCTGCGGGTGGTTCATACTTCATTGAATCATTAACAGCTGACTTCGTAAAAGAAGCATGGACATTATTTTTAGAAATTGAGGCTGCTGGTGGTATAGATGCTTATACAGCTTCGGGGAAATTAGCTGAAGCGTTAGAAGCATCTTATCAAGCACGCATTAAAGCTGCACAAACACGCAAACAATCAGTTATCGGAACAAATATTTATGCAAATCCTGCAGATGTACTTGATAGCGAAACAAACCCACTATTTGCAAATATTAAGCGAATTACGATACCGTTCGAGCAACTGCGTTTACAAATGACTGCTGCCAATGTGAAAACTGGCATCTTAGCATTAGGCTCACTAAAAAGTTCTAAACCTCGTGCTGATTTTGTATCTGGTTTCTTAAATACTGTTGGTCTTGTACCCGAAAAAAGCGAACCAGCTGTAACAGCTAAGGAAGCACTTGCCTGGTTAGAAGCTACAGACGCAAAATATGTAGTTATCGCAGGTAATGATGATGCTACAAAAGAAATGGTTCCCGCAATTTTAGCTGAAAAACCAGCACACGTGATTGTAGACATTGCAGGTAAATTTAAAGACGAAGAAGAAGCTTGGTTAGCAAATGGCTTAAACGGCTTTATTTTCGCAGGACAGAACATCATTGAAAAATTAAATTCGGTGTTCGCTAGCATGAAGGAGGTCCAACGATGAGCAAGCCAAATTTTAGTGCAATTGAAATCGAAAAAGTATTAACAGCAGAAGCTCCTGCGGCTTCAGACGACAAATTCATGACAAATGAAGGTATTGAAATTAAAGATATTTATACAAAAGATGATATTAAAGATGTAAAACACTTAGATGATGTTGCAGGTATTGCGCCAAATACACGCGGGCCATACCCTACTATGTATGTCGCTCGTCCTTGGACAGTTCGTCAATATGCAGGTTTCTCCACTGCAGAAGAATCCAATGCATTTTACAAACGTAACCTTGCAATGGGGCAAAAAGGTCTTTCAGTAGCCTTTGACTTAGCAACTCACCGTGGATATGATTCGGATCACCCACGTGTAACAGGTGATGTTGGTAAAGCAGGGGTAGCAATTGATTCAGTAGAAGATATGAAAATTTTATTCGATCAAATTCCTTTAGATCAAATGTCTGTGTCAATGACGATGAATGGTGCCGTACTTCCGATACTCGCATTCTATATCGTTGCTGCTGAAGAACAAGGTGTTACTCCAGAACAGCTTGCAGGGACAATCCAAAATGATATTTTAAAAGAATATATGGTACGTAACACGTATATTTACCCACCAGCAATGTCGATGAAAATTATTGCAGATATTTTTGAATTTACAGCTAAGTTTATGCCTAAATTTAACTCTATTTCGATCTCAGGCTATCATATTCAAGAAGCGGGTGCTACAAATGACATCGAGCTTGCGTATACATTAGCGGACGGTCTTGAATATGTTCGGACTGGTTTAAAAGCTGGTATTGATATTGATGCCTTTGCACCACGTTTATCATTCTTCTGGGCTATCGGGATGAACTATTATATGGAAGTTGCGAAAATGCGAGCTGCTCGTCGTATTTGGGCACAAATGATGTCTACGTTCAATCCAAAAAATCCAAAGACATTGGCATTACGTACACACTCACAAACATCTGGATGGTCTTTAACAGAGCAAGATCCATTCAATAATGTAACGCGTACATTAATTGAGGCGAATGCTTCATCTATGGGCCATACGCAATCTCTTCATACGAATGCACTAGACGAAGCAATTGCATTACCAACAGATTTCTCTGCACGTATTGCACGTAATACGCAACTATTCCTACAAGAAGAAACGGCTATGACAAAAGTGATTGACCCTTGGGGTGGCTCATATTATGTTGAGAAATTAACAGATGAAATCACAAAGTCTGCATGGGCGTTAATCGAAGAAATCGAAGAACTTGGTGGTATGGCAAAAGCAATCGAAACTGGCCTACCAAAAATGAAGGTTGAAGAAGCTGCGGCTAAACGTCAGGCGAAAATCGATTCTAAATCTGAAACGATTGTAGGCGTGAACAAATATCGTCTAGAAAAAGAAGAACCAATCGATATTCTTGATATCGACAACACACTTGTGCGTCAAAAACAAATTGAGCGTTTAGATGCCATGAAAGCTTCTCGTGATGAGGCAGAGGTTCAAAAACATCTTGCTCGCTTAACGAAAGCAGCACAAGATGGTGAAGAAAACTTACTTTCAATAGCAGTAGACGCTGCACGTGCTCGTGCATCGCTGGGAGAAATCTCTGACGCTATCGAGGTAGTATCTGGTCGTCATAAAGCAATCATTCGCTCTATCTCAGGTGTTTATTCTGCAAACTTCTCGGATGAAGAGCAAATTACAGAAGTAAAAAATATGACAGATGAGTTCCTTGAAAATGAAGGTCGTCGCCCACGTATTTTAGTAGCTAAAATGGGACAAGACGGGCATGATCGCGGTGCTAAAGTAATTGCAACAGGCTACGCTGACTTAGGCTTCGATGTCGATATTTCACCACTATTCATGACACCAGAAGAAACGGCGCAAATGGCTGTTGAAAATGACGTACATTGTATTGGTGTATCATCACTCGCAGCAGGACACAAAACTCTTGTGCCAGCGTTAGTTTCTGAACTGACAAAGTTGGGCCGTGAAGATATTATCATTATCGTTGGCGGCGTTATTCCAGCACAAGATTATGAATTCCTTTATGAAGCAGGGGCAGTGGCAATCTTTGGACCTGGTACAGTTATACCAGTTTCTGCAATTAAAATTATTGAGGAAATTTATAAACGTTTAGGTTACGAGGAAGTGTCTAAATAATGGACAAAAACAAAGAGATGCAGGAAAGTGCTCTATTTGTCATGGATGGCGTGGAGGCATCTCACGATGGTATGCAATATGGTGTACCAAAAAAATTCCGAAAGAAAAAAGCTGACAAACTTGATATCCAAGAGCTTGCACGAAATGTCCGTGCAGGCTCGCGTGTACAATTGTCTAAAGCTATTACACTCATTGAAAGCTCAAATATGACTCATAAAGTACAGGCGCAAGAGCTATTACAGGAGCTTTTACCGCATACAGGCAACAGCGTCCGTATTGGTATTACGGGAGTACCAGGCGCAGGGAAAAGCTCTTTCATTGAAGCTTTCGGAACGATGTTATGTGAGATGGGTAAAAAAGTAGCAGTACTTGCAATAGACCCGAGTTCTTCGTTATCGGGGGGCAGTATTTTAGGCGATAAAACACGCATGGAAGAACTAGTGAAAAAGCCGAATGCGTTCGTTCGCCCGTCACCGTCTGCTGGTACCCTAGGGGGTGTTCATAAGAAGACGCGTGAAACGATGCTTGTCTGTGAAGCGGCTGGGTATGATGTGATTTTGATTGAGACGGTTGGTGTTGGTCAAAGTGAAACATATGTCCGAGGAATGGTTGATTTCTTCTTATTGTTAGTATTGACGGGTGCAGGAGATGAACTGCAGGGCATGAAAAAGGGCATTATGGAATTAGCAGATGCCATTGTTGTGCATAAGGCTGATGGTGATAATGTGCGACTAGCGAAAAAAACCGTTTCCGAATATAAGCAAATATTGCATTTCCTTCAACCCGCAACGCCAGGATGGATGTCTACTGCTATGCCAGTTAGTTCGTGGGAAAAAAAAGGACTCGATAAAGTATGGAATACGATCGGTGATTTTAGACAAACGGTGGAAGCGAATAATTACTGGTCCATTCGCCGTCAAAATCAAACGAAAGATTGGTTCCAATCCATGATTACAGATCATCTAATTGATGCATTTTATGGGGATCCAAACCGTAAAGAACAAGTACAGTTACTAGAGCGCCAAATTCTTAATGGACAATTGACAGTAACGCAAGGTGTAGATCGTTTATTTAGCGATGAGCAAACACAGAAATAATGTACGCTTTTATATGAGCATGTAGGTGCACAAAATCGTCACTTACTGCTATGATAGGAGATGTATGAGTGCTATCTAAAGCATCTAAAGCTTAAAGACAAGCGCGAAATTGAAAGGAGCTATCGCTTTATGAATATGGATTACGATTTATTTATGCAAGAAATTTTAAAAACAGCACGTGCTGAAATTGAAACTGCAGGTTATGAGCAATTACGCACACCTGAAGCTGTTGAAGAGGCGTTTGCTCGTCCTGGTACAACATTAGTCATGGTAAATTCAGTATGCGGCTGTGCGGGAGGTATTGCTCGACCAGCAGCAGCACAATGCGTGCATTACGATAAACGACCAGATCATTTAGTTACTGTATTTGCAGGTCAAGATAAAGAAGCAACAGCAGCTGCTCGTTATCACTTCGGTGAAGACCACCTACCATCTTCTCCATCATTTGTACTTTTAAAAGATGGACAAGTTGTAGCAGAAGTTGGCCGCTATGAAATTGAAGGGCATGATCCGATGTCGGTCGTGACAAACTTACAAGCAAATTTTGAAGAATATTGTGAAGAGCTTTAATATTTTTCAATATCTATGTAAGGCAAGATTAAATAGGGCTTAGCTATTATTCATTTGACTAGAGTGACATGTGCACTTTAGTCAAATCCTTTTGGAATTTTTGTAATATTGGCTAAATAAAAGTCTTGCTGATTAAAAAGTTTTACTAGATAAGAAAAGCTTCTAATGAATAATTATTCGTTATGAAAGTTGCAGGATGGGAGGCAGTCGACTTGAAGAAATTTTCAATCGGCTATCGTACATTAAAAACAGCAATCGGTGCAGCTATTGCCATAGCGATTGCGCAGTATTTTGAATTGGCTTCTTATGCTTCAGCTGGTATTCTAACGATCCTATGTGTGCAGCCAACAAAGAAAAAATCGCTTCATGCTGCTTATACCCGCTTTGTCGCAAGCATAGTTGGTATGCTGTATGCATTTTTAAGCTTTGAGCTATTTTCTTATCACCCGCTAACATTGGCAGGTATGCTTGTATTGTTTATCCCGACAATTGTGTCGTTAAAGGTAGCAGATGGTTTCGTCTCTAGTGCGGTTATAATTATGCATATATACGCTGCAAAGGGCTTTACGTTAGCTCTTGTTTATAATGAATTTGCTTTAATGGCTATCGGGTATGGTACGGGAATAGCGATAAATATGTATATGCCAGATATTCAAAAGGAATTAAATTACTATAGAGTTAAAATAGAGGAGCTGTACAAAAAGATTTTTTTAGAAATTGCCAGCTATTTAAGACAAGGCGATACATTATGGGATGGGCAGGAAATTATTCAAGCTATTAAAACGTTGAATGATGCAAAATCATTAGCTTTTAAAGATGTTGAAAATCATTTTACACGAAGACAAAATGATTATTATCTTTACTTCGATATGCGTGAACAGCAGCTTGAAATAATTGAACGAGTACTCCCTAAAATAACTGCCCTACCTGTTATAGTACAAGAGGCGGAAATCGTTGCGGACTTCCTACAAGACCTTGGTGAGCATGTCCATTCAGGAAATACTGCAGGTCATTTTAGGGAGAAATTAGAGCTAGCAAAGAGAGATTTTGCCGAATTACCTTTACCGACAAATCATCAAGAGTTTATTGCTCAGGCTGCGCTTTATCAATTCATTGAAGAAATGGATCGTTATTTAGAGATAAAGCAATCATATAAGGGCTTAAAGGTCAAAGGAAAGCGCCCACAGTAATGTGGACGCTTCGCACTTTCTTAAACTAGCATCGATAAACCAAATGCAAGAGATGAGATTACCATAATGGCAATCATAGCATAAACTACGATTTTCTGAAATTTTTTATTACTCATATGCTCGTTCGCTCCTTCTTTTCTTATAAATAGTTTAGCAAATCTGAAAAATTTCTCAAGTAGTAGAGTTTTGACAAAAAAATCTGTAAAATAGGGTATGTACCATAACAGAAGGAGATGTCACCATGGAGAAAGTAGACCATATTGGGATTGCAGTGCGCGATCTTGATGAACGCATTACATATTATACAGAAACTTTAGGTTTAAAGTTACTGAAAGTAGAAGAGGTTGAATCTCAGCAAGTCCGTGTTGCATTTATCGACGCTGGCAACGTGAAACTAGAATTACTAGAACCGATGAGCGAAAAAAGTACGATTCACGGATTTATCGAGAAACGTGGCGAAGGCATTCACCATGTAGCATTCGGTGTAACAGGTATTCGTGAGCGTATGGCGGAACTTCGTGATAAAGGCGTGCGCCTCTTATCAGAAGAGCCAGGGCCAGGTGCTGGTGGTGCAGAGGTTGCTTTCTTGCATCCTAAATCATCTTTCGGTGTGCTATATGAATTATGTGATAAAAGCGGAAAAGGGGAAAAGTGATTAGTATGGATATGTTCGATAAAATTAATGACTTATATGATCGTAAGACGGTAATTGAACTTGGCGGTGGCTATGAACGCATCGAAAAGCAACATGAAAAAGGTAAGCTAACTGCGCGTGAGCGTATTGAATTATTACTCGATGAAGGTACGTTTTTCGAAATTAACCCATTCATTACACACCGTACAGTCGATTTCGGTATGGACAAACTAGAAGGACCTGGCGACGGCGTAGTAACAGGATTTGGTAAAATTAACGGACGTCCAGTTTACTTATTCTCTCAAGATTTCACTGTATTCGGTGGAGCACTTGGTGAAATGCACGCTAAAAAAATGGCGACAGTAATGGATCTTGCTGCTAAAAATGGCACACCATTCATCGGCATTAACGATTCAGGCGGCGCACGTATTCAAGAGGGTGTACTTTCTTTAGACGGTTACGGACATATTTTCTACCGTAATGCAATCTACTCTGGTGTTATTCCACAAATCTCAGTCATTATGGGACCTTGTGCAGGTGGAGCAGTGTATTCTCCAGCTATCACAGACTTTATCCTAATGGTCGATAAAACATCTCAAATGTTCATTACTGGACCAAAAGTTATTGAAACAGTAACAGGTGAAAAAATTTCTGCTGAAGACCTTGGTGGCTCTAAAGTAAATAATGCAGTAAGTGGTAACGCTCACTTCCGTGCACCGTCGGAAGAAGCTGCCATCGATCAAATTAAACAATTATTAAGTTATTTACCACAAAACAATAAAGAAAAAGCACCACGCCAGGCACGTCCTGAAGGGGACGATTACCGTCCTGAAATCGTAGACACTGTTCCAATCGAAACAACTCGCCCATACGATGTGCGTAAAGTAGTGGAACAAGTAGTAGACGAAGGTTCATTCATGGAAGTTCACTCTGAATTTGCGAAAAACGTAGTAGTAGGCTTTGCGCGTATTGCAGGTGAATCAGTAGGACTTGTATGTAACCAACCTAAAGTATTAGCTGGCGGTCTTGATATCGACTCTTCCGATAAGGCAGCCCGTTTCATTCGAACTTGTGATGCGTACAATGTACCAATCATCACATTTGAAGACGTTTCTGGATTCTTCCCAGGCGTAAAACAAGAGCATGGTGGAATTATCCGTCATGGTGCGAAAATCCTTTATGCCTATTCAGAAGCAACTGTACCAAAAATTACAGTAATTTTACGTAAAGCATATGGTGGTGCATACGTTGCACTTAACTCTAAATCAATTGGCGCTGACCTAGTATTCTCTTGGCCAAATGCTGAAATCGCGGTTATGGGTGCAGCGGGTGCTGCAAATATCATCTTTGCGCGTGAAATTGCGAAGTCAGAAGATCCTGAAGCAACGCGTGCAGCGAAAATTGAAGAATACAAAGAGAAGTTTGCCAATCCTTACGTGGCGGCATCTCGTGGTATGGTAGATGATGTTATCGATCCACGTGATACACGTATTAAACTTATCCAAGCTTTAGACATGCTGTCAAATAAACACGAAACACGTCCTGAGAAAAAACACGGAAATATTCCGCTATAATAATATACAAACCCAGTAGCCATTTGGTTGCTGGGTTTTTGTATGAGAGATAACAGATTCGGAACAAAAAAGAATTTTATAAAATGGCAGATAATTGAAACATTTCTTTCGCTCATCCGTACAAATACAAAAGGGGAGTTGAGATGAATGGAATGGCAACAATTACAGACTGAGCAGGAAACACTTCAAGGACAACTAAGAAATGCTAATAGATTAAGAGAGCAGAGGTTTTTAATTGAAGGGCAAATCGAGCATGCACAGCAGGAAATTACTAAGCATTCTACTGAACACAATCAAATTCGTATGAAACTTGATAAACTAGAGGGCTTTTCGTTTATGAATATGATTCGTACATGGACTGGGCAACAAGACGATTTGCGCGCTGAGAAAATCGATAAGGCAGCCATTCTAGAATTAAAAATCAAGGAAGCGGAAAAAATGCTGAAAGACTTAACATTTGATTTTGAACAGGTTAATCAAAAGCTCAAGCAAATTAATGAAAAACAACTTCAAGAAGCATTAAACATTCTACATATAAAAAAGAAAAACTATCTCCAATTACATGAACCCGAAGTTGCTCACAAAATAGAACAGCTTGCAAATGAAGAATTTATAACGAAGCAGTTAATCTCAGAAATACAAGAAGCGGAAGATGCAGGTGACATTGCGCTTACTAAACTGGGGCAGGCGGCTGCATCACTACACTCAGCGAGCGGCTATTCGACATGGGATACATTTTTTGGCGGCGGCCTTATTGCCACACATTTAAAGCATGATGCGCTTGATAAAACGGAAAACTATCTCCATAGTGCACAAATTGCCTTGCAACGCTTTCATAACGAATTGCTGGATGTACAGGACATGTCGACAAAATCTTTGCAAATTGAAACAGATGGCTTTGTGAAATTTGCAGACTACTTCTTTGATGATATATTTTCGGCTTGGTCAGTCCATTCCAAAATATCTACAGCAAGAGAGCAAGTATCCAGAGTACAAGATGATGTACATAATACAGTTAGACGTTTGCAGGAAAAGCATAATAGAGCACTGGAATATTTGGAAACATTAAAAATGGAAAAGAAAGAGATTTTACAACTATAAAAAAGTCTGTGGAAAGAGCTTCTCATACTCTTTTCACAGGCTTTTATGCATTTTTGAATATAAAATAAAGAAGTTACTACTAGCGTATTATTCCAACTCTTCAGTCAATGTGCTAAACTAATACATATATTATGACGTGGAAAACACGTAAATCAAGGGAGTTTTACAACATGACAAGTCGTTTAGTAGAAGAGTTTTTTGAGCTCGTACAAATCGATTCAGAAACAAAACACGAACAGCTTATTGCACCAGTTCTAATTGAAAAATTAACAGCACTTGGTTTTTCAGTAGTGCAAGATGATGCACATACACGCAACGGTCACGGTGCTGGAAATATTATCGCGACATTAAAAGGTACATTAGATATTGAGCCAATCTATTTTACTTCACATATGGATACGGTTGTACCAGGAAAAGGTATTAAACCATCGCTTCGTGAAGATGGCTATATCGTTTCAGATGGCACAACAATTTTAGGTGCAGACGATAAAGCAGGTCTAGCAGCGATGTTTGAAATGGCAAAGCGATTAAAAGAACAACAAATTGAACATGGTGACATCCAGTTTATCATCACAGCAGGGGAAGAGAGTGGTTTAGTAGGAGCGAAAGAATTGGACCCTACTGCTATTATCGCAAAATACGGCTTTGCAGTTGACAGTGATGGCAAAGTTGGTGGAATCGTGACAGCAGCGCCATTCCAAGCGAAAATATTTACGAAAATCATCGGTAAAACTGCGCATGCAGGTGTTGCTCCTGAGAAAGGGATATCTGCCATTACGGTTGCTTCAAAATGTATTGCACAAATGAAGCTTGGAAGATTAGATGAAGAAACAACTGCGAATATTGGCCGCTTTGAAGGTGGACAAGCTACAAACATTGTGTGCGATGAAGTGAACATTTTAGCAGAAGCACGTTCAATTGATAAAACAAAGCTAGATGCCCAAACAAAACATATGCAAGATACGTTTGAGCAAGTTGCAGCTTCAATGGGCGCACGTGCTGAAGTAGAAGTAAAACTAATGTACCCTGGCTTCCGTGTAACAGAGTCAGATAAAGTCGTACAGGTAGCTATGGCGGCAGCACGTAATATTGACAGAACACCTCTATTAGGTATTTCTGGAGGTGGCTCTGACGCTAATATTATTGCAGGCTTTGGTATCCCTACGGTTAACCTATCAGTAGGGTATGAAGATATTCATACAACAAATGAAAAGATTCCTGTAGAAGAATTAGAGAAATTAGCCGATTTGCTTGTTGAAATCGTGAAAGAAACAGCTAAACACGAGCGCTAAAATAAAAGGAAGTGACCTGATGGAAAGTGTAAAGGCAGTAGTTTTTGCATGTGGTACAGAGGAATATGCAGTACCAGTGGAGCAAGCAATATCCATTGAAAAACTAGAGCAAGTAACCCCAATTCCGCATTTACCGAATTATTTACTAGGTTTTACAAGAAATCGAGGAGAGCTAATTCCAGTATTAGATTTTGAACGTATTCTCTATAATCGTTCGTCAAATGCACCGACAGCACGTGTGATTGTATTAAATACAGATGTAGTAAACTATGGGCTGCTCGTGACAGAAGCTAGGGAAATTCTCGATTTAGATGAATCTGTTTTAAAGCAAATGGGTCTTGTCAATTATGCTAAAACACGCTATTTTACGGCTGTGGCGAATTTAGAAAATCGTATGATTACGTATGTTGACCCAAAAATACTCGTAGATTCCTTAGAGGGCATTCGAGAAATTATAAACTATTTACACAAAATGCTTGAAAACGAAAAAGAAAACGTAGAGATTTAAGCTTTACATATTGATGTCAAAAGTCATTACACCAATAAAAAGAACCCCCTCCAACCGTAATAGATTGGAGGGGGTTCTCGTTTTCATTAAGAAAGTCGACCACTATAGTCTTCGAACTTAAATTCACGAATCACTTTAATGCCTTCTGAATCGTTATACGAAACGATAGATGGCAGGTTAACACCGTTAAACATATGATTTTTTACCATGGAGTAGTGCGCCATATCTGTGAAAACAAGGCGATCTCCAGGTTTCAACGGTTCTTCAAATGAGTAATCTCCAATCACATCACCAGCAAGACATGTAAGCCCACCTAAGCGATATGTGTGTGCTAGCTCATTTGCTTGTCCTGAACCGATGATCATTGGGCGGTAAGGCATTTCAAGCACATCAGGCATATGACAAGTTGCAGAAGTGTCCAAAATAGCTAAGTCCATCCCATTTTTCTGAACATCTAGAACAGTTGCTACAAGGTAACCTGTATTTAGCGCCACAGCTTCACCAGGCTCTAAATAAACAAGGAGATTGTATTTATCTTGAATATAATTGATGATATTCACTAGTTTTTCAACATCATAATCTTCACGAGTGATATGGTGACCACCGCCGAAGTTTAGCCATTTCATTTGATGTAAAACATCACCAAATTTTTCTTCGACAACTTCAATAATGCGCTCTAATGTATCAGAGTTTTGCTCACACATTGCATGGAAGTGTAAGCCATCTATACCATCAAGTTGAGATTTGTCAAAGTTAGCTAATGTTGTACCAAGACGAGAGTTCGTATAGCAAGGATCATAAAGTGCTGTTTCAATCTCAGAGTATTCAGGATTTACACGAATTCCACATTCAATTGATTTACCAGTAGCTTTGACTTTGTCTTTGTATTGAGCCCATTGGTTGAAAGAGTTAAAGACGATGTGATCCACATAGCCAAGAAGCTCGTCCATTTCATGCTCTACGTAAGCAGGTGCATAAACATGAACTTCTTTACCCATCTTTTCATAACCAAGACGGGCTTCAAATAGGGAGCTTGATGTAATGCCAGCTAAGTATTCACCAACTAAAGGGAATGTTGAATGCATTGAAAACCCTTTAAGTGCAAGTAAAATACGGCAGCCAGTACGATCTTGTATCGACTTTAAAAGCTCAAGGTTTTTTGTTAATAGACGTTCATCCACTACGTATGAAGGTGATGGAACTTTGGTGAAATCAATTGGTTTCATCGGCTATGTTCCTTCGCTTCAGTCTCTAGGTCTAGTAATTCTGGGTTATGGCTTTCTTGCCATGGAAGACCCCATTTGTTTAGCGCATCCATAAATGGATCTGGATCGAATTCTTCTACGTTCCAAACGCCAGGCTTTTGCCATTGACCGTTCATGACAAGCATTGCACCAATCATTGCTGGTACACCTGTTGTGTATGAAATCGCTTGTGAACCTACCTCGTTATAGCACTCTTCGTGGTCACATACGTTATATACGTAGTAAGTTTTTTCTTTGCCATCTTTTAAACCACGGATAATACAGCCGATATTTGTTTTCCCTTTTGTACGTGGTCCTAGTGATGCAGGATCTGGTAATACTGCTTTAAGGAAGTGGATTGGCTGAATCATTTGACCTTCGAATTCGATTGGTTCAATTGAAGTCATGCCTACATTTTCTAATACTTTTAAGTGTGTTAAGTATTTTTCAGAGAATGTCATCCAGAATCGAATTTGCTTTAGACCTTTAATGTTTTTAGCAATTGATTCTAATTCTTCATGATACAGTAGGTAAATATCTTTAGGACCGATTTCGGGTAAGTTGTAAACTTCTTTTTTCTCAAGTGGTGCTGTTTCAATCCACTTGCCATCTTTCCAGTAACGACCATTCGCTGTAATTTCACGAATGTTGATTTCTGGATTAAAGTTTGTTGCGAAATGATAACCGTGGTCACCAGCGTTGGCATCTACGATATCAATATAGTGGATTTCGTCGAATTCATGTTTTTGAGCATGCGCAGTGAAAACGCCTGTTACGCCTGGATCAAATCCACTACCAAGTAACGCAGTTAAGCCAGCTTTTTCGAACTTTTCTTTATAAGCCCATTGCCATTTATATTCAAATTTTGCCGTTTCAGGTGGCTCGTAGTTTGCAGTATCCACATAGTGCACACCTGTCGCTAAGCAAGCATCCATAATCGTTAAGTCTTGATAAGGTAACGCTACGTTAATGACAACATCTGGTCCGAAGCTTTTAATAAGCTCGATTAATTCTTCAGTATTGTCAGCGTCTACCTGTGCAGTATGAATCTTTGTTTTTCCGCCGTCTAGTTTTTCTTTTAGAGCGTCACATTTTGAAACAGTTCTGCTTGCGATACAAATTTCCTCAAATACGTCCGAATTCTGAACACACTTGTGTACCACAACACTGGCTACTCCGCCAGCTCCTATAATCAATGCTTTACCCAATTGTCTACCCCCAAGTTCATATAAAGTATTGTCAAACAAGCTGATTATACAGAAAATTGATATACTACTCAATCATTGTTTTTAAATTTCTACAAAAAAAATTTTTTTTCTACATTTATTAGGCGAACTTAAGAGGGAATAGCTAAATTGTGTGAGTGACTGGCACGTTAAGTGGGCACCTAAAGTTGATGCTCGACGTCCCCCCATAAATAAAAAATAAAGATTAGTAGCATACTTAATAATCCCATCACGAGGCCATAGGTGCTGAAGGCCACTTGCACTTGACTTTGCAAAGCATAAATGAAAATGGCTCCTAGTATAAGTAAATTGCCCATTAGTAGTATTAACAGATGAAAGTGTCGATTCATAGCAAGCCCTCCTAAATTGAAATTTACTAGCCCCAAAACACGAAATAAATTTTACTTCAATTATCTCATAATTCAGAAAATAATCCAAATAATAACTATTATGATGATGAAAAACTAGAATTAAGCATTATGGTTTTCGTCTTTACTTTCAAACGAGCATAATTCGTATTTTTTGCTCCAATAATTTGCAAATTGAGATTTGAATGGTTTTCGACAAGAACAATAGGGTGACCATATGTATATTAAAAAAATGGGCTTTTCATGCATTGCTTTTCATGATAATTGCTGTTTTTCTCTCTAAAGATGGTAAACTACCAATAAGACTTTTCTTTAGGTGAAGGTGAGGATTATATAGTGATAAATCAATTTAATGAACAAGTGCAACAAGTAAATGAATTTTTTGTAAATGGTCAAGTAAAAGAAAGCTATAATTTGGCAAAAGCATTATTAGTGGATGAATCATTTGGAGCTGACGCTTCATTTCCAACTATCCAACAGCATGTGGCACTTTTAGAGGCAAATGGATATGCCAATATGCCGACGCCAAGTGCGGAAAATATGCAACAAAGTGTTGAACGTGTAGATGGATCTTATCCTGAGCGTGATGTCCTCGCCGCATATATTGGAACTCAGGATGATGAGCAGTTTGGCAAAGTAGTTGATGAATTATTAGCAGGGTCAATAGAAGCACAGGCGAATGCTTACTATACAATGGCTGAATATTTTGTCCTTGCCAAAGAGCCAGATAAAGCAATGGTACAATATGCGGAAGCGATAAAACTCCAGCCTAATAAAGCTTTATACTGGGGAGCCTTTGCCCAATTTATTAATCGTTTGGAAGCGAGCCCATATTTGGCACTGCGCCTTATTGAAGAAGCGATTGAGTTAGATAGAATGAACCCTCGTTGGTACTATATTCAAGGGAATATTTTTTTCCAGCTAGTAGCTTCTACGAAAAATTTAAGTTACATACCTGCATTGGAGGAAGCTTGGCAAAAGGCGAAAAAACGTTGCTCTGCCAAGCAAGTTGAGTTAAAGGTTGAAATTGCGAAGTCTGAGGATTTACTAGCTCAATGGAAGAAACAAATGTTGTAAAACGAAAAAACACGTCGATTTCATACTTAGCATTCTTTGAATAATTATAAATTGTTTGGGTGACTGGCACGCAACATATTTGCGCTCCTGTAGCAGTTTATGTGGCTTTTTACATGAATAAATATAAATTGTATGAGTGTCAGGCACTTATAAATGAATAAATATAAAAAAATAAACAATTTCTGTATTTTTATGCTAGAATATTTATATAAACGGACGTAAGAAGCTTATTTTATAGCATGAAAGAAGTGTTTGTTTGAGTTTATATGTTGCGTATTTATTAGTTGGACTTGCTATCGCAATGCCTGTAGGCGCCATTACTGTTGAAATGACAAAGCAAGGGTTAAAAAATGGCTTTATGCATGGCTGGGCAGTAGGTCTTGGTGGTATGACGGTTGATGTAGTATTAGTTTTTGCCCTGTATATGGGACTTGCTACTATATTAGCCATGCCGATAATTCAACTGCCAATGTGGATTATTGGAGCTGGTTTTTTATTTTTACTAGGACTCGATTCGATTAAAAACGCCGATAAGGATATTACGCTAGCGGGTGAAAAGGTGACTAAATCATTTTTCACATCGTATCGAAATGGGCTGCTAGTGGCTATTTCGCCAGGCAACCTCGTTTTTTGGGTAAATGTATTCGGTGTCGTTCTAGCAAAATCGTATAATCAAGGGGAATCGGCTAGCTTCCTAGTAATAGCTGCTGGAATACTTAGCGGTATTTTACTGCACGACATTGGTTTAATGACCATTGTTTCGGTTACACGTAAGGCGATGAGTCGCAAGATGATTAAAACACTTACAATGATCTCAGGCGTCTTATTAATTTGTTTCGCAGGATATTTCATTTATGAGTTTATTCAAGGCATTAAAATGTATAGATAAAGATAAGCATCGACAAGGCATTGAGGAGATTCTCAATGCCTTTTTATATTGCAACAAAGAACTAACCATCAAATAAACAAAGACTATAAACAATTTGTTTATAGTCTAAAGTTGATGTGAAAATTTTTCGTCGTGAATAGTTATGCAGGAATTTCACGATGTTCATGAAGACAAGCTAAAATCTCTTCTGCAACTTGATGTGCCAAAGTTAGTTCCGAAGTAAAGCCTACACATGAACAATTCATTTCACCTAAAATGTAACAATCTTCTCCTGCTTCATTTGTATCCAACATGAAATCAGCTGTCCAAATAAGTGGTAGGTCGTAATTGCCTAATAAGTTCGTGACAAGAGGTAGCTGTGTTAAAAAGTTTTGTACAAGTTCTTCCCATTCCTCTGGTTTATCGTAGCGATATTGAGCACCAGAAAAAAGTGTTGCACTAAAGGCATCTTCAGTATCAGCTGGTTTTTTATGTACCACGTGAACTGGTTTGTCACGCAACATAAATAAGCGGATTTCGCCTTCAGTAATACGTGGAAGGAAGCGCATATCAATGAGCATCCCATTTGTGCCAGTGATATACTGCTCGCAAAATGTCATGAACTCGCCAAGCTTCCAATACTCTACATGATTGTCTTTTGCCTCAGTACATTTAATCTCGGTATCTAGCGGTACATCTGTAATGCCAGCAGCAAGCGGTTCGACTAATTTTACACGCCAAATACCCTCTCCAGTTGAGCCTCTATTTTGCTTTAATACGCGCTCAGTAATTGCAAGGGAGGTAGGGAATTGTGCCTTAAATGCTTCAATTGTGTAATAAGCAAACGTATCATCGGGTACTAAATTTGTAGAGACTAATTTCGATAATACATCTTTAGAACCGTAGCCAGTCATTGCATCGGGATGTGGCATGCCAATGACCCCCGCTGCACATAAATCACGCAGCATTTCGAAATATTCTTCCTCGTGTTCTAAATTACCAGGGTTAATGCGGGATACATAGGCAATGCCGTGTTCTTTAACGTACTCAAAGATGGCGTCTTTTTTTGTGATATCAAAGAACACTACTTCCGCATCTTGTCCGCGTTGTTTAAGTGCATTTACCATTGGCATCGTATCTTGTCTGAAGCCATCGGGACCCTTATCAGTGCCTCCACGTACTTCGAAGAAAATTACTTTTCTATTCATATATATACCTCCTTATTGTCATGATATTTTTTAGTATACTGGACAAACAAGGAGAAAAGATATATGAAATATGTAAATTTTATATACAAAATCATAGTTGGAATTTTCAATCTAGTAGTTTGTGACTATTAATTTTTGGAATTATCTAATTTTACCGTCTTATGCTAATAATTTGGTTTTTTAGCCCAATTCAAGTTGTTTTTTCTGAAATACCGTAAGATATAAAATCATGCATAGGATAAGGAATGTTCCAAGCATTTGGAAGCCCCCAAACGGAATTTGTAGCCATAGCACACTTGTCAATACAGCTGTTAATGGCTCTAGGCTGCCTAGTAAACTTGTTTCTTTTGGTGATAAGTAATGCAAACTTGCAATGTAGAACCAAAAGGCAAGCATTGTCCCAAAAATAATGATAAACAAAAAGTAAGCGCTCGTAGCCATGGTCCATGTCGATAAGTCGATGTGCCATGGCTGATAAAAAATGCTCATAACAGAACCGCCAATTAGCATTGCCCAACCGACTACAAGTAATGAATGAAATTGCTGTAAAAGCGGTACTGCATATAATGTATAAAAAGCGACAGAAAGCCCCGATAGCACACCCCAAACTACGCTCATCGCTGGTACAGAAAGCGTAGAAAGAGATCCATTTGTCAGCAATAATGTCGTACCTGTAAGTGTGAGTGTAACTGCAATTCCATCCTGCTTCGTAAGTTTGCTTTGCCTTTTAATAATATAAAAAGCGATGATAAAGAGAGGAGCCAAATATTGCAGTAAAGTCGCTACAGCAGAATTGCCGATTGCAATGGACATCATGTAGGTGTATTGTACAGCAAGCATGCCGAGTATACTAAAAAGAATTTGTCTAAAAGCATCTTGCTTTGTTCGCCACATAACAAAAATGGATCGTTGACGATGTGTAATCTTGTAGACGACAATTAACAGCATACCAGCTAACAGAAGCCTGCTCGAAACAAGCCACCCAACTTCAATTTGTTCTTGTTGGAAAAGTTTTTGGGCGACTGTTCCACCAATTCCCCAAAAACTTGCGCCGAGAATGACAAGTATAAAACCAAAAATAGGATTTTTTTTATTTTGTTGATTCATCACTATAACATCTCCTAAACTATCAATATAGAGATATTATAAACACTTATTACTTGAAGAAATATCGAATTATACGGTTAGAAATATCAATATATTGAGGTGATTACAATGGCGCTAACACATATTAAAGTAGCGAAAGATTTACAGGAATTAACGTTACATGGCTCGAATGCTTTTCCTGTTGCGTTATATGAAACGTATTTGCGAATTGATCGGCGTGATTTTTTACCATTACATTGGCATAAGGAAATTCAATTTGTCTATGTCAAAAGTGGACGCATCAAATATCGTGTAGGTGCTGATGTGTTAATACTTGAGGAGGGGGAGGGCTTATTTGTCAATGCGGCTTGTTTACATGAAGCAAGACCTTACAATGTTGAGCAATCGCAGCTTTTTTGTATAAATGTAGATCCAAAATTTTTAGGAGGACATGAAGGGAGTATTGTCACAGCTAAATATGTCAGTCCATATGTAGAAAATAATAGACTCCCATATGTAAAGCTTTCAGGAGAGCTTGCGCAAGAAGTTGAAAGAACTGCTCACCTAATAAAAGAACGAACTGCGTATTTTGAAATTCAAGTGTTGAGGGCATTGCTATCGATTTGGGAATCGATATTAATGCAATCAAAGCTAACAGAGGAAACGATGCAGTCATCGATGATTGTCCAACATGAGCGTGCAAAAGAAATGCTCGATTATATCCATTGTCATTATCAAGAAAAAATAACACTTGAAATGTTAGCTGCACATGTTTTTATAAGTAGAGCTGAATGTAGTCGCTTCTTTAAAAAAATAGTGGGTATAACACCTTTTACCTATTTATTACAATATCGTTTACGAAAAAGTATCGAACTGTTGCGAGATAGTGAGCATTCCATCACTTTTATTGCCTCCATCACTGGCTTTAGTACGGTGAGCTACTATATTGAACGCTTTAAGGAGTATACGGGCTATTCCCCCCATGTGTATCGTAAAAAATTTCTAGCAAAATAACCTACTGCGGAATGACTGGACAAATCAGTGAACATTCAATGACAACTCTAGCATAATAAAAGTCGTTTGTTATGGAAAAGACTTTGAAAATTATACCAAATATTTTAAAGTTAACTATATAGATAACAATAGGAATGGAAGTAATGGCAATTTTAAAGGAGGGATACGTCATGATAGCCTTAAAAGAGAAGCGAAATATTTGGCTTGTATTTTTATTCGTTGTATTAATTAGTAACTACTCGCTATATAACACAGGCATTGGTGTGTCGATATTACCAGCCGAAACAGCAGGCGTTGTACTCGGTTCATTACTCGATTTTATAATCGTTATGCCAGTGTTAATGATGCTTTATAAACGAAAATTTTCTATTAAGCAAGCGATTATTTTAGCCGCTTCAGGCTGTATTGCTGCACGTTTTATTATTCCAATCGATCATTTACAGCCGTTCGTCGCGGTAACTTGGGCTGGATTTGCGATTGAGGGTGCACTAATTGTTATTGAAGTATTATTCGTCACAACGCTTGTCTACTATATGCCTAAAATATTTGCGGATGTAAGAGCAAGTGCACTGCCAGATATATTCTCTTTTCCGCAAGCTGTTGAAAAACATGCGCCGAAGTATCCGATCATTCAATTGCTCTGTACAGATTTACTCGTTCTTTATTACGGATTTGCAAGTTGGAAGAGGAAAGAACGAGCGGGAATTACTTTGCATAAAAACTCCAGCTACATTGCCTTTCAAATGATGATGATTCATGCGATCGTCATAGAAACAATCGGCATACATTGGTGGTTGCATGAGAAATCAATGGTATTATCTATCCTTTTATTAATACTTAATGTATATTCAGTGTTATTTTTCATAGCAGATATTCAGGCAGTTCGCCTAAATCCTATTTATGCAACAAATGATGCACTTTATTTATCTTTAGGTTTAATGAAACGAACGACTATTCGCTTTGCTAATATCGAAAAAATAGAAAAAGACCTAGAATTGTTAAAAGAGAAATTATCGAAAGATACCATTGATTTTATCGCACGTGATTTTGGAGAAGCCTATCCCCAAATAATATTGAAGATGAGAGAACCGCTGGAAGTAACGTTTATGTTAGGCATTAAAAAGCGCTATAATCATGTAGCAATTAAAGTCGATCAAATACAGGAATTAAAAGAAATACTTCAGCAAGGTATGGGAAATAATGAAGCGTGATTGTAATAAAGTTAGCGCCTCGCACATATTTGTGCGAGGCTTTTTTTATTAAACTATTTGAATAAGATAGCCAACTTTTTGTAGGGCAATATGAGGTGGGGGATTATTTTTTACTAGGGAAAATGATATACGAAAGACTAATAACAGCATCTACTAGTAAAACGATGCCCCAAATTTTCATGACTTGGAAGAGGGAAGATGTATCAGTCAGTTGACCGATAAAAATAATCATCGCATACAATAAGCTAGCACTAATTATGTAGGCAATGACATGAAGACCAAGCATTTTAATTTCATGAATACCTTTCGCTAGTCCCGTTAGTCGTTTCTTTTCTATCGGCAGTCTTAAAAACCATTGTTGAAACTTTTCATCTGCCCAAGCAATCATCGTTTTTCCATAGGCAATTGAAACACCAATATATACTGCGGCGATACCATGAGATATGGATGCTGGGGTACCAGCTCGTAAATCCATAACAGTTAGCCATACAAGTAATAAATCAATAATAGGTGTAAGTGCAAAAAAAATGATGCTTAGTTTTTGCTTTTTAAAATGGTATCTACTTATGAGACCTAGTAGGATGACAATCCAAAAGGCAATTTCAGCAGTAATAATCCAAGCAATCATAAAAATATTCTCCTTACTAAATACGGATGTATTTCATTAAATTTACCATATGTTTCAATGTATTACATGAGTAAATTGCCCATCTAGAGTTAATCTAGATGGGCAATTGCTTTTAGTATGTCTTCGCTAACAGCCTCCCAAAATTGTTGCTGTACTGAATCATTATATGTATATAGCTCTTTATTTTGCACGTGCTCGTAAATCTCTGCAATTGTTTCCTTATGAAAATGTAGGCGATGATTTAATGCTTGTCGGTCTTCTTCAATACAAAAATTCTTATAAATATCCGCTAGTCGTTCGAGCTTCGTACACTTTTGTTTTGTCGCCTCATACTGGATTTGATGAAAACGTCCTACTGCTGTATGCATTGAAATTTTTGCTCGATGCTCTGCTTGTAATGTTCGATATTCTTCCTGACGAATGGCCAAGCGGTACCAAAATTCATAACGCACTGGTAAATCCCTAATCTCGTAAGTAAGTAATGAATTTAAAATTTTGCTCACTTGCTCATATGGTTCAATGATTTTCTCAGTTTCTTTAAACAATCCAAACATTTTGCCACCCCCTATCTTCTTAATACTACATAGTAGGACTAAAATCCTTTTTAAATTTTGAAACAACAAATTACTAATAAACCCAAATAAATCGCTAGTGGAACACGCTTTAATTAATATAAAAAAGCAGGATTTTTCGTAAAAAAACTAAAAAGAGCATTTACAAAATGAAAATATATGTGTTAACTTAAATTCTATAGTTAGTTAACTCAAAATGAAAGGGAGGTTAAGATGCAACATTTTTGGGTTGTTGGCACAGATACGGATGTTGGTAAAACCATTGTTACAACATTATTAGTGCGAAATTTGCAAAAACAGGGCTTCCATGTGACGCCTTACAAGCCAGTACAAACTGGTGAAGTCCATGATGGAGAGCAAACCTACTACTACGATACGTCCATGTATGAAAAATATTCTTTACAATTGCTCGACCGAGAAAATTTAAATGGCTATTCATTTAAAGAAGCAGCCTCGCCACATTTTGCTGCTCAACTGGAGGGGCAGCAAATAAATATACAGCGATTATTAAGTCAGATGCAGCAATTACAGCAAAAATGGGATGTTGTCATTTGTGAAGGCGCAGGAGGGATTTTTGTCCCACTGGACTCAGATGGCGAAACAACACTTATCGATGTCATTGTTCAAAGTAAACTACCAGTTGTCGTTGTCACTCGAACAACGCTTGGTACGATAAATCATACGCTTTTAACATTAGAGGCTTTAAACTCACGGCAAATTGAAGTTCTTGGCATTGTTTTCAACGGTGACATGGGTAGTGAGATAGAGCAAGATAATATTAAAACGATTTTAAAACATTACCCATTACCGTTTGCGACGATTCCAATGCTGAAAGATATATCGCAGATGATTGAGTTTGCGATAACGGATACAACATTGTTTGAAAGGCTATTAAAACATGAAACAAGTAATAACTGAATTACAAAAAATGGATTTGCAACATGTATGGCATCCATGCTCTCAAATGAAGGATTATGAGGACTTCCCGCCAATTGTTATTAAAAAAGGACAAGGCGTATGGTTGTACGATGAAAAGAATAATCGTTATTTAGATGCTGTTTCTTCCTGGTGGGTGAACTTATTTGGACATGCTAACCCGCGAATAAGTCAGGCTTTAAGTGAGCAAGCATTTACGTTGGAGCATGTAATTTTTGCAAATTTCTCACATGTGCCAGCTATTAAGCTCGCGCAAAAATTAGTAGCTTTAACACCACGAAGCTTGCAAAAAGTATTTTTTGCCGATAATGGCTCATCCGCGATCGAAATTGCATTAAAAATGAGTTTTCAGTATCACATGCAAATAGGAAAAACGACGAAAAAACGATTTCTTGCATTAACAGATGCTTATCACGGAGAAACACTTGGTGCTTTATCAGTCGGTGGTGTCGATCTTTATAATGAGGTGTATCAGCCACTTTTACTGGATACAGTGCGAGCTCAGGGACCTGATTGTTTTCGTTGTCCCTTCAATAAAAATCCACAAAGTTGTGATGCCCAATGCATATCTTTTGTTGAAAAAGAGCTGAGTCAGCATCATATGGAAATTACAGCGGTCATTATTGAGCCACTGATTCAAGCGGCGGCAGGCATGAAAATGTATCCTTCTATTTATTTACAACGTTTACGGGAGCTATGTACAAACTATGATGTCCATCTAATAGCTGATGAAATTGCAGTTGGCTTTGGTCGAACAGGTACACTCTTTGCCTGCGAGCAAGCTGCTATTTCACCAGATTTTATGTGCTTGTCAAAAGGCTTAACAGGTGGTTATTTACCGCTTTCTGTTGTGTTAACAACAAATGAAGTATACCAAGCATTTTATGATGATTATGCGACGATGAAAGCATTTTTACATTCGCATAGTTATACGGGCAATACACTTGCTTGCCGTGTTGCTCTAGAAGTATTGTCGATGTTTGAAGAAGAGCATTATATAGACATTGTACAAGAAAAAGGTGAACGCATGCGTAAGCTAGCAGTTGAGGCTTTTAGTGATTTGCCTTTTGTTGGCGAATATCGACAAGTAGGCTTTGTCGGGGCAATCGAGTTAGTGGCGAATCGTGAAATGAAAGAGCCATTCTCGAGTGAGGAGCGTATTGGCTATCAAATATATAAAAGAGCATTAACAAAAGGATTACTTATTCGTCCATTAGGGAATGTTTTGTACTTTATGCCGCCTTATATAATAACGGACGAAGAGATGCAATTTATGATACAGACAACAAAAGAAACAATTGTTCAATTTTTTGAAGAACGGGGGAATAATGCATGTTTCAAAGACAATCAACGCTATCACTTGTGATGATCGCAATGTTTGCTGCTTTAACAGCCATTGGTGCTTTTATTAAAATACCACTTCCTGTAGTGCCGTTTACATTACAAATTGTCTTTGTTTTTTTGGCAGGTTGCTTACTTGGTGGACGCAATGGATTTCTAAGTCAACTCGTTTACATAGGAATTGGTTTAGCTGGCATGCCAGTTTTTACACAAGGTGGGGGCATTACATATGTATTGCAACCGACTTTTGGTTACTTAATAGGCTTCGCACTTGCTGCATTAGTGATCGGTTTTCTAATTAATCGAGTAGAAGCTCCAACAAAAAAACATTTCATTGGTGCCAATATTGTAGGGCTTATCATTATTTATGCAGTGGCGGTTCCATATTTATATTTGGCATTGAATGTATGGTTAAATATGCAATCAAGCTGGTCTCATGTTTTCTTAGTAGGGTTTCTAAATAGTATTGTTGCAGACTTTTGCTTAGCGATTGCCTCTGCCTTATTAGCAGAACGATTATATAAAGTATTTCGTTCAGCTAGAGCTATAAAACTTGTGCGAGTTGAAAAGGAGAATGTACAGTGAATTGGTTACAATTAGCAAATGAAGTGATTGCGGGTAAAATAATTAGTCATGACGAGGCACTTGCTATTTTAAATAGTCATGACGATGACATTTTAAAGCTAATGGACGGTGCCTTTGCTATCCGAAAGCATTATTACGGCAAAAAGGTAAAGTTGAATATGATCATGAATGCAAAGAGTGGCTATTGTCCAGAAGATTGTGGGTATTGCTCTCAGTCATCCAAGTCAACAGCTCCTATAGAGAAATACCCTTTCATAACAAAAGAGGAAATATTAGCTGGGGCAAAACGTGCGTTTGAAAATAAAATAGGTACCTACTGCATTGTAGCAAGCGGACGGGGACCAACTCGAAAAGACATCAATATAGTGAGTGAAGCAGTTGAAGAAATTAAAGCACAATACGGTTTAAAAGTTTGTGCTTGTCTTGGATTACTAAAGGAAGAGCAAGCGCAGCAATTAAAAAAAGCTGGTGTTGATCGCTACAATCATAATTTAAATACATCTGCGCGACATCATTCTTTTATTACGACTACCCACACGTATGAAGATCGTGTCAATACGGTTGAAGTTGTGAAAAAACATGGTCTTTCGCCGTGCTCTGGGGCCATTATTGGCATGAAGGAAACGAAAGAAGATGTAGTGGAAATAGCACGTGCTCTGCACCAATTGGATGCAGATTCGATTCCTGTTAACTTTCTACATGCAATCGATGGGACGAAGCTAGAAGGAACTCAGGAGTTAAATCCTCGCTATTGTTTAAAAGTTTTAGCATTGTTCCGTTATATAAATCCAACGAAGGAAATTCGTATTTCTGGTGGCCGCGAAGTTAATTTAGGTTCTCTCCAACCATTCGGAATGTATGCAGCAAATAGTATCTTTGTCGGGGATTACTTAACGACGGAAGGGCAGGAAGTGAATAGCGATTTTCGTATGCTCGAAGATTTAGGCTTTGAAATAGAGCTTACACAAAAGCAAGAAGAAGTGTTTTGTTAAAATCATCATCCTTATAAAATAAAATCTACTACTACTTACTGATGATTGAAATTGGAAGACCGTTTATACGTCGTGGAAAAGGCGTACAGACGGTTTTTCTTATGTTCATGTAAAGTTATCGTAGGCAAGTATATGGTTCATCATTTATACCTAAAATATGAAGATTTTCACAAATTGTTCAATGTAAGCGTTTTGAAATTGAACAGTTTGTGAAGGGCTTCACATAAAGCTTTATTTTTTAAAAAAAGAGCGTAAAATAAGAATCAGCAAGAAGTTGTTATAAGACAGTTTGATTTTTACATCACATTTTCGATGATTGTTATATTACAAAAATAAAATAGAAAGGAGAGGTTAAGATGTGGGTTGTAACAGTATTTGAGAATAATAATGTTCGTATTTTTGAATATACAAACAAAGATGAGGCAACAGCAGCGTTAGCGAAATATAAGAAAAATGCCGTTTTAACATATACAAAATAATGCTTATTCGTTTAAAGAAACCACATTGTACGCAATAACGTACAATGTGGTTTCTTTGTTTTCATTAGTGTATGAGTATTGAAAAGGCACTATAAACTAATAACAGTGCCATTACAATATTAAATGGTTGACGATATTTAATGAGTATTTTGCGAAAAGCTGAACCAAATAGCGCCCAACTAAATGTACTTATAATGCCCACAAACCCTAAAAATAGGGCGAAAAAAATGTAGCTCGTAAACGATGAATAATAAGGGAGAATATAGGTAGCAACTACTGTAATGCCAAATAATATCCCTTTTGGATTTATAAATTGCAAGAAAGCACCGAGCAACAAAAGGCTGCGTTTTTTTTCATTAGAATAGTGGCCATTATTATTATCATTCTCTTTTGAAGTTAATATTTTATAAGCTAAATATAACATATAG
Organism: Lysinibacillus sp. JNUCC-52; assembly: GCF_015999545.1. Lineage (NCBI taxonomy): Bacteria > Bacillati > Bacillota > Bacilli > Caryophanales > Bacillaceae > Lysinibacillus > Lysinibacillus sp. JNUCC-52. Next base: position 4,596,077 of record NZ_CP065546.1, read on the forward strand.
AGTACCCCTAAAATGGTTAATGGGAGGTTAATAATAGGCATGACGCTGATGAGTGCAATATTAAAAAAACAACTTAGTGCAGTTATTGTACAAAAACCAATTCCAACACCTAGACAAAACTGAATGGTTTTGGTCAAACCGAATTGATTGGCAAATGCCATGGCCATAATGTTGTTCGGACCTGGCGTAAAGCTAGTAATAACCACGAATACTAAAAAAGATAGGTAGGGCATTTTCATCCTCCTTTTAACTTGTATGTTATAATGTCTGAAATAAACAATATAACGTCGTTCTTTTTATTATACAAAACGTACGTTATATTGTACATATTTAAAGAGGTGATCGTATGGAAGAAATTCATCTTATTTTTGCAAGAAATTTAAAAGCCATTCGAGAAAAAGAAAAATTAAGCTTAGAAAAAGTGTCTCAACTATGTGGTGTAAGTAAAACAATGATTGGACAAATTGAAAGAGGGGAGTCCAGTCCGACGCTTACAACAATATGGAAAATCGCAAATGGGCTAAAGGTTTCTTTTACTTCCCTTATCCATCAACCACAAACGGATACTGAAGTAATTTATAAAAAGGATATTCAAGTATTGTCAGAGGATAATGGAAAATATAGAGTATATCCGAATTTTCCATTTCAAGAGGACGGTCGCTTTGAAATATATACCATTGAGATTGATAAAGAGGGAAAATTAAGCGCTGAAGCGCATAAGGAAGGAACGGAAGAGTTTATTACCGTTTTTGAAGGCGAATTAATGATACGGGTTAATGACAACGAGTATAAATTAAAAAATGGTGACTCTATTCGATTTAAAGCTGACCGACCGCATTTCTATAGCAATACATGTAATACATTAACGAAGTTTGCGATGACAATCTATTATCCTAATGAAAAATAAAAAGCCGTATGGGCGCGTATTCATAGCGCCTTATACGGTTCTTTTTGTCTTTATAAAATACTGCCTAAACGCTTAATCCCTTCACGGATAATTTCAGGTGTGGCATTTGTATAGTTTAGACGCATTGTATTTACGCCTGTTTTAGATGTGTAGAATGGGTCACCAGGAACGAATGCGACTTTTTGTTCCATTGCCTTGTTGAAAACGTCCAATGCAGTTGCTCCGTTATGCATTGTAGCCCAGATAAACATTCCCCCATCTGGTCTTGTGTACGTAACGTGTGCAGGGAAGAATTCTTGCATCGCATCTAGCATTGCATCGGATTGATTTTTATATAATGAAACAATTTTTTTCACGTGTTCTGTATAGTCATTATTTGCTAAATAATCATAAATGACATATTGAGAGAAAATGTTTGTGTGTAGGTCAGTTGCTTGCTTTGCTGTTTCAATATGTTTCATTAACTCTTTGTTTTTTGTAATGACAAAGCCTAAGCGCATACCTGGTGTAACTGTTTTAGAGAAAGAACCTAATAAAATACTATTTTCGAGTTTTCCAGCACCGATATAAGGTAGTGGCTCACCATGGAAGCGTAATTCTCCATACGGATCATCTTCAATTAATGCTACGTCATATTTAGCAATGATGTCATAAATTTGTTGACGCTTTTCCTTTGAATACGTTAGTCCAGTTGGATTTTGAAAGTTTGGTACAGTATAGATGAATTTTACGTTAGGTTGCTGTAAAGCATTCTCTAACTCTTCTAAATTAAGACCATCATTTTCAAGTGTTACACCATAAAAAGTAGGCTCACTTAATGTGAAGGCTTGAATCGCTCCTAAATAGCCTGGCTCCTCAATGATGATGCCATCTCCTTTATTGATAAGTACCTTCCCAATCAGTTCAAGTGCTTGCTGTGAACCAGTTGTAATCAATATATCATCCGCATGGATATCTAACCCATGAACACGTCGATATTTTGCAGCGATGTATTCACGTAGAGGTGCATAACCTTGCGTTGATGAATATTGGAATAGTCGACTACCATTTTCACTAATGGCGTGATCAACAGATGCTTTTAATGCATCAATGGGGAAAGAGATTGGGTTTGGAAGCCCGCCAGCAAAGGAAATAACATCCTCGGCATCCGTTACTTTTAAAATATTACGGATAAATGAGGATGGTGTGTTTAAGATTCTTTCAGAATATTGCATAATTTTATCGGTCCTTTTTCTGATTTTTTAAAAATTATATCATTGTAATCATATGCATACAATATTATCATTGTATGCAAGACAATTTAAATATTGTATGCAAATTTGAGGAGAAAGGGGCATAAAATATGCCATTCAATTCATTTGATGAATACCCAATGAGCTGGAAGCCAAATATCCGTAATATTTCAGGACCAATATATATTGCAATTGCTGAACAGCTTGAACAGGATATTAAAGAAGGTATTTTATTGCCAGGAACAAAGTTACCTCCACAACGTGAGATTGCTGATTATTTAGATGTAAATTTAAGCACGATTACGCGTGCGTTTAAGCTTTGCGGACAAAAAGGGCTCATTTATGCTTCAATAGGGAGCGGTACGTTTGTTTCTTCTGATGCCGCAACGAATAAAATTTTATTACCTACAAGTCATTCTGCTCATATGATTGAGTTGGGTTCCGTGTTGCCTACGACATATGCCAATGAGGAAATAACACGCTATATGAAAAAAATGCTGAATGATTCGCATTTCAGCAATTTGTTTCAATATGGACGACCTGAGGCGAACGCCTGGCAAACAGAAGCAGCAGCAAAACTTTTGGAAAAAGTCGGCTTTCAAACAGATCAGCCTATCGTGTTGGGGGCAGGAGGACAAAATGCAATTGTCGCTACACTAGCAGCATTGTTCCATCCAGGAGATCGCATTGGAACAGATCCAATTACATATGCGGGGATAAAAACGGCGGCGAATATGCTCGGAATACAACTTGTGGCTATTCACCAAAAAGATGGAGAAATGACAAAAGAAGGGCTCTTATATGCTTGTAAAAATGAACATATTAAAGGTCTTTACGTCATTCCTGATTTTCATAATCCTACAACCCATACAATGTCAATCGATACGAGGAAAATGATTGCAGAAGTGGCAAGGCAAAAAGATATAATTGTTATTGAGGATGCAATATATAGCTTTTTACAAGAACAGCCTCTTGCACCAATTGCACTTTATGCACCAGAAAAGGTAGTTTATATTGCTAGCGTGTCCAAAACGATTTCACCTGGGTTAAGACTTTCTTTTGTTGTGACACCTAGTGCTTTAAGAAAGAAAATTATTGAAACATTATATAATATGAATATATCTGTTTCACCAGTCATGGTGGAGCTTACAGCAAGATTAATCCAAGATGGAGTTGCTCAAACGATTTTAGAGAAACAACGATTATATGCTAAACAACAAAATGCCCTTGTTAATCAATATTTAGGTGAGTACAATATTTTAGGCAATGATGAATGCATTTTTAGATGGCTTCTATTGCCTGAAAAATTTACTGGTGTGCAGTTTGAATTGCTTGCATCGAAAGCGGGCGTACAAGTATATGCTGCAGAGCGTTTTGCAGTAGGAAATGCTAAACCTGTAAATGCAGTTCGATTGGCAATAACTGCACCCGAAAATAGCATGCAACTGGAGCAAGCCTTAACCGTATTAAAGGAATTGCTCGAAAGTGATGGTGACTATACTTTTATAGATTAAAAATAGATAGTACATAATAATGGTATGTGTGGTGAAATGATGGAACATAAAGGACGGATTATTTTTCATGTTGATATGAATAGTTTTTATGCATCTGTTGAGCAGGCGCATGATCCTAGCTTAAAAGGGAAACCAATCGCAATTGCAGGGAACCCAAAGGAAAGACGGGGCATATTAGTGACATGTTCATATGAGGCGAGGGCGCTTGGCGTTTATACGACAATGACGGTACATGAAGCAAAACGTAAATGTCCAGATTTATTGTTGCTACCACCAGATTTTCAAAAATACCGTGAGGCTTCCAAAGCGATGTTTGCTATTTTACGTAGCTATACGGCACTGGTGGAACCAGTATCAATTGATGAAGGCTATATGGATGTAACATTATTAAGTAAGGAGCGCCATGCGCTTCAAATTGCCCAGGAAATACAAAGTCGATTATTAGCTGAATTGGATTTGCCTTGCTCTATTGGTGTAGCCCCCAATAAGTTTTTAGCAAAAACTGCATCGGATATGAAAAAACCGATGGGTATTACAGTATTAAGACTACGAGATATTGAACAAGTACTTTGGCCACTTGAAGTAGTCGAAATGCATGGCATTGGTGAAAGTACAGCCAAAAAGTTAAATGACCAAGGCATTTTTACAATCGGTCATTTGGCTAAGGTGGATGAACATAAAATCAAACATATATTAGGGAAAAATGGGGTTAGACTCCGCGCAAGAGCCAATGGAATTGATACTAGAGAAGTTGATCCAGAAGCAATTTATGATACGAAAAGTGTCGGTAATTCTACGACATTACCACATGATGTAACCGATTTACGTGCCTTGCATAAAACGATTGAAGGATTGTGTAAAAAGGTAGCAGAACGGCTTGATGCAAAACGTTTAGCAGGTTCCACAGTCAGTATACAAATTCGTGATGCAGATTGGCACAATCATACACGCTCAAAATCGATGACGAATGTCATTTATCGCTTTGAGGATATTTATGAAATTGCCTGTGGACTATTTGATAAACATTGGGATGAATCGCCTGTTCGTTTGCTCGGGGTGACTGTTTCCAATGTGGTTGATCGGAAAGATTATAGCCAACAGTTGTCTATTTTCAATTTTGAAGAGCATGTAAAAGACGAGCCGATTTTAAAGGTAGTGGATGAGATTGAAGGGCGCTTTGGGAAAGGGATCATTAAACGAGGTGTGGATATCGGCAAACGATCATCTTACCAATCACAAACGAGCTTTAGCAAAGACTTTTTGGACGACCACGAGTAGGAGTTAACCTAAACATAAGTACAAAGGGGCATTACGTTCACGTAAGCCCCAACCTGCATCTTTATTTCATCGGATTAATAATTCCGTAAAAAACTATATCTTCAAACACGTCATTTTTGTAAATATGGTCTTTTAAAGTACCTTCATAATGCATACCACACTTTTCCATAATCTTACCAGAAGCGGGATTTGATTTAAAATAGCGAGCGTAAACACGATGATAGTTTTTCTCTGTAAACACAAAGTCGATAAGAGCCTTAGCTGCTTCTGTTGCATAGCCATTGCCCCAATGTTCTTCACCAATCCAATAGGCAATTTCGCCATTTTTGTATTGTTGATGATTGGAAATACCGATAGCCCCATATAACTGACCACTTTGTTTGTCTGTAATAGCAAATTCATATATTTGATCTAAGTCATAGTTTTTTTCATGATTTGCAATCCATGTCAGTGCACAATCAATTGAGTATGGATAAGGTAAATTCAACGTGCTTTTGTATAGATTGTAATTGTTGCAATACTTACTGACTTCCTGTGCATCCGTTTCTTTAAAAAGGCGTAGCAGTAGCCGATCTGTTTCGAGTGTTTTATCAGTTTTACTATAAATCATGTTCTTCCTCCTTCTTCTAGTTATTTCATGCCATGAAAACTTATTTTCATAGTATATCACATATAAATGGTTATTTTGTATAATTTTGGGTAATTCAAATGTTGAATACAGCTGGAAACATAATAACGATTTTAATAACATTTTGTTCTTAACAAAAAATGAAATAAGTGAATAATTAGCAATCCTATATGGCACATTAACATATAGGAGGTGGAAGAAAAATGTCTAAAATTATTGGTGTCGAACAATCATTATCAAATGTTGAAGATGCATTAAAAGCTAAAGGTTATGAAGTGATTCAGCTTCGCAATGAAGAAGATGCAAAAAAATGCGATGCTTGCGTAATTACAGGGCAGGATAGAGATGTTATGGGAATTAGTGATCCTATAATGGCAGGACCTGTTATTGATGCGGCTGGGCTTTCTGCTGATGAAGTAATACAGCGTGTAGATCATTATTTCCACTAAATATGGCTTAGGTGCTGTTTTTGAAGTCTAAAGTGGCTTCGAAAGCGGCATCTTTTAATTTCCACCTGAAGCAAGCTAAGTTTATCTCTTAAGTACTATTCCTAATATCTTTATACCAGCATTTCCTTTATAATTAACACTAGCTACATATTTTAACAATCACGGGTAGACATAAGGGGAGAGACTGAAATGGAAATACTTCACGCGACTCTGGATGAATTAGAAGAAGTAACAGTGCTATTTGATGAATATCGCCAGTTTTATGGATTAGAATCAGATAGAAGTAGTGCTAAAGCATTTATCCAATTACGAATGGCTTTAAAAGAATCCATTATTTTTATTGCTAAAGTAAATGGGAAAACGATTGGCTTTGCGCAACTATATCCAACTTTTTCATCTATCGCATTACAGCGGGCATATATACTAAATGATATATATGTAACAGACGATGCTAGAGGCCAAGGGGTGGGCAAAGCATTGATGGAGAAAGTGTTTCAATATTGTGAGCAACAATATGCAAGATATGTTACACTTCAAACGGCTACAGATAATGTGCATGCACGAAAGCTCTATGAAAATCTCAATATGAAGCAAGATCAATATTGTAATTATGTTAAGTATTTTAATTAGGAAAAAGCATCTCATCCATTTTGGATGTAGATGCTTTTTTTATGTCTATCTACAATAGCGTGATAGGTTTCATTGTAGTAGAAGTATGTGATAACTTAATCTTCTTTTTGAATTTTTGCATACACCAGAAAAGAAAACAATATTTGATTGAGATAAAAGTTAATTTTCGAATGAAGTCGTTGAGAATAAAGACAAAAGGCATCGAGGAACCTAACTCGATGCCTTGCTTTGTTTATAGTTGCTAGTTACTGTACTTCGAGCGTATATGGTTTTGTACTCGCTTTGCCGTTTACTTCACTAACTTCTATATAATATGTTCCTTTATCTAGTTCGACAAAACCTATTTCCGTATCTTTAGAACCGTAAAGATCTAATGTTTCAACCGTTTTTCCAAATGCATCAATAATTCGAATTACACCATCTAAACCTTTTTCAGTTTGTAAAGAGAAGAACACATCGCGTTTGCGGTCATTGTAAAATTCAAAATAGTCTTTATCGCCAAATGGCACACTGGCATTTAAATATTGATTAGCAACATATTTATCGCCACTTTTCGTTAGCTTTGTTGGTTCTGTTGGCAAACCATTCACTAATGTGGAATTTGCATCTTCATCAACATTTTTATGATTAAATACAGATAATGTGTATGGTTGCAGTGATACGAGCCCAAAGTCCGTACCGTTTATAGTAATAAAATAACCGTGATTTCTTTTTGCTAGGAAAGAGGTGTTGACCTCTGAAGTTCCCGAGAGACCAAGGAATATTTCAAATAAGCTTTCACCTTGTCCAAACGGAATTTCTGTTGCTAGTTCTTCGTCATCGATTTGCATATTGCCATTTGTATCCTCGATAATTGAACCAGAAAACTTCAAGTCAAATTGAAGTTCTTTTGGTAACTGATTGAGTTGTTTATTTGTATAAGGTACGGAAGATATCAGAAGACTTAAAACTGTATCCTCCCCTCGCTGTTTATAGTAGTAGTAATCTTTATCATCATTATAGAGAAGATGATTTTGATAGTCCTTACCTGGTACAATTGTTTGGGCATCGATGTCTGCATTTATATCATTGTTTTTGTCATCAGGTATAGCAACCATCTTACTTGTTGATAGTGTATATGGTTCGATAGAATGGCCACCAGTATTGATAATTTTCACAACGTATGTTTTATCTTTTTTCAGTGCTATTGCTTTTGCATCGTTTTCATCAATTGTTATGCCGTAAAGTAGACCAATTAGCCCTGGATCATTAGTTAATGAAGAAAATGGTAGCAACTCATTCGTTTCCTCATCATATTCCAATAATGTAGCGGCTGGCTTATGATTATATCCTTTTTTAATTTGGAAACCATAAATCGCATCTTCTGGAGCGGTAAATACGAAATAATCTTCATCATATTCCGTTTGGAAGTATGCTTTTTGACTTTCACCGATATTATAAGGAATCGCATTCTCCATAATAAGGTCAGCATCTATAGCATTTTCATCAAAATCTGAATCTAAACTTATATTTAAAAAATTATTTACTCGTTCCCGTTTCTTTCCTTTTAATGGAGCTGGCTCATTTTCACTGTATGGTAAATCGTCTTCAACAATTGGCTCATTCAAAGGAAGTCCGTCTTCATCTTCAGGAAGATGAACAATTTCTCCTTTTAACGTGTAAGGAATAATAGATTCATTAATGGACGATTTTTCCTCATTATCAATACCGCCGCTAAGGAGAATATCGATTGAGATTACGCCACTGTTGTCATTGGAAACGCTTAATACATACTCTTCCTCAGGGATTGCATCAAATACGATACTTGCATTTTCACCTTTTTCGGAGCTGAAATATGCTTGTATTGGGTAGGGGGCAATTTCATTTTCTTCAACATCTACTTGTTCTGTTGGGATGCTATCCAACTCACTTTTTAGATAGATTTCCATTGATGCTGTAACACCTGGTATACCTGATAAATCAAATTTTAATGTAGATGGTTCAGTTACTGAAAAAGTAAAGTAATCTTTGTCGATTTGTTGATCCTCTGAAAGTAATGTATAATTTTCCCCCGCTGTACTAAATGGGAACTGTTGAATATTATATGGACTGTCTATTGCTAATGAATCGATAGGTAATTCCTTCGTCGTTTCAGCTGTGAAAATGAAGTTAGATGCACCTTTTAGGCTATAGCTTCCATTATAATCTTTGACGCCAATAAGAAGCGTTCCTGCTTGTTCTGCTTTATAAAGGTAGCCTTCTTGTTTTCCTGCGCGAACATCATTTACATTAATCGTTTCTGACTCATCTTTTTGACCTGCAGGGTAGAAGTATAGGTCAAATGCATAGTCAAAGTAGCTAGCTCCTTTTAATGACAGTTGTGCATATTCACCTGCATCTAATTCAATTTTATACCATTTCTTTTCATCAGGTAGCTTGAACTCGCCTTTTTCGGTATTTTTACTATTTTTATTTAGCACTTTGGCATTGTTTAGGCGCTCTTCGTTTGTTTCAGAATAGCGCTTCGGTAGGTTGTTTAAATCGAAGTGTAATGCTTTAAATGGGTCAACGAGGCCATGTCCATAGGTGAGATCGTAGCCTCTTTCACCTAAATCCTTTGCGGTCATTTCGAGTATTGCCTCTATTTCATGAGGCTTTAAAGTAGGATATTTTGATTTTAGTAGAGCAGCTACACCCGCCACAACAGGAGATGCCATTGAAGTCCCGCTAAATGTTGTGAATGAGGATCCCTTTTTTCCATCATAAACGGTACTATAAATTTCTTCTCCTGGCGCAACGATGTCCACTGATGGTCCATAGTTTGAATAGCTTGATAATTTATTGTGTTTATTTGTAGAACCAACGCTAATGACACCTTCGAAAGAAGCGGGGAAGGAGTAATAATCTGTTGAATCATTCCCTGCAGCAGCTACAATTGTAATGCCTTTATCGATTGCTTTTTGTACGGCTTCCTGCATAAGAGGGGACTCGCCGTAGCCACCGAGACTCATATTAATAACGTCGGCATTTTGTTCAATGGCGTGCAGTATCCCTTGTGCTATAACGAAATCATTTGCACTTTGTTTGCCGTTAAAGACATCGATTGGAAGAATCTTTGCTGCTGGGAAAACACCGTATCCACCAAACCCGTTATCTTTAGTAGCTGCAATAATGCCTGCTACATGCGTCCCGTGGGGGTCAGAAAAGGTAGTATTGGCAGGTGTTGCAGCATTATATGGTGGAAGTATTTGAGACTTCAAATCTGGATGTTTATAATCTACACCAGAATCGATAACTGCCACTTTAACCTCATGATTTCCTGCTAATGATAAAGCTCTATCAATTTGCAGTAAGTCTAAATGATACATATCTTTTTTCTTTGGATCTACAATCGTATTAAAGGAATAATACTTGTAGCTTGGAGATACACTTTTAACTCCGTTTTGCTTGCCATAATACGAAAAAGCCTCTTCTAATGTTACACCTTTTTGAAGTTGGACTACTTCGTAGCCTAATGCAGGAATCGATCGAATTACTTTTGAACCAATTTTACTATGTACGGTCTTAGCAAGGCCCGAATGTTTAACGATAATCGTATCGGGACTAATCCATTCGTTTCCTCCATTTTGATAGTTGAACTGCTTTAAAGCTTGCTTTTTTTTGCTAGCGAGCATACTTGTCACCAATTCTGGGTTCTGTGGTGCTTCAGCAAAGGCAGAAGCAGCAGGAACCATTAGTGCAGAACATGCTACGACAGCGATTGATTTCATCACCCAGTTTTTCAATTGTTTTCCCTCCTTGAGTAAAATATGACATTTCACTATTTATAACGGATGGATAAAAGAAAAGTTTCATCATTCCTCAACAAATTTTTATAAAATTGTTTGTAAATTGTTTGAGTGCCTGTCACCCAAATGCTCAATTAGATTTTGTAAGTCTTCTTTTGAACGAGGCATCTGTATATTCTTATCAAAAAGATTTTTATTTTGCAGGGCGAGAGTTATGTCAAAAACCCAAGGTCGTTCAAGATGCGCTAGTTCAAGCAACTTCTCCTGATAGAACAATTCAACAGGATCCCCATTATAAATAACTTTACCTTCCTCCATCACAATTATTTGATCTGCCCATTCATAAGCCAAAGCAATATCATGGGTCGCCAATAAAAATGTTCGTTGCCCATTTTCTAATTTAGCTAAATAATGTAAAAGCTTTGCAGCATAATAATTGTCTAGTCCAGCAGTTGGTTCATCTAATAATAAAACAGACGGTTCCATTGCGAGCACACCTGCCATCGCCACACGTTTTTTCTGTCCGACACTTAAAAAATGAATCGGTTTCTCTAGTAATGATTCGACCTCTGTTTGTGCGACAGCCCAGGCGATTTTTTCCTCGATTTTTTCTTGTGACCAGCCAAGATTTAATGGACCGAAAGCGATGTCTTGCTTTACGGTACCTGAAAAAAGTTGATTGTCAGCATCTTGAAATACGATGCCTACTTGTTGGCGTAATGCTGATAATGCTTTTCTTGAATAGCTAAGTGCTTCGTTGCAAAAGGTAATATTGCCAGCGGTCGGTTTTAAAATCCCATTTAGATGCTGAAATAATGTTGATTTACCAGCACCATTATGACCGAGTATGGCGATTTTTTTCCCCTTTGGAATTTGTAATGTAATATCTGTTAGTGCTTCAGTACCGTCTGCATAGGCATACGATAACTGTTGAAGCTCAAAATAAAGTTCAGTCATGAGAAAAAACCTCCATATAAGATGAGGAATAAAAAAATAATAACCATTCCAAACCAATTTTTCTTGCTGTATCGTACACTATCTTGCCAATAGACCGATTCGCCACCACGTGCCTGCATCGCATTATTAAGTTCGCGACTACGTTGAAACATTTCGGCAAACAATGCTGCAATGAGCATGGAAATCGACCTAAGCCATTGCATAGGTGATTGATAGCCAAGGCGTGATTGTTGCGCAAGATGGATTTTTTGCATGCTATTTAAAAAAATAAAAATAAATCGATACGTAAGCTCTACTAACTCTACAAATAAAACAGGTAGATGCCATTGTCGTAATACGTGGCAAATAGATTGGACCGATGTTGTTAATATTAAAAAGTACAAACAACTAATGCTACCTAGTACACTGAACAATAACTGCTGTGCTGTAATCAAACTTGCATTACCGATGAAAATGGTCCAATGACTAAGTGAAAATGCAAAGCGATGTGCTGGTAGTATACTTGAATTTGGTGCAATTGAAATCAAAATAGATACTAAACTAGATAGTAGAAAAAAACCTGGTAACAATAGTAATTTTACATAATATGAAAAGGGAATTTTTGCGTATAAAATGATAAAAGCACTCATTACAATAAATGTAATGAGTGAAATAAGTTCATCTTTCACGATAAGCGATAATAGCAGTAACCCTAAGGAAAACGTCATTTTTTCTAACGGATGAACAGTCGCTAGTTTATTCATATAAGCATATTTATCAATGAGTAACATTGTTTAACCTTCCTTATGCTTGCCGCGCATATAGCCTACAAAATAGCCGATAAAGCCAGCACCAATCGCAGCCTGTAATACGAATAATAAGCTTTCAATTTCACCGCTTGGTGGCTCCCATAAGCTTTCAAACCATGGTTCATACTCTGCATTAATTTCACCGATTGCAGCTTCTGCTTCTCCGTCAGCACCACCAAATTCTGCACCCTTTTGTACGAAAAGGGGGATGATTGCTAAAAGTACAACGACAGCTAGTAGCAGTAAATTTTTCTTCATCCTAATGTGCCTCCTTTGCTGAGAAAACACGAAGAGCCTTTAATTCGCTCACATTGTATTTTTTTAGGAAATTCATGACGATAACAGTTAAAATTCCTTCACTAATTGCGAGAGGAATTTGTGTTAAAGCAAAAATCCCTGCAAATTTTGTGAATGAAGCCATAAAGCCTCCTACTTCAGAAGGGAAAGCTAGTGCTAATTGAACTGAAGTGACAACGTAAGTACCTAAGTCCCCAAGCATCGCGGCAAAAAAGACAGCGATAGAAAATGAAAGACCAATTTTTTGAGAACCTTTAAAGACATAATACGCAATAATTGGACCTACAATCGCCATTGAGAAAGCATTCGCACCTAAAGTAGTAATACCACCATGCGCTAAAAGTAAAGATTGAAATAATAAAACGATTGTTCCGATTACGCTCATTGCTAATGGCCCGAAAAGAACCGTACCAAGACCAACACCAGTAGGATGTGAGCAGCTTCCTGTTACTGATGGGATTTTCAGTGCTGATAAAACGAATGCAAACGCACCTGATAAGCCTAATATCATTTTTGTTTCAGGATTTTCATCAATTGTTTTACGAATAGAACGCAATCCTAAAATAATAAATGGAATCGAAACGACCCACCAAAAAATCGCCCATTCAATCGGCAAAAACCCTTCCATGATATGCATGGCAAACGCTCGATTTGGTACTAGTAAAAAAGCTAGTAAGAAATAACTAAGTTTCCAAAATGAAAATTTCAAAACCATTCCTCCTTCACAGTCATTTTCGAATGTAGGATGCGCAATAAAAAAAGCACTTCTCCGTCTAGGAAAAAGTGCATAGCTGAAAAAGCAAATACTAATGGTCATTTGCTAAGCCGCACACCTATCCTCGTAGGTTGAAACGATCACGATTTTTTCGGCAGGTCTCCTGGCTTAAGATCAACATTTTATAGGCCTTCCCGTCCTTTGGACAGTGACATTTTCTATAAAATTCCCTCATACAGTGGCGGGACCGCGCCGGACTTAAACCGGCTTCCCTTTTAAGCGAAATGTATACACTTCGCACCGAAAAAAGATGAAATTGTGAGTTTTCACGAAGAAGTGTAACATGTTTTTCCAATCATAAGCTATTCTTTTTTTGTAAAAAGATTTTTTAATAGAATTACATTCTAGAAAATTCAGATAAATGTAAGAGAGAATCAATCAATTTTAACGGAATATTTGTTGAAATTTTATTAAAAATCTAATAAATAAAAAAGAAATGTTGAAAAGAGTAAAAATAATAGGCTATGATAGAAACAGTTTTATATTCGTTTTATTAACATTTCATTTCAAAATTTAAATATAAATCCATCATTAAGTGCTCGATAGACTTCGAGATAATAGGGAAATCGGTGTAAATCCGATACAGCCCCCGCTACTGTAATAGCTGATGAAATCGCAATGCCACTGGAAACTTGGGAAGGCGCGAAAGTAAGAGGAAGCTTAAGTCAGGAAACCTGCTTAGTTGATGATATGCAAACTTTTCGGAGGGAGAAGTGAAGCGAGAGCGGATACGTGTATATTCGTTTTTATTTTGGCTTCTATAAAACCTTTACTCTTCGATGTTGAGTAAAGGTTTTTTCTTTTTCCTAAAAGTCAATGAGGGGAGAACAGCAATGACAACTTGGAACTTAGAGGGCATGAAAACACATCTTTTTATTTGTAATGGTAGTAGTTGCATGAAAAAAGAGGCTGAGGAAATTACGTTGGCCATACGAGATGAAATAGAGAAATTAGCACTCGATAAGGAAATACATACAACAAGAACGCGTTGTAATGGCAGATGCAAAGATGCATGTGTTGTAATCGCGTATCCACAGGGAAATTGGTATCGTGTGACAACAGTAGAGCATGGTAGAACGCTTGTAAAAGATTTAAACGATGATTCTTTACATAGTGAGCATGTGTTTACTTTGACAGAAGGTACGTTGCAGCGTACCCCGCAAACAACAGCCATCAAAGGCATCGATAAGGTGAAAGAGGGGTAAAAAATGGCGCAAAAAGGAAAGATTTTTGTTGTAGGCTTTGGACCTGGGGATTTCAAGCATATTACAACCCGTGCTGTAGAGGCATTACAACAAAGTGAATTTATTATCGGTTATAAAACATATGTTGAGCTCATTCAAGATTTAGTAAGTGCAAAGTCGATTGTTAGTACTGGCATGACAGAAGAAGTGTCACGTGCACAAGAAGCAGTTCGTCAAGCCGAGGCTGGAAATATTGTTGCGGTTATTTCGAGTGGTGACTCGGGCGTATATGGAATGGCTGGACTTGTATATGAAGTCCTCATTGAGCTTGGTTGGACGGAAGCAACAGGGATTGAAGTTGAGATTGTGCCAGGAATTTCTGCTATTAATTCTTGTGCAAGTTTGCTAGGCGCACCAATTATGCATGATTCTTGCACGATTAGTTTAAGTGATCATTTAACGCCTTGGAATTTAATTGCAAAGCGTGTGGAAGCTGCGGCGATGGCGGATTTTGTCATTGCTCTATATAACCCTAAAAGTGGCCGCCGTACACGTCAAATTGTAGAAGCGCAACGAATTTTACTAGAATATCGATCACCTGATACGCCTGTAGGACTTGTGAAAAGTGCCTACCGAGATCGTCAGGAAATAACAATGACAACGTTAGCAGAGATGCTCGAGCATGATATCGGCATGTTAACTACAGTAATTATTGGCAATTCATCGACATTTTTCTATGACAATAAAATGATTACACCGCGTGGCTATCAGCGCAAATATACACTTGGAGAAGAAAAACAGCCTTTACGTCCACACCAGCGTTTAAGAGAAGAAAATGAACCGTGGGCAATGAACCAAGAAACAGGTACTGCACGCCAAGACTTTGCGGCAGATCCCAATGCAGGACGGATGAAAAGTAGTATTGCAATAGCACCTGCGCCTGTAACAGTACCAGAAAAATCATCATTGGAAATGGCAGCAACAGCACTTGCCATGGTGAAAGGAACAACTGTCACAAAGACAACAACAAAGTTAGTCCAGCAAAAAATGGAGTCGATTTTTGAACTTGCTGTTAGTCCAGGGGTAGCAAATAAATTTTTCACGCCACAACAAATGATGACGTTAGCTGAAGTTGTGGGAGATGAAGGCACGATGGAATATACACCAGACCATCAAATTCATTTGAAAATTCCGACGACAGAGCCTGAAATGATTACTGAAAAGTTAAGAGCAGTAGGCTTTTTACTTGCACCAATAGGGGATGTGCTGTCATTAAAAGCCTGTGATTTCTGTTATGGAGAGAAGGCGGATTCAATTCCATATGCAGAGGAAATTCAAGATAAGCTTGGTGGATTATCCCTGCCTAAAACTTTAAATATTGGTTTTAATGGCTGTGGCATGGCGTGCTATCGAGCAGTGTTTGACGATATCGGTATCGTCTATCGAAAAAGTAAATTTGATGTTTTTATCGGCGCTAAGCCAGTAGGGCGTACAGCCCATGCGGCACAGCCCGTTGTAGAGGGGCTAGAGCCAGAACAGCTTATTCCGCTTATTACAGACATTATTGAGGAATACAAGGCAAATGCACATCCAAATGAACGCTTGTTCAAATATTTCAAACGGGTGAAAAAAATATTGCATTTTACGTATCAAGATATGTCGTCAAAAATAAAAGTAGAGCCAGCTCCGTGCGGCGACTAGTGAGGAGATAAAAAAATGAAAGCAATTTTATTTGTTGGCCATGGTAGCCGTTTAGCAGCAGGAAACGACGAGGTGCGCACGTTTATCGAGCAAATGACACCTCGAGTTGATAAAAGTTTTTTAGTTGAAACATGTTTTTTGGAGTTTGCCTCTCCTAACATAGAAGAAGGTATTACGAATTGTATAAACAAGGGTGCTACAGAGGTCCATGTAATTCCGATTATTCTACTTCATGCAGGCCATTCAAAAATGCATATACCTGCAGAAATCGAACATGCACGTGAACATTATCCAAACATTACATTTACCTATGGGCAAACAATCGGTATTCATGATGAAATATTTGCTATTTTAGAAGACCGCTTAGCAGAAATCGGCTTTAATACTGAAGAAGAACATAAGGATACTGCCATTTTATTAATTGCACGAGGTGGTAGTGACCCAGCTGCAAATGGTGATTTTTATAAAATTACTCGTTTGTTATGGGAAAAACTGAACGTTCCTTATGTGGAAAGTGCTTTTATGGGCGTGACAGATCCTCGTGTTGAAGAAGGCATTGAACGCTGCGTTAAACTAGGGGCGAAAAAAATTATTATGCTACCGTACTTTTTATTCACAGGTATTTTAATGGAACGTATGAATGGTATGTGCGAGCAATTTAATAAGCAATATCCTGACTGTGATATTCAAATTGCTAACTATTTTGGCTACCATGAACGTTTGCAAAATGTCCTTTTAAACCGTATTGAGCAAGCAGTAAATGGTACATCAACAGGTATGCAAGATTTAGAAAATTATCGTGCTTATGCGGCGGTACATGGACATGCGCATCATCATCACCATCATGACCACGACCACGATCACGATCACGACCATCATGACCATGACCACCATCATGACCATCATCATAACGAGGAGCTAGTAAAATGATTTTCATGTTAGCAGGTACGAGTGACGCAAGGAATCTTGCACTTGAATTGCAGTCAGTGGGCTATGCTGTGACGGCGACAGTTGTGACAGATTCAGCCGCTTCAAGCCTTGCAGAGGTAGGTCTACCACATCTAGTTGGTAGACTAACGGCTGAGGAAATGGCAGCAATACTTACAGAACGCGGATATCGTCTAGTTGTCGATGCTTCACATCCATTTGCAGAGGAAGCATCTAAAAATGCGATGGCAGCAGCAAAGAGTGCTGGTGTTCCATATATTCGATATGAACGTGCGAATGAGCATTATGACCACCCGTTGATTACAGTTGTCAAAGACTATGAGGAAGCAGCACAATTAGCCGCAACAAAACGTGGTGTCATTATGCTGACAACTGGCAGTAAAACGCTTGCAACGTTTACAAAAGTATTACAAGGCCTAGAAAATACACGTGTTATCGCACGTATGCTTCCGCGCCTTGATAATATGGAAAAATGTGAGGCACTTGGTGTGGCACAAAGAGACATTGTTGCTATTCAAGGTCCTTTTTCTAAAGAATTAAACGAAGCGTTATTTCGTCAATATGACGTGACATTGATGATTACGAAAGAAAGTGGCAAGGTCGGCTCAGTCGATGAAAAGCTTGACGCAGCGCTGGCTTGTGGTATTGAAACAATATTAATCGCACGACCAAATATAAAATACGGCCAGCAATATTCCTCATTTGAGGAAGTAGTACAGGCGGTACAACACATACTTTAGGAGGCATTCCATATGGATTTCAAAACAGATTTCAAACCATTAACAGTAGACCCAGACAAAATTTATGACTATAGTTTCTCGATAATTGCAGAGGAAATGGGCGAACATGATTTTACAGAAGATGAGTGGAAGATTGTACGTCGTATTATCCATGCTTCTGCTGACTTTGAATTAGGACGTAGCGTTATTATTACACCAGGAGCGATTGAAGCAGGCATTAAGTCAATCCTTGCAGGTCGTCATGTCATTGCTGATGTACAAATGATTGAAAGTGGTTCAGGAAAAAAACGTTTCCAAAAGCATGGTGGGGATTTACACTGCTATATCGCAGATGAAGACGTTTCTATTGAAGCAAAAAAACAAAATACAACGCGTGCGATTATCTCTATGCAAAAGGCTTCAAAATTACACGAAGGTGGCATTTATGCAATCGGAAATGCACCGACAGCCTTACTAGAGTTAATTCGCTTAATTAAAGAAGGGTTAGCCAAACCAGACTTAATTATTGGTATGCCAGTAGGGTTTGTATCAGCAGCAGAGTCAAAAGAAGAGCTGTTAAAGCTAGAGGGAATTCCTTATATTACAAATGTTGGGCGTAAAGGCGGTAGTACAGTGACGGTTGCTGCTTTAAATGCCGTTTCATTATTAGCGGACGAACAGGCGAAAAAATAATGGAGCGGAAGCCAAAAAAGGATCCTAAAGACATGCGTCACGGTTATACAACAGGAGCCTGTGCAACTGCAGTTACAAAAGCAGCATTACTAGCACTCATTACAAATGAAGAGCAAGAAACGAGTACTATTCATTTGCCTATTGGACGAGACGCAACATTTACGATAGAAAAATGTACGTTTAGCAGCAATGAAGTAAGCTGTGAAACGATTAAGGATGCTGGTGATGATCCAGATGCGACACACAAAGCCCTTATTATTGGCACAGTAAGCTGGGCTAATACACCTGGGATACATTTAGATGGAGGTATTGGCGTCGGGCGCGTAACAAAGCCCGGCTTGCCTGTTGCTGTTGGGGAAGCAGCAATTAACCCTGTACCACGTAAAATGATACATAGTACCGTACAAGACGTGCTAGACGAGTTTAAAATTAATCGCGGCGTAAATGTTGTTATTTCTGTACCAGAAGGTGAGGAAATTGCAAAAAAAACATTAAATGGTCGTCTTGGCATTATTGGGGGCATTTCCATTTTAGGCACAAGGGGAACCGTCGTGCCTTTTTCGAGTTCTGCATATATGGCAAGTATTGTTCAAGCTATTAGTGTCGCAAGGGCAGCTGGTTGTGAACATGTTGTTGTCACAACAGGTGGGCGAAGTGAAAAGTTTGGGATGGCCCAATATCCTACATTACCTGAGGAAGCATTTATTGAAATGGGTGATTTTGTCGGCTTTACATTAAAGCATTGTAAACGACTTGGCATTAAGCAAGTATCGCTCGTTGGAATGATGGGGAAATTTTCGAAAGTAGCACAAGGTGTAATGATGGTGCACTCCAAAAGCGCAGCCATTGATTTTAATTTTTTAGCGCAGCTAGCCATTGATATTGGGGCAGATGAAGAAACAGTAGCGCAAGTAAGAGAGGCAAATACCGCATCACAGGTTGGTGAAATCATGGCTGAAAAAGGCTACGATGCTTTCTTTCATCACCTATGCGAGGCGTGCTGTTATTCTTCTTTACATCATATTAGAGGGGGCATGACGCTCTCCACATCGATTTATTCGATGCAGGGACAATTATTAGGAAGGGCTGATGACATTGCATCAATCGATGAAATTGATTGGGATCGGGGATAACGGGCAGGAAAGTTTGCTACCACAGTATAGACAGTGGCTTGAAGACTGCGAGGTGCTTGTAGGTGGTGAGCGTATCCTTGATTTTTTCCCAAGCTTTACAGGAGAAAAAGTAGTCATTAAAGGCGGACTTTCAACGCTTGTTGAAAAACTATCCGAAGAAACGAGACAGACAGTTATTTTAGCTTCGGGTGATCCTTTGTTTTATGGCATAGGGGGCTATTTAGCCAAAAAGCTGAATATCGAAGTATATCCGTATATGAGCTCCGTGCAGCTTGCATTTTCAAAAATGGGCGAAAGCTGGCAGGATGCCTATATAACGAGTATTCACGGGCGACCAATGAAAGGCTTAGCGCAACGTATTGATGGCAAAAAGAAAGTAGCTTTACTGACAGATGCAGACAATAATCCAAATGCACTGGCACGTTATTTAAAGCATTTTGGTATAACCGAATACCGAGCTTTTGTGGCAGAAAATTTACAAGGCATTGATGAAAAATATGGCTGGTATACTCTTGATGAATTAGAAAAAGCGGAATTTTCACCTTTAAATGTTGTTATTCTACAGCAAACATCAGCTCCTAAGCATTATACACTTGGTATTGAAGATGAAGAGTTTTCGCAACGTAAACCAGATAAAGGACTGATTACGAAAAAAGAAATTCGTGTATTAAGTTTACAAGCTATGCAAATTCAAAAGGATAGTACGATTTGGGATGTTGGTACGTGCACAGGTTCGATGGCAATTGAAGCTGGTAAACTGGCACCTGAAGGTCAAGTGTATGCAGTGGAAAAAAATGCACCTGATTTAGAAAACTGTCTACAAAATCAACAGAAATTCCGCGTGGATATTACCGCTATTCATAGTAAAGCGCCAGCTGGACTGGAACATTTTCCAGACCCAGATGCGATTTTTATCGGCGGAACAGGTGGGGAAATGGTGGAGTTATTACAACTGTGCTGTGCACGCCTAAAGCCCAATGGTCGCATTGTCTTAAATGCGGCTACAATTGAAAATTTATATAAGGCAGTTGAGGCGTTTAAAGCTTGTGGCTTTGCAGTAGAAATTTTACAGGCGCAACTTGCACGTAGTAAACCGATTTTAGATATGACTCGCTTTGTCCCATTAAACCCGATCTATATTATTTCGGCACATCGAAAGGAAGAAAATCATGAGTAATCTTGGTATTTTATATGGCTTAGGCGTAGGCCCTGGCGACCCAGAGTTAATTACAGTAAAGGCATTCCGAGTTATCCAAGAGTCACCCGTTATTGCCTACCCGAAAAAATTAAAGGGTAGTAAAAGCTATGCACATCGTATTGTGGATGTTTACATTAATCCTGAGGAAAAAGATATGCTTGGTCTTGTTTTCCCGATGACGAAGGATGAAGCAGTTTTAGAACGTGAATGGACGAAATCTGTTGAACTTGTTTATGGTAAATTGAAAGAAGGCAAGGATGTTGCCTTTGTGACAGAAGGTGATCCTCTTTTATATAGTACTTTTATTCATATGATGAAGTTAATGCAGGACACGCATCCAGATGTAGAAATTCGTACTGTACCTGGTATTTCATCATTCAATGGTTCTGCATCACGACTAGGCATAGCCCTTGCGGATGGAGATGATCGTGTCGCAATTATTCCAGCTCATGATAATTATGAGGCAATGCGTGAGGCCATTGAAAGTCATGATGCAGTCGTATTTATAAAAGTAGCAAAGGTTATTGATTTAATGTTAGAAGTGCTACGTGATTTAGACTTGCTTGATAAGGCTTCCGTTGTGACAAAGGTTACGTCCGATGAGGAAATTATTTGGGATGTGCGTGAACTAGACGGTGTAGATTTAGAATATTTAACGTTAATGGTGGTGCGTAAATAATGAAGAAAATTTATATTGTTGGTGCAGGCCCAGGAGACCCAGATTTAATTACAGTTAAAGGTTTACATATGCTACAAACAGCGGATGTTGTCATGTATACGGATTCACTAGTCAATGAAGATCTTATTGCAAAGGCAAAGCCAGGTGCGGAAGTTATTCGTACAGCTGGTATGCATTTAGAAGAAATGGTGGCGGTCATGGTTGAACGTGTCAATGCAGGGAAAGTAGTAGCACGTATGCATACGGGCGACCCTGCGATGTATGGAGCTATCATGGAACAGATTGCATTGTTGAAGAAGGAAGGGATTGGCTACGAAGTTATTCCTGGAGTTAGCTCGGTATTTGCTTCAGCGGCGGCAATTGGTGCGGAATTAACCATTCCTGATTTAACACAAACGCTTATTTTAACACGTGCAGAAGGTCGTACACCTGTACCTGAGTTTGAAAAGCTACGTGATCTTGCTAGCCATCATTGTACGATTGCGCTGTTTTTAAGTGCAACACTAACAAAGAAAATTGTCAAAGAATTGCAAAGTGCGGGATGGTCTGATGATACACCAGTTGCGGTCATTCAGCGTGCAACTTGGCCCGATCAAAAAATTGTTCGTACGACTTTAGTTGAGCTTGATGAAGCGATGCGTGTCAATGGTATTCGTAAGCATGCGATGATTTTAGCTGGTTGGGCATTAGACCCAAATATCCATGATAAAGACGAGTACCGCTCAAAACTATATGATGCGACCTTTACACATGGCTTCCGAAAAGGTGTGAAGACAAGTGATTGAATTACAAGAGGGGGTATTGCCTGCAGTTGATCAGCGCAATCCGTATGCTGTTGTGGCCATTACAAAGCATGGTGTTCAAATCGGTCGCAAGCTACAGCAAACATTTGCTGCAAGTGACCTATATTATATGAGTAAATTTGAACAGGGCGACGAAGATGAAAAGCATATTCAGCTTTTTTCTGGTACTGTTCGTTTATTACTACCGACGCTTTTTAAGCAGTATAAAGGCTTAATCTTAATTATTTCACTTGGTGCAGTGGTGCGCATGATTGCACCAATTTTACAGGATAAGAAGACTGATCCTGGTGTTGTTGTTATTGATGATCGGGGAGAGAATGTAATTAGTGTACTCTCGGGGCATTTAGGTGGAGCGAATGAGCTAACGCATGAAGTTGCAGCGGCACTTGGAGCAAACCCTATTATTACAACAGCTTCTGACGTTCAAAAAACAATTCCTGTTGACTTATTTGGTGCTCGCTTTGGCTGGGTTTGGGACAGTGCAGATAAGCTAACACCTGTTAGCGCCTCTGTTGTTAATGAAGAACACGTTGCAATTGTGCAGGAAGCTGGGGAACGTGATTGGTGGATGCGTGATACACCAATGCCTGAGCAAATAAAAATTTACCCATCAGCACACGAAGCGATTGAAGCAAATCCACACGCTACGCTGTTCATTACCGACCGTCTCATTGAACCTGAGGAAGAAGTACTTCTTGAAAATGGCGTCATTTATCGACCAAAAACGATTGTACTTGGTATGGGCTGTAATCGTGGGACGGCAGTTGAAGAGATTGAACAAGTGATTGATGAAACGCTAGCAGAGCTGAAGCTTTCGAAAAAAAGTGTCAAAGCACTTTGTACAATTGATTTGAAAAAAGATGAATCATGCTTTATTGAAATAACAAAAAAATATGATTGGGCGTTTGTAACATATACTCCCGAACAATTAAATGAAATCAATTTCCCATCGCCATCTGAGACAGTATTTAAATATACAGGGGCATATGGGGTAAGTGAACCAGCTGCTATGCGCTATGCACAGGTTGATTCCCTGCTATTACCAAAGAAAAAATCAGGCAATGCTACGATTTCTGTAGCAAGATTAGTATATTAAGGAGGAATCCTATGCAAACAAATCGCTTTGTACTTGCAGGGACAGGCAGTGGTGTTGGCAAGACAACATTTACAATTGGCCTTATGAAAGCTTTGCAAGAAAAAGGTAAAGTCGTACAAGGCTTTAAATGTGGTCCTGATTATATAGACCCTAGTTACCATACAGCCGTAACTGGACGTGTATCACGTAATATTGATAGCTGGATGTTCTCGCATGATGCGGTACGTGATATTGTTGCACGTGCAAGCATGGATGCGGACGTTTCCATTATAGAAGGTGTTATGGGCTTTTATGATGGCAAAAGTCCGTTATCTGATGAAGGCTCTGCGGCGGACATTAGTGTTGTGACCGAAAGTCCAGTTATTTTAATCGTCAATTGTGCTAGTATGGCGCGCAGCGTAGCAGCTGTAGTTAAAGGCTTTCAGCTACTTTCTGATAAACCAAACATTGTCGGCGTTATTGCGAACCAAGTAGGCAGTGTTGGTCATTATGAAATTGCCAAAGCTGCGATTGAGCAGGAATGTGGTATTCCAGTTATCGGCTATTTAAAACGTGAAACAGGCATTGATATTCCAAGTCGCCATTTAGGGCTTATTCCTGCGATTGAACGTGGTGAGCTCGATTCATTTTTTGACAAGCTAGGAGCTTTAATGGCAGAGACGATTGATTTGGATTTACTATTGTCATTAACAAAGGCACCCGTTCTACAAGAGACGGGACAACTATTTGCCACACAACCTACAAAAGATATTTGTATTGCTGTGGCAAAAGATGCTGCATTCAATTTCTATTACGAGGAAAATCTAGCACTTTTACGAGCTAAAGGTGCAACAGTGCAATTTTTCTCACCACTTGCAAATGAACCCGTACCAGCGGAAGCAGATGGTTTATATATCGGTGGGGGCTTCCCAGAGGAGTTTGCCGATACGCTAGCAAAAAATGCAATCGTAAAATCATCCATTCGTGAAGCCATCACGAAAGGTTTACCGACATTAGCGGAATGCGGTGGCTTTATGTATTTGACTGAAGCAATTACAAATAGTCAAGGGGAACGTCATGAAATGCTAGGAGTTATTCCTGGGGAAGTAGCGATGCAAACAAAGCTTGCGGCACTTGGCTATCGTGAAATTTTTGGAACAACGTCTAACTTTTTAATCGGTCAGGACGAACAAGCAAAGGGCCATGAATTCCATTATTCTTCATACAGTGGTACCCATGAAACGCCTGCCTACGAAACAAAAGGGCGTTTTGGCAATAAACAAGAAGGTTACCAAAACGGAAATTTAGTAGCAGGCTATACGCATTTTCATTTTGTTTCCAATCCAAAGCTAGTTGATAACTGGTTAACTGCATGTAAGAAGGTGAAAACACATGACTAATTACTTTCCTATCCATTTAAATATTGAATATAAAACAGTTGTTATTGTTGGTGGTGGTCATGTTGCAACGCAAAAGGTTACTTCATTGCTACCTGCTAAAGCAAATATTGTAGTAGTTAGTCCAACTTTACACAACTCATTAGTGCCACTTGCAGAATCAGGGCAAATAACTTGGCGCGAAAAAGAATTTGAGCCACGTGATTTAGATGATGCAATATTAATTATTGCCGCAACGAATCAAACGAACGTCAACAATGCGGTCCAAGAAGCGGCGCAACATTGGCAACTCTTAAATCGCGCAGATGTACAAGGAGAGAGCGACTTTATAACTCCTGCAACCATTCGTCGTGGCCCTTTAGTGTTGACAGTTTCCACATCTGGTGCAAGCCCAGCACTCGCACGCAAGATTAAAGAAGATTTAGCGGAGCAGTTTGATAACGTCTATGAGGATTACGTATGCTTTTTACAACAAGCGCGTCTAATGGTTACTGCTACATTTGATAAGGGTGACCAAAGACGTGCCGCGTTACAAGCATTACTTGAGCCAAAGTTATTAGAATGGACACGAAGTGGAGAGATTGACCGACGAGAGGCCTATTTACAACAACTATTGACGGGAGAAACGCGATGAAAGAAGGAATTGTATATTTAGTAGGGGCTGGTCCAGGCGATCCGAAGCTCATTACGGTGTATGGGTTAGAATGTATTCAAAAGGCCGATGTCATTGCGTATGATCGTCTAGTGAATCCGAAATTATTGGATTTTGCGAAAAAAGATGCAGAGCTTGTGTACTGTGGTAAATTGCCTGGTAAACATCATCTTATTCAAGATGAAATTAATGCATTGCTTGTTGAGCGGGCACAAGAAGGTAAAGTTGTAACTCGTTTAAAGGGTGGAGATCCCTTTGTGTTTGGACGTGGCGCTGAAGAGGCTGAAATATTGAAAAATCACGATATACGTTATGAAGTGGTACCAGGTATTACTGCGGGAATTGCAGCTCCTGCCTATGCAGGCATTCCTGTTACACATAGAGATTTTGCTACAAGTTTTGCACTAGTTACAGGTCATGGTCGTGAGGAAAAAGGACAAGATTTTTTAAATTGGCCAGCACTTGCAACTGGTATTGATACTGTCGCATTTTATATGAGTGTAGGGAATATTGCATATATCGCGAAAAAACTCATTGACAATGGTCGCCCAGCGACTACGCCCGTTGCGGTCATTGAATGGGGGACTACTGAGCAACAACGTACAATAACAGGACCACTAAATGACATTGCTAGTATTATTGATCGAGAGGGTTATCATAATCCTTCTATGATTGTTGTAGGGGACGTAGTTAAGGTTCGTGAAAAAATTCAATGGTTTGAAGAGCAAGGGCTCGCTTTTAGCTAATTGCTATTTTCTTATATAAATAAAAAGACGAGCAAATGACAAAAGAGATAGATCAAAGGAGGACCACTACATGACAGTAATGGAAGCATTAAAAAATCGCCGAGCAATTCGTAACTATACAAACCAGCCTATTGAAAAAGAAAAAATAGAGCAAATTTTACAAGCCGCGACGTATGCACCTAATGACCGAATGCGAGAACCTTGGCATTTTTATGTTATAGAAGGTGACGCAATGAACCGTTATGAAGCAATGGCTAGTACATATTTGCAAGAACGATTTCCAACGAAGCCTCATTTAGTGGAAAGTTCATTAAAGGTTGTCCAAACAACACCTGTGGCAATAGTGGTGACAGCCGATATTGTGGAAGATGATAAAGACGCAACAGAAGATAATATTTTTGCTGTATGCAGTGCGATTATGTCTATGTGGCTAGCTGCCGAGGAACTAGGGTTAGGATTTGTTTGGCGTACGAGAGGTGTTGGACTTGTGCATGATTCTCGCATGCATACATTCATCGGTGCAGGTGACAATCAAAAGGTCGTAGGTACTATTTTCATAGGTTATCCCGAAGAGCAAGAGCTTAAAGACAAAAAACGTACATCATTTGAAGAAAAAACAACTTGGCTCTAAAGGAGGTAGGAGAAATGGCTAGAAAAGGTTTATTTTTAGTATACACAGGTGATGGCAAAGGAAAAACGACAGCTTCCCTTGGTGTAACATTACGCGCAGTAGGGCGTGGTTTAAATGTGCGTTATATGCAGTTTATAAAATCGCCAGAGCGTACGTACGGTGAAAAAATTGCCCTATCAAAACTTGGAGTAGAAATGGAGCAAATGGGAATAGGGTTTACTTGGACAAAAACACCCGAGGAACATCGTGCCGCATTAGCAAAAGCTTGGCAAAAAACAAAGCAAGCTTTACAAGATGACAGCATTGATTTACTCGTTCTAGATGAGCTTAACAATGCGCTCGCAATTACAAAATTTCCAATCGATGACGTACTGCCATTAGCTGAAGTGCTCGAAGCCATTGCCCAACGTCCTTCCACAATGCACCTTGTCGTAACAGGACGCAGTGCGAACCCCGCCCTTGTTGCTATGGCAGACTTAGTATCAACAATAGATGCAACGAAACATTATTATGAAGAGGGAATTCCTGCAGTCAAAGGACTAGAATTCTAAATCTATCTGTTCAAATTACGATATTACATTCTATGGGGGGATATTCAGTAGTGATTTAAGTCACTGAATATAAGCGACCCTCCTAATTATCAAGGAGGGAAATCAGAATGCCAGCAAAATCAATTATGATTCAAGGAACAGCCTCTGACGTTGGGAAAAGTATGATATGTACGGCATTATGTCGTATTTTTTCAGATGATGGGCTAAAAGTGGTACCTTTTAAGTCGCAAAATATGGCGCTAAATTCATTTGTAACCGAGGATGGCGGGGAAATTGGCCGCGCACAAGGGGTACAGGCTGAAGCAGCTCGTGTTGTAGCGACAACACATATGAATCCGATTTTATTAAAGCCAAAACAGGATATGGTATCTGAGGTAATTGTTCATGGCAAGCATTTCTTAAATATGGATGCCAAGAGCTATCGCAATCAATTTGTACAGCAAGCTATGCCGATTGTTGAGGAGTCAGTACGTACGTTACAAAATACATATGATGTCATTGTGCTTGAAGGTGCGGGAAGCCCAGCTGAAATTAATTTAAAAGATCGTGATATCGCGAATATGCGCATGGCACATTTAGCAGATGCAGCAGTTGTGTTAGTGGCAGATATTGACCGCGGTGGTGTGTTTGCTTCTATTATTGGGACACTCGCTTTACTTGATGATGCAGAGCGTGCACGTGTAAAGGGGCTTATCATTAATAAATTTCGAGGTATGCGCGAGCTATTAGACGATGGCATTGAATGGGTTGAACGTGAAACAGGCATCCCTGTTCTAGGCGTTGTGCCTTATGTAGATGTCAATATCGAAGCGGAGGATTCATTAGCGTTGTCTGCACTGCGATTTAAAAAACCAAAGCCTGGAGAGTTTTCAGTTGATGTGGCGATGATTCGTTTACCTCGCATATCGAATTTTACAGATGTAGATCCATTTTTTGATGAGCCAGAGGTCGGTGTGCGATTAATCGGCAACGTTGCAGAGCTAGGGACACCAGATTTACTTATAGTACCAGGCACCAAAAGTACAATGGATGATTTAGCATGGCTTAAAGCACAAGGCTTTGCACAGGCGATTGCAAGCTTACGTGCACGTGGCACTAAAATTATTGGCATATGTGGCGGCTTTCAAATGCTAGGTGAAGTATTACTCGATCCTGAGGCAGTTGAAGGAAATGGTGATTCAGCACATGGACTTGGTCTATTACCAATAGAAACAGTATTTGTAGGAGATAAAAAAACTGTGCAAATGTCGGGAGTGCGAGGAAATGACACACTGACAGGCTATGAAATCCATCTTGGTCGCACAAACATTTTACGAGATAAAGTATCACCATTTTTACAGTTAGCAGATGGACGTGTTGATGGAGCTGTAAGTGCAGATGAACAAGTTATCGGTACATATTTCCATGGTTTATTCCATAATCGTACCTTTACACGACAGCTTGTTAACGAGATTCGCATATCAAAAGGGATAACACCATTGCCGACAGATGTCAAAAGTGATGCTGAGCGTAGGGAAGATGCCTATAATATGCTAGCATCGCATGTGCGTGCTAATTTAAATATGGAAAAAATATACGAGATGTTAAAAATTGAGGTACATGGATGACAAGAAAAGGACCGTTAGCTATTAACTATGAAGCATTATGGCAAGAAGGAATGAAGGATTGGCAAGGACAAATGCCAGAGCGAATGGTCAACGATCAATTAGAAGAACAGTTTTGGTCTCAGTCGATTGCGCGCAAAAAAATGGGTCAAACTGATCCTTATGCAGCTCAAATTTTTGAAGAAATGAAGAAACATATTCAGCCACAACATTCGGTAGTTGAGATTGGTCCAGGATGGGGCAATTATACGTTCCCTCTTGCTAATTATGTTAGCAACCTTACGTGTGTCGATAGCTCAGACAGCATACTTGCCTACTTGCAACATTGTTTGCAACATAAGAACCATGTATCCTATGTGCATGCGAAATGGGAAAGGCTTGCTGAAACTGAGTTAGCAGCACATGATATTGTAATTGGCGTGAATTGTTTTTACCGCATGTATGAAATTAAAGCAGCACTATATCACATGAACCGACTTGCTAAAAAACGTGCGATTATCGGCATGACAACAGGACCAATTCAACCGCATTACGAAATATTACATGACAAATACGGTTACGATATTAAATTTCCACGAAGAGATTATATTGAGTTTTTGAATTTACTTTATGAAATGGATATATATGCAGATTGCGACATTATTTCATTAAAGCGAACGTATGAATATGAATCATATGAACAGCTTGTGACTACACAAAGCAAAAAAATATTAAGTGCTGACTTTAATCGATCACATGTTGAAGAGTCGCTTGCCCCGTATATTGAGGAAAAAAACGGTCGTTTTTACTATCGTCATGACTTCCACGCTGCACTCGTATCATGGCAACCGAAATAATAGAAAAACCTTTGGTGATAGCTTTCACCAAAGGTTTTTCTTCTGTTTAGCAATAGGGTACAATAGAACGACAGAAAAAGAATTGAGGTGGCAGTTGTGCAACTGCATTTTTTAGGAACAGGCGCAGGCATGCCTTCAAAGGAACGCAATACGAGCGCATTAATGGTAAAGCTACTAGATGAAAACGGTGAAATGTGGCTATTTGATTGTGGAGAGGCGACACAACACCAAATTTTGCATACATCATTAAAGCCACGTAAAGTGTCAAAAATATTTATCACGCATTTACATGGGGACCATATTTTTGGTTTACCAGGATTTTTGAGCTCGCGGTCTTTTCAAGGTGGAGATGAGCCGCTGACTATTTTTGGTCCAGCAGGCTTACAGCAATGGGTAGAGCAAACATTTGCATTATCAAAAACACATTTAACGTACCCATTACAATTTGTAGAAGTACACGATGGTATTATTTACGAGGATGAAAAGTTTACAGTGCTTGCTAGTGAATTACGTCATGTTGTTCCATGCTTTGGCTACCGAATAGAGCAAAAGGACTTACCTGGTGAATTACTGATGGAGAAAGTACAAACTTTCGGTGTACCAAAAGGACCTTTACTTGGCAAGTTGAAAAGAGGACAAGACATTGAACTAGAAAATGGAACAATCATTAGAGCAAAGGATGTTGTTGCACCTCCCAAAAAAGGCTTTATACTTACAGTTTTAGGGGATACGAAATACTGCGAAGAAGCAATTTCATTGGCGGATCATGCAGATATCCTTGTACATGAGGCAACATTTGATGGGAGCACAACCGATTTAGCAGCTAGCTATGGGCATTCAACAAATGTGGAGGCAGCTATGGTAGCTAGTAGAGCAGGTGCAAAATACTTACTTCTTAATCATTTAAGTGCACGTTTTTTGCCACATGATTTGCCAGTATTTTTAGCAGAAGCTCAAGCAATCTTTCCACAAACTTTCCTCACATCAGACCAATCGGTATTTAATTGGAGTCAGGAGAAATTATTATAGTTTCCGATGAGTGTTTAATACTATGGAAGTCGATAAATATTAGTAAAGCACATAACAACTAGAATAGACGTTTTCCCAAAAGGCTAAAGCTAGAGCAAACGGCTGGTAAGTATAAAGTAAAGTTGTTAAAAGCTAGGGAAATTGTAGAAATATAGTGCGTTTAATAGATGATTTCCGTATAATTAAGTAAAGGGGAGTGGTTGTATGGATCAACAAAAGATGCCACCAGCTGTTTTACGTTTACTCGTTATCTTTCCAAACGTGTTAAGCTATTTACTATTAGGCGGACTCATTATTTATGTTACTTCAAATTATGATTTATTAAAATCAACAGATAGCTTGAAGGTATGGCTCATTTTTATCGCGGTACTTGCACCAGCAGCAGCTTTTACAACCTTTCGCATCGTCAAAAAAATCCGCGCTGGTCATATGTAATAAACTATAACGTTCAAAGCAACACGTTGTATCTTGTAAAAGATGCAACGTGTTTTTTAATAGAAAGTGAATGATAAAGCGAATAAAAAATTATCATATAGGAAAACTAAAAATACAAAGTATGAATCGTTATTATAAAGAACTGAGGTGTACTCATGAATCAACCAAATTGTGATTCTGCTCCATTAAAACAAACCATTAAAGAAGAACTTAGTGAACTGATATTGTCTTTACAGCAAAGTTTAAGCGCAATGGATACAATAGAAGAATGCCTACTAGCAGATTTAAATAACATTAAGGAACAATTTATAACGATAGAAATGCAGGCAGCTACGTTTTATTTAAATTGCTATTTGTCTCCATTTACAGAAAAATATCCCGAGCTATCGATTTGCGTGCAAAATATGTCCAAAAGACGCCATGGCGGATTAATAGTATTTGAAAGAGAGAATCCTATTGAGCATATTATAAAGCCAGGAATTCATATTGGGGCAGAATTAACACATTCTTTATTAGAGTCCATTTTTTACCCAGGCAATCCTCTGCATGATGGCGCTGTCTTAGTTAAGAGTAATCGAATTATTTCAGCAGCAAATGTACTACCACTTTCAGACATTAATACAGGCGATAAAAAACTTGGAACGAGACATCGTGCTGCGATAGGTTTAAGTGAGCGCAGTGATGCTTTAATCATGGTAATTTCAGAAGAAACGGGAAGAATTTCTTTTGCTTTTAATGGTAGCTTACATCCCATTACATCAGAAGGAATTTTATAGTGAAAATAGGCTCTTTAAATAATATCTCAAATTCGAGATATTTTCCTTGCAACTGGCTCACTTGCGTGGTAAAGTGATGATACAGTTCGAAGAAGGGAGGGCAAAGTGATGGAAAAACATACACTAGGCTCACTAACATGGTTGCGAATGATGCGCTTTACCAATCAAAGTAATCAACTATCGAATGAATTTTTAAAGCGTTTTAATTTAACAACAGCTCAGTTTGATGTACTAATTCAAATTAAGACGTATGCACCTTTAACACAGTCGCAGCTCGCGGAAAAAGTTACAGTTACGCAAGGTGGTATATCACGAATGCTTGCCCGTCTTGAAAAAGAGGGACTAATTGAGCGTAAACAAAATTGGAAAACAAAAACAATATCATTAACAAAAAAAGGTGAGCATTTAATTGATGCGGCTACACCAAGTCAGCTTCACTTTCAATCCTCGTTTTTTGAGGACGTTCTATCAGAGGAAGAAATGAAATCTTTATATACACTTATGTCGAAATTAGAAAAGCATAGCCGTGAAAAAAAATTACCTTAGGTGTAGTTTTTTTTACAACATCACTTGCTTAGTCAAGTGAAAATTAGGAGGACTCTACTTTGAATAAATTAAGCGGACATCATCATATTTCAATGTTAACAAAAAATGGAAAACGTAATAATGCGTTTTATACAAAAATCCTTGGTTTACGTCGTGTGAAAAAAACAGTCAATCAAGATTCGCCTTCGATGTACCATTTATTTTATGGTGATCGTACAGGATCAGCTGGAACAGAATTAACATTTTTTGAAATGCCTGTAGCAGGACGAACAGTACGTGGAACGAATGCTATTACGCGCATAGGGTTATTAGTGCAAAGTTATGATAGTTTAATATACTGGAAAAATCGATTTGAGCTTTTACAAGTGGAACATAGTGACATTGTGACATATGCGGGTAAAGATGCATTGTTTTTTGAAGATCATGAAGGGCTACGTCTGGTGCTTATTAATCATAATGGACAGCCGATTCCAGCCGAATGGCAAGTATGGGATGGGACTGATATTGTACCAGAACATCGGATTTTAGGGATGGGCACTGTTGAAATTACGGTTCGTTATTTACAGCGTACAGTGAATTTATTACAAGAACTTTTTGACTATACAGTTGTCACTGAAGATGACAAAGAAGTACGACTTCAATCGATTGCGGGAGAAACATTTGGTGAAATCCTTGTTAAGGAATTGGAGGGACCAAGTGAAAAACCAGGGCGAGGCAGTATCCATCACCTTGCAATACGAGTAGCAACGCTAGAAGAACTGAATAAATGGGATGAATTAATTAAAGCACGTGGTTTAGACAGCTCGGGCGTTGTGGACCGTTATTACTTCCAAAGTCTCTATTTTAGAGATCGTAACGGCATTCTCTTTGAAATGGCGACAGATGGACCTGGTTTTACTGTAGATTCCGCTATAGAAGATTTAGGGAATAAACTTGATCTGCCACCATTTTTAGAAGGAAAACGTGCAGAAATTGAAGCGATTTTAGAACCACTTGATTAAAAGGAGAGAGCACAATGGAAAACTATCGTATCGATCAATCAGCAGGCTTAGAATTTGGACTTTATTCATTGGGAGATCATATTCCAAACCCTTTAACAGGTGAGCGGTTATCTGCTCAGCAACGTATACAGGAGCTAATTGAAATGAGCCAATTAGCAGAGCAAGCAGGGATAGATGTATTTGGCGTAGGTGAAAGTCATCAATCGTATTTTACAACACAAGCACATACAGTCGTTTTAGGCGCGATTGCACAAGCAACGAAAAAAATTAAAATTTCAAGCTCTGCAACTGTATTGAGTGTCTCAGATCCTGTAAGAGTCTATGAGGATTTTGCGACAATTGATTTAATATCTGATGGACGTGCAGAAATAGTAGCAGGGCGAGGTTCACGGGTTGGGGCATATCATTTACTTGGCGTCAATTTACAGGACTACGAAGAAATTTTTGAGGAAAAATTAGAGCTATTAAAAAAAATTAATGATGAACAGCTCGTGACATGGGAAGGGAAGTATAGAGCTCCTCTTCACAATGCACAAATTTTGCCACAGCCTAAAAATGGTTCACTACCAATTTGGCGCGCTGTTGGCGGTCCGCCCGCAAGTGCGATAAAAGCTGGTTACATGGGTATTCCGATGATGTTAACAACATTAGGCGGACCTGCAATAAACTTTAAACCATCTGTCGATGCATATCGTGAGGCAGCCGAAAGAAGCGGTTTTGATGCAGAGCAGCTACCCATTGCCACAACAAGTTTATTTTATGTTGCGGATACATCGAAAGAAGCGTTGCAAAATATGTACCCACACCTAAATGGGGGCTTTCAAGCCATTCGTGGCGGTGGCTATCCAAAACAACAATTTGCTCAAGCAGTCGATCCACGTGATGCATTAATGGTCGGTAGTAAAGAACAGATTATTGAAAAGTTGCTTTATCAATATGAACTTTATGGCATGCAACGTTTTATGGCACAAATTGATTTTGGTGGAGTACCTTTCGATAAATTGATGAAAAATATCGAAATTATCGGTAATGATATCATACCAGCAATAAAAAAATATACAGCGAAATAGGGGCGAACAACATGAAAATCGTAGCACTAGCAGGTTCAATCGTAGGCTCAAAAACAAAAATAGCTATTCATAAAATCGTTGATATACTACATGAAAAATACCCAGAGCATGAAGTGACAATTCTAGACCTAGCTCAGTATAATATTGCATTCAGTGATGGTCGAAATTATGTAGATTACGAGGGTGATACGAAGTATGTAGCAGAAACTATTATGGCTGCGGATGCATTGGTAATTGGTACACCGACATTTCAAGCATCCATACCAGCAACTTTAAAAAATATTTTCGATTTGCTCCCCGTCAATGCCTTTCGAGACAAAACAGTGAGCGCAATAGTGACAGCAGGGACATCGAAACATTATTTAATGGTTGAGCAACAGCTAAAGCCAATACTTGCTTATATGAAAGCACATATTGTACCGACCTACGTTTTTATAGAAGAAAAGGATTTTTTACGTCAAGAAATTGTCAATGACGATGTCCTCTTCCGCTTAGAGCGTTTAGCCGAAGATACGATTATGGTAGCAGATGCTTTCGCTGAAATCCGTGCTAAAAAAGATGCGGAATATGATTTTTAACGCAACTTTAAGGGGAAGACTACTA
Organism: Lysinibacillus sp. JNUCC-52; assembly: GCF_015999545.1. NCBI lineage: Bacteria > Bacillati > Bacillota > Bacilli > Caryophanales > Bacillaceae > Lysinibacillus > Lysinibacillus sp. JNUCC-52. The sequence continues at coordinate 4,631,309 of NZ_CP065546.1, forward strand.
ATTTAAAAGAATAATAAACACCACTGTATGGTAGTCATGCAGTGGTGTTTTACATTGCGGGCGGACGCTTTTTGCGGGCACTCACGTAAGCCGCAACTCTCGAACGTACGGGTAGTTGCGTCTTACGTTCTGTGCTGTTCTCACAGGAGTCACCGCCCGTCACTCCAATTAACTAGTGTAAATACTTTAGCACCAGGCACTTCGCATAGGACCTAGCATAATATCGGCTCCTAAATCGTAAAAATCCACTTCGCTTTCCGCGGGCACTCACGTAAGCCACAACCCTCGCTACGCGCGGATTGTTGCGTCTTACATTGCGTGCGTTCCCGCAGGAGTCTACGTGGATTTTTACTTTGTCGGTCAAAAAAACATGCTTAGCATGGAAATTGTTTGAGTGCCTGGCACTGCTACAGTTACCTAGCGGAAATCAACGGCAAAAGTCTACCTATTCATTCGCCCATTTAAACCACCTTCCATGTCCATCGGGTTGATCGATTGTCCGAATGGATTTGATTTTGCCTTCATGCAGAAAGTCCTGATGTAACTGCAAATCAAATAAATTATTATAACAATGATATAGGGGTCTTTCCAAACTAATTTCTTTTAAACGGTCGATTAATGTATGCCGTAACTTAAGAGGGATTTGATTGGCTACATGCGTATGAAAAACAATTAACATCGTATTTTGATCGATTTGTCTACTAATATCTGTTAGACGTTCTATTGCATCACCTTTAATCAGTTGAACATCGAGCTGTTTTAAAATTGGAATTGCTTTATTTAATAGTGTGCGTCGATCATGATGTTCTGGCCAAATTAGCGCTTGCAGCCATGCAACGTCAGTCTCATTTGTAATGGCCAGTGGATTTAAATCAATACCAATCCGCTGTGACACAATAAACGGCTGGCTTATGGAAGATGGTAGAGCATCACCTATATTCTCTGATGCTATAACTAGTTCACTATGGGAATTTGCATCTGACAATGCTTGATTGTAGCAGTAATTATTGTTCCATAGCAAGTTGAAGGCCTGCGCTTGCTCCAATTTCAATAAATGCTAATGGCATTCGGTGTTTTTGATAAATTTCAGTCATCATCGGATAAAGATATGCACAACGTCGAATTTCATTTGTTTGCACAAGCCTTTCTTGAAGAAGTGCTTTAATTTCATTAATATGGGATAAAATAAATTTTTTAAAAAACGGATATACATCATCAATTGACTTCAATGTAGTGGTGAGAGAAGGGTAAAAGAATGCTAATTCGTCATCTTTATTCGCCATTAACAAATAGTGGACAGACGCCAAAAATAAGTTAGGTATAGGTTGACCATATGCACCATTACTTGCAATAAGCAATAATTCTTCATCATCTGCGATTCGATTGGCTAAATGTTCATAAAGTGGGCTTGAGTTTTCACATTCATTTTTTGCGAAAGTACGGAACTGGTTGCTTAATGTAGCTAACATCATGTTTCTCCCCTTTGTTTTAAAATGAACTATCTAGCCTTGAGTTTAGTATTGTTATACAATTTAGTAAATTAAATATATTTAATGAATTTAATTAGAATTTTTAATTGAAGTAGGTGATAGTGTGGATTATAAATGGATAAAAACTTTTGTTGTAGCAGCAAAGTCCTGTAATTTTCGAATGGCAGCTGAAGAACTACATGTATCACAACCAAGTATTACAGTACATATTCATCAGTTAGAGGAGTTTCTGAATGTCTCATTATTTCATCGAGAGAAAAATCGCGTGCAATTAACGGAGGCAGGGCAGTTATTTTTAATGGAAGCATTGCAAATCATACAGCAGTGGGAAAAAAGTATCGAGCGCTTTCAATTAGTAACGAAGGGTATTCAAGAAAAAATCATCATTGCGATAACTCCGTTAATGGTGGAAACGATATTACCACATGTTATTTACCAGTTTATAAACGAACATCCGACAATTGAAATTTCAATTCTTGTGGAGGAATCATCTAAAATGGAGGAATTAATTCATAGTGGTAAGGCACATATCGGTATTTCTTTATTGCCAACACGTTATCGACATTGGTGCCAAGAATTGCTTGTAGACAGTCCGTTAGAATTAGTCATTCCACTAGATGCTTTTGATGACGAAACAGGTGCTTATATTGATTATGAAGAATTATTCCAAACATATACACTATTTACTCATCATCATCCAACCATTTGGGAGGATCTTTTACACCAAATCAATAATAAGTACGTCTATACGAAACAAGTGTCGATTTCACAATCTTATGTAGTAAAACGATTAATCAAAGACGGCTTAGGTATGTCATTTTTACCTCGTATGATTGTTAGAAGAGAGCGAATGGAAGGGCGCTTTAATATTGTGCCATTTACAGAGTTTCCATTACCTAGCGTTCCTGTCTACCTTTATTACAAAGATTCCGTCCAAGTTCCACAAGAATTATTGCAACTCTTCCAGACAAGGGACTATTTATAATTTAGAAAGGAGCGACTTTTAATGAAAATTGCAGTTGTAGCTGATATTCATGGAAATCGGGACGCACTGCAAGCTGTCCTTGCTGATATTCATAAGAGGGGAATTCAAACAATTTATAATTTAGGAGATAGTTTGTATGGTCCGCTATTTCCATTAGAAACTTATGAATTGCTAGTAGAAGCGAAAGTCCAAAGTTTAATGGGTAATTGCGATAGAATGCTACTAGGAGACGCTTCAAATCCAACATTACGTTATGTACAAAATTTATTAGGTGACAAGCACCGACAATGGATAACAAATTTGCCTGCTGCTATAGAAACAGATGATTTTTATTTTTGTCACGGCACACCAGCAAGTGATGAAGTATATATGTTGGAGAACATCGGAGCAAATGGCTCAACGTTGAAAAAGACAGAAGAAATTATGAATTATGTACAAGATATACAACAACAAATTATTTTTTGTGCACATACCCATAATCCTCGAGTCGTCTACCTTCCAAATAATAAAATAATAATTAATCCGGGCAGCGTTGGTCTCCCAGCTTATGAAGAGGAGCTACCAATCTATCATAAAATGGAATCGGGTTCCCCATTTGCTCATTACACGCTTGTATCCAAAGAACAAGATAATTGGCTGATTGAGCAAGTACTTATTGGATATGATCGCCAAGAAGTCATAAATAAAAGTAAAGAAAATGGACGTTTGGATTGGACCTGTGCATTAGAAACTGGGAGAATGTAGTTAAAAGGAGTGGAGATTTTATGGTATTTTCATTGTTTAAGAAAAATAAAAAGCCTCAGCAAATGACGAATAGAGTCGAGTTTTGTATAACAAACTTATCCCTTGGTGCAGCTGATGCCTACGACGTATTAGCTGAACGCTCAGATATAGAGATAGAAGAATCTGGTTGTACTTCACACTGTGAAATTTGTGAGCAAGGTCTCTTTGCCATTGTTAATGGAGAGATTATTACGGCACCTGACGCACGGTCACTTGTACAAGCAATTGATGAAGAAATCAAGCAGAACCCACTTTTTTAAAATGATAGGTTTTTGTAGTAGGAAAATCGCCTGTAAACATGGAGAAATCGCCGATAAAATTAGTTGAATCGCCGATAAGCACAATGGAATCGCCGATAAATCTAGTTGAATCGCCGCTAGACTGCGGGAAATCGCCGCTAAAGTTTTATGAATCACCGAAATCGCGAATAAACAAAACGCTGATAGCATCAACGTTAACATGCTATCAGCGTGACTAGGTATGAATTAAGAGGTCAAGTTACCAACCTCGAACATATTGCACAGGTGGTTCAATATTTGCGCCAAGTTCTTTTGCAGCATGGAGCGGCCAATAAGGATCTCGTAATAAAACACGACCTAAGAAAATTAAATCAGCGCGATTATTTTGCAAAATTTCTTCCGCATGCTGCGCGTGTGTGATGAGACCAACCGCACCAGTAGGAATATTTGCCCCAAGCTTTATCGCTTCGGCATGTGGAACTTGGTAGCCAGGGAACGCATGAATATGTGCCTGAACGACTCCACCAGTGGAGACGTCGACTAAATCTACGCCCTGTGATTGCATCCATCGACTAAAGACGATAAAGTCTTCCATTGTTGTGCCATCTTGTGCATAGTCTTCCGCAGAAACACGAACGAGAAGAGGGCCTTCCCAAACGCTTCGAATTGCATCAATTACTTGACGTAGCAAACGATAGCGATTTTCTTGTGAACCACCGTATTGATCACTTCGTTTATTCGTTGCTGGTGATAAAAATTCACTAATTAAATAGCCATGTGCACCATGAATCTCAAGCACATCAAATCCTGCTTGACGGGCGCGAATGGCAGCTTTTTTAAAGGCTTCAATGACATAGTTAATATCGTCAAGTGTCATTTCAGATGGTGTTTTATACTCATCGCTAAAAGCAATGGCTGAGGGAGCGAAAATTTCACCATCTACTGTTGCTTTACGTCCTGCATGGGCAAGCTGAATACCTGTTTTAGCACCGTAAGCTTGCATATTTGTTACTACTTGCTGTAACCCTTCTATATGCGCATCATCCCAAATACCGAGGTCATTACTAGAGATTCGACCTTCAGGTACTACAGCAGTAGCCTCTAATACTATTAATCCAATTTGTCCAGCGGCACGCGTTGCATAATGCACAAGGTGGAAAGGTGTAACTAAACCATCCTCTTTAGCAGAATACATACACATTGGGGCCATGACAATGCGGTTTTTTAACTTAATCGATTGTAATTGGTATGGTTCAAATAATTTAATCAAAGCAGAGCCCTCCTAATTCCTAGTTAATACCTCTATTTTGCATGGGTTACTTACTTTTTGCAAGTAAGCGAGATCGAGCTTCTGCTTCTTTTATACATGCTTCAATCGCTTCATTAAACTGATATTGTTCGAGCGCTTTAATTCCAGCTTCTGTTGTACCCCCTGGACTAGTAACTTTTTTCCGCAGTACATTAGGCTCATCAACGGATTGTTTTAGCATTTCAGCTGTTCCAGCAAGTGTTTGCGTCATCAGCAATCTTACAGTGTCTTTTGACAGTCCAACTTCAATTCCTACACGTTCGAATGCTTCCATTAAATAATAAATATAAGCAGGGCCGCTGCCAGATAGCGCTGTAACGGCATGGAGCTGATCTTCCTCCACCTCAATTACCGATCCAACAGCTTCTAATAATTGTAAAAACATTGTACGCTGTGTAGCTGTTACCTGATCATTAAATGCAATACCACTTGCTGACATACCAATTGTTGCAGATGTATTTGGCATCACACGAGCTACAGGGCGTAATCCTAACTGCTCAGTTATTGTGCTAATGGCAATACCTGCTAATATGGAAAGAATTGCAGTATGCGCTGTTATTTTTGATTGCAAATCAAGCATAGCCTTTATGGCATCCTTTGGTTTCATAGCTAAAATAATAAGATCTGCTTGCTGATAAATCGATTCTTCAAAGTTACAATGAATGCCGTACGTGTCATGTAAAAATTGTAAACGATCCTTATCTGAGCGATTGGTGACATAAATTTCTTGTGCTTTAAATACATTTTGTTTAATCCAGCCTTGCATTAATGCTTCAGCCATCGAACCTGCACCAATAAAAAGTATTTTTTTCATAGGAAAAACCTCCGATTCAAAATAAAAAAGCGCTCTCGTCCTTATATTGAAGGACGAAAACGCTCTCGTTTCCGCGGTACCACCTTTGTTTGCCAATTGGCACAACTCTTAGCCCTTTTATCGCAAGGGGACGGTTATGTTGTCATAACTGCTCAGAAGTAGGTTCTGTAATGGGAGTGGGCGATGTTACTTGCAGCAAACGTAACACTCTCTTGACACCTTCACCAACTACATACTTGGCTTCCTCAACGCACATAAATAATTTGATTATTCAAAATTATATTGATAATATGTCAAGCTGTCAACTGGAGGGGTGACTTAAGAAAGAAAAACTTGTAGAATAGATGAATCGGTATTCATTAGTAGCGTAAAAAAGGGGGAGACAGCTTTGTCGATACATAAAATAGAAATTCCAACACCCTATGCAGTAGGAGACGTCAATGCATTTGTAGTCAAAGGAGATGCATTAACCATATTTGATGTTGGTCCAAAAACAATGGAAGCTTATGATGCCCTAAAATGGGGAATTCGAGCAGCTGGCTTTGATTTACGAGATATAGAACAGGTTGTATTAACCCATCACCATCCCGATCATGCAGGTTGGGTGGATGCTTTTCCTTATGCGGAAATTTTAGGCCATGCCTATAACGATAAATGGCTGCGCCATGACGAAGAGTTTTTACGTTATCATGAGATGTTTTACAGTGAGCGTTTGTTCGAACATGGTGTCCCACGAGAATATATTCAACAGAGCGTCCATGTTCGTCGAGAATTAGAGCTTGTGGGGGAACGCCCATTGACACAAATTTTACATGATGGAGATGAAGTACCAGGGCATCCTGGTTTAAAGGCAATCGAAACATTAGGACATGCACAAAGTCATTTTATTTTTTGGGATGAAAACACGCATAATGTTATCGGTGGTGATTTATTATTAGAAAAAATTACACCTAATCCATTAATCGAGCCACCTTTAGATCGCACATTAGGTCGTCCGAAATCATTATTGCAATATAATGCATCGCTTGAAATATTGCGTCAATTGCCTGTCAACATTATGTATACAGGGCATGGAGCAAATTTAGAAGATATCCCATATTTAATTGAGAAGCGTCTCGAACGGCAACATCATCAATCAATGAAGGTGTATGACTTATTTGGAAGCGATGAACTAACAGTCGTACAAATGACAAAACGTTTATATCCATCGATTTTTCAGCATCAGCTTGGCTTAACATTATCAAAAACACTTGGACATTTAGACTATTTAGAGGCAAATAACCTAGTGGTTTCTGAGAAGAATAATGAAGGTGTCTATTTGTTTAAACGAAAGTAGGTTTATACATGGAAATGAATAAAAAGACAATCTTTGTAACAGGTGCAACGAGTGGAGTAGGCTTGAAAATTACTGAATTATTAGTTGCACAAGGGCATAGCGTATATGCAACAGGGCGTAATGAAGTAGCTTTAAAAACATTACAACGTCTAGGCGCTAATGTAATACAAGCGGATTTAACTTCTCTAACTGCCATTGATAAAGTATGTGCGCAACTACCTATGCTCGATGTAGCCATTTTTTCAGCTGGTGTAGGGAAGTTTGCTATTGCACCGATGTTATCTGATGAAGATATTACTCAAATGGTAGAGCTCAATATTCGTGTTCCAATCTATTTAGCAAAGCGTATAGCGACTAAAATGATTGCGCGTGAGCAAGGTCAATTAATATTTATTGGTTCACAGGCTGGTAAGGTAGCGACACCTAAAGCAAGTGTTTATGCTGCGACAAAACACGCCATTGTAGGCTTTACTAATGGCCTGCGTATGGAGCTAGCTCCGTACAATATTAAAGTAACTGCCATTCATCCTGGACCAATTGACACACCTTTTTTAGATAAAGTCAATGATGAAAGTGGTTATCGAGAGTCGTTAGGTAGATTATTATTAACGCCAGAAGAGGTGGCACAAGCGACAGTAAAAACAATTGAACGGCCAGTACGAGAAGTGAACTTGCCTCGAATGATGGGGTGGACAAGTAAACTTTATGCATTAGCGCCCGCTACCATCGAATTTTTAGCAAAACCGTTATTCAACAAGAAATAAAGTGCCTGTCACTCAAACAATTTATAAATATTCAAGCTAATAACCCTACGAAGACCTTGCAGTAATGCACATTTATTTAGTGTCAGGCACCCAAACAATTATAAATATTCAAGTGAAAACCCACGTTGTTTCCTGAGGGAAGCGATGTGGGTTTTTGCGCATTACATGCTTACCTTTTTAATATTGTATACACTTCTATATAGGAATAAGTCGTATTTTCGAGTGAAAATAATCACTGTTCGAATACTAGCGATAGTTATTGGTATTGTAGACTTTTAACATTCTTCGCAAAAGTGCATTTTTTTATAAAAATGCACTTGTATTTATTTTTATAACATGATACTATTCGTGTATAAACTTTTAAGTGAGTGTATAAACATACATATCATATAGAGCAATTGGAGGCGCATTTCGTATGGCAAATAAAAAAGTAGTATTAGCATACTCAGGCGGTCTTGATACATCTGTAGCAATTCCGTGGTTAAAAGAACAAGGTTGGGACGTAATTGCAGTTTGTCTAGACGTTGGTGAAGGTAAAGATCTTGAATTTGTAAAAAATAAAGCTCTTCAAGTAGGTGCAATTGAATCGTATATGGTTGATGCAAAGGATGAATTCGCTGAACAATATGCACTTATTTCGTTACAGGCGCATACTTGGTACGAACAAAAATACCCATTAGTATCAGCACTATCACGTCCTTTAATTTCTAAAAAATTAGTGGAGATTGCTAACCAAGTGGGTGCAGACGCAGTAGCTCACGGTTGCACAGGTAAAGGTAATGACCAAGTTCGTTTCGAAGTTTCTATTAAAGCATTAAATCCAGATTTAGAGGTTTTAGCACCTGTACGTGAGTGGGGCTGGAGCCGAGATGAAGAAATCGAATATGCAATGCAACATAATGTACCGATTCCTGCAACATTAGATTCACCATTCTCAATTGACCAAAATTTATGGGGCCGTGCAAACGAAGCGGGTGTAATGGAAGATCCTTGGGTATCACCACCCGAAGAAGCTTATGGCTTAACAGTTTCTGTTGAAAATGCACCAAATGAAGCAGAATATGTGGAAATCGAATTCATTGCGGGTAAACCAGTTTCATTAAATGGCAAAGAAATGAAGCTTGCTGATTTAATTCAAGAACTGAACGCAATAGCTGGTGCTCACGGTGTTGGCCGTATCGACCATGTTGAAAACCGTTTAGTTGGTATTAAATCTCGTGAAGTATATGAAATTCCAGGTGCAAAAGTACTTTTAACTGCGCATAAGGAGCTAGAAGACTTAACACTAGTGAAAGAATTAGCACACTTCAAACCAGTTATTGAGAAAAAATTATCTGAACTAATTTACGATGGTTTATGGTTCTCTCCTTTACGTGATGCATTACAAGCATTCCTTGCAGAATCACAACAATACGTAAATGGTACTGTTCGTGTGAAACTTTATAAAGGTCATGCGATTGTCGAAGGACGTAAATCACCAAATTCACTATACAATGAAAAATTAGCAACTTACTCTAAAGAAGACCAATTTAACCACGCATCAGCTGTAGGCTTCATCGAACTATGGGGTCTGCCAACAGTGGTTAACTCTTCAGTTAATAAAAAATAATTATTACATTAGGGTGTAGTGTAGCATGAACGCTGTACTGCACCTTTTCGATAAGAAATGTAGAAAAAGGTGAGCTGTTATGACAAAACTTTGGGGCGGACGTTTCCAAAAATCAGCAGAAGCTTGGGTTGATGAGTTTGGTGCATCAATCGGCTTTGACCAACAACTTGTATTGGAAGACCTAGAAGGTAGTGTCGCACATGTGACGATGCTTGGTGCTACAGGAATTTTACCAGCAGCCGATGTAGAAGCGATTCTTGGCGGTCTTGCACAACTTCAGGAAAAAGCAATCGCTGGTGAACTAGAATTTACTGTTGCGAATGAAGATATACATCTAAACCTTGAAAAAATGCTTATTGATTGCATCGGGCCAGTTGGTGGTAAACTTCATACAGGACGTAGCCGTAATGACCAAGTAGCAACAGATATGCATATTTTCTTAAAGAAACGTGTAAAGGAAGCAATCGATTTAATCGAGACATTCCAAAAAACGTTATTAGAAAAAGCAGAGGAGCATGTTGAAACCATTGCGCCAGGCTATACGCATTTACAACGTGCGCAACCGATTTCTTTTGCCCATCATTTAATGGCCTATTTTTGGATGCTTGAACGCGATAAACAACGTTTGACAGAATCCATGAAACGTATTGATATTTTACCACTAGGTGCTGGAGCAATGGCTGGGACAACTTTCCCAATTGATCGTTTAAAATCAGCAGAGCTACTTGGCTTTAGTGAAGTATACGCAAATTCCATGGATGCGGTAAGTGACCGTGATTTTATCGTCGAATTTTTAAGTAATTCATCGTTATTAATGGCGCATTTATCTCGTTTTGCTGAAGAAATTATTTTATGGTCAACAGATGAATTTAAATTTATTGAATTGGATGATGCCTTCTCTACAGGCTCTTCCATCATGCCACAGAAGAAAAATCCCGATATGGCAGAGCTAATTCGAGGAAAAACTGGTCGTGTCTACGGTAACCTTATGGGCTTACTAACTGTATTAAAAGGGACACCGTTAACTTACAACAAAGATATGCAAGAAGACAAAGAAGGTATGTTCGATACCGTGCATACGATTCTAGGATCTTTAAAAATCTTTGAAGGCATGGTGCGCACGATGACAGTAAATACAGAGCGTCTGCACAAGGCAGTACACTCTGACTTCTCCAATGCAACGGAATTGGCGGATTATCTTGCAACAAAAGGGATGCCGTTCCGTGAAGCACATGAAGTAACAGGTAAATTAGTCTTTACGTGTATTCAAAAGGGCATTTATTTATTAGATTTACCAATTGAAGACATGCAAAAAGAAAGTGAGCTTATCGAAGCTGATATTTATGAAGTATTAGCACCAGAAGCTGCTGTCCGCCGTCGACATTCATTAGGCGGTACAGGTTTCGACCAAGTTACTATTCAAATCGAGAAAGCAAAAGCCTGTCTTTCTTAACTATTTTGCGTGCAAGTCCTAAGCGACATTTGCATAGATATTCATTAAAGCTGTCCAGTGAGGCACTATGAAAACCTTATTATTCCTTTTTCTGTGGAGCCAGAGGGTGAAACAAAAAAGAGCACCTGACATAAGTGAAGGACAATCCCCAATTTTCGGAGACGCGAAATTGGGGTTTTTGTATAAGATCAATGGGAGGAGTGGTATGTGATGGATCGTTTTACAAAGGGGTTAGAAACGATAAAACAATATGTCAATGAAGAAGAAGTAGCTCGTATGGTCGACTCAGATGCACTAGCTGATATAGCGCCCGATTTACGTAAAATGATAATTGAGTTCGCCTATGGAGATGTTTATTCACGGCAAGGTCTTGACGCAAAAAGTAGAGCACTTGTCGTAATCACAGCAGTTGTTACACAAGGTGCCATCCAACAAACAAAAACGCATATTACCCGCGGTTTGTATGTAGGGTTAACACCTACAGAAATTGTAGAAGCTCTTTTGCAATTAGTGCCTTATATAGGGTTTCCACGCGTGCAAAACGCATTAACGGTTGCTCAGCAAGTTTTTCAGGAAAAACAGCTAAGTGTAAAATTAGATGTGTAATTTGGTGGTGACATAGTATGACTATCCCTTTAAACATGTAGTCCAACAAAAAAATAAAAAAATTTAAAACTACATGTATAGATTTTTGGAATGTGTCCCATACTGTTAAAGGATACACTTAATCATCGAAATTGATGAGGAGGATGCAGAATGAGTAGTTCAAGTTCAACACCAGTAGACAATGAATCTCAGGAAAGTCCGCCACAGCTGAATAAGGTGAATACTTCACATATCTTATGAAGTAGGTAATGAGAGAATACTCTGTGTTACTGAATCTTAGGATGAAGTAGAAACCGCAACTGTACAATCAAATAGAAGGTATAAGTGTCCAAAAGACCCGGAATTTTTCTGGGTCTTTTTCTATTTTTAGTTGATTTTGTAAATGCAACTGTTATACTCTGAGTATGACAGTTTCACGCTATGGTTTTTTATGGAATGCGAATTTAGCAAATATATAGTGCAAAGACCTCATCTAACATATAAGCCGTTTGTAACACTTTTTATTGATAAGGAGGGACTTTTATGAAAAAGCTATTTGTTTTATGCTGTATCGCACTATTATTAGTTGCCTGTTCACAAAAAGAAGAGGAAACAAAGGCGGACAAGAAGAAGGAGGGGCAAGTGATGAATGAACAACTAATCGGGAAATGGGCAGGCGACATTGAAATTCCAAATGCATCGCTACCAATTATTGTAGATTTACAAAAAGAGGGTGGAACTTTATCTGTTCCAGCACAAGGTTTAAGCAACTACCCATTTAAAAGTGTAACGTATGATGGGAATGAAGTACAAATTATCATTAACTTAAATGGTTCGTTTATTGAAGTGAAGGGATTATTAAAAGACGACCAAATTGAAGCAACATTTAATCAAAATGGTGGGAAATTCCGCCTGCTATTAAAACCTTACGAAGAACAGCCTTCTGAGCCAGTTTCCTATGAAACATTTTCAGTTCCTGTAAAGGATGGCGATTTAACTGTCGCACTGCAAAAAAGTAATAAGGAGCCATCACCTGTCGTTCTCATTATTGCAGGCTCTGGACCGACCGATAAAGATGGAAATTCTGCAATTGCTGGGAAAAATAATAGCTTGAAAATGCTTGCTGAAGGACTGGCGCAAGAGGGCATTGCAAGTGTGCGATATGATAAAAGAGGCATCGGAGATAATACGAAATTGTTAACAAAAGAAGATGATATCTCCGTCGATTTATATGTTGATGATGCTGTTCAAGTCCTCAATGCATTGACTGCAAATAAAGCTTTCTCAAGCGTCCATATTATTGGTCACAGTGAAGGCTCGTTAATAGGCATGCTTGCTGCACAAAAAGCGAGCGTGGAATCATTTGTGTCAATAGCAGGTGCAGGCAGAGCAGCAGATGAATTGTTGCTAGAGCAAATAACTGGACAATTAACACCTACTCTAACTGCTGAAGCAACAACTATTCTTGCAGCACTCAAAAAAGGAGAGCAAGTAAAAAATATCTCTCCTGAGCTACAACCATTATTTAGGGCTTCAGTGCAGCCATATATGATTTCCTGGCTAAAATATAATCCAGCTATGGAGTTACAAAAATTAACAAGTCGCGCATTAATTGTTCAAGGTACGAATGATATTCAAGTAAAGGCTACTGATGCAGAAGCGTTAAAGCATGGAAATGAAAAAGCAGAGCTAATTTATATGGATGGCATGAATCATATTTTAAAAAACGCACCAGAAGATCGACAAGGGAATCTAGCTACATATGCAGACCCAACATTACCGTTACATCCAAACTTACTACCGACGATTCAAAAATTTATCGCAAATAACTAGTAGAAAATGCAAATTTGCAGAAGCTTAAATATGTTATTAGTCGTTACCGTTCACGCAAAAACGTCGTCGATCGCAACCGTATTGGGGGAATTTTTATAGTGGATACCATTATCTGTTTGATTATTATGATTCCATTTTTAATCTTTGCAATTGTTTTATCGCAAGGCAAAGGTGCATTTTTACTAGCAGGTTATAACACGATGAAAGAAAGTAAAAAAGAGATCTATAATGAAAAAGCACTGGCTAAATTTATGGGAAAGATTATGTATGGTTACTCTTTCTGTATACTATTATGGGCACTCGATGGGGTATTCAAAACGGAATGGCTCTTTATTGTTAGTGTCGTTCTATTTATAGGGCTCACTGTTTTTACGCTTCTATATGCGAACTCGGCGAATCGCTTTAAAAAGTAAAGCATGAGGAACGGTACAACGTAAGTCGGAACTTTTTTTACCTAATAGTTCGACTTACGTTGAGTAATGTTTTAGTATTTATTTACAACAACTGTTTCTTAAAACAAATGCATTCATGTACTCTTGCATAGCTAACTCTTATCATCTCTTTTTCCTCCCTACATAGTGCGCAAAGGCTTGAACAGGATAGAGCTCAGGTGTTTCGGATATAAATGTCTGCTCAATTTCATTTTCACCTTCTTGTAATAATTGATGGCCAACACCCATTTTTTGATAGTCAGGATGAACAGCAATATGCCCAATCATTCCTCCTAATCCTTCACCTCTCGAACAAACAGTTTGCGGTTGCAACTCGTATTCAATATCTAATAGTCCTGTGCTGAAGAACATAGTCAAAATAAGCAGTATTTAAAAAGGATAATACCCTACATCGAATCTACCCTATTTTGTCTTCTATTTGAAAATGTCTTATTTCCATAAGGTATGATCCTAAATATTTTTTGGGAATTTGTAACAAAAATATAATTATTTCTTTTAATTTACCTTTCAACTATTAAATTTCTCACTGCTACAATCATTTTCTTATGGTATTTTGGATAAGAAAAATAAAAATTTTCCATTTAATTTTTGTGGAGGGAAAGGTTTTGGACATAATTAAAAAGGTTTTATGGCAAAATACGATAAGGAACCAGCTTCGAAGAGGGCATATCGTGATTATTTTTATCATGAGTTTATGTATTTTTATTCCGACAATTTTTAATGAATATCAGCAAACGATTAACCATCAAAAAGAAGAAATGACCAATTACTTAGATGCTCAAACGTACTTTGTTGAAAGCTGGTTAATGGAGCGTTCTGAAGATATACATACAATAACAAATTTAACTTTTGTCAAAGACTATCAATATGAACAAACGCAGGCATTTTTTCAAGAATATAAAAAACAAACAGTTTTTACTGATTTAGTCTTTGTAAACAAAGAAGGAATAGTACAATTCGATACAGTGAACGAAAATCAACAGAATGGGATTGGTATCGATGTGAAAAATCGTACATATTTTCAAATAGCTAAAAAAACGAAACAGCAATATATTACAGATGTATTAATTAGTAAAGTAACAAAAGAGCCCATTATTGCTTTCGCATCTCCAATATTAGATGAGCAACAACAATTTAATGGTGTAGTTTTTGGTACTGTAAATTTTAAAACAGTTGATTTGCTCTTAAATGAATCAAGAGTGGGCTTTCAGGGTCATGCTTATATAGTCAATCAGGATGGGACATTATTGACTGAATTAGGTCCCAATAAGAAAGAAGCTACTGCAATTATTCCAAATATATTGTCGCAAAACTATAACATTGAAGAACGAATATTAACGATTGCTCAAGCCAATCAAGCTCAATCACCTATTAATTTCTATAAGGATGCAAAAGGAGAATGGGTGTTGGCAAAAAGTAAGCCAATTAATCAAGGGAAATGGTACTTTATTTCTGAAGTCAATCTGTTGGAAGCATATACACCTTTAATCAAACGCTTTGGCTTATTAGCAATTTGTATTTTATTTGGTACATTTTTAACTATTAAAGTTATGTTAATGATAACGAAAAAAATAGAAGAGCCGATCCAACAATTACTTAAAGGTGTTGATAAGGTTGAACAAGGATACTATGATTATCAAATTAATGAAAAACAGTTAGTACCGTATGCCAAAGAGTTTCAAGAGCTTTGTACATCTTTTAATGAGATGAGTGCGAAAGTGAAAGAAGATACAATATTACTTAGAGAGTTATCGGTTACTTGTCAACTAACGAAACTATATAATCGGCGTTATTTAATTGAGCAAGGTGAGCTTGTTTTTCAAGATTGTAAAAGCAAAAAGCATCATTGTTCCTGTATAGCGATTGATATCGATTTCTTCAAAAATGTTAATGATACATATGGGCATCTAGTTGGGGATGAGGTATTAAAGCATGTAGCAAAGATTATTAAAGAATCCGTACGAATAAAAGATATTACAACGAGATATGGTGGAGAGGAATTTGTAATATTATCTCCAGCAACGACATTGGATAGTGCTGTAAAAATAGCTGAACGAATAAGAAAAAATGTTGAAGAATGTCCTTTTACTTTAGGTGAGCAGTTTATTCCGATGACAGTGAGTGTGGGCATTGCAGAATTTGCAAATGATAAGGACATTTCGACTTTTTATGATTTAATTGATAAGGCAGACCAGGCGCTTTACATTGCTAAGGAAAGTGGTCGGAATATGTTAAGAGCGTATGATGGTATAAATAACTTTGTGATACGGTAACATTTTAAATCTTATTTTTTCACAATAGTGAATATGAACGTGTAGTAATTGTAAAAATGGTCATACTAACATGGATTCACTTATGAAGTCTATATTGATGAGGAGGATGTAAAATGAGTAGGCCTGAACAACTAGACCCGAAATCTCAAAAAATCCACCGTAACTGGACAAGGATTAAGCGTTCAAAATCTCAAGTAAATGGTGAAACGGAGATAACTCTTCATAACCGTATCTTGAGAAGTGAAGCGAAAGCCCGACAGTTCTAATCATGCTAGAAGCAATAAGTGTTATCAAGCTCAGATAGTATATCTGAGCTTTTAGCTTGTCGACAAAAGGGATTAAGAATAGAAATCTTAATCCCTTTTGTAAATTTTTTTGTAAAAAGGGGTTCTTACTTTCCTCTTGCCATACTCTTCGAGCATCCCTTCCCAATGAAGCTGTTCGCCTTAATTATATTAGACGGCTAGTAATACATATAAAGTTGCTTGGAGTGGAGGGCGGGCGACTCCTGCTCAGAACGCACAGAACGTAAGACGTAACAGACCGCACGTTAGCGAGGGTTGCTGCTTACGGTGTGCCCACGGAAAGCGCCCGCCTGGAGTGGAAATCAACGATCTAAAACGCAAAACCTTGTTAAAAAAGGGTTTGCGTTTTTAGTGTCAGCTATGAGCTTTCCCACTGTCGATACATTTTAGCTTTTTCCCCTTTTGAAGGTTGTAACATAAAATTTCTCTGTCAGTATGCTTGCTCAGTTGATTGGAGCGGAAGGCGGGCGACTCCTGCTCAGAACGCACAATACGTAAGACGCAACAAACCGCGCGCTAGCGAGGGTTGCGGCTTACGCTGTGCCCGCGGAAAGCGCCCGCCTGTAGCGGAAATCAACCGCAGTAGTCCTCTCCAATATTAGTTTTAAATAAAAAAAGACTGTAGACAAATTCGAAAAACTTCGAGTTTGTCTACAGTCTGCAAGCTCAGATAGTATATCTGGGCTTTTTTGCATGTTATTAATTAAAACAAATAATATGCATGTAACAATTTATAGTAAAATATAAGAAATAAGGGAATAGGAGGGAGAAGGAAATGAACAATCCAATTACCATTCGTGTGGCACATCTTGCTGATGCACAAAAAATGCTTGAAATACAACGTGAAGTTTTAGCAGAAGATTTATTTTTAATAACAACAACTGAGGAATTCCAACAAACTATTGAAGGACAGCAATCGTGGATCCAGACGAAATTAGCAAATGACCATGAAATAATTTTCGTAGCAGAACATCATAATGAGGTCATAGGGTGGCTTGCATTTCAATCACCGAATCGAAAACGTTTAGCTCATACTGGCAGTTTTGGCATGATGATACAAAAAAATCACAGAGGGCAGGGAATTGGTAAACGGCTAATAGAGGCATTACTGACATGGGCAGTTGCCAATCCAGCAATTGAAAAGGTTTGCTTAGGCGTGTTTTCAACAAATGTAGGTGCCATTGCGCTTTATCAAAAAATGGGTTTTATTGAAGAAGGTAGAAAGATTAACGAAATTAAAGTAAGGGACGGTGAGTATGTTGATGATGTGTTAATGTATAAAATGGTTTAAGTTGTAGGCGCAATTCTATAAAAAGATTAAGTAAAGAGAGGGAGTTATTATGAAAATGTATCATTTCTCAAAGGATTGTGGCAATGCAATTGTCAATTACGACTCTTTTCATTCATCTTATACTAAAATATTGAAAACTGTAGAGCCAACGAATATTGGTTTTATATACATAGAAGCGGGTGGTGAAGTTGGATTACATGAAGCACCAGTTCCACAGCTATTCATTGTTACTCAGGGAGAAGGATGGGTTTATGGTAAAAAGAGGGAAAAATTACTTGTAAAACAAGGGGATGGGGTTTATTGGAAAGAGGGGCAGGCGCATGCATCGGGAAGTGACACAGGATTAACAGCCCTCGTTATTCAATCTACACAAATTGATTTGCCTGTATAAAAGAAGAGCAAATAACGGAGTGCAAGTGACTCCGTTATTTTTTTGCTAACGCAAGCTCTAATCGTATTGTTCTTAAAATATGCCCATCAAACAAATCATCGAATTCTTCTACTTGCTGAAAGCCTTTTGCCTTGTAGAAGTGTCCTCCAATTGTATTGTCCTTCTCCACGCATACAGTCAATGAAGTGATATCCTGTATTTTTTCAATTCCACATTCTAATAGAGCTGAGCCAATACCATTGTTTTGGGCTTCAGGAAGTAAATAAATAGCGAAAAGCTCTGCTTGTCCATTGTTATTAACAGCTGAAAAGTTCGCAAAGCCAACAAGTGATTCACCGAATTCAGCAACTAAAAATAGGCTATTTTGAAGACGTGTGAATAAACGTTTTTCGCTATAGGCAGCTTCGAGAAAGCGCTCCTGAATTTGCATCGGTATGATTCCGTCATATGTTGCAAACCAACTTGTCTTGGCAATTTCTTGCACAAAAGAGATGTCATCTTCCGTCATTTGTCGTATAATGAGTGTCAACACTTATCACCTACAATTTCAATAATTTCTAATTATTGTAACATTTTAATTGATAAAAGGGGATGGATGAATGGAAGTTTTGGAAAAAGCATTTGGTTATATTACGAGGGAATGGGAGGGGCGAATCCAAGTGCTTGTATTTGAACAAAATACACTCGGAGCTGGTATCCAAATTCCAAAAGGGACAGTTGAAGACGGAGAAACGCCTTTAGAAGCAGTACTACGAGAAATGGTAGAGGAAACGGGTTTAACAAATTTGAAAGTAAAAGGCTTAATTGCTCAAGATTATGCCGAACATTATTCTGGAGCCATACATAAACGTTATTTTTACCATTTACTATCAAATGAGTCACGTCCTACATGGCAACACAACCCGACAGGATTAAATGAAGGTAACTTACGATTTACATTTTACTGGATTGAAGAAAACGATAATGTTGTATTAGCAAAAGGACATGGCGATTATTTATATCGGGTATTAAAAAATCCTTTATGTTAAATAAAGGGTGATTATCATAAAGACAAGGAAGCCTAATTTGAGAGTAAAGGAGGAAAAACTTTGCCGATTTATTATGAAGAGTTTGGAAACAAAAATGCGCCACTTATCGTGTTTTTACATGGGGGAGGTGTCAGTGGATGGATGTGGGAAAAACAAATAGAATACTTTGCACAACACTATCATTGTTTAGTCCCTGATTTACCTGGACATGGGAAAAATAGCGAAGATACATATTTTTCAATGAAACAAGCTGCAGAGCAAGTAATTGACCTAATAGAAAAGGTATCTAATAATCGAAACATAACAATTATCGGTTTTTCCTTAGGGGCGCAAATAATTGTACAATTGCTAAGTATGAGACCAAATTTAGTTGATCGTGCAGTTATATATAGTGCTTTAGTAAGGCCTATGCCTAGTTTAAAAAAATGGATTGCTCCAGCGATAAAACTCACTTCTCCTCTTATTTCAAATCGAACATTTTCAAAAATTCAAGCTAAGTCACTTTATATTCCTCAAGAAAACTTTACGCAATATTATGAAGATAGTTGCCGTATGTCTCAACAGACGTTGATATCTGTCCTAACAGAAAATATGTCATTCTCAATACCAGAAAATTTTAAATACGTAAAAACGTCCATGCTTGTGTTGGTTGGGGATAAAGAAAAATCAATGATGAAAAAATCCGCGAACGACTTAGTGAAAAGCAACGCTAACTGTAAAGGAATGGTCGTAGCCGATATTGGACATGGTATTTCCTTTGCGAATCCAGCACTGTTTAATGAAATTATTGATAATTGGCTTAGTGCCAGTCACTCAAACAATTCTGAATTTTTTTCAGGCTGTTAAATTTTGAATAACAAATTAAAAACCCACTTCATTCCTACGGCATATACTGTGGCCGCAGAAAGCGAAGTGGGTTTGTTTGAAGTGCCAGTCACCCGAACAATTCTGAATATTTATGCTTTAGCAGCAAATTCTAATGCTTGGGCAAAGTCGGCAATTAGATCATCAACATGCTCTAATCCTACTGAAAATCGTAATAGGCCATCTGTAATTCCACGTTTTGAACGTTCTTCAGGCTCCATCGCTGCATGGCTCATTTTAGCTGGGTAGGAGAGAATGGATTCTACACCACCGAGAGATACTGCAAAAACAGGGATTTTCATAGCTTCCACTAATGCTTTTGCTGCGGCATAGTTTGGTAGGCGGAAAGACAATACTGCACCTGGACTTGTACATTGGCTATGATGGATATCGTAACCAGGATGTGAAGCAAGACCTGGATAATACACTTGTTCCACAACTGGGTTCGATTCTAAAAACTGTGCAATCTTTTGTGCGGATGCCGTAGAACGACTAAAGCGCACATCCGTAGTTTTCATGTTTTGCAGTAATGTGAAGCAATCTTGCACACCTAATATATTGCCAAAAGAATTTTGGATAAAGTAAAGGTCGTTTCCTAATTGCTCATCGGCTGTAACTGTTAGACCAGCAATAATATCAGAGTGACCAGATAAAAATTTCGTAGCACTATGAATGACTACGTCTACCCCTAAATCAAGAGGACGTTGGTGTAAAGGCGTCATAAACGTATTATCTAAAAATGTTAAACATTGATATTGTTTAGCTAACGCAACTACCCCACGAATGTCAGTAATCCCGAGTGTTGGATTTGATGGTGTTTCCATATAAAGAAGCTTAGTTGCAGGTGTAATCGCTGCTTCAATCGCCGCTAAATCAGAGAAATCAACGAATGTATGAGAAATCCCAAAACGAGGTAATACTTTCGAAACAAAGCGATATGTGCCACCATAGACATCTTCAGTAATAACGATGTGGTCACCTTGAGATAATAACATTAATGCTGCGGAAACAGCCGCAATTCCTGAAGAGAAGGCGTGTGCTCGAACGCCACCTTCAAGCTCTGCAACAGCTTTTTCTAATGCATCGCGCGTCGGGTTACCAGAACGTGCATAGTCATACTCCCCGAACTCATCGATGCTCTCTTGATGAAACGTAGAGGATACATACATTGGCACATTTACTGCACCTTTTTTATTTTCATAGCCATCACGCACACCAGCGTGGATCAGCGCTGTTTCAATATGTTGCTTCATGTTTTATGCCTCTTTTCTCAGCGTATCAAAAACTTGTTTTAAATCTGCAATTAAATCTTCAACTTCTTCAATACCAACAGAGAAGCGTAATAAACGATCGCAAACGCCGCGTTCTACACGTTCTTCGTAAGGCATATCTGCGTGTGTTTGTGTCGCAGGATATGTGATAAAGCTCTCAACGCCACCAAGGCTTTCTGCAAAAATTATTAACTTTAAGTTACGAAGGAATGGATCAACCCATTCAGGCTTTTGCAGTCGGAATGACAGCATACCACCTTTGCCCGTATAAAGTACGTCTGTTACAAGTTCTTCTTCTTCTAAATAAGCAGCGATTGCTTTCGCATTTGCATCATGCTGTTTTAAGCGAAGATGCAATGTTTTTAAACCACGAATTAATAACCACGAATCCATCGCACCTAATACCATTCCGCTACCATTATGAATATAGCCGATACGTTCTGATAGCTCAGCGCCTTTAGCGACAACTAGACCAGCTAAAACGTCATTATGGCCCCCAATATACTTAGTAGCAGAATGGAATACAATATCTGCACCTAGTTCGATTGGTCGCTGGAAATATGGCGTGTAAAAAGTATTATCAACAATTAATAAGGCACCGTGTTTATGTGCAAGTTCAGCGTATACTTTGAGATCGAATTCCTGCATAAGTGGATTTGTTGGTGTTTCGATAAAGAGGGCACGAGTATTTTCGTTGATTAAGGCCTCTACTTGCTCAACAGTCTCAAATTTCGAATAGATTGGTTTAATATTGTATGTTTCTTTAAAAAAGTTAAAAAGTCGATATGTACCACCATACAAATCATCTGGTACGATTAATTCATCTCCTGGCTTGAACAGAGACATAATGAGTTGAATCGCAGCCATACCTGAACTACAGGCAAAGCCAGCGTCGCCACCTTCTAAATCAGCAATGCCTGCCTCTAAAATGGCACGTGTTGGATTTTTTGTACGTGCATAGTCAAAGCCAGTAGATTCACCAATGCCTGCATGTTTATATGCGGTCGATAAATGAATGGGAGGGCTGACAGCGCCAGTTGTTGGATCACTTAAATTTCCTAGCTGTACAAGTTTTGTTTCAATCGTTCTATTGTTTGTCATGTCGTCACTCTTTTCTTCATCATTGATATAGAAAGAGCCCCCTAAGGCCTCAATTTCTTCATAGAATAATTTGATTAGTATCTTCAAGATTCTCTATAATTGTTACCAATTTAACATGTATAGTACAGAAGGACAAGATGATTTCAGAAAATTACATAGATTATTGAAATTAAAGCATGTAGGAATAGTAGGGGATTAATTTCCGAGCGTGGAACGGTAAGCACATTCAAAAAGGCTATAGAGTATTCGTATTGAACGAATTGCTCTATAGCCTTGTCCATTATGCTTGTTGTTTTTTTAATAAATCTCGAATTTCTTTAAGAAGTTCCTCTTTTGGATCAAGCTCTGGTGTCGGCTCCTCCACAGCAGCTTCCTCTTTTTTTCTTGTGAATTTGGTCATCAGACGCAATGCTAAGAAAATAGCGAAAGCAATAATTAAAAAGTCAATGATAGACTGTAAAAATACACCTAGCTTGACTTGGGCTGTACCTGAGCCAAACATAAAGCTTTCTGTTAAATCAATGCCACCCGTTAAAACACCGACTAATGGCATAATAATATTTTCTACTAAAGAGGTAACAATTTTACCGAAAGCACCACCAATTACGACTGCAATCGCTAAATCAATTATGTTACCTTTCATCGCAAATTCCTTAAAGTCTTTCCACATAAAATAAATCCTCCTACTATTATCCAATAAAACAATCGCTTTGTATTTTACTATATTGGCCTCATTATAACAAAGTAAAAATATAAAAAGAAAAAATCTACAACATAAAACGGTAAATTTGGTAATATGGAAGTAGACAAAGAATGATTAGGTGTGACATATGGCGAAAAAAAAACAAAAGAAACCACTGCTATCACCAACTGTAAAGCTGGGGATGATAGCATTATTAATTCCCGTAGCGATTACTGTCTATGTACTCGCCTTTTTTGCGTGGAAGGAACTTCAAACATTACCTATCTTTGAAAAACTCGCACAACAACAAGAAATTGAAGAAATACAGCAAAATTTTGATATGAATATTCCCGAACAATATATCCCCGTATACGTTGCTGCTGAAGAAAAATATGGGGTGCCTTGGACATTGTTAGCTGCCCATCATCGCATTGAAACGCGATTTTCCACTATGAAATCGCTTGTATCGCCAGCTGGCGCTATAGGTCATATGCAATTTATGCCTTGCACGTTTGTTGGCTGGAAGCACCCAACTTGCTCTGGACTGGGCAAGGGCAATATTTCAAAGACAGAGTTAATGGATCCAGCTATTATAAAAAAATACGGTGGCTATGGGGTAGACGGAAACGGTGATGGAGTTGCCGATCCATATGATATAGAAGATGCAGTGTTTAGTGCAGCCAATTATTTATCAAAATATGGCGCGGCTAAAGGCGATGTAAAACGGGCAGTTTTTAATTATAATCATAGTGAAGAATACGTCAGCAATGTGTTATATTACTATAATTTATATAATGATTACCATGATGAATTAAAAACAGCAGTTCTTTTGAACGCAAAAAAATAGCGGAGTAAATTTACATACTAAAGAAAACATCTGCCATAGCGGATGTCTGAAAACGAAAGTGTTAGATTGAACGTAGTCAATCTAACACTTTTTTCTTTATTATTGCATTAAAGTTTCGATGGGATAAAGCGTAAACAGCTCAAGTAAGGAACAATGCAGCGTACGAAAAGGCATCGCATGATTTCACATGAGAATAGAACAAAACAAAAAATAAAAAACTATTGACATTTTTCTGAATAATTAATATCATCTTTATAAGTTTACTTGGTATTAAAGTAAAGATGTACTTAGTTAGTAAATCCACGTAAATTAATAAACCAATAACAATAGAACTTTTCGTTTCGAAAAGCTGACTAGTAAAAACTAGAGGCCCTTAAGTATTTATTTACTTAAGGGTTTTATTTTGTTCAAAAGTAAAGGAGGCAAGCAAGTGAGTGAACGAGCACTCGTAATTGAACATTTGAATAAAATTTTTACAACGCAGAGTGAGCAGATTGTGGCATTACAAGACGTCGATTTGCATGTGAAGCAAGGAGAATTTATGACTGTCATTGGGCCAAGTGGCTGTGGAAAAAGCACGCTGCTGAAAATTATAGCTGGGCTTGATGTAGACTACGTCGGGAAAGTTGAACTAAATGGTCAGCCTATAAAAGGACCAACTTTAGAAAAAGGCTTTATTTTTCAAGAGCCGCGATTATTTCCTTGGTTAACGCTAGAAAAAAATATTGCGGGCGACCAATCTTTAAAAGATCCTCAAGTGCGTGAACGTGTAAATAGGCTTATTCAGTTAGTAAAGCTTGAAGGATTTGAAAAAGCTTACCCTAAAGAGCTTTCAGGTGGCATGGCACAGCGTGTATCAATTGCGCGAGCATTACTACGAAACCCTGACATTTTATTACTAGATGAACCTTTTGGCGCTTTGGATGCATTTACACGTTCACATATGCAAGAAGTATTGTTAAATATTTGGGAAACAAATAAAACGACAATGATTTTTGTGACACATGATTTAGATGAAGCTGTGTTTTTAGGACAACGAGTAGTAGTGATGAATCCAAGACCAGGTCACATTAAATCTGTATTACCGATTGAGTTAGCTTTTCCAAGAAAGCGTTCATCACACGGATTCCAGGAGATGCGTCGAGCAGTGTTAAATGAATTTGAAAAGGTCGAAGAAGAATCTTACACGGTAGGTGCTGGAATTTAAAAGGGGATGAATGAAGATGAGAAAACAAGTGACAATATTGGCGTTATTTTTAGCGCTCATTGTTTTTATTATAGGTTGTGCACAGGATGATACAACTTCAAAAGATTCGCAAGCTTCAGAAGATGTAGTAGTCAAAATTGGTGTTCAAGGAAGTGGTGGCCTATTCGGTAAGGCACAAGAAGAGAAGTTATTTGAAAAGGCATTTGCAAAATACGGAGCAACAGTTGAATGGGTCGAGTTTCAAAGTGGTCCTCCTATGACTGAGGCAATTGCGTCGAATAAATTAGACTTTGCTGGGCTTGGCAATATGCCAATTATTGCTGCCCAGGCTGCTGGTATTCCATTTACTGTGATTTCACAAGTGCTAGAAGGTAAGAAAAATGTTGGTGTTGTGGTGAACTCAGCAAGTGGCATTACAAGCTTGCATGATTTAGTTGGCAAAAAGGTTGCAGTTGGCAAAGGGACGAACGCATATGACTTTTTATTACGCGGGCTCTTTAAAGAGGGGATTGATCCAGAAAAACTTGAAATAATTAATCTAAATCCAGACGAGGCACAGGCTGCGTTTGATGCAAAAAGTGTGGATGCGTGGGCAGTTTGGGAACCGTATTTAACGATCAATACTTTATCTGGGAAAGGGACAATTATCGCAGATGGGGAAAAGCTTAATCTTTTGTCACCATCCTATCAAATTGTTCGTACTTCATTTGCCGAGAAACACCCAGATTTAGTAGTTGCTTTTTTACAGACATATGATGAGCTGTTGCAATGGGAGTTAGAGCATGAAGAAGAAGCAGTGAATCGTTATGCTAAAGAACGGAATTTGCCAGTTGCATTAATGGAAGAGACGCGAAAACGTGCACGTGGCATCAGTATTCCAGTTAGTGAGGAAGTTATTGCAGAGCACCAAAGAACGGCAGATTTCCAATTTAAAATAGGAACCATTCGAAAAGAAATTAATGTCAGTGATGTATTCGATAATCAATATATTGAAAAAGCATTAAAGTTATGATTAGGGGTTGACGGGATGGAATCGATAATTGAAAAAAATATGCAAGTACGACGTAAAAAACAACGATTGAAATCGCACGTACAGCTTCGAACACTACTATTGGGATCGATTTTACCCATTGGACTTCTCATTATATGGGAAGTTGCTGGTCGTAACGCGTATTTAAATCCGTTGTTACTATCGATGCCATCTGACATTTTACTTGAATTCATCTATTTAGTGCAGCATGGGCACTTGTTAGGGCATTTACAAATTTCAACTTGGCGTGCATTAAGTGGATTTGTATTAGGAGGAGGGCTAGGGTTGCTAGCTGGAATTGTAGTAGGCTTTTCATATTTGTCCGAAAAGCTACTTAATCCATCCATTCAAATGCTACGAATGTTACCACATTTAGCGATTGCCCCATTATTTATATTGTGGTTTGGTTTTGGGGAAACATCGAAGCTGTTGTTAATAGCGAAAGGATCTTTTTTCCCGCTTTACGTAAATACGTTTCTAGGTCTTCGTTCGATGGATCGGAAGTTATTTGAAGTGGCACATGTACTGCAATTTAATAAATGGCATTTATTGACGAAGGTTATTATTCCATCAGCCCTTCCGAACATCTTTTTAGGACTTCGATTATCGCTAGGTATTGCATGGCTTGGATTGGTTGTAGCTGAGATGATGGGCTCGACGTCGGGGATTGGGTTTCTCATTAATGATGCACGTGCAATGGCGATGATTTCAACAGTGTTCGTAGGAATTATTATTTTTGCTGCACTTGGGAAAATTTCAGATTCACTTATTCTATGGATTGAACGTAAATGTTTACGTTGGCAGCAAAATTTTAAAGGAGGTTGAATGGATGGCAGTTGTAAACAATGAACAAATCTATGTAAAGAAACAGAAGCGTCCATTGAATTGGATGGATTTAATTTATCCATGGATTGTCCCTTTACTCGTCATCCTTCTATGGCAAGCCATTGGAAGTTTCGGTTTTGTCGAAGAACAAATCCTCCCAACGCCCATAAAAATTATATCAACTTTTGTAACATTACTTGGAAATGGAGAACTTTTCTATCACTTCACCATCAGTGGGCAGCGTGTGTTAGGAGGATTTATTGTTGGGGCTGGAACAGGTATTTTACTTGGTATTTTGACGGGCTTTAGTCGTTTCGCGCAAGAGGTGATTGATCCAAGTTTGCAAATGCTTCGGACAGTACCGTTACTTGCATTAATTCCATTATTTATATTGTGGTTTGGTTTGGGTGAATTTGGGAAAGTGCTAATGATTGCACTCGGGGCATTTTTTCCCGTTTATGTAAATTTCTTTTTAGGGATTCGGTCAGTCGATCAAAAGTTGATTGAGGTTTCAAAAATATTGCAGTTTTCGTTTTGGAAAACTATAACGAAGGTTGTTATGCCATCAGCACTTCCAAATATTTTACTAGGTTTACGATTAGCACTAGGCACTTCATGGTTAGTACTTGTTGTTAGCGAAATGATGGGAACAAGTGCAGGGCTTGGCTATATGATTCAAGATGCACGCGCATACGCGCAAACAGACATCGTATTTGTTGGACTTTTGATGTTTGCAATGTTAGGGAAATGTTCAGATTCACTCGTCTATGCGATAGAACGCAAATGTTTAAGATGGCGAGATACTTTTAAAGGATAAGAGGGATAAATTATGGTGAAAAGAAATGGACAATTGCGATTAGGGGCTTTTATTTATTATAGTGGCCATCATAGTGCAAGCTGGAGACACCCTGAAGCACGCAGTAGCGAAATATTTTCAGTAGATTTATATAAGGATTTAGCACAGACAGCAGAGCGTGGGAAATTTGATATGATGTTTTTAGCAGACTTATTATATGCAATCAATGTTGAGAAGGCAGCCTCTGGTATGCTTGATCCTGTTACACTTCTGTCAGCCATTTCAACTTCTACAACAAAATTGGGACTAACAGCGACTGTTTCTAC
This sequence comes from Lysinibacillus sp. JNUCC-52, assembly GCF_015999545.1. Lineage (NCBI taxonomy): Bacteria > Bacillati > Bacillota > Bacilli > Caryophanales > Bacillaceae > Lysinibacillus > Lysinibacillus sp. JNUCC-52. Next base: position 4,659,198 of record NZ_CP065546.1, read on the forward strand.
GACGTATAATCAGCCTTATAATGTAGCGCGACGCTATGCAACTTTAGACCATATAAGTAAAGGTCGAGCTGCTTGGAACATTGTAACTTCTCAACTGGATATGGAAGCACATAATTACGGCAAAGAGAAGCATCCTGAACATGCGCTCCGTTATGAGATGGCTGAAGAATTTGTAGATTTAGTTACAGCGTTATGGGATAGCTGGGATGATGATGCCATTGCATTAGATAAAGAGAATGGAATATTTGCACATGCGCAGAAAGTAAAAGAAATTAATTACCAAGGTCGGTGGTATAGCTCGAAAGGACCGTTAAATGTACCCCGTCCCCCTCAAGGTTATCCAGTACTGGTAGTAGCAGGTTCATCTGAAGCGGGCAAAGAGTTTGCTGCGAAAACAGGTGAAGTAGTGTTTACTGCACAGCAGTCTCTTGAAGCAGCTAAACAATTTTATCGTAGTATTCATGAAAAATTAGCTGCACATGGACGACATGAAAATAGTATAAAAATTATGCCAGGGATTTCGCCAATTGTTGCACTAACAGAAGAAGAGGCTTGGGCAAAACATGAGAGCTTGCAAAAACTAATTACAGTAGAAGATGCGGTTACAGCGGTTGCTGGCTTTATTGGCTTTGACCTATCCAGCTACGGTCCACATGGACCTTTACCAGAAAACTTACCCGATGTAGCGGCAGCTTCGAATGGAATGAAAAGTCGTGTCCAATTATTTATTGATACTGCAAGGGCAGGGAACTTATCAATTGTAGAATTAGGTCGTAAAATGCTTGGAGCACGTGGACATTTGCAATTTGTCGGCACACCTGAGCAGTTGGCAGATTTATTGGAGCTTTGGTTTAATGAGTATGCCTGTGATGGTTTTAATATTATGCCGCCTGTACTGCCAGTTGGGTTGGATGATTTTGTAGATTTAGTCATTCCAGTGCTGCAGGAGAGGGGGCTATTTCGTAAAGAATATGAAGGGAACACGTTGCGTGAGCATTTAGGTTTAGAGCGACCATCTTATCATCATTTTAAAAAGCTCCAATCAATTTAACCATTGCTAACTTTTTCAATGGGCATAAAAAGTTGCTTATAAGTACAAAAAGAGCTATCTAAAAAGATAGCTCTTTTGTACATATTTAGGCGGCTTTACGCATACCCTTTAAAATAAGACTGACAATGAAGATAAGTACGATTGCACCTATTAATGCTGGGAATACATAAAAATCACTGACTCTCCAACCCCAATTTCCTAAAACCATACTACCTATCCAAGAACCGACGATCCCGGCAATAATATTACCAATAATGCCTCCAGGAACATCTTTTCCTAATATGACGCCAGCTAACCAGCCTAAAATTCCTCCGATGATTAAATACCAAATGAAACTGATCATAATTATTCATCTCCTCAAAGTTAAGATATAATGGCATTACTTAGTTATATCCTTTTTGAGTTTAATTAAACCTAAATCAGCTCCATTTTTTATTAATTCACAAGTTATTTCACAACGGTTGCACCTAGCGTATTTTCAAAATGACGTAAAGCCCATTGATGACCAGCTGCGTCAAAGCTAGCGACAGCATTTGCATAAATAACTGTAGAAATGCCCAAATTATAAGCATCTACAGCAGTATGCAAAATGCAAATATCTGTGCAAACACCAACTAAATGAATTTCCTCTATGCCACGTTCTTTTAGTAAGATGGCTAAATTTGTTCCTGCAAATGCACTATAGCGTGTTTTATCGAGCCAAATTACTTCTTCTTTGTGCAAGTCATAAACTTTACCAACATGACCATATAGATTGCGCCCAAGCGTGCCCCTTATATTATGAGGAGGAAAAAGCTTCGTTTCGGGATGGAACGGATCATTTTCTTCATGTAAGTCATTAGCAAAGACCACTAAATTTTTGTCAGCAAGAAATTGCTCAATTAATGTCGCAATAGGCGTATCTAGTAATTGTCCTGGTTCTCCACATGTTAGTTTGCCTTCTGTCGCTACAAAATCATTTGTATAATCAATGACGAGTAATGCTTTTTTCAAAATTTTTCTCCACTCCTTTAGGCATGATTTCACTCTTTATCATGCCATATTTGGTTTTGGTTGTCAGAAAAATAGTTATATTTTAATATTAAGAATAATTTGAAAATTGATGAATGAGCGCGTATAATGTGAAAAAAGGAGAGGTGATAGATTATGAATATGACTGCTATGAAACGTTTAGATCGCCAAGGATTCTTAATCGCTGCGTTACATTTAGTGGTGGTGTTAAACTTAGCTGCGGAGTTTTTATTTGCCTCGTAATTAAAAATACAATAGAAAGGTGAGAACAATGCTTGACCTATACTAAAACAACCGTGAAGGCAATTTCGTCGTAGTCCACGGTTGTTTTTTGTTGTCTATATTTTGTAATGCTAGAATGCAAGAACATTTTAAAGCCCCTAGTAAATTTAAATATGAAAGAGAAAAGGGATTTATCTTAAAAAGGTGAATTTTTCTTTCTACTGTCAAATATATAAAGCATATGGAGGGATTTAATGACGACAAGATTTCAACAAGCTTTCAATGGACTAGAGCGACCATTTGCCTGGCTTGACTTTGATGCACTAGATGAAAATATTAAATATGTTCAACAAGCATGTGGGCAAAAAAAAATACGCATTGCCACAAAATCAATTCGTTCGGTGGAGGTACTGCAATATGTACAGCAAAACCTTTCGAATGTAGTAGGCCTCATGACTTTTACTGCAGCAGAAACATTATTTTTACTTGAACAGCATTTTGATGATGTGCTACTTGGTTATCCCGTTATGGAAGAAATAGCAGTTCGACAGCTTTTACAGTTTGTAAAAGAAGGAAGAACGGTCACATTTATGGTTGATAGACACGAACATATAGCGTTTCTACAGAAAATTGGGTCGGAGCTAGATATTAAAGTATCCATATGTATCGATATCAATTTGTCGACCGATTTTAAAGTGCTCTATTTTGGAACAAAACGTTCTTCTCTTCATTCACTTGAGTTAATAACACCTTTCTTATTATATATAAAAGAGCAATCGCATATAGAAGTGGTAGGTGTCATGGGCTATGAGGCGCAAATTGCTGGTGTAGGCAATCGACCTGAAAATGCTATAAAAGGTAGATTAATAGATTTAATGCAATCACAAGCAAAAAAGCAAGTCACACAGTTTCGTAGATTAGCTATTGCGCATATTAAGGCATATTTTCCGAAATTACGTTTTGTTAATGGTGGTGGGACAGGCAGTATGACGTATACGGCTAAGCAAAAGGAAGTTACGGAAATCACAGTTGGTTCAGCATTTTATGCACCTGCACTGTTTGATCAGTTTTCTCATTTACAGCTTGGCAAAGCAGCAGGCTTTGCACTTCGTGTTACGCGAAAACCAGCACAGCATATTGTGGTTTGTCATGGTGGGGGCTATCCAGCATCGGGAGCGATAGCTACAGATCGATATCCAGCATTTTATGAGCCTGCTTACTATTCGTTTCTCGGTTTAGAAGGAGCAGGAGAGGTGCAAACCCCTATTAAGGTGAAGGGCAAAACAATCTCAATTGGTGACACGATTTATTTTCGTCATGCAAAAGCAGGTGAGCTGTGTGAAAGATTTCAAGCACTCCATGCAATAAGGGGAGATAAATACGTAGGTAGCTTTGCAACATATAGGGGGGACGGTCAATGTTTTCTATAGAGAAGTGGAAAAGTGGAGAAAAATGGACGAATTGGGCGGGTAATATTATTTCGTATCCAAGTGAGAAGTATTTGCCTCGTTCTATAGAAGAAGTAGTCAACGTAGTGAAGCATGCACGAGATGCTAAGAAAACGATTCGAGTAACTGGTGCGGCTCATTCTTTTAGTGCTGTTGCCATGCCTGAGCATATTGCACTTTCATTACATAATATGCGGGGGCTTATTTCAATTGATGCGGACAAACAAGAGGCAACATTATGGGCAGGAACATATTTATATGAAATCGGTCCACAGCTTGCCTCACATGGTTTTGGTCTAATCAATATGGGTGATATTCAAGAGCAAACAATTGCAGGTGCAGTATCAACAGGCACACATGGGACAGGTGTTACGTTAGGCTCGCTCTCATCGGCAGTGACACGCTGGTGCTTTGTCGATGGCAATGGAACATATCACGAACATAATAGAGGTGCTGATGATTTATCGGAAACGCTCCATGTCTCACTCGGCATGCTTGGTGTTCTTGTAAAAGTAACAATAAAAGTGGTACCGCTATATAGCTTACATTATATTGGGACTAGGGACACATTAACAAATGGGCTTGAGACATTCGCAAAAGATATTCGACAGCATCGTCATGTGGAATGGTTTTACTTTCCTGGCAGTGAGACGATTCAAATTAAACGAATGAATGCACTGGCTCCTGTGTATCAGAGTCAATGGAGTAAATACGTAGAAAATATAAAACTACAAATAGTAGAAAATGGTGCGTTTTTTGCTATTTCTGAACTATGTAAATGGAAGCCATCCTTAAGCAGTACGATGAGCAAATTAGCAGCTGCAAATGTAGTGGAGGCTGAGAAGATTGGTATAAGCTATGAAATTTTTCCTTCTCCTCGAAGTGTAAAATTTCAAGAGAGTGAGTACGCAATAGCATTACCACAATTTGAAGCATGTATGGAAGAGATTCATGCAACGTTTAAAAAAGGACATTTGAATGTGCACTTTCCATTGGAATGTCGAACAACAGCTGGTGAATCTGGTTATTTAAGCCCTACTCAGGGACAGGAATCAGCTTTTATTGCATTTCATATGTATAAAGGCATGTCGGAAGAGCCTTATTTTAAATGGGTGCATATGCTTATGCAAAAATATCAAGGACGGCCACATTGGGGAAAACAAAGTCATTTGACTGCCTCACATGTTCATGCATTGTATCCCAATGTAGATAAATTTTTAGCAATCCGTGCACAATACGATCCTGAAAAAGTATTTTTCACACATTACCTAGAGCAATTATTCGTATTGTAAAATTCTGAATTTCGGAAATTTAGGTGCCAAACATAATGGAAAACAATAAGTACTTTTACAAATAATTCATTCTGAATGTTGTTTATAATAAAAAAATTAAAATTTGAACGAAATGTCAAAATATTTATCAATTCGAGATAAAAGTGATGCTTAATCAGCATGTAAACGATTTCATATTTCGCAGAGTATTTGAATTTTTTAAACAATTCAAAAAACACTGTTGACTTAGCCTAGTTATTCGTACTATGATAACAACAATTTAATACGTTCGTTACAACAATTAGCTGCCGAAAAGGCGTGATGCTAGGTAAAAACAAAATAGACAGAACATTTTGTATATAACAACGAACATAGCAATAAATGAGGGGCGTTTAATATGAGAAGTGACATGATTAAAGTAGGCGTAGATCGTGCGCCACATCGAAGTCTTTTATATGCAACAGGCAAAGTAAAAGCAAAAGATTTAGGAAAACCATTTATTGGGGTTTGTAACTCTTATATTGACATTATTCCAGGTCATGTTCATTTACGTACATTTGCTGATGTAGTGAAAGAAGCAATAATTGAAGCGGGTGGTATTCCATTCGAATTTAATACAATCGGTGTTGATGATGGTATTGCAATGGGGCATATTGGTATGCGATACTCCTTACCTAGCCGTGAAATTATTGCAGATTCAGCAGAAACAGTTATTAATGCACACTGGTTTGATGGAGTATTTTACATTCCAAACTGTGACAAAATCACACCAGGGATGTTAATGGCAGCGGTCCGTACAAACGTACCATCGATTTTTGTATCTGGTGGTCCAATGGAGGCGGGAACATCTGCTACAGGAAAACAGCTTTCTTTAACTTCAGTATTTGAAGGTGTAGGGGCTCATAAATCAGGTAACATGTCAGCTGAAGAGCTGTTAGATATTGAAAATAATGCATGTCCAACATGTGGCTCATGTTCAGGGATGTTCACAGCGAACTCTATGAACTGTTTAATGGAAATGCTAGGTGTAGCACTTCCAGGCAACGGAACGATTGTAGCCACTTCTGAGGAGCGTCATAAACTTATTAAGGAAGCGGCTAAACAGTTAGTGCGAATGGTTAAAGAAGACATTAAGCCGCGTGACATTATTACGAAAGAAGCAATTGACGATGCATTTGCACTAGATATGGCTATGGGTGGTTCTACAAATACGGTGCTTCATACATTAGCAATTGCAAATGAAGCAGAAATTGACTATAACATCGAAGATATTAATAAAGTTGCAGAGCGTGTACCTTATTTAGCGAAAATTATGCCAGCTTCAGATGTTTCAATGGATGATATTAATAAAGCTGGTGGCGTAAGTGCCATTATTAATGAATTAACATCTATTCCAGGTGCAATTCATCCGAATCGTCCTACTGTTGCAGGTGTAACAATGGGTGAACTAGTAAAAGATTATCAGATTACGAATGATCAAGTTATTCGTACAAAAGACAATCCATATAGTCCTGTCGGTGGTTTATCAGTATTATTTGGCAATATCGCACCCGATGGCTCTGTTATTAAAGTTGGTGCTGTAGATCCTTCTATTAAAGTATTTACAGGAGAAGCCATTGTCTTTGAATCACAAGAAGCAGCGCAAGAAAATATTGATAACGGTACTGTTAAGGAAGGCCATGTAGTCGTCATTCGTTATGAAGGACCAAAAGGTGGCCCAGGGATGCCAGAAATGTTAGCACCAACATCAGCGATTCAAGGTCGTGGTCTTGGTACCAAGGTGGCGTTAATTACTGATGGTCGTTTCTCAGGTGCATCTCGCGGTATTTCAATAGGGCATATTTCACCAGAAGCAGCAGAAGGCGGTCCTATCGCTTTAGTTGAAAATGGTGACATTATTACAATTGATTTACCGAATCGTACAATCAATTTAGAAGTTTCTGATGAAGTATTAGCAGAACGCCGAGCGAAACTGCCCGTTTTTGAACCGAAAATTAAACGTGGCTGGTTAGCAAGGTATTCAAAATTAGTAACAAGCGCCTCAACTGGCGGCGTAATGAAAATTTAGTACTAAAAAAATAAGTTAAAACGTTGATGAGGTTAAAGGTTCTAGAGCCTTGTATCTACCAGAGAGCCGGTCGTGCTGGAAGCCGGCGATACAACTAGATCCGACATCCCCTCGGAGTGAACTATTAAACGCGTAATCGCCATTAGATAGTTCCGGGCATAATCGAAGTGCTCGTTATTAATGAATAAATGATTTATGACACCGTATTGAATGTGAGGTTACTTGCATGGTCCATAAATGCTTTCATTTATTCGCGAGGTAGCAATTTTTATTGCTATAAACAAGGGTGGTACCATGAAAAGTCTTTTTCATCCCTACGCAAGGTAGTTATTTGCGTTCGGAGAAAAAGGCTTTTTATTTTTTTTCGAAAAGAACAATAAACTACGTTTTCCAGCATCAATTTCTCAACCTTTTCAACGTTAAATCATTAAAGTGTTCATTAACTAGAACAGGTAGTCGTATGCTGTTGTGAATCGAAAGACAAGAAGGAGGCATATTTTGATGAGTGTGAATATTTCAATTAATGAAAAAGAACAATTGGCGTCAGAGGAAGTAGAACAAACTTTTCAAGCGAAAGACGGTGCAGACGTTTTAGTCCAAGCGCTACATGATCAAGGTGTAGAGATAATTTTTGGATATCCAGGTGGGGCAGTACTTCAAATTTACGATGCAATGTACAAAAACCCAATTCGTCATATTTTAACTCGTCACGAGCAAGGTGCCATTCACGCAGCTGAAGGCTATGCACGTGTATCGAATAAACCGGGAGTTGTTATTGCAACAAGTGGGCCAGGTGCAACGAACCTAGTAACAGGCATTGCGGATGCAATGATTGATTCGATTCCACTAGTTGTTTTCACAGGACAGGTAGCGACATCTGTTATTGGGACAGATGCATTCCAAGAGGCAGATATTATGGGCATTACAACACCTATTACAAAGCATAACTATCAAGTACAGGATGTTAATGACATTCCACGCATCGTGAAAGAAGCTTTCCATATTGCCAATACTGGCCGTAAAGGTCCAGTTGTTGTGGATTTCCCGAAAAACGTCTCTCAAATGCTGTTTGATGTCGAGAATCCACCGAAAGAACCAGAAGAAATCTATTTACCAGGCTATCAGCCAACATATAAGCCGAACTATTTACAAATTCAAAAGGCGATTCAAGCCATTTCATTAGCAAAAAATCCAGTAATTTTAGCAGGCGCAGGTGTACTATTTGCCGATGCACGTGAAGAATTAACAACATTCGCAGAGAAGTATCGAATTCCAGTGGCCAATACTTTATTAGGGCTAGGCTCGATCCATGGTGACCACGAATTATTCATTGGTATGGCAGGGATGCATGGGACGGTTACAGCGAATATCGCGATTACAAAATCTGATTTACTTCTAAATATCGGTGCCCGCTTTGATGACCGTTTGACAGGGAATTTAGCAACATTTGCACCGAACGCAACAATTGTCCATATCGATATAGATCCTGCTGAAATCGGTAAAAACGTACCAACAGATATTCCAATCGTTGCGGATGCGAAAGAGGCGTTAAAGTCATTATTGAAAAAAGACTTTGATGGTCCAGATACTGCGCAATGGCTAGAATTTTTAAACAATCATGCAAATGAATATCCGCTTTGGTATACAAAAGAGGCTGGTGACTCAGAAGTTTTACCGCAGGAAGCGCTAGAGCTTGTGCATAAAATTACTGAAGGGGATGCCATTGTAACGACGGATGTCGGTCAGCATCAAATGTGGGCTGCACAATATTACCGCTTGAACAATGATCATGGATGGGTAACGTCTGGTGGACTTGGTACGATGGGCTTCGGCTTCCCAGCCGCAATTGGAGCCCAGTTTGCGAAGCCAGACAAAAAAGTTGTTTCGATTGTAGGCGATGCAGGATTCCAAATGACTGCACAAGAGCTTTCCTTATTACAAGAATTCAACTTACCAGTAAAAATTGTGATTTTAAATAATAGCTGTTTAGGAATGGTTCGCCAATGGCAACAAACTTTCTATGAAGAGCGTTATTCATCTTCACTTATGCCGATCCAGCCAGACTTTGTTAAATTAGCGGATGCATACGGCATTAAAGGCTATCGCATTAACACAATTGATGAAGCGGAAAGTATTTTCCGTGAGGCCCTTCTTAATGACGAGCCAGCGTTAATCGATTGCCGTGTAAAACAGCTTGAATGTGTATATCCAATGGTTGCACCAGGTAAAGGGTTACATGAAATGATTGGGGTGAAAAAGAATTGAAACGAGTAATTACCGTAACAGTGATTAATCAAAGTGGTGTACTAAACCGTGTAACAGGTTTACTTATGAAGCGTCAATTCAATATCGAATCGATCACAGTTGGTCATACAGAACAGCCAAACTTCTCTAAAATGACGTTTGTTGTAAACGTAGAAGATGAGCGGAAAATTGAACAACTTGTGAAGCAACTATCGAAGCAAATTGATGTGTTAAAGGTCAATGACATTACAGATAAATCTATCGTGCTTCGTGAGCTAGCGCTTGTGAAGGTTATTTCACCACCAAATTTACGTCTGGAAATGAACTCAATAGTTGAACCGTTCCGTCCACAAATTATTGATACAGCGAAAAACGTTGTGACATATCAAGTAGTAGGACATCCAGAAAAAATTGATGCCTTTATTGAGCTTATTCGCCCATATGGCATTAAAGAATTAACACGTACGGGTGCAACAGCATCTGTTCGTGAAACACAAAAAATCATGAATACACAGCTCTCTATTTTAAAATAGTTTGCATATAAAATGGAAACTTGTGATTTGAAATACTGAATAAGTAGTAATCATCACAAGCAAAAAAATAAACCCACTATTAGGAGGAAACAAACAATGGCTACTATGTACTATGAACAAAACATCAACGAGGACGTATTAAAAGGGAAAAAAATCGCAATTATCGGTTACGGATCACAAGGTCACGCACATGCATTAAACTTAAAAGAATCAGGTTTCGATGTAGTAGTAGGTGTTCGTCCAGGCGGATCTTTCGACGCAGCTAAGGCGGATGGCTTAGATGTGAAAACAGTTGCTGAAGCAGCTCAACAAGCAGATGTAATCCAAATCTTACTTCCAGATGAGCGCCAAAAAGCAGTTTATGAAGCTGAAATCGCTCCATATTTAGAAGCTGGTAAAGCACTTATGTTTGCGCATGGCTTCAATATTCACTTCGGTCAAATTACACCACCTGCAGATGTGGATGTATTTTTAGTAGCACCTAAAGGTCCAGGGCATCTAGTTCGTCGTCAATTCCAACAAGGTGCAGGTGTACCAGGTTTATTTGCAATCCATCAAGATGCTACTGGTCAAGCAAAAGATTTAGCACTTGCTTACGGTAAAGGTATTGGTGCAGCACGTGGCGGCTTACTAGAAACGACATTCAAAGAAGAAACAGAAACAGATCTATTCGGTGAGCAAGCAGTACTTTGTGGTGGGGCAACACAATTAGTAAAAGCAGGCTTCGAAACATTAGTAGAGGCTGGTTACCAACCAGAACTTGCTTACTTCGAAACATTACACGAATTAAAATTAATCGTGGACTTAATGTTTGAAGGTGGTATGGCAACAATGCGTTACTCAGTATCAGATACAGCTGAGTGGGGTGATTATGTTGCGGGTCCACGTATCATTGATGAATCTGTAAAAGGTCGTATGAAGGAAGTACTAACAGATATCCAAGATGGTACATTTGCTCGTCGTTGGATTCAAGAAAATGAAAACGGTCGTCCTGACTATACAAAATTCAAAGAAGCTGGGGCTAACCACCAAATCGAAGAAGTTGGTGCTAAATTACGCGAAATGATGCCATTCATCAATGAAGGTAAGGAAAAAGTTGTGAGAGAAGTGGCTACAAGTGCGAAAAATTGATATTTTCGATACAACACTTCGCGATGGCGAACAATCTGCAGGTATTAACTTAAATACGGCAGAGAAAATTGAAATTGCTAAGCAACTTGAACGACTAGGTGTAACGATTATTGAAGCAGGTTTTCCTGCTTCATCACCTGGTGACTTTGAGGCGGTTAATCGGATTGCTGGTACTGTGAAAAACTCAATCGTGACAGGGCTAGCACGTTGTGTCCAAAAAGATATTGATACAACTTGGGATGCCATTAAAGTTGCAGAGCAACCACATATTCATATTTTTTTAGCAACCTCTCCAATTCATATGGAATACAAGCTAAAAAAATCACCAGATCAAGTAGTAGAACAAGCAATTGAAGCAGTGAAATATGCGAAAAAATACTTCCCTCTTGTGCAATGGTCAGCAGAGGATGCTTTCCGCTCGGATCGCGCATTTTTAGTCCGTATTATGAATGAAGTCATTGCAGCAGGTGCGACGACGATTAATGTGCCTGATACTGTTGGCTATGCATCACCACAAGAATATGGGGCATTATTTAAATTTTTACTAGAAAATGTGAAGGGTGCTGAAAAAGTTAAATTCTCAGCACATTGCCATGATGACTTAGGGATGGCGACAGCGAACACAATCGCGGCTATCGAGAATGGTGCTTCACAAATAGAAGGAACAATTAATGGTATTGGAGAGCGTGCGGGGAATGTTGCCTTAGAAGAAATTGCGGTTGCGCTTCATATTCGTAAAGATATTTACCCAGTTGAAACAGACATTAATCTACAAGAGATTAAGCGTACATCTCAATTAGTAAGTAAACTAACGAATGTCGTTATTCAGCCGAACAAAGCCATCGTTGGTAAAAATGCATTTGCACATGAGTCTGGTATTCACCAAGATGGCGTGCTAAAAAACCCTGAAACTTACGAAATTATATCGCCTGCATTAATAGGCGAAGGGGAAGTGCCACTTGTCCTTGGAAAACATTCTGGGCGTGCTGCCTTCCGTGATCGTGCCGTAACACTGGGCTTTACACTATCAGATGAAAAGCTAAACAAAGCCTTTACTGAGTTTAAACAGTTAGCAGATCGTAAAAAGGAAATTACGGAAGAAGATTTACTAACGCTACTTACGGAGCAACAAGTTCAAATTGAAGATGTGCCATTATTTGAACTGAAAATGGTCCAAGTGCAGTATGGTACTGAAAATATTCCGACTGCTACTGCAACTGTTGTGACACCAGAAGGACATATGAAAAATGTAGTGGCAACGGGCTCAGGCTCAGTGGAAGCTATTTTTAATACATTAGAACAACTTGTTCCTGGTGACATCCATGTTATTGATTATCGTGTGAAATCTGTTGGCAAAGGACGAGATGCCCTTGGTGAGGCTGTCATTAATATTCGATATGACGGTGTATCCACAACGGGACGAAACTCATCTCAAGATGTATTAGAAGCATCTGCGAAAGCGTATTTAAATGCGATTAATCGACATTTAATTCAAGTAAGTCTTCGAGCGCAAGGTCAATTAGTTTAATTGGAATTGGCTCTCATCTATATAAATAGGTGAGAGTTTTTCCTAAAATAGCGTAACCATACTCTATAAAAAGAAAGGTGTTTTATTAATGGAGAAAAAAATTACAGTACTACCTGGCGACGGAATTGGGCCAGAAGTGGTTGCGTCAGCTATACGTGTATTACAAGTAATCGGCAAACGATTTAACCATACCTTCCATTTAGGCTATGGAACGATTGGAGGCGCTGCTATCGATCAACACAATAATCCACTACCCGATGAAACAATTGAAATGTGTGAGGGCAGTGATGCTATTTTATTAGGAGCAGTAGGGGGTCCGAAATGGGACAATAACCCTCCAGAACTACGTCCAGAAAAAGGATTGCTACGTATCCGCAAGCACTTTGACTTATTCGCAAATTTACGTCCAGTAAAGGCGTTCCCGAGTTTACTAGATGCTTCACCTTTAAAACGTGAAGTAGCCGAAAACGTCGATTTAATGATCGTACGTGAACTTACAGGCGGCGTATACTTCGGGGAACCACGTATGCGTACTGAAAATGGCGCAATTGATACTACAGTATACTCAACAGCAGAAGTAGAGCGTATCGTTGAAAATGCCTTTGAATTAGCACGTTTACGTGGAGGCAAATTATGTTCTGTCGATAAAGCAAACGTACTTGAAACAAGCCGATTATGGCGTGAAGTTGTAGAAGCGAAGAAAAAGGATTATCCAGATGTGCAAGTTGAGCACAACTTAGTAGATTCAGTAGCAATGAAGTTAATAACAAACCCAGCTCACTATGATGTAGTTGTGACGGAAAACATGTTCGGAGATATTTTAAGTGATGAAGCATCCGTTATCACAGGGTCTCTAGGTGTTTTACCATCTGCATCTATCCGTGGTGATAATTTTGGGCTTTATGAACCCGTACACGGTTCAGCACCAGAAATTGCAGGGCAAGGTGTTGCTAATCCAGCAGCAACAATTCTTTCAGTTGCTATGATGTTACAATACTCATTTGGCCTAGCAGAAGAAGCGGCTGAAATTGAACGTGCAGTTAGCGCTGTCTTTGATGATGGATACTTTACAGCAGATTTAGCCCGTGATGGAGGACGTACGCTATCAACAAATGAATGGACAGATAAAGTAATTAACGAAATTGATACTAGCTTTGTATCGGAAAGTATTATGACAACATACATTTAAGAAATAGGTGAAGACAATGGGAAAAAATATAATTGAAAAGATTTGGGATAAACATGTTGTTTATCAGGAAGAGGGCAAACCGGACCTGTTATATATTGATCTTCATTTAATTCATGAAGTAACTTCTCCGCAAGCATTTGAAGGCTTACGCATAAACGGACGTAAAGTGCGTCGTCCTGATTTAAGCTTTGCAACGATGGATCATAACGTTCCAACGAAAAATTTACCGACGATTAATGACCCTATCGCACGCAATCAAATCGAAACACTTGCGAAAAATGCGGCTGAATTCGGCATTGAACTTGCTGGTATGGGTCACCCTGATCAAGGTATTGTCCACGTTATTGGACCAGAATTAGGTTTAACACAACCTGGTAAAACAATCGTTTGTGGTGATTCGCATACATCTACACATGGTGCATTTGGAGCGATTGCATTTGGTATCGGTACATCTGAAGTAGAACATGTCATGTCCACACAAACGTTATGGCAAAACAAGCCTAAAACAATGGAAATCCGTGTTGAAGGAGAACTACCAGTTGGTGTTGCGGCAAAGGATATTATTTTAGCCATCATCTCAAAATTCGGCATTGGCGTTGGTACAGGGCATATTGTGGAATTCACTGGAGAGGCAATCCACAAACTGACAATGGAAGAACGAATGACAATCTGTAATATGTCAATCGAAGCAGGTGCAAAGGCTGGTCTTGTATCACCAGACCAAATTACAGTAGATTATATTCGTGGCCGTAAATATGCACCACAAGGTGAAAAATTTGAAGAAGCGACAGCATATTGGCTAAGTTTAGCATCAGATGAGGATGCTACATATGATGAAGTCCGCATTATTAAAGCTGAAGAAATTGAGCCTATAATTACTTGGGGAACGAATCCTTCAATGGGTTCAGGCGTATCGCAAAATGTCCCGACGCAGGCAGATTATAAGGATGAGTCTGACAAAGCGGCACTTCGTAAAGCACTTGAATATATGGGCTTAGAAGAAGGGCAGCCATTAACTTCAATCGATATCCAATACGTATTTATCGGCTCATGCACGAACTCACGCTTAAGCGATTTACGTGCTGCGGCAAATGTTATCCAAGGCCGCAAAGTTCATGATAACGTTACAGCAATCGTTGTGCCAGGTTCCCATTCAACGAAAAAACAAGCTGAGGATGAAGGGTTGGATAAAATTTTCATTGATGCTGGTTTTGAATGGCGCGAATCAGGTTGCTCGATGTGCTTGGCAATGAATGATGATGTTGTACCTGCTGGTAAACGCTGTGCATCAACATCAAACCGTAATTTCGAAGGTCGACAAGGGGCAGGCGCGCGCACGCATTTAGTATCACCGCCAATGGCAGCGGCAGCAGCGATTGCAGGACATTTCGTTGATGTACGGGAATTCGTGAAGGAAACTGTGTAAAAGCTAAATTTACACGGAAGGGATGATTGAAATGGAACCAATTAATATTGTAAATAGTGTTATTACACCACTTGATCGTAAAAATGTTGATACAGATCAAATTATATCGAAAGAATTTTTAAAACGAATTGAACGTACAGGCTTTGGTCAATACTTGTTTTATCACTGGCGCTTTGATGCACAAGGAAATGAAGTGCAAGACTTTGTCTTAAATAAAGCTGAATTTAAAAACTCTAAAATTTTAGTTGCTCAAGATAATTTTGGTTGTGGCTCTTCTCGTGAGCATGCACCATGGGCCATTTTAGATTATGGCTTTAATGTAATCATTGCACCATCGTTTGCAGACATTTTCCATAATAACTGCTTTAAAAATGGTATTTTACCTATTAAGCTAACAGAAGCAGAGTGCGACGAAATTTTAGAAAAAGGTTTAACAAAGCCTTATCATGTTGAAGTAAATTTAGAAGCACAAACTGTAACGGGCGAAGATGGTAAAGTTTATACATTTACTATCGACTCATATTATAAAGAAACATTATTAAATGGCTGGGATGAAATTGCCCTAACAATTAAGTATGAAGATCAAATTGCTGCATATGAAGCGCAGCGTGTAGCCTACTAATTAAATGGTACAGATAAAAAGTGTTAGATTGACTGCGAGCAATCTAACACTTTTTTTGCTGCAAATATTGCTGTCAGTTATAACGAATATTTGCCATCACCGATAAAATTGGTGGAATCGCCGATACATGGCGAGAAAGAGCCGATAAAGCGAGTAGAATCGCCGATACATGGCAACAAATCGCCGATAAAACGTGTGAAATCGCCGCTACAACGTAACATTGCTAACAAGTAAGTCTTTGTCTTTCTATTGTTGACTCTGTAAAATGGTAAGGAAGATTAGAAAGGATGATGCAGATGATAACCGTAATTGGTAGTTTAAATATGGATTTAGTAATACAAATGACTAATTTTCCTCAGCAAGGAGAAACAGTACTTGGTAAAGCATTTCGAACGAGCCCAGGTGGAAAAGGTGCGAATCAGGCAATAGCCGCTGCACGTTTAGGCAGTGAAGTAACAATGGTTGGTTGCGTAGGCAATGATGACTTTGGTAATACATTACGAACAGTTTTAGAGCAGGAGCATGTAAATACGAATACGCTTATGTCAGCTTCAGAGCCTACGGGTGTAGCTAATATTTTAGTTCATGATCATGATAATCGCATTATTGTTGTACCAGGTGCAAATTATAAGTTGAATCCGTCCCATTTAGATGCAGTTAAAGACGTGATAGAGCAGAGCAAAATCGTAATTTTACAGCTAGAAATTCCAAAAGAAACGACGGCATATGCATTGGAATTATGTAAAGATGCTAATGTGCCAGTATTATTAAACCCAGCACCAGCAGCGAATTTTGATATGCAATGGATGGAGGATATCACATATATTACACCGAATGAAATAGAGTGTGCCCAGTTATTTGGAGACAATATTGATAGCATACTAGAAAAATATCCGAATAAGATGATTGTTACATTAGGAAGTGATGGCGCGCGTTACTTTGATGGAGAATATCCTATACATGTGCCTGGCTATATGACAAAAGCAGTAGATACAACAGGAGCAGGCGACACATTTAACGGTGCACTTGCTTATGCATTAACAGCGGGGCAATCTTTGGATGAAGCTGTTTATTTTGCAAATATAGCGGCATCACTTTCTGTGGAGAAATTAGGCGCACAAGGCGGTATGCCAACACTTAGCCAAGTGTATGCGCGAATGGCGGGTTTTGACGAATAGAAAAGATGGCACTTAAAATTAAGCTTTTAATGCATTAGTTGTTAGCGAGAAAATTCTCATTGCAATTACCTATTTGTGCAATAAATAAAGAAAAAAAAGAAAAAATAACTAAGAATTAAATCCTATTTGTGACAACACGAACTAAGTAGTTTGTCCTTTTTTGTTATTAATTTTCAACTATGTATAAGAATTAGAATAGTTTCATTTATAATGAAACTATAGATACATAGGAAAGAGGTTTTGAGGATGACGAATATTGACACTACGCCAATCGACTATACAGCCTCAGCGAATAATATTTTGCCACAGTTTGTGGATCGTTTACGTCAACTGCACAGCATTATTGTACAAAATACATATGTAAAAGATACAGCTAAGCACTTAAACCGTATAATCCAAGATGCAAACAACGAAACAATGGTACTTATAGTCGGGAAACAGCGGGTAGGAAAAACAACACTTGTGAACGGACTTCTTGGTCGTTCTATTTTACCTGTTAGCGATCAAAATCCGACAGGGGTTAATACGTTTTTACGTTACGGTGAAAATGAGGAAGTAAAGGCGTATTTCTTAGACGGTATGGTGGCAATATTTGATATGAGTAAGCTAGAATTACTCACTACTGGAGATACTTTTGCATCACAAATTTTACGTGAACATTTAGATTATCTAGAAGTATATATAAAACATGATTTATTGAAATCTGTTACAATTATTGACTCTGTGTCTTTAGAAGCAGGTGGGGGAGAAATGGCCTATTTCTCTGAATCTTTAATAAATCGTGTGGATGAAATTTTCTGGGTGCTACGCTCGCAGTCAATGGCAATCGATGCTGAAATTTTATTAATGGAAGCTTTAAAAAATAAAGGGGTAGTCCCTCTTTGTATTGTAAATGCAATCGATAAAGATAATAATACAGAGGCGTTTATAAGCGCTGAAAAAGAACGAATTGGTCATTTAATTAGCGACTTTGTTCCTGTTTCGGCAGTAGATGCACTTGAAGCACAACGAACTGAAAATAAAGAGTTATGGCATCAAAGTCAATATGATCATTTAATTGCGCAAATTCAACGGGTTGCGATGAATAGTGATAAAAAAACGTACGCTATTATTATTCGTTTTTTACAATGGCTAGAACGTTTCCGTTTCGAATTAACAGTTATACCACAACGTGATCCATTCCAATCAGCCGTTGAAAATATAGAAAAGGTCGCTGGAGATTCACAATATGAATTTTCACGTTATCAGCGTGATTTGGCGATTGTACAAGAATACGAACAAGAATATGGACAAGTAGCAAATGTATTCAAAAATGTACAAACGTTGTATCAGCTCTTACAAACGATTTCTCAAAATGATTATTTACAAGATGATTACGTAGAACAGTTTACTGAAAAGGCAATAGTCTACCAACAAGCTTTACGTGAATATCGAAATATGCACAACGAATATATGCGAGAATATGAGCGCTTAGATGCGCAACATAAAAAAATTCATGGCAAAGGACTTATGAAAGCCATCTTTGGCCAACATACCCAAAATGAATTTTTCAAAGAGCGTGTTTTGCGCTTAAATGAACAGCAAGAAGAATGTGTTTCTCAATATGCGAAAGTACGTGAAGCGGAAGCCTCAATTATGGACGAAATGCAAACAGTTCAAAGCTATTTGATTGGGTTATCGAAACAGCGTCTAGCTCGAATAGAAAAAAGAGTTAAAGAGCTTAACCAACAACGTGCCAAAGAAAAAAAACAACTAAAATTATATGCGGCTAAATTAAATGAGTTTTCATGTTTAATTGAAGCACAAGGATTTATTAAAGATAATATCCAACCATTTTTAATGGAGGATAGTATGCCACTTCGCATAAAAGATCAACAAATGCTGAAAGAAACAATCGACAGTATTATTGATATAGATTTATCGAAAAATGGCCTACTTGCTAGAAGTCAGATGAACAATAAAATGGAAAGTATAGAGATTCCTTTTGAAGTTCACAGTAAATACCCTCTACAAGAATTACGCCTTGCAGAGACGGATGTTAAATCCAACGATATTCCAGCAATACCAAATAAATTAGAAATTCAATATGAAGCATAGTATTTGTTAAGTCAAAGTCCTAAAAGTGATGGATTCTTTTAGGGCTTTGTTTTATTTACCTATGATTAATTTGAGTATGAAAGGAAACAACTTTAATTTAGCTTGCAGCTTAACTAGATACATCCTATTAACATTCTTCTAATGATGATATAAAATAGGCATACAAAGATGAAGTGGGTGGTTTTTTGGTTTCTTCTAAAGATGTAGCAAGGTTTGCGGGTGTCTCACAGACAACTGTTTCTCGAGTATTAAATACTCCTGAACTAGTTAAACCGAAAACAATAAAAAAAGTGATGGAGGCAATTGAAGAATTAAACTATATACCAAATGATATTGCAAGATCACTTGTACAACAAAAGACAGGGATTATTACGTTAATTTCTGGTCCTTTGCATAATCCCTTTTTTGTTGATACAACAACAGCAATAGTTAATTTTGCTAATGCGAGGGGTTATAAGGTAAATGTACATTTTGGAACGGAAGAAAATTTACATACAATTTATAATTCCGTATTAGAAACGAAAGTTGATGCGATTATATTATCTTCTATCGGATATACAGATCCATTATTTTATAAGCTCGAAAAATTGGATATCCCTTTTATTATGTTTAACCGTAAACATAAAGAAAATAAGCATTTTGTTGAAATTGATAATGAGGAGGCTGGTTATTTAGCGACTAACCATATGTTGTCTTTGGGGCATAGGGATCTCTGCTGGATTGGTGGACCACATGAAATGAGCACTTTCTATGGAAGGTATGAGGGCTTCAAAAGAGCGTTAGCAGAAGCAGAAATAGATGCAAATATCGTGCCAGCATTTTTTACAAATACGAGCAAAGATGATATAAAACGAGTATTTGAAGAACTATTGATTCTTAACCCAAGACCGTCAGCGATTTGTGCTGCTACAGATGCAATTGCTATTGAAATTCTTAACCAATGTTTGGAGCAGGGATTCACTATTCCTAACGATTTTAATGTGATTGGTATTGATAATGTGGAGTTAAGTAAACACCATTCAATATCCTTAACTACAGTGGGCATCGAATCGGAAAAAAATCTAGGATTTCTAGCGATTGAAAAATTATTTGATGTAATGGAGAAAAAAAGTGCTTGCATCCAGCAAACTGAATCTGTTAAACTTTTCCCAAGAAACACCACAGGTAAAAAATGAACTGATATATGTCAGTTTATTTTTTACCTCATAAATGGTTACGTATTCATTTCTTTATTTTCTGAAATGAATACGTAACCATAAAGAAATGGAAGGTGAAGAGTTGAAGAAAGAATTATTGATAAACGGCGAATGGCGTATGACTGAGGCGTATACGGATGTGTATGCCCCTTATTCAAAAGAATTAATTGCTAAATTCGCTATGGCAAGTAAAGATGACGTGCAAAATGCAATAGAATCTGCACAGCAAGCAACTTCAAAAATGGCAACTTTAACAGCATTCCAGAGAGCACAAATTTTAGAACAATTATCGAATTTATTTGCAGATTATCGAGAAGAAGCCGCATCAATCATTGCCTTAGAATCAGCGAAGCCACTAAAGTATGCAATTGCAGAAATCGACCGAACGATTGAAACATATAAGTTTGCTGCAGAAGAAGCAAAGCGCTTGGCAGGAGAGTTGATTCCGATGGACGCTTCAAAAGGTGGAGAAGGACGGTTTGGTTATACTCTCCGAGAACCAATTGGGGTTATAGCGGCCATTACACCGTTTAATTTTCCTCAAAATCTTGTCGCACATAAAGTAGGACCTGCATTAGCAGCAGGAAATACAATTGTTTTAAAACCAGCAACACAAACGGCCCTATCCGCACATTTTTTAGCGAAACTACTAGCTAAAACAGATTTGCCAGCAGGTGCTTTTAATTTAGTTACGGGGCAAGGAAAACTCATTGGAGATACGTTTTTAGCCCATCCACAGGTAAAAATGATTACATTTACAGGCAGTCCTGCAGTAGGAATATCACTTCGTAATCGAGCTGGTTTGAAAAAGGTGACGTTAGAACTTGGCTCCAATGCAGGCGTTATTGTTGATGAAGGTGTTCAATTAGATAAAATTATGGACCGCATTGTTATGGGAGCGTTTTCAAACCAAGGTCAAGTATGTATTTCACTACAACGAATCTATGTCATGGAAAATGTAATTGACCCATTTTTAGAACAATTAACAGCAAAAATTAATCATCTAACCTTAGGGAATCCGCTTCATCCAACGACAGATCTTACAACGATGATTTCAGAAACGGAGCAACAACGAGCACTTACATGGATTCAAGAAGCCGTGAGGAATGGAGCACAAATCATTACTGGAGGTCGAATTGAAAACAATATTTTATTGCCTACAGTGCTTTACAATGTATCATCTAATAGCCGTGTGTCATGTGAAGAAATTTTTGCTCCAGTAGTAATCGTCAACACCGTGTCCACAATAGATGAAGCTATTGAAGCCATAAATGATTCTCATTACGGGTTACAAGCTGGTATTTTTACACCAACTATTGAAACGGCATTTAGAGCATCAAAAAAATTACAAGTAGGTGGTGTCATGATTAATGATGTTCCTACATATCGTGTAGATCATATGCCATATGGTGGAGTAAAAGAAAGCGGAACAGGAAGAGAAGGAATTAAATATGCAATAGAAGAAATGACTGAGATGAAATTAGTTATTTGGAATAACAACTAATCATGAAATGGGGATGTTTGTAAATGAAGATGATAAATCAGCACGCTAAGCTTTTTGTTATGGATAATGGCACGATGCGGATGGATAAAAACTATATGATTGCGATGCATAATCCAGCAACAATCAATCATCCAAATCAACCTAATGAGTTTGTTGAAT